>NZ_JBAUUO010000097.1:0-5162 GCF_049582745.1 Occallatibacter sp.
GGGTACGTCGTCGTGGAGGGACAACACCAGCGACAAATAAGCACGGAAGAGATTCGCGAATTGTTGGAAGCCCTTCGACAAGCAGATTTTTTCTCGTTAAGTGACGACTTTCCCTTTGCAACCGACAGTTACTCCACTACAACTTCTGTCCAGATCGGTGCTGCTCGAAAGGTGATCACGGATTACGGGGTTGAGATCCCACCAGCTCTCAAAAATGTCCAGGACGCTATTTTGAAGTATTCTCATTCCGATCAATGGGTCAACGGAGACGCCGACACGGTTCGGGCGCTACTGGCAGAGAATTCGGACCCGACTGCCAGGCAAAACGTCCTTTCCGACGCTCTTCCGCGTGCTGCTCTATACAGCGAGACAGCGATTGTGCGTAGCATTCTGTCCAACAAAGTTGATTTAGAACATCATGGGCCTTATCACGCAACGGCATTGTTGCTCGCGGCAGACCGTGGGCTGCCAGACATGGTTGCATTGCTTCTCAAAGCTGGTGCAAATCCCCGCGCTGCTGATGAATTTGGCCGTCGTGCCCTAATCTTTGGAGCGGGTAGTGGCAATGCCGACGTCGTGCGGTTGCTACTTGCAGCAGGACTGAAAGGGGACGAGAAGGACAAATATGGCGACACGGCTCTGATGGCCGCCGCCGCTTCAGGAAACCCAGAATGTGTTCGCCTCCTCCTAGATCGCGGAGCCGAAGCTAATGCGAGAAATAAACGCCGCCAAACCGCGCTTCTTAGCGGTGCCACGGGAGATCCTGGTTTTAGCGTTGATGACTCCGGCAGAGGACACGCCGAAGTTCCAGAAGAAATGATACATCGCGACGCTGTCGTGAAAATGCTTGTAGATGCAGGTGCCAATATTAACGCACGTAGTTGGGACGGCGGAACGGCTCTTTTCTCTCTTGAAGATGATGCCGTCCAAGAGCTTATACGACACAACATCAATCTTGAAGTGCGCGATAACTATGGTGACACAGCATTGATTGAAACGGTCTCAGATTCTATAGCAGCCCGATTGATCGAGGCAGGTGCAAACGTTAATGCGAGAGGCCACGCTGGCGAGACCGCACTGATGACAGCTGCCCAGAATAATTTCGTCGAAAAGCTCAAGGTTTTGGTAAACGCTCCAGCTATTCGCCTCGATGAACGCGACGACAAGGGTCAAACGGCCCTCATGAGAGCAAAGGCAGCTCACAATGAAGATTGCGTTCGAGTACTGACCGCTGCGGGTGCAACCCAGTACACGCCGCGTTCAGGTCGAAATAAGCGTCGCGCGCTTTTACCCACCCGAGGAGCTATTCCGCAGCAGGGGGCCACAGTGATGAACAACGGAGATGAAAACCACACCGAACTTCTAACGGTTCAGGAGACTGCCAAACTCTTGAAGGTGCCAGTTTCTTGGGTGTACGGGCACACCAGAAAGCGCTCGATAGATCGCCTGCCGGGATATCGCCTTGGGAAGTACTGGCGTTTCCGCGCAGACGAAGTAATCGCCTGGGTGCAGCGCCACGGGAGAGATCGCGAAGCAGCTTGACATGAGGACTACACTCAGAAGCGACGCAGAACAAGCTGGGCGGGCCATCGAGATCCCAAAGAAGGGAGAAACGATGGCTCGAAGAGGTTTCCAGCAAGGATCGCTTTTCCAGCGCGGCACCCGAAGAAAGCTTTGGGTGGCACGCTGGTGGGAGGATGTAATTCAAGTAGACGGCACGCTCGGCAGACTGAGGCGATCCGAAGTGATCGGGACCGTCGCTGAATTTCCGACGCGCCGCCTGGCTATGCAGGTTCTGTCTCAGAGGTTAGGGTCGATCAACAACGGTAAGGCACGACCGCAGTCGGTCCGTACATTCGGCGATTTCGTCAAGAACGATTGGACGCCTGTGGTCTTGCCAATGCTGAAATACGCAACTCAGAAGCACTATCGGTACATGCTCGACGTGCATCTCAATCCTGCTTTCGGCCAGAGACAGCTTCGTGAACTCACGCGAGAAGAGCTGCAAAGCTTCCTCAGCCGAAAACTCAGCAACGGGTTGTCGTGGGAAACCGTTCACCACTTCAAGTGTGGTATGAGCAAGATTCTCGGAGCAGCCGAGGAATGGGGCTATATTGCCGAGAACGTAGCTCAGAAAACGAAACTCCCGCGACGGCAGCATGGAGCGGAGCGGGTTGTCCTCACTCCGATCCAGATACGGGGCATAGCTGCGGCGCTCAATGAACCCGCACGCTCGGTCACGTTGCTACTGGTGCTGACGGGATTGCGTGTAGGGGAGTTGCTTGCGCTTCGATGGGGGAGCATTGATTTGAAGGCTCGTTTGCTCCGCGTAGTCGAGACGGTGTATGACGGGCACTTCGATAAACCCAAAACAAAGCGCAGTGCGCGAACCATTCCGATTGGGACGGAGACGGCAGAAATTCTCGCCGGCATCTGTTCCACCGCTGTTGACCCAAAGGCCCTAGTATTCGCAACACGCGAGGGATTGCCGCTAGATCGCTGGAATCTCTTGCGCAAGCACCTGAAGCCTGTCGCAAAGAAATTAGGGCTTCCTGGTGTCACGTGGCATCTTCTGAGGCATAGCCACGCGACGATGCTCGACGGTGTGGGTACTCCAATAGGAACGATGCAATCTCTGTTGGGACATGCCACGCCGGAAATCACGCGCGAGATTTATTTGCACGCGATCCCGGAAGAGCAGCGTCGCGCTGTGGAAAGCGTCGAGCGGCTTGTATTTGGACCCAAATGGACCCAAGTTCAGGCTCCGACGCAGACCACGTCAGGCAGAGTAAATTGAAAACAAAGAAATAATTGGTCGGGGCGCGCGGATTTGAACCGCGGGCCTCCTGCGCCCAAGGCAGGCGCGCTACCAGGCTGCGCTACGCCCCGACATGAAGTACGTAAAGATTATAAAGGACTTCCCAACAGAACTGTTGCTCCATCTGACCAATTTCGCCTCCAACTGTGCCAAAACTGTGCCAAATAGATTTCACTGAACCATCGCTGTGCCAGAATCCAACGGCATTTCATTGGCCTGGCGGTTGATTTTCTCCAGAGCTTCTCTCTTCATTTGCAGTTTCATTTGCGAGTAGCGTTTGAAGACCTGAGAGTCCCCTTGAGCCACAGGTTCCCTGCGTTCGTGTAATGAGCGACCGGAGGCGGTTGAGCACAAGAATACCATTCAGCGTTGGCTGTTGCTGCCGCAAATATGCCGCAGTTCTACTCAAGCCCAGGCGAGCAAAATGCCCTTATCCACGTGCCCCGACCACCAACCCGTATACAAGCAACAAAGAAACCAGTCCCGGGCTTAACGGACGGATTTCCTGCGGCAACAATTACAGCTATCGAAATGTGGTTTTCATCGAGAATCTGCGAAGGAGTCTTGACCACCGCATTGGACCTGCTGGTAGTAAGAGGTGCCCGCCCTGCTGTCGGCTTGGATGGCTGCTGAGCCCAAACAGCGATTGGCAAAAGCATGAGCCCGCCAAGACGCCTCATTTTCATATGGATCTCCATGAAATTAACTGCATCATAGACCCCCTGGATTGGGCGTGTCATCAACGAGAAACCTGGCAACACCTGCTTAGTCATCACCAGAACTGGGCTGGATGGGGAGGAAGAGAGTGGTCCAGCGCCCGGCTCACATTGCGATTCAGGCCGCCCAAGAAGAGAACGCACGGTTAACGTTATGCCTGCTAAACAAGAAGATGTAGAGAAAATCATTGCGACGGTTCCAGGCTTCCAGAGGCAGTGGCAGGAGTTCGTAAAGGAGTCGGAAAAGGAAACTTCGCCGCAGTGGTATCTCGTAATGGGTGGATTGGCTCATTACCTGGTCGAAAAATACGCCCAGGAAGCGACAGGCGAATTTTCGGATTTGTTTGCCTCCGTTGAGACCCTCCTTCACAAGCCTGACCCTGAGCTTGAGAACCTCATCACAGTTGGGCTGTTGGAGGATATCCAAAACGTCGCCAGTCATCGAGACTTCGGAGCTGCACCCTTTTTACGATGGCTGGGACCGAGGAGCCTTGTTGTCTGGAATGAAATTAATGCATATATGAAACGGGTAAGCGATTGGGCCGCGAAGCAGGAACCCCGGCGCGAAGCTTTTGACGTCGAGAAGGCTTTGTCGCAGGTCGAGAATCCTCAACTTAGGAAAATTATCGAGTCTATGTATCGGAAAAAGTAGTGACGTGAGGGTACAGCGTTGAATGACGAGAAACAGAAATCCACGGCCCCGATAGGACGCCCCCTTGCGGTTGACGCCACTGCGGAGAGTGCCTCTCGTACTGAACCTGGCTTCATCGCGAGGCCACCTGGGGCTGCCGTGTATCACGGCTTCCAGGCTCTTAGTGATGTTGCCGTGGATGGTTTCGTGTTTGGCGAAATTACAGATTTCGAGATTGAGCCTTGCGAATGTGGAGACGCCTTCGTCATTGCTCCGGACAACAGTCGAGCGGGGCTTGTCTGGGAGGTTTCAGATAAACATTTCTTTCGAGAGGTTTGCCCTGCGGACACAAACCGCTGGGGTGTTTGGGTTGTCTCCTTCCCCTGGTCTATGACAAGCCGCCACAATGTCAAAAAGAATCTCGAATCGATCCTTCCTGAACTTAGAATACGTTGGGATTAATGGCGCGAAAGGTACACGAAGTGAGGAGACACAGGCTATCATTCTCGCTGACCGTCGGAATCTGGCGGAACGAAAAATTGTCATGCGGCGAATTCTTGGGCCAAAAGCGTAGGTCAGACGGTCATCCAAGGTTTCTTATCGTCCGGACCGCTAGAATCAGTTATGACTCTTGCCCTTCCCCACGATAGTTCACGTGACCCAAGCCTCAATTCTGTCGTGGTTAGCCACCACGAATGGCTCGTTTTGGGAGTTCGGTGCCCCGGTTGAGAATTTCCAGGTAGCGGTGATACGTGAAGAGGCGATGGCGCTGTTTGCCGGTCGTCTCACGAACCATGCCGAGCTTTACCATGTGCTGCAAAGCCTTAGCCACCGTGGGCGCGGAGAGGGAGAGCTGTTCGGCTGTTGCGGGGATCGTGATGATCGGCTTGCGTTGAAGGTGTAGGTGAACGCGCAGGACCGATCCAGCCGGCCGGCCAAGCTCCTCGATCTTCCGGCGGTCCTTTTCAATGAGCTTGAGTATCTCCCTAGATGTATC
>NZ_JBAUUO010000098.1:0-18889 GCF_049582745.1 Occallatibacter sp.
GACGGATCATGATTATGCGGTTCCGACCCGCGAATATCAGACTGATCAATCGTCGCTCAAACCTGCCCAGGCTGCTGCTCGCTCTGTCCTCGGGGAAAAGCAAAAACAACGACAACGACAAAAGCAACCCCATCGACTCCGCAGGGTTGACAGGGTCACTCCATATCAGGCGAAACGGCTCATGCGGCTTCGACATTGCGGCTTTCAAGGTGATTCATACCAGCAAGCGAAGTTCCGCCTTGGGGTCTCTTGCGGGTGGTCGACGAGCGCACCATCGCCAATGGACTCGTCCAGCGTGGGACGGAGGGAGAGCTCACTTCTTTCGGGTTTCGAGAGAATACCGCCGATCCAGAAGTGTCAGACGTGTTCGCCCAGTTCTGTGCGCGACTGCCACTGGTCAAAACGGGCTCAAACGGCTACCTGCAGAGCAGTGAAGAAGCCTGCAGATTCCGAGGCCCGATTTTGCAGATTATTTCGCGCACCTTGCTACCCTGATTCCATACGGCAAACCCCAACGCGACACTTGTCCCTTTGTCCCTTGTTCCCTTGTCCCTCGTTCCCGTCCCCTAACCTCTTTCCTGAGACGACTCTGCGGGTAAGTTCTTTTAGGAGACGACTTTGGCGGGGACCCCGCTTCACTAAGCTCAAGATTCCACAGACTTTGTTTACAGAGTATGGATGGGGGAGGGGGGTCTCCCTACGGACATACCTCACCCCGCTGCCACCTTCCACAACCTCATGTACACTTCCGTGTCTAATGAAATAGGAAAGAACAAGATGCGTTTTCGCACCCTGATCCCGTCCGCGGGACTTTTTGCCTTCGTTCTTCTCAGCGCTTCGGCCTCAGCCGTGGCCCAGTCCGCCAGCTTTGCCGTCAGCCAGAACGGCAAACCCGTCGGCACCGCCAGCTTCACCTTCACATCCAAACCCACCGGCGTTGACTCCACCTCCCTGCTCCGCGTCGATATGCAGGGCCTCAACTACTCCCTCTCCAAAACCGAGGAGCTGTCTCCCGCAAGCGGCTTACTTCACGTCCAGCTCAGCGCCATCGTCAACAACTCCGCCGTCAACATCGTTGCCAAGCCCGACGGCGCGCAGTTCCTCATGAACATCTCGGCCAACGGCCGCGCCAACACCACGCGCCTCGACGCCCACAAATCAGCCGTTTTTCTCCCCGACTTCGATCCCGGAGCCCTGCAGACGCTTCTCACTATCGCCGCCGCCACCAACAATCGTGACCTCTGGGCCATCCTTCCCAAGCAGGCCGGATCCACCTCACCCATCCAGCTCGCCACTTATCCCGACGAGCAGGGAACTCTCGACGCCAAGCCCATCACCGTCCACCACCTCATCGCCACCATCGCCGGTACGTCGACAGATCTCTTTTCCGGCTCTGAAAACCAGCTACTCCAGGCCGAGCTTCCCCAGCAAGGCTTCGTCCTCGTCCGCAAAGGATTCGTCCTCACGCCACCCACCAAGCCGCTAGCCCCGCCAGCGTCCATGATTGCCCCCACCCCAGCCAACAACCCGCCAAGCACCCCATCACCGCAATAACCTTCAGCACCCCCTTGCCTTATTCCCTCGTCCCTTCACACCTCCCGTCCCGCCGCCACCGCCGAAGCCCAGGCCCACTGAAAGTTGAACCCGCCCAGGTGCCCGGTCACATCGACCCCTTCGCCGATAAAGAAGAGCCCTGGGACCGCACGCGCCTCCATCGTTTTTGAATTCAGTCCGTCGGTATCCACCCCTCCCGCCGTCACCTCGGCCTTCTCAAACCCCTCCGTGCCGGCCGGATGAAACGGCCAGTTGCGCAGATTGCGCTCCGCCGCATCGAGAGCCAAATTGCTCCATCCCGCCGGAGCGCCCACCTCGGCCAGATGCCCCGCCAGCCTCTGCGGAAGCACAGCGCGCAGTTCCTGTTTGAAAGCAACCGCATCCCGGCGCCCTCCATCTCCGCGTAACGCCTCGAGCAGCCTGCCCTGCCCGTTCGCGTCCGGTACGAAATCGACATGAATCACCTCGCCCGGCCGCCAGTACGACGAAGCCTGCAACACCGCTGGACCACTCAATCCGCGATGCGTCACCAGCAGCTTTTCGCGAAACTTCGGTCCACTTCCGGCGTGCACCGTCACGTCGGCGGCGACTCCGGCCAGTTCCACCCAGCTTTTCTCCCGGCCGCCCAACACCAGCGGCACCAGCGCCGGTCGCGGTTCGACGACCTTCAGCCCGAACTGCTGCGCCAGTTCGTACACAAGGCCCGTCGCCCCCATCTTCGGAATCGACAGCCCGCCAGTAGCCACCACCAATGCACCCGCGGTGAACATGCCCGCAGAGCACTCAACCCGAAATGCACCGGACGTGCCCTCGACCGCAATCCCGCGCGCATTCAGCAAAACTTCAACATGCCCCCGTTCGCACTCTGCCAGCAGCATATCCACGATCTGCCGCGCCGAGTGATCGCAGAAAAGTTGCCCCAGCGTCTTTTCGTGCCACTTGATTCCATAGCGCTCGACCAGCTCAAGAAAGTGGCTCGGCTCGTAAAGCGCCAGCGCCGACTTCGCAAAGTGCGGATTCTCCGAGATAAAGTTTGCCGGCGTGCAGTGAATGTTGGTGAAGTTGCAGCGTCCTCCGCCGGAGATCAATATCTTCCGCCCGGGTTGCGTATTGTGCTCCACCAACAGAACCCGGCGATTGCGCTGGCCCGCCACCGCAGCACACATCAGCCCGGCCGCGCCCGCCCCCAGCACAATCACATCGAATTTGCGCATTTCCCCCGGCACATCCCCATTGTCGCCGAGCGAGCAGGGACAAAGACGATCTGTTCGATCTTGTGCGACTCCGCTACTTTGCGGCCTTCATCTTCTGCGCGATCGCATCCACTTGATCCACAGCCTCGGCGAGTCCGATCTTTTGGCTGCTGCGCATGAGCTTGATCGCTTCCACCTTCCGTCCCTCCATCAGAAGCGACCGAATCGATTCCTCATCCCCGACGTCGTAAGCCGGTGCAGCCTTCGCGGCATCGAGATGTAAAAACTCCAGAATCTCCGCCTGTAATGACTCATAATGAGCGCGGCTATTTCCATATGCATCCGACATCGGAACCGGCTTGTTGTCGGCGGTTTGAATCGCGAGGCGGTAAGTCGCTCCGCCACGGCCGCTGGCCAGCGCTTCAATCCCGATCCCCGTGATCGCGCTGAAAGGAATCGACCCGGTAGCGACCTTGAACATGCGCAGCCGCTTCCATCGCACCTGTTGTAAAGCCGCATCGAAAACCACGGTCTCTTTGCGCAACGGAACGATCACGAAAAGCAGGACAAGTCCCAGACCAAACCCGGAATTTCTGCTCGGCTCGAGATAGACCCTGTAGGCGAACCCTGCAAAAACACACAAAAACAAAACCGAAAGCCAGATGAGGCTGTCCACTACCTCCAGCTCCTGGTTCGTCTTACGCGTTACATGCATGTCAGCCAATATGCCACGAAACCGGCTGCACTGCAGCACCGATCTGCCCATTCCGCCTAACCACCGTCACTGGAACCGTTCGACCCGGCAATCCGTAATCACTCATGACATGGAGCGTACCTACAACTGGTCGTGGGTCGAGTCCCAGGTCTCCGCGACTATCGGGGAGTGGCAATCCTGCGGCATCTTCCGCGCCGAAGACGGTCCCCGGTTTTCGGCCGCCGAGCAGCAGCGAAAAGAGGACGCTTACGACGAAGCTCTCCGCACCGTTGAGTGCGAAGCAAAGCAGGCGCGGCACAGCCGATCAGACCGCATCGCCGCTCAACGCCGCATCGTAGCCGTCTTTCCGCCGTTTGCCTCCGTCGCTCTCGGCCTTGAAGACGATGCCGTCCATCTGCTCTCGAACGGTTTCCTCCCCATCGGCACGCAGTTTGCCCAGTGGGCACGGCGCTTCGATCCAAACCTCACCATGGCCGATACGATCCAGGCCTGTCGCAATGCCTGGACTGTCTGCGGAATCCAGCCTCTGCTCGGTGACCGCATGCAGATGACGCCGTCGATCCTCGGCTACAGCCTGCTCTATCCCTACAGCGACAACTATCTCGATTCCGAAAAAATATCCACCAGTCGCAAACTCGAATTCAGCACGCGCTTTCGCGACCGGCTGTGCGGCCTGCCCCTCGTGCCGCGCGAAAGTCATGAATCCGCGGTGTGGGCCATGGTGCGATTGATTGAAGAGCAGTTCCCCCGACCTCGCTTTCCCCGCGTCTACGAATGCCTGCTGGCCATCCATCAGGCGCAGGAAAACAGCATGGCGCAATTAAAGCGCAGCCCCCGCGCCAGCGATCCCGAACTGCTCCGATTGACCTCCGCGAAGGGCGGTACGTCGGTCCTCGCCGATGCCTGTCTCTCGCATGGATTCCTCTCGGACGACGTGGCGCGGTTCGCTTTCGACTGGGGCGTCCTATTGCAGCTAGGCGATGATCTCCAGGATGTGCAGGATGATCTGAAGCACGGAGCTGCTACTTTGTTTTCGCGCACCGCCGCCGCCGGTCTCCCGCTCGACCATCTCGTGCGACAGTTGCTCGCCTTCAGCGAAAAGGTGGCCGACAAAATCGAGCAGTTGCCCCACGGAGACCCCGCACTCAAACGCCTCCTGCGCATGAGCTGGCGATCACTCATCCTTATGGCCGTTGCCCGCTCGCATCGATTCTTCTCGCGCGAATTTCTTGCTGAATTCGAGCCGGCATCCCCATTCCGTTTCGAATTCCTCCGCGCACGCCATAAAAAACTCGCCGGCCGCCGCGGACTCTACAAAATCCTCTTCGAGTCATTCCTTGACTCGGGCGAAGCCGACCTCTCCAATCTGCCCCAGCCCGAAGATTGGCTTGCATACGTGCTCGATCAGAACTGCGCGCGACCGCTTCAGGCAGTCCTCGGTTAGCTGCGCCCCGCTTCGTCCTGTGCGATAAAGTAAATGCAGGTCTCTCAGGATCAGCAGAAAATCACCGGAGCAATGGATGGCAAGGAAAGGAACCCGCGAATCGGCCTCTGATGCTCCTCCCGCACCTGCAGCGCCGCCGAATGAGACTCCCTTCGAGACGATCGCCGGCATCTGTTCGGTCCTTGTCATCGGCCTGTTCGCGCTCGAGCTTCTCGGTCAGAATTTCGTAATCCCCAGCGGATCGATGGAAGACACCCTGCTCGTCGGCGATCATCTGCTCGTCGATCGCATCACGTTTAGCCCCGCCACAAGCTGGATGCCGCTGGTCCATCACCGCAACCCCCAGCGCGGCGACATCGTTGTCTTCTATCGTCCCGCGCCTCAGCCCGAACCCGACGCCGATGGCAACCCGGTCTATGCCATCCTCGTCAAGCGCCTGGTCGGCATGCCTGGCGATCGTATTCATCTCCACGATGGAACGGTCTTCATCAATGGTGTCGCGCAGCCCATGCCCAAAGAAGGCCTCGACACTCCGATTGCCCCCAGCGAACGCGCCTACGCCGACGAGTTTCCGTCAGTCCTGCCGACCGTGGAGGACTCACACGGTGCTGTCACCACGTGGGTGGTTGATCTGCCTAACCACATTGAGAACGGCGACCTCGTCGTGCCGCCCGGCAAGTACTTCATGATGGGCGATCATCGACACGCCAGCCTCGATTCGCGCTTCTGGGGCCTCGTCCCGCGCGAGAACATCATGGGCCGGCCTCTCTTCAACTACTGGTCCTTCAAAACTCCTGAAGATCAGGAGGATAAAAAGGGCCTTGGAAATCAACTGGCATGGATGGGCCACGTCGCGATCCACTTCTTCACCGACACGCGCTGGAGCCGCACATTCCACCGCGTGCGTTGAGGCGTGCGCTGATCGCATGATCGGTGAGTCAGAGGTTCAACTTCACGCAGGTCCCAATTTTTCCCTGACCAGTGCCATAGCCTCTTCCTCGGTTGTGATCGAACCTTCCAGTTGCGCGTCCTCAACCGCTCGAAGCACCTCTTTGAATGCCGGACCCGGCGTATAACCTGCCGCAATCAATTCCCGCCCGCTAATCAATGGCGCAGGCCGTACGGCTTCCTCGGGCATGGATTCGTACCGCTCGCGGACGAAGTTCCAGATATCGATATTGCGATGCGCAGCCAGGCAATCCATCCGGTGCAGGGCCAGGTGCTCGGGAAAACTCTCAAGACGGAAAAAGCGCTTCAGCGTCGAAGCCTTCATCCGCGGTGCATCGGCAAAGCGCATATGATTCTCGATCAGCGCAAGAATCTGGCGCGTTTCTTCGTTCGAGAAGCGAAACCGTCGGCAGATCTCCGCACCGATGGCCACGCCCACTTCTACATGACCGTCAAAACGAATGCGGTCGGGTGCTTCGCGATACGTCGGCGGCTTGCCCACGTCGTGCAGCAGCGCGCCCCACGCCAGCGTCATCGCACAGCCGGGCTCCAGTTGCTCCAGCAGCATCAACGTGTGGATCCATACGTCGCCTTCGGGATGAAACTGCGGCGGCTGCGCGACACCCTTCATCCTTGAAACTTCAGGCAGCACCTGCACCAGCAGATCGGTTTCATCAAGCAGTTCAAACGCCCGCCGCGCATGCCCCTCCGTCAGCATCTTCGTCAGCTCTTCGCGGATGCGCTCCCGGCTCACCGCATGAATGCGCGCCGCGAGTTTGCGCATCGCGTTGAAAGTTGCCGATTCGAGTACAAACCCAAATCGCGCGGCAAAGCGAACCGCGCGCAGCAGGCGAAGCTGATCTTCTTCGAAACGTTTCTCCGGGCGGCCGATGGCGCGGATCACTCCCGCATCGAGATCGTCGAGGCCTCCGACATAATCGATAACGTCGGAACGAAGGTCACCCGATTCGCGCAACGGGTCCAGCAGCAGTCCGTTGATCGTAGAATCGCGTCGATGCACATCCTCCGCAGCCGTCCGCG
Source organism: Occallatibacter sp. (assembly GCF_049582745.1). Taxonomy (GTDB): domain Bacteria; phylum Acidobacteriota; class Terriglobia; order Terriglobales; family Acidobacteriaceae; genus Telmatobacter. The sequence continues at coordinate 6,896 of NZ_JBAUUO010000098.1, forward strand.
TGTAGCGCACCGCGTCGGGATGCCGCCCATCGGAATACACGCCATCCGACCGGAACGTCGCTACCTCCGTCACACACCGCTCTTCCACGGTGCCATCCTTGCAGCCGCCGCCGATCTCCGAAGCCACCAGCACCACACCAAAGTGCGCGCCCACCGCAAACGTGCGCGGAAACATATCGAGAACAACATCGGGCGTCGCCGAAGTCGCAACGTCGTAGTCCTCGGGCGCGCGGCCCAGCAGCAGATCGCGCACACATCCGCCGGCAAGGTATGCCTCGTAGCCCGCTGTGCGCAGCGTCTTGAGAATCTCCAGCGCGGCTTCGAATTGGGGCGAAGTTGGCAACATCTCTCTGCTTGAGGATAGTCCGTCTCGGGCCCCAGATTCGAGCCCGTTAAACTTGCAGTATGCCTCGCGGCCTCATCCTCGGTATTGAATCCTCCTGCGACGAAACTGCCGCCGCCGTGGTCGAGCGCGGTGCCCGCACCCTATCGTCCGTTGTCGCTTCGCAGATCGCCACCCACCTCCGCTACGGCGGAGTCGTCCCTGAGCTGGCCAGCCGCGAGCATCTGCGCGCCATCGTCCCCGTGGTCCGCGCAGCGCTTGCCGAAGCAGGCGTAACCCTGGCCGATCTTGATGCCATCGCTGTCACGTCCGGCCCGGGGCTTGCAGGGGCATTGCTGGTCGGCATCACCTATGCCAAGGCGCTCGCCTTCGCGCAAGTGCTGCCGCTCATCGCCGTCAATCATCTCGAAGGACACATTCACGCAGTGCTGCTGCAGGAGCGGTCCTCGACAAACGGTCGTCACGCTGAAACCGACGAGCCTGCGTTAGCTCTCGTCGTCTCCGGCGGACACACGCACCTTTACCTCGCTCAACCCTCGGACGGAACGTGGCAATACGCGCTCATCGGCCGCACCCTCGACGACGCAGCCGGCGAAGCGTTCGACAAGGTCGCCAAGCTGCTGGGCCTCGCCTATCCCGGCGGCCCGTGGATCGATGCGCTGGCTCGCTTCGGCAACCCGCATGCGGTGCCCTTCGCGTTTGCGCAAATCAAGACCAAGGCGCATCTCGGCGGCAAAGCTCCACGCACCAAGGCCGCGAAAACCGCGCCCATCGCCGCACTCGACCCGCATTTTCTGTTTTCGTTTTCAGGAATCAAGACCGCGGTCCTGCGCTATGTCGAGTTGCACAGCATGCGCGAAGAGGCAGCCGCGCGCGTTCCACGCATGCTGGCCGCCGGGCGCCCGCCGCAAACGAAAGAAGATGCTCTGGCCTTATGCCCTCAGCCGACACTCGACCTCATCGCCAGCTTTCAGCACGCCGTTATCGGCGACCTGATGAAGAAGACCTTTGCCGCCGCAGAATCCCTCGACGCCGGCCGTATCCTCGTCACCGGCGGCGTGGCCGCCAATCGCGAACTGCGCGAGCGCTTCACCGCAGAAGCGGCGCGACGCGGCATTCAAATCGCATTTCCGACCCTCGCGCTCTCGACGGACAATGCAGCCATGATTGCGGCAGCAGCGTGGCCACGCTTCGTTGCCGGCGAGTTTGCCGCACCTGATCTCACGGCCGACCCGTCGCTCGCTCTGGGTCGCTGATTCTGTCTCTGATCCAAAGCCGTCCGCAAACAAATCAGCGCTCTATGGTTTTCGAAACGTGAGACAGTACAGCTTCCCCCCGCAAATCTCCTTCGCGGAAATGTCCTTCATCTCGCCGGGTACGAGGTCGACGGGGCATCGTACCTTTTCGGTTCCCGGCCCAAAACTTTTCCTGACCACCGGCGTCCGCTGATAGTTTTCCCGGATGGTGCGCTCCGTCTCGTCCACGATCACGATCTTGGTGCCCGGCTTCGCCACCCAGATCATCTCCTTGATGGCGCGCACCTTGTCGGTGAAGAAATTGATGCCGCCCACGTGAAATACGCAGTCGAAAGCTTCCACCTTGAACGGCAGCCGTTCGGCCTCGGCCTGGAAGATGTGAGCGTTCCGCTTCCAAACGAGCAGATTGCGCTGGCATTTTTTCAGCATTCCCCACGAAATATCGACTCCATAGAAGTCAATGTCGCGCGGAAGAAAACGCAGATTCGCGCCTGTGCCCACCGACGTTTCAAGCACCCGGGCGTTCGGTCTCAATTCAAGTTCGCCAATAAAATCGAGCCGGTAGTTGGGCTTCCGCATGAACCAGTGATAGAGTTGCTCGGCCAGATCATAGCCCGGCGCGATGCGATCGTAGAGTGTCTGATATTTCAGGTTCGATCCGGTGACTGTACTGACAAAAAGAGGAATGCCGTCGCGGATGGGATAAATGCGTCCTGTCGCCGTATTGCGCAGATTGCCGCCGGCCATCTCCAGGGCATAGCGCGTATCCGGGTCGCAAAGTAAAGATAAGACGTAATCATCCATCGGATTGCCGACGACCACACGCCGCCTTGCACCAAGCATACGACGAAGTCAAGGTCACAGTTTCCGCCTCAAAGGTAACCAGAATCCCACCCGTAATCCCCACTGCTACAATCAGAAAGGCCAATTTGTCTCTGTCGTTGACCCGAAATATGAGTCGCCTGCCCGCCACCCCAATGCCTCTGCGCCTGTTCAATACCCTCTCAGGACAAGTCGACGAACTCGTCCCCATGGATGGAAAAGAGTTGCGTATGTACGCGTGCGGGCCCACCGTCTACGACTATGGACACATCGGCAACTTCCGCACATTTCTCGAAATTGACGTGCTGCGCCGCTTCCTCAAGCTCGTGGGGATGCCGCTTCGCCACGTTATGAACATCACCGACGTCGACGACAAAATCATCCGTAACGCGGCTTCTGTCGGAGTGCCGATCGGCGAGTACACGCCCAAGTACGTCGACGCGTTCTTTGAGGACCTGGAAGCTCTGCAAGTGGAGCGGCCCGAGATCATTGCGCGAGCCACCGAGAACATCCCGCGCATGGTCGACCTGATTCAGAAACTGGCGGAGGCCGGCGCGGCCTACCAGACCGATGACGGCTCCTGGTACTTTCGGCTCAAGTCATTTCCGGAATACGGCAAGCTGAGCAAGAAGGATCTGAGCGGAATGGAGGATGGCGCCCGCGTGGATGTCGACGAGTACGAAAAGGACTCCGCACGCGACTTCGCCCTCTGGAAGGCCGCCAAACCCGGCGAAACTTCGTGGCAAACCGCAATCGGACGCGGTCGCCCCGGATGGCACATCGAGTGCTCCGCAATGTCGATGAACTACCTTGGCGACAGCTTCGATCTCCATGCAGGCGGCGAAGACCTGATGTTTCCCCATCACGAAAACGAAATTGCGCAGAGCGAAACCGTCACCCACAAACCGCTCGCCCATCACTGGATGCATGTGCGTTTTCTGCTCGTCGACGGACGCAAAATGTCAAAGAGCGAGGGCAACTTCTATACCCTTCGCGATCTGCTGCTCAAAGGTTACAAAGCTTCGGCGATCCGGCTGGCATTGATCTCGGTGCCCTACCGCCATCAGCTCAATTTCACCTTCGACGGACTCGTCGATGCCACCGCAGCCATCGACCGCCTGCGCACCTTTCACGACCGGCTTGTGAAGGGCGCATTCCCCGCTGGTGAAAATCTCGAAGTCCAGTCCGCCGCATCGAAAGCTCATGTGGACTATCTGGCCGCTCTCGCCAATGACCTGAATACCGCCGAGGCGCGCGCGCCCATCTTCGAACTGGTCCGTCTCTCCAATACCGCCATGGATCAGGGCAAGTTCTTCCAGGCCGATCGCGACGCAGTTGCTGCGGTGCTCGCCGCATTCGATGCCGTGTTTGCCGTCATCGAAGACCGCGATACCGAGCCCACGCGGCGCGCCGTTGAGTGGGCCCGGCAGGAAGGCCGCATCGCCGACGTCGCACCGGAGCTGCTGGCGCAGCAGTCACTGACAGACGAAGCCATCAACGCGCTGCTTGCCGAGCGCGATGCCGCCAAGAAGCGTCGCGACTTTGCCCGCGCCGATCAGATTCGCAAAGAGCTGACAGAAAAAGGCATCATCATCGAAGATTCGAAAGACGGCGTGCGCTGGAAGCGGAAATGACGCTGCTCCGGCACATTCGTCACGGAGAACATCACGCCCCATGGAAGCTAACGAAGTCCAGGAATTAAAGGAGCACGCAGAGCACGGATCGAGCGAATCCGGGCTGCGCCCTGTCGCCTTTACCATGAGCGTGGTGGCCGTGCTGGTCGCCATCACCACCGTCCTCGGCCATCGCACCCACACCGAAGCCGTACTCAACCAGAACAGGGCGACCGATCAATGGAATCAATACCAGGCAAAGAAGATTCGCTCTGAAATTACGAAGCACGCCGACGACATCCTGATGATCATGCCCGCAACCGACAAGGAAACGGCCTCGAAGACTTTGAAGGACGACGCCGACCATCAGGCCAAGTGGAAGATCGAGCTGCCGGAAGAGCAAAAGAAAGCCGAGGAACTGCAAGCTGAAGTGAAACACGCCGAAGCCCGCGCCGATCGCTTCGACCTCTCTGAAGCCCTGCTTGAAATCGGTCTCGTCATCACCTCTGTTACGCTCCTTACGCGCAGCCGGATCTACTGGTACCTCGGCGTCGTGTTCTCCCTCTGCGGCATTGCTTCTGCCCTCTCGGTGTTGCTGCTCAATTAGGGCGCGCGGCGCCTGCCGTGACCAACGCAGCCTCTCGCTCCGTGGTAGACTTGCGGCGAAATGACCATGCGCAATCTTGCACCCATTCTTCTTCTTCTGGCCGCCCCCGTCCTTGCGCAGGCTCCCCCCGCCGCTGCTCCTACCCCCGAGGACTTGGGATTCACCTACCACATTCCTCAAGGCTGGGATGCGATTGACGCGCAATCCACGCTCCCCGAGGTAAAACAGCAACAAGCCGCGACAGCGAAATCCGACGACGAAAAGAAAGAGATCGCGTGCATTCAGATTCCGATCAGCGCGCGACATGCAGCCCCCCCGTCTTTTCTTGCGGTCATGGCGCTGCCCTTCGATTGCTTCGGCCAGATTATGACGGCCAAAGATCTTCCCGGGTTTGCCGAAGGCAGTTCCGAAGGGCCAAGGAAATCCTTCGATTTCGGCGACCCCGTGTACGGAACCTATGCCATGGGAAGCCACAGCCTGTGGATCGAGCGAGCCAAAGGAAATCCCAAGGGACATCCCGAGATGCCGTATACCCTCGAGATCGCTTGCAGCCTGCTCAAAAAAGCCGCTGTTTGCTGGATGACCGTAGCCGGCGACGATCAGGCTCTGAAGGACTTCGAAGGGACCGCCGTCGTCCTCGATGGAGATTTCTATTCCCAGCTCGTGCCGGCGACCGCATTCGACAAGAAGCCCGCATCCTGAATCCGGCTGAAGAGCAGGAGCGCGTGGTTCAACATCACGCGACTTTCGCTTTCATCTGTGCCGTCGTCAGCAGAAACACCGCGAATACCACTGCCGCCATGCCAATGAATTCCGCAGCTTGGGGACGCTCGTGCAGGATGAGGACGCCGAGCAGCACGGCGACCATCGGGTTGACGTAGGAATAGGAAGCAACCTTGGCGACGGGCACGTGCTCGAGCAGGTAAATGAAACCCGTATATCCAAGCAGTGAACCTCCCGTGACCAGCCACGCCAAGGATCCAATCGCCGCTCCAGTCAGATGAAACTGTGGCCACTGCCCAAGCAGCGATCCGAGCATGGTGTTGAAGACTCCGGCAAAGAGCATCTGCCACGATGCGGCGACGAAGCTGTTAACCGGCAGTTTGGTTCGGCGCGAAAGGATGCTGCCCACTGTCCACACAAGGGCCCCGGCGAGCAGAGCGATGATTGCTGCCAGCACCGAGCGATTGCCGGCGAGTCCCATGTGAAGTGAGGGCCAGAGCAGCACCGCGAGGCCAGCGAAGCCAACCACCATGCCCAGCCATCCGCGCCGCGGAACGGGCTCTCCGCCCGGCAGAAACTCTTCGATAAGGGCAACGTAGAGAGGCGTGACCGCAAGGACAAGCGACGAGAGGCCGCTGGGTAGTGTCTCTTCTGCGTAAACAAGGCCGAGGTTGCCGCAGCCCAGCAGCAACAGGCCAATGATGCCCAGCATCAGCATTGTTTTTGCAGGGAACAGGAGCTGCAATCTCCGCCAGCGGCACCATGCGAGCAGGATTGCGCCGGCAATCGTAAAGCGCACCCCGGTCAGAAGCAGCGCCGGCATCTCCGCCGCGCCGATACGGATCGCTGTGTAGGTCGATCCCCAGAAAAAATAGACACTGGCGAAGGCCATCACGATGGAGAACCGTGTTGCCGACTTGGTGCCGGAATGTGGGGTGTCTGCAGTCACAGAGGGCATGCGTCGAATTCATCGTAGCCTGTGACGCTCACCTTTACCTCTCGCAAATTGCGCCTTATTCGTTTTGGTCGGCCTTATGCAGCGCAGAGTTTTCAGCTCACATGGACGATGGGCCGGCGCGCGATGTCCGGCACAGCCTTTCGCAATACTTCGTGTGTCACCGGAGCCGCATCGCCCTCCCCGAGGAAGAGAAATTGGAAAATATTCGCTACCGGATTTCCTTCCTTCCACTTGAAATAGATATGCGGAACGTGTCCTGTCATCTTCTCGATTTGAATCAGCAATGCCGCAATGGAATTCGACACCATGGGGCTTCGTGCGCGCAGAATGCAATGGCGTCCAATCCTCTCGCCCTGCACGGTGAGGCGCTGGTTGAACTCCGAAGCATCGGTGCGCTCCACCTGGAGAAAGAGGATGCGCGCATGCTCTGGAAGACCCTGGATTTCGCGTACAAACGCTTCTGTTTGGTCAAGATCGTCGACCGTCGTCTCTTTGGGCCGATGAGAAATGATCCGAATCGGCTGATCGCCCGCGGAACGAATGAAGGCCTCGGCATCCTCTGAGAATTCGACGCCGGTAATCCGAAGCTCCGTCGACCGCGTCGCACGCGAAACAAACGAAACAAACATCATCGATGCAATGAAGATGCAGGAAATCTTCAACCCTTCCGGGCGCTCCCAGATATTCATCAGCGTGGTGTAGACAAATATCAACGTCACCAGCAAAGACGTCACGCGTGCGCGTAGCGTCCTCACCGACAACGTAACGGCGCATGCCGCTGACGTGATCAGCACCAGTACCCCCGTAGCATATGCGCCCCCTTGTGCGTCCACGTTGGCGTGAAATGCATAGGTGACATAAAACGCCACGCCCATAAAGACCAGCACCAGTGGCCGCGAGGCGCGGGCCCACTCCGGAGCCATGCCAAAGCGCGGAAGATAGCGCGGAATCAGATTCAGCAGCCCCGCCAGGGCCGAGGCTCCGGCGAACGCAAGAATCAGGATCGTGCTGACGTCGTAGACAGTCCCGAATACGCTTCCGAAATACCGATGCGCCAGGTAGGCCATGGCGCGGCCGTTGGCTTCTCCTCCGTCGCCGAATGCCTTGGATGAAATCAGCACGGTCGTCACAAAGCTCGTGGCAATCAGAAACACGCTCATGATGCCGGCAGCGGTCGTCAGCAGCTTTTGCGTATTGCGGATGCGCGCCTTGATATCCTCACCGGATATCAGGGGCATTACGGCAACGCCCGTCTCGAATCCCGACAGGCCCAGTGCGAGGCGCGGAAAAAGCAGCAGGCAAATCGCAACCATGCCGAGCCAATGCGGATGCTGCGCAAAAAGCGAAACCCTCCACTGCCAGACGATCTCGGGATGATGCAATATCTCGACGACTGCGCGCGCGGTGACGATCGCGTTCAACACAAGATATCCAGCCACGAGAACGACCGCAATTCCAATGGCTTCCTTGAATCCCTTCAGGAACACCGCCCCCAGGATTGCCAGCAGCATCAGCGTCACCAGCATCGGGCTGGCCAGCCATTGCGGTGCGAAGGGATTGTGAACGAAATGTGCCGCCGCGTCCGCAGCCGATAGCGTCATGGTGATGATGAAATCGGTGGTCGCGAATCCAAGCAACACCAGAACGAAGATCTTGCCGCCCCACTCGGGAAACAGCCGCTCCAGCATGGCGATGCTACCCTGCCCGTTGGGGCTGGCTTGGGCGACGCGCTTATAGAGCGGCAGCGCCGCAAACAGGGTAACCAGCACCAGCACGAGCGTGGCGAAGGGAGACAGCACGCCGGCCGCGAGAAATGCGATCCCCGGCTGGTAGCCCAGCGTGGAGAAGTAATCCACGCCCGTAAGGCACATGACGCTCCACCATGGATGGACCGTCTCAGATGACCCGTGTGCTCCTTGGGGGCGCTTCTGATCGGCCAACAGCCAGTTCGCCAGACTTAGCTTTGTCATCCGATTCGGTCACCTTTATCAAGAAGCAACAACTAGATTTGGATGCGGTCTCTCTGTTTATACGCTGGTACGCATCGCTTAGTTGTGGCAGAAGTTCCAGCCGCCACCACGCTCTTTCGGAGCCGGCATGCATCCACCCCGATAGAAAGCCATTGTCCGCGCGTGCTATCCTGACCCCAGCGGGGGCCCTCATGCAAAGGCACGTTTCAAGCGCTCTGCAGCCGATACCAGCCACAAAACGCTGGTCGCGGGCCCGTGCGCGGTGCATCTGTCCTCGGCGTCACCTCCGCATACTGCCCATCCGCACCCGACCTAGTCTCTTCGGCGGCGATTAGTCCCTGACCGCCGAAGGCCCTCGCCTTCTGTCGCAGATGTCCCGAGTCTGCGCAATGGAAATGCCCCTTACCCCTGGGGGCGCAGCTTTGCCACATCGCGAGCCGCGCAAACGAATCTGACGAGGAGACTAGAGATGAATAAACAAGAGTTGCACGCAAAGTTCGGGCCCAAACTGGTCGGACCGTTGCCCGGCCCCAGGGCCAAAGCGGCTGTAGCCGCCGATGACCGCCTCATCTCGCCCAGCTATACGCGTTCCTACCCCCTCGTTGCCAAACGCGGACGCGGCATTCGCGTGGAAGATGTGGACGGCAACGAGTTCATCGACTTTGCCGCGGGCATCGCCGTCACTTCCACCGGCCACTGTCATCCCGAGGTCGTCGCCGCAATTCAGAAACAGGCCGCCGAGCTGATTCACATTTCAGGGACCGATTTCTACAACGAGCCCCTGACTGACCTTGCCGAAAAACTTTCCGCCGTCGCCCCCATGCCGGGTCCCCATAAGTTTTTCTACGGCAACTCCGGCGCCGAGGCCATCGAGTGCGCGCTGAAGCTGGCTCGCTATCACACGGGACGCCAGCACATCATCGCGTTCCTCGGCGCATTTCATGGCCGCACCATGGGCGCGCTTTCACTTACCGCATCCAAGCCCCAGCAGAAGCGCCGTTTCTCTCCTCTTGTTCCCGGCGTCACGCATGTGCGCTACCCCTATGCCTATCGCGGATGCACTGGCGGCCCGCAGGAGGAAGAAGCCTTCAGCCTCGGTTGCGCGCGCTATATCGAGGAGAAGCTCTTCAAGACGATCCTCGCGCCCGAAGAGGTGGCTGCAATCTTCGTCGAACCCATCCAGGGCGAGGGTGGATACGTCGTCGCACCAGACAACTTCCTCCGCGAACTGCGCGGCATCTGCGACCGTCATGGAATCCTTCTCGTTGTCGACGAAGTGCAATCGGGCGCAGGCCGCACCGGCAAATGGTGGGCCATCGAGCACTCCGGCGTGCAGCCCGACATTGTCTGCATGGCGAAAGGCATCGCCAGCGGCATGCCCCTCGGCGTCTGCATGAGCCGCGCCGAAATCATGGACTGGGTTCCCGGCTCGCATGCTTCCACCTTCGGCGGCAATCCGGTTTCGCTCGCAGCGGCCCTCGCCACCGTCAATATCCTAGAGCACGGGGCAATCGACAACGCCGCGAAAGTAGGCGGCAAAATGCTCGAGCGCCTGCATGGATGGAAATCAACCCACCCGCTCGTCGGCGACGTGCGCGGCCGCGGCCTCATGATCGGCGTCGAGTTGGTAAAGGACAAAACCACCCGCGAACCCGCCCCTCAATTGCGTAACCGCGTCGAGATCCTCTGCTTCGAAAAAGGCCTCATGATCCTCGGCTGCGGAGAAACGTCCATTCGCCTCTGCCCTCCGCTCATCGTCACCGAAGACGAAGCCACCGTTGCTCTCGACATCCTCGAAGACTGCCTGACGCAAGTCGAAAAAGAAATCGCCGCAACCCGCGAATTGGCAAGCGTCAAAGGATAACCGGTACATCGTCGCAAGCAACAAAGGCCGGAGCATCGCTGCTCCGGCCTTTCCTTTACCTGATGATTCACTCGCAGGCGTCTGCCGCATCGCTTCTCTCCCCGCTTTGTCATTGACGCGATCCCGGATCACATCGAGCTGCCCGGCACGAGTCGCTTTCCCCCCACGCATTGTCATTCCGACCGACCAACGGGAGTGGAGGAACCCGCAGTTGCTCTTTTACCCCACCGCAATCGACCCCATCGTGCTGCAATCCATCCTTCCACTTTTACCTTCTCTGGGTTCCGCTCCGAGGCGTCTATGGCTGCCCTGAACATTCAGCGACCAGGAAAGAAACGCGCAGCGATCGGGAAGAGACAACGGAACCGCAAAGTTCGGTAGTGGTGCAGTTTGGCACCACTACCCAAAGTTCCCGGAGGGAACGCGGGAAAATAGCCCAGGGTGGAGCGCAGCGCAACCCTGGGAAAGCCAAACAAAATGAGCCCCAGTCCCGTAGGGACGTCCGAATCTTGACCGCATTTTCCCGCGCAGGATCAGCAGAGCGCGCACTTGAAATTCATTCGCAAGCCAGGGGGTCCGACCCCTATACTCCACTCGCAGTCACCCATGTTAGAACAGGAGATCGATATGAGCCTTTTTGATTCCGTATCCGAAATCGCCAAAGGATTTTCGAGCGGTGGGGACCATGCCGCCGTTGCCGGTGGCCTGATGCAGGAACTGGGCGGCACTGGCGGAGTCGCCGGGCTCATCCAGCAGTTCCAGAAGAATGGCGCCGGCGGTCTCGTCCAGCAGTTTGCCGGCGGACAAACACAGGCCGCCGATCCCGGCGCAATCGAACAGGCCCTTGCCGGCTCGGGCTTGATTGACGGCATTGCCCAGCGCACCGGCATGTCTCCCGACACTGTTAAATCCAGCCTGGCCACGATTCTGCCCGTTCTAATCAGCCACGTCACCGCCAACGGCCACGTCACCACCGATGGCCAGCCCACCGGCAATCCCATGCCCGACGCAGGAAGCCTGATGCAATCTGTCCTCGGAAAGCTCCTCTAAGTTTGCCCAAAGCGAGTTGCGCAAAAGCTCTCTTCCACCGAAACTGCGCGCGCCCAAAAACGCGTGACTTCCGGATTGTCCACCATGCGACCGTAATGCTCTCGGAGGTCCCAATCATGGTGGTAGACTACGAATCACTGAAGCTCGGGTGATTCTAGGGGACAAGAGATGAAACGATGGTTCGGTGTCCTGATGATCGCCATATATCTGCTGATCCTCAGTTCGCTCTTTGTTCCGATCTCGCATACCTCATTGTTCCAGTTCGCAAAGGAGTTCCTCGTCCGGCTTGCCATCGTCGCGACGTTTGCGGCAGCAACTTCGATCTTCCTCAAACCTGGGCACCGTGGAACCCTACCGGATCACTGAGACTCCTCAAACGATCGCAAAAGATGAAGTCTCGCCTATCGAGTTGCAGGACGCGCCCTTGGTGAATCAATTTCAATCACCTCCCAAACGGCAGAGATCGCACGTTGCATTCTGGATATTGGTTTTGGCAGTTTACTGCATGACTCAGACCTCGTGGTGGGGGCACCAGGCGTGGGTCAGCAGATTGACGGATACGCTCATTCGCTGGGCGATTCTTCTGGTCTTTTGGGGCTTCATCGTGCTCTTGTGGTTGCCTAAGCCCGACGCGAATCAACCGGAACAGCTTCACGTGGTTCCTTCGCGTAATTCAAAGACCGATCTGCCACGAGTTCCCAAGTCAACCCCATAAAAGTCGCCTTCGGAGCGTATTATCGTCTAACCGGAAATTGATATGGTGTGACCCTGTCAACATCTTCGAATCG
>NZ_JBAUUO010000099.1:0-9636 GCF_049582745.1 Occallatibacter sp.
CCACAAGCCGGACTGCCTCCTGCTTGAACTCAAGCGTGTACCTGCCCCGCTTCCCATTCCTCATCGTCGTTTTCCCTTTCGCTATTAAAGCTGTTCGCTAAGGGGTACGTTTTGCGGGGGCAAGGTCACTTTACCAGTCTCAATTGGCATACCTAGCGGATGAAGAACCGTTGCCCTACGTCGTTTTCGGCGACATTCTAGTGCCATCCATGGAAGCCGCTTTGAACAGTGGCGACACCAGCATGATCAGTGCGCTCTGCGAATACCTCGAAGATACGGCTGCAAGCGAAGACACGCGCCTTGAGAACTTGCTCGGCGTTGAAGTCGGCGAATGGCTTGGATTTGCGGCGAATGCAGATCAACTCTCGCCTTTTATGGGCGAGAAGACAAAACAAATATGCGGCTACGTGCCGGGTCTGGCAGCACAACGAAGAGCACTGAAGGGGCTACGGTAGAGCGCGGCGATTTGATAGCGTGAGGCTTTAGATGCAGGGTGTCTTCTTTGCATCGGTGGGCACTTAATTGAGCCGAACGAGCAGAATACTCAGCAGTCGCCATGATTGGGGTGCAACACGAACGCCGACGGCTGCAAACGCTGGTTAGCTGGCTCGCCTAGCTGCTTGCAAGACGGCGGGCGGAGAGTCCTTTGTTTTCATTATGACGGCTTCTCACGAAGCTCTATGAGCCCGCGCGAGCTTCGATTCGTCACTGCACCTTGATGCTCGACACCGGATGGATCTCATTCCATTTCGCGTGATTCTTTTCCGTGACAAACGTCCCGGTGATGGCGACGTGCGTACCTACCGGGGGAATCGTCGTGTGGTCAATGAAACCGGCGCAGGACGGCTTCGCGTCGGCCTGCGTAACGTTGTAGTGACACACGATCTCAAATACGAGATTCCCGCCTTCGTCTGATGTATTCCCGGCGTTGATCAAAGTCGCAAACGGTGGGTCGAGCTGCAACCACCCGTGCGTGTCGCCGTCGCCTTCATGCCGGACGCCGTCCGGCTGATGGTGCGATTGCGAGGCCGTCGCATCGACGATCGTGCCGGTCACCGTCAGACAATCCTGTCTCACGAGCAGGCGGGTCGGGTGGTACACGTGCTGCCAGCGGCCGTCGCCGCAACCAGCCATGCTCGACGATCCCGGCACCCCTGGCCCGAGCGCGATGGTGGTCGTACCTGTCGGCGGCGTGGCGGGAGTCGTGGACACTTTGACGTTCCGCCCGTACACGTATCCCTCTTCGCCCGCGCTCGTTCGCACGTGGTAATAGCCGTCTTGAAGATCCGGTTCAAGCAACGTCAGCGGAGGCTCCGCTGGCGTGAGCAGACGAATGGCCGGTTCCACCGTGGACTGTTCGGGGCGAAGATTGACGTTGCGGGTCACTGTCGCGGTCTGACCGAATGCAGCCGTCGTCCACAGCAGTACGGCGACCGGGGCAAGAACCAGGCACAGTATTCGCTGGGCAGCGAAGGGCATAATTCTTCTCCTGCACGCTTGAACCGGTTCATCGTAGACAGTCCGACCGATACCGAGCCGAGACGCCTTCAATGCGTTCTTGGGGATCACGCCAGCGTTGCCTCAGAGAATCGTACCAGATCCTCAGGGCCCGTTACCCAACGCTCACTTTGGCGATTCATTCCGCGTCCAACGGCCCGCTGCTCCTCGAACGCGACGCTGACGCGCACGTGCCGCCAAAGTATCTGTTCTCTGAGTTCCGGGTGGGTGGGCAATACAGAAATAACCCCCATTTTGCCGTTTCCGGGTTACTTCCCCATAGGTGGTTACTCGTCCGGAATGCCGGGGAGATGCCGTTATCCAGGCTCAACCCGCAAACAGTCTGTTAACTTTACTTGGGCTGGATCCCAGCGACTAACGCCTGGAATTCGCTTCGGCTGTGTAGCGGATCGAGATCCGGTTCGGTCTGTAGATTTACGCGGTCGCGGAAGCCGTTGGCAACGGCTGCGCGCAGGCTCTCCATCGCCTTAAGCAGGAATCCCTGCTTGAGCGACGCCTGACTGTCAGGGGCGCTTCGAGCGCACTGCGCGTAGCACCTGGCGATTTGCACGCGCAACTCATTGTCCAGGTTTGGCTCCGCGCCAAGCCGTCCGGCGATCGTAGAAGCCTTCTCGATCTGCCCGACGTGTGCGAGATCGATCATCAACTCCATGCGTCGCTTATCGTTTTGCGGATCCTGGTCGACGAGTTGCTGGCCAAGCTTGCTCGCCGCCTCAAACGACGCCAATGCCATTTTCTGCTTCCCTTCGCGGTCGCTGAGGTTTCCCAGGCGGTAGAGAGCCTCCGCCACGTTGCGAGTCAAGACGGCATTGCTGCGGTCGCCATCCCACAATTTCTCGCGAAGCCCTTTGCTTCGCTCCAGCCGCATTCGGGCTTCGGCGAGGCTCCCCGTTTTGAGCTTGAATTCGCCGATCTGATAGTTCACGTCGGCCAGCTCGGAACGGACCTGCTGGTCGTTGGGCTTTTCCGTGAACCTTCTCTCGCGCTGTCGCAGCGTCTGACGATAGTACTCTTCGGCTTGCGCTGGGTTACCCGACAGGAACGAAAGTTCAGCCAGGGCCATCGTCGAGTAACTCAGATCCTGCTTCAACTGTGCATCGTTCGGAAAAGCGCTCACGAGTTCCTGCCGAAGATCATAAGCCTTCTGGAAGCCATCGCGGGCGGCCTCAATATTCCCTAGACGGTAATCGTCGACGGCCACTCGCGTAGTCAGCTCGGCCACACCGGCTCGCACAATCTTTTTATCGAGAGGGAACGCGTTGGGGTGGGTATTCGGGTGATTATCAACATCCTCCCAGATTCTGAGCCCTTCCTGATTCTCGCTCAGCGCCGCCTTCATATTGCGGCTAAGTTCCTCGTCGAGCAATGCGCGCGCCGCATGGACGTTGGCGAGGTTCATCCGTGACGGGTCGCTGTTTTCTTTGATGATTACTCTCGCCTTGGCAATATCGAGGCACCGGTCGAGCATGACAGCGGCTTTGTCGGATTGCCCAAGTTGCCGGTAGATGTTTGCCAGGGACATGTCAATCGCCATCACTGTCGCTTCTTTGCTGGTGGACTTCTCGTAAACGGCAGCCACATCTTCGATGCGCCTCTGCGCGGTGTGGAGAAGTGCCATCTTGACTTCGGAAAGACCTGTAAAGGAGAGATTGGTTTGGACTTCATTGATGAGATCTTGAATGGTGTTGAGCGCCAGCGTCGCCTGTGTGGACGCGAGTTGGGCGTTCTTCTCGGCAGCTTCACGCGCAACCACTGCCGCATTCCGCTGGAAGACCGCCTCACGCCACTGCCACGCGATGCCGATCATGCCGCCTACAATCGCCGCGGCCAGTGCTCCCGCCAGGGCCGCAAGCGTCGGCCTCCGTTTACACCACATCCACGCACGCGCCGCCGCATTCACCGGCCGCGCTATGATGGGCTCTCCGTTCAGCCACCGTTCCAAATCGTCGGCAAGTTCTTTTGCCGATGCATAGCGGAGCCTGTGGTCTTTCTCAAGGCACTTTAGACAGATAACTTCCAGGTCCCGCGGAACTTTTTTATTGAGACTCGTCGGCGGCTCCGGAGGGCTCTGGCGGACTTTCTCCAGAGTTTCCAGCACGGAATCTCCCTGGAAGGGATCACGGCCCGTGATGGCCGCATAGAGAATTGCACCCAGCCCGTATACGTCCGACGCTGTCGTCACTTGGGCGCTCCTGCCTAGCGCTTGTTCGGGGGCCATGTAGGATGGTGTGCCCATAATCGCACCCGTAATCGTCAGGCCAGACTCCTCCTCAATGCGCTTCGCTAGCCCGAAGTCCGTGACGTGCGGATGTCCCTCGGCATCAATGAGGATGTTGGCGGGCTTCAAGTCCCGGTGTAACAGCCCTCTCTGGTGTGCATGGTGGATCGCTTCTGCGATCTCCGCCACAAGTTTTGCGGCATCGCCTGGCTTAAGTGGAGAGGACTTGATACGTTTGTCGAGCCCGGCACCGTCGATCAACTTCATGCTGAAGTACCGCTGATCCCCGTGAACGCCGACCTCGTAGATAGGCACAATTCCCGGATGGTCAAACAGCGCGACGGCTTCCGCCTCATTCTGGAACCGCCGAATCTGATCTTCGGTTGCTAGCTCACTGTTGCGGATCATTTTCAGGGCCACATCACGGTTCAGGCTGATCTGTCTGGCCTTGTAAACGACCCCCATTCCGCCCTGGCCCAACACGCTCAACAGTTCATAATCGCCAACATAGCGAAGACGCAGCCCCAGCGGCAGAGGCTCAACGGGCTTCTGCTCCTTCGCAGTACGATTATCTTTGTCAACGTGAGGGTGGGTCTGAGTTGGACCCTCAATGGTTGCGGCGGCGCTCAAGCTCTCAGTCAATTTCGCCAGTAACTCTCGCAGCTCAGGGTTCAATTCTGGATACTTTTCAACCCAATCGCCGCCCATCAGTACCTGGCCGCCCGCAATGCTCTTTTCAATCTCCTTGCGAACTTCCTCCAGTTTTCGCGCCCGCTCCATGCCCGGGTTCCCCAAATTCCCCATGTATCCCCCACCTATCCTTCCCTGAGACGAATGTCACTTCGTCATTCGCATTAAGCGTGGAACAAGTTGATAACAAGGGAAGTGCGGCACGATCATTTCACACGAGTGCGGGGACTGCAATCCGAAATCGAGCACTGTTTCCCAGAAGCTAACGCGCATTGGCTTCGCTTCGTTTTTATTCGATATCTGTACGAGTCGGTTCGCAGCAGGCCCGGAACCACACTAGTTGCCAAACTTCGCGGCAACTACCCCAATGATCAATCCACCAATCGCTCCCGAAACCAGAATCGGAACCATTGCTTTCGTAATGATGGCGTCGGGCAGGCTCAATAGAATTCCGAGGAGCAATCCGACAATCCAGCCCGGCCAAGGGAGCTTTACGTTACAGATCACAAATCCAAGGCCAAAGCGTGCAATGAACGCGCCAAGAAGGGCAGCTCGCTTGTCGGGAAAACTGAGAGGAGCATCATCGCGGAATCGAGACCGCCGAAGACTAGGCCGCAAATTAAGCCAAGATAGATTCTTGACATCGGTCGTTTCTCCCTGTTGTGTCGCTAAGCGGAGATTCTAGCAGGAGAAACGCACCAAACGGCCACACACCGGCTCGAGCCTCATCGGGAGTCGTGAGCGTATCAGGGCAAACAGGACATGACCCAATTTTGGATTACTTCCGGTTGGACGGTGACACGACCGAAAGGAGCCTCTACAAGAATCCACCGATCATTGTGGGTTGTAAGATTTTCCTTTCGGGAGGATTCTCAATGACGTTCCGGTATTTCGGGCTTTTGTTCTGCACAGTCTTAGGCACATCAGCCGCGCAGGTTGTGCAGAATGCTCCAAAAGCACCAGACGTGCAAGTTCTCTTGGCTCTCCGCTCGTCCTCAGTTTGCCTCAGAACTCCGGAACTCATAGCGGATCTAGTTCTGGTGAACAAAGAAGCTGTTCCCCGCCAATTCGACCTGAATGACCTGAACGTGATTTCCGCATTCTCGGCAATGATCGACACTTCGACAATGCAGTATCGCAATGAAGGGTTAAGTGTCATGGGTGACAGGATGGGACCAAAGCTACACCCAACGATGGCGACCTTGACGCCTGGGGGAGCTTTCACGAAAACTCTCAGTTTTTCACTGAAGAACGAGTTCTTCGATAAGGCTGGGTTCTATTTACTGATGCCTTCAATATCAATTGGCAAGATAGAGCGACCATCAAATCCTTCGACCGGAATTATCTTCGAGATTCGCGACTGCGACTGAGGCCATCGACGGCCACCGCTCAGCAGCCAAGCCAGTCTTATGTACCGCAGCTGCCTCTCCGGTCGGATAGTGGACATTCCGGACATAACCCATTTTCGAGTTCTGTCCGGATCGGCGGTGATCGGCCCGGAACAAACGAAAAACCTACAATGGCGGAGTGAGCAAGCGAGAATTGGGATTTCTGCTAATCGGCTTTGGCGTTGGCCTTCTGTTTGCGGCGGCAGCAATGATCGAGTTCGTCCTTTGGTTTCATCACATGTTCGTCATGGGGTTTGCTTGGCGTCCCGGTTCAATCCTGCTCGCGCTGCCGTTCGCGCTAATAGCCGTCGGGATCGCGCTCTCACGACGCGCACCTCGCTCAGCGGGATCGTAGGGGAAGAGCAGACGGTCATTTGCTCGGAATGCCACTTGATGCCGAGATGTGCGTTTCGGTAGTGGGTCTACTTTGACTCTTTCCGCGTTCCAATTACTACCCATATCAACAGAGCGTAGGCAGCGGTGGAGATGACAAACAGCCACCACGGATGAAGCACAACCGGAAACAGAAAAAGCAGAGCAACCAGCACCCAGAAACGCCATCCTGTTGGCCAACTATCCATTCCGGCACCTCTCATTTGAGATTACCCGCAGCGAACCGGCCTTGTTGGTGGTT
This sequence comes from Occallatibacter sp., assembly GCF_049582745.1. Lineage (GTDB taxonomy): Bacteria > Acidobacteriota > Terriglobia > Terriglobales > Acidobacteriaceae > Telmatobacter. Next base: position 6,449 of record NZ_JBAUUO010000099.1, read on the forward strand.
GGTGGCCAATCCGTCAATTACCCGTTTTAACAACTACGGGACGCAAACCTTGCCCGCGACTTAGCGATTCAATGAAAAATGCTTTGTGAACAGCTCTTTCGAGCGCTTCAGACCTTCTTCACTCAACAAGACCGATTTGGCTTCGCTCTTGGGGTCAGAAATGAAGCCCCTTGCGTGAAGCCGCTCCATCGTTTCCCAGTTCTGCCCTTTCCAGGTTCGTACCCCAACGGGATCTTTGAAACTGGTCAGCCAAAGAAGTGCGAGAGTGATCTCATCGACTTTTTCCTGGTCGTACTCCATCGGTTCGCCTCCGGCTTCAATGAAATAGTACTACCGGTCGCGATCGGGAATATCACCGCTCAGGGACGAGGCTCAATTCCGATTCGATCATTGACCGCCGACTGAATCCGCTGCTTGCAACCCAGGTAGCGTTCCGTCGTCTGGATGGAAACATGACCGAGAAGGAACTGGATCTGTTCCAACTCTCCTCCCGCGGAGTGACAGAGGCGAGCGCAGGTGCGGCGCAGATCGTGCGGAGCCAGCTTTTGCAATCCGATCCGTTTCGACGAATCCTTCACGATGTGCCAGACAGCTTTCTCGGTCATACCTTCGCCCAGGACCCGGCCCATCTTCGTCACTCGACGGAAGATCTTTCCTCGGTCGATCCCTGCGGCGTTCAACCAGACGCGCAGCTCTTCCATTACCCAGCCGGGTACGGGAACCGTGCGGACGTGTCCTGCCTTGCCCTTCAAGTCGACAATTGCCCAATGTTCCTCCCGTTGTTCCAGATGTTCGAGTCTGAGGCCGGCGGCTTCGTGGCGGCGAAGACCGCAGGCGAGCAACAGCGCAAGAAGAGCCCGATCTCGCTTACCCTTGAGCTTGTTGCCGTCCGGGGCTCGCCAGAGCGCGATGCTCTGCTCAACGGTTAGCCAGTTGCCCAGGCGCATACCCAGATTCCTGACTCCCTTGACGCGCGAATTCCGGCGGCCAGATCGGAACTCAGCAGACCGGAGTCGGCAGCCTCATAGGCGAGGCGCCGAACAGCACCCAAGCGCAAATTGACAGTGCCGGGAGCGAGCTGGCGGGCCTCAAGGTAGCTGCGATAGCGGAGAACCACCGTTCTGTCCAAGGCTAGCCGGGGTTCCGAGCAATACCAATCGACGAACTCGTCGATGGCGTGGCCATATCCGCGTTGACCGTCGACACTGGTCAAGCTGTTCAATACTGCCGATTTTGAGAATTCAAGATCCGGCAAACGGAGTCGGGTTTTGGGGTGCTTACGCTGCAGTGGCGAACGCGACTTATGCTTCATCGACCTCTGGCCTCCTCGCCACAGGCCGATCATGCTCCTTTTATAGGGTTAGTTCCGGATTGGCCACCACCCGACCGGAACCTTAACGGACCGCTGTTCGGTCCAATTTCTGGCCGGGCCGCACCCACCGGTTCAGTTCGCCAGTACTGTTCGCTGTAGCCGGTGGTTGGGCCGCTCAGTCAAACTTGCGGGACTCTCTTGTCCGCCACAGCAGAACGGCGCCCAACAAAAAGGGCATCAGCCATGGAACCGCCGGTATGCCGGCAATGACACCCGGTCTCGTGTACCACGGCGCGGTATTCGCGGAGATCTCTGGATACGCGAGGCCCCGCACGATGATCAGCAGCACGAGAACTGCGGCCATGGAGGCGTAGGCGGTTGCTGCGCCGCGGCCAAGAAGGCGGACTCGTGCCATTCCTGTTGCTAAGGCGGCCGTGGTCACGTAGGTCATGAGGCACGCGACGAACTCGATCGCGCTGTAAAAGTCTACGATTATTGCGGGCGGAGATGTCCGGTTCCCGTGCAACGCCAACGCCGATTGCGCGAGGCTGAGGTTGAGGCAAATCAAATAGGCGGCTCCGGCGGTCAGGGCCGTCGCGAGCCCAAGAGTCGAGCAGACGCGCTCGCCGGCCTCGTTCAACACGTCCTTCGTGACCACGAATCCAGTTGTGACGAGAATCGAGTTCCATACCAGCACAATAAAACGCATGTAGTTCTCTGAAAGCGTGGCCTGAAATGGCGGTCCGATCCCAACCCAGAGGAGCGAGATGATGGCCGTCGGAGCGATCAGTAAAATCCCTGCCAGCGCCTGTTTCCCCCGCCCTGCCTCTTTCAAGTCCACCTTGCGAGGACCAGCGAGCCAGGTTGCGATGACGACAGCCGCGAAGAGCACGACACCAAGGCTCCGAGAGAACCCGGCGGTGCGAAGCGGACGCGCGCTGGCGAACGCACCAGCGACAAAGGGGAACGCGCAAAGGAAGATAAACGCTGTGCGGCGGACGCTTTGAGTCATCGAAGCCTCCTACGAATCAAGCTGCTGTCGGGCCACGACTATTGGATTAGACTGCTGATGCCGAATCATACACGCGACTGCCGGCCTCTGTCGGCCGTGACGCTGGAGGCCTCCATGAACTTGTTCTCCGGGCAAGTCACCGCCCATCCAGAAATTACTCTTCGGGCAACACCTAGATCGTCATGTTGTCACAGATATAACTTCCGCATTGTCCACGATCCAACCGGAATTAGCCATTGCCATAAAATGGTCCGAATGACTGAGGAAATTCATGAACACTCCTGAGAGCATGAAAGCCGAGCTTGCCGCTTGGAACAACGGCGCTGGAATCGACCTCGAAAGTTGGATCGGCTGCGAAGGAAGATTCTCACTCGCCGTTGGCTACGCATCTATCTTCTGGCCGACGTTCACCTTGATTGAGGGCTATATCTTGCCGCAAGGAGTTTCTGAAGGTTCTCTCCGTAGCTGGGAACAGGGTGGGAGGAGCAGACAATCGATCGAGTGGGTTATGAACCACGTTCACATCGCTGACATTCACTATGGCCGCGAGGACATCTCTATCGACAAACTGCTCGTCATTGGTAACGTGCTAAAGGAAATATACGAGGCGAAGCTCCACTGGCAGTTCCCGGACCGTCCGTGTTCGGTTGAACTCTTCATTCCAGACGATCCCGATGATCTGACAGGCTATCAGCTCTCCTTTTGGCAAAAGTCCCACGAAACTCCCGAGTGACCGCCTAACCGGAATGTATGGTCCGCCGCCGTTTTGCAAGCGAAAAGTGAGGATGACAGAATTGGTCTGCGCGAATGTATCCGGCCTTTGTTGGAGTAGCGAACTCCTGGCCTGAATGGGATGCGCTGCGC
>NZ_JBAUUO010000100.1:0-1806 GCF_049582745.1 Occallatibacter sp.
ATTGGATACGGCCGAAAAACTGAGCGACGAGGATCGCGAAACGATTATCGAAATCGCCCGCAAATCTCTCGCACGTTTCCAACCCAAGCCGGAATCTAAACCCGAAGCCACGGCCGAGCCCAAGCCCAAGTCTGAACCCGAGTCCAAGACGGTAGTCCAAAAGGAGGCCAAGCCCAAATCTGAGCCCGAGGAGAAGTCATGAGCGACACCACGGCGAGCTTGCGCCGAAAGATCAATAGTGCCGGGGATCTCCAATCCGTAGTCCGCACGATGAAGGCCGTGGCCGCCTCTAGCATCGGACAATACGAGGAATCTGTGCGCGCGTTGGCCGACTACTATCGCACTGTGGAGCTGGGGTTGGGCGCATGCTTCCGGGAAAGCGGGCCGGCGCCCTTGATTGCAGAACGGAAAAGACAAACCTTTGCCGGTGCGATTGGCGCGGTTGTGTTCGGTTCCGACCAGGGACTGGTGGGGCAGTTTAATGAGGTGATAGCCGATTACGCGATCAGGACTCTCGCAGATCTCGCTGGCAAACCCGAAGTCTGGGCTGTAGGTGAGCGCGTTCATGCGCGCCTGGCGGACGGGGGATTGTTGCCGGTGGGACTCTTCACCGTGCCCAACTCCGTCAAGGCCATCACCCCGCTCGTCGGGCAGATTCTCGTGGAGAGCGAGGCGCGCCACGGCCAGGGTGAAGTCACCGAACTCCACCTCTTCTACAACCGTCCCTTGGCTGGGGCGGTCTATGCGCCCGTGAGTCAAAGACTGCTGCCGCTGGACGAAACCTGGCGATGCAAGCTGGCCGAGCTTCCCTGGCCGACGGCAGACTTGCCCGAGGTCATGGGTGGCGGCACCGCGACCTTGCGCGCGCTTATCCGCGAATATCTTTTCGTCTCGCTCTTCCGGGCGTGCGCCGAATCCCTCGCGAGCGAAAACGCAAGCCGCCTGGCGGCGATGCAACGCGCCGAAAAAAACATCGACGAATTGCTGGAGAACCTCAACCGCACATTCCATCGTTTGCGCCAAAGCGGCATCGACGAGGAACTGTTCGACGTCGTCTCTGGCTTCGAAGCGCTGAGCGGAGAGGAGAAATGATAACGGGCCAACACCGTATCAACCTCCTCTGACCCCTAGTAGGAGTGATGTGTGCAACCGACGGGGCGAGTGATACCGAAGGGACAAAGATGAAAATCAATTCAAAGGATTTCCGTGTGCGGCCGGGAGAGAAGGTCAAACTTAGTAAGTGGCCGACGATTGTGAAGCCCTTTTGCAAGTCGAAGGAGCAGTATCAAGCACTCCTGGCAGAACATGTTGAGAAGCTAAGCTCGCTACAGCACCTGCACTACGCGTCCAACCGCTATGCGTTGCTGCTGATTTTTCAAGGGATGGACGCCGGAGGCAAGGACGGCGCCATCCGGCACGTCATGTCCGGGGTCAATCCGCAAGGCTGCCAGGTGTTCAGCTTCAAACAGCCGAGCACCGACGAGCTGGAACATGATTTTCTCTGGCGCACAACGAGGTGCCTGCCCGAACGCGGGCGGATCGGCATATTCAATCGTTCCTATTATGAGGAAGTGCTGGTCGTTCGAGTGCACCCGGAGATTCTCCGCAGCCAGGGGCTTTCGGAAGAGCTGCGCGACGAGAAGACCATTTGGAAGGAGCGATATCGCTCCATCGTGGATCTGGAAAGTCACCTCTACCGCAACGGAACGCGGACCGTCAAAATATTCCTACACCTGTCAAAGGATGAACAACGCAAGCGCTTCCTCGAACGCATTGATGAGCCTGACCACAACTGGAAATTCAGCC
>NZ_JBAUUO010000101.1:0-174219 GCF_049582745.1 Occallatibacter sp.
TCAGGTATGAAGTTCTGGCCCATGGCTCGAACATAAAACAGAACCGGCTCCCTACGCTATAGGCTCCGTCACGAATCTATGCCCGACACACACCTAGAAAGGGTTATTTACAAAGCTCCCCCTTATCTTGATTACTAACGGTGTTTTTCGCTGCGTTCCCCGTTGGCCGTACAATCTTAATTGAGGTAGATTCCACTCATACATGTCTCAGAACGGTTATCCTTCGCGTACTTCGCGGTCCCATGGCTTGCGCTCGCTCTTCAGCATGTTTTCGAGCGATCTGGCTATCGATCTTGGGACCGCCAACACCCTGGTCTTCGCCGCCGGTAAGGGGATTGTTGTCAACGAACCCTCCATTGTGGCCATCAACAAAAACACCGGTGAGGTGGAAGCGGTCGGCAAGGAAGCCAAGGACATGCTGGGGCGCACCCCCGGCAACATCGTGGCGATCAAGCCGATGAAAGACGGTGTCATTGCCGATTTCAAAGTCACCGAGAAGATGCTGAACTACTTCATCCAGAAGGCACACAACCGCAAGATGCTGGTGCATCCCCGGATCGTGATCGGCGTGCCCTCTGAGATTACGCAGGTGGAAAAGCGGGCGGTCGAGGACTCGGCCTATCGCGCCAAGGCCAGCGAAGTGTACCTGGTGGAACAGGCCATGGTGGCGGCCATCGGCGCGGGACTGCCGATTACGGAGCCGGGCGGCAACATGGTGGTGGATATCGGCGGCGGCACAACCGACATCGCGGTCATCTCGCTTTCGGGCATTGTGTATTCCCGCTCGGTGCGGATGGCCGGCAACCAGATGGACGAAGCCATTACCAACTACCTGAAGCGGAAGTACAACCTGCTGATCGGCGAACGGACGGCTGAGCAGATCAAGATCGAGATCGGGTCGGCGTATCCGCTGGACAAGCCGCTGACGATGGAGATCAAGGGGCGCAACCTGATTGAAGGCGTGCCCAAGACCATCTCGATCGACGACAGCGAAATTCGCGAGTCGCTGGGCGAATGTATCGCGGTGATCATGAACGCGATTCGCGTGGCCTTGGAGCGGACGCCGCCGGAGTTGTCGGCGGATATCTCGGATCGCGGCATCGTGCTGACGGGCGGAGGCGCGCTGATCAAGAATCTCGACAAGCGCATCCGCGAGGAAACCGGGCTGCCCGTCTCGGTCGCGGACGATCCGCTGGCCTCGGTAGTGCTGGGGACGGGCAAAATGCTGTCGGACTTCAGGCTGCTGCGCAAGATCAAGATTGATTGAGGCAGCGAAGAAAGAGCCGTGAAGAAGTGAAGAAGTGAAAAACAGTGAAGAAGTGAACAGAGTGAAAGAGATAGAAGAGCATCGCTGATTCACGGATTCACCGGGTAACTCTTTCACCGCTTTTTCACTGTTTCACTCATTCACTTTCATCCACTGTTTCACTCGTTCGCTGTTGCACTCACTTCCATGGAATCATTTGTTGTTCGGTATCGGAATCTGCTGGTGCTGCTGGCGTTGCTGGTGGCCCAGATTCTGGGCCTTGCCATGCAGGTGCACCGCACCGCCAGTGGACAGGTGGGCAGTGATCGCGGCGACGGAAGCAGCGTGAGGCTGATTCGCTACTGGGCCAATGCGCTGGTATCGCCGCCGGAACGGGCTCTGCACTCTTCGGGCTCCGGCGTTTCCTGGCTCTGGAGCAACTACATCGACCTGCGGCATGTGCGACAGCAGAACGCCGATTTGCAAAAGACAGTCGATCGTCTGCGGCTGGAACAGGCCGCGCTGCTGGAAGACGCCAAGCAAGGACAGCGGCTGCAGGCTCTGCTGCATTTCCAAGAGAAATACATTTACAAGACGGTCGCAGCGCAGACCATCGGCACCAGCGGAACCGACCAGTCGCGCGTGTTTTACATCGACAAGGGCAAGGATGCCGGCATTGAACGCGACATGGCAGTCATTACGCCCGATGGGATTGTCGGCAAGATTCGCGATGTGTTTCCGCACACCGCGCAAGTGCTGGCCATCAACGACCAATCGAGCGGCGCGGGCGTGATCCTGGCGTCGACGCGCATTCGCGGCATTCTGCGGGGCAATGCGGCAGGGCAGCCACAGGTGGAAGACGTGGTTCGCGATCAACGCATCAAGCCCGGCGAGGTTGTGTTGACGGCGGGCGGCGACGAGATCTTTCCGCGCGGGATGCCGGTTGGGGTGGTCCAGAATATTGTGAATGACCCGGAGCGGGACGGATTTGTCGATGTGATCTTGAAACCGGCGGCGCATCTCGACCAGCTCGACGAGGTACTGGTAGTGACATCGACGCAGCCGCGATTCCCGCCGGATCAGCAACAGGACATGGCCGCAAGCGAAGCGTTGAAGGGCTCTGAGACGGAGCAGCAGAAGGCTTCGGATGGGATGGCGGAGAAGCTGCCGGGGCTGATCGTACCGAATGTGCCGCCGGATCAGCAGCCGCTGAATGATACTTCGAATCCCAATCCCGTAACCAGGCCGCCGATGGCGATTCACCCTGACCGATTCACCCCCGGAAATGCAGTGACGCCGAATCTGCCTGCGACACCGGACGGCGCACCGGCCGCCGATGGGAGTGCGCCCAGGAAGAAGCCGGCGACCAAAACTCCGGACAGCAACCCGCCGCCTGCTCCGCCGCAAGGAGAGAATCGCTAGACATGTCTGTCCTTTCAGCGGAGAGCCGCCGCGATTTCGAAATCCATCGCTACCCGGTATTGATTTATGCCCTGGTGCCCATTGCCGCACTGGTGCTGCAAGCGTGGCTGCCGCGGCTTCTGGGACGGTTCGCGTGGTTCGATCTGCCGCTGGTGGTGACGGTATTTTTCGCGCTCAGCCGGCGCAATGCGATTCAGGGTTCGATTCTGGGCGGAATCATGGGCATCTTTGAAGATGCCTTGACGGGACATCCCATCGGCATCAATGGCATTGCGAAGACGCTGGTCGGCTATCTCGCAGCTTCGGTGGGCATCCTGGTCAACGTCGAGAATCACGCCATTCGCCTGTTCATGACGTTTGTGCTGTCGCTGGTGGGCAGCGCAACCTATTTTTTTGTGGTTCGGTTTCTGCTGGGCATGACGATCGATACCAACTGGCTGATGGAGTTGTACAAGGCCGTGGGCAATTCGCTGATTGCATTGGTGCTGTTTCCGCTGTTGGACCAGACGAAGATTCGCGATTGAGTACGTTGGTTCATGGAAGGTAAAAGCGGTTGGCGCAAGCCGCAATGCCGCAAGAGCAGAATGCAGGATAGAGGTATCCTAGAAGCAGCTTCACATGAATTTTGACAAGGTCACACGCGGCGAGAAAGTCCCCACCCTCAAGCTTGCGGTGGTGCAATACGGTGTTCTTGCGCTGATCCTGGCCCTCACGGCCGGATTGTGGCGGCTGCAGATCCTGGGCGCGCAAAACTTCAAGATGCTGGCGGAACAGAACCGCATCCGTAAGGTGCCGATCCTGGCTCCGCGAGGCAAGCTCTTTGATCGCGAGAACCGCTTGATCGTCGACAACTATCCTTCCGTCTCATGCTTTCTGGTCCGCGAGCAGAACCGCAACGTCGAAGCCGACCTTCCTTTAATTGCGCGGGGGTTGCATCTGGATCTCGATCAGCTTCGAACGACCTTGCACAGATACCGCCTGGTACCCGGATACCAGCCGATTCCCATTAAGGAAGATGTTTCCGCGGATGAGCAAGCTTTTATCGAAGCGCACCGCAACGAATTGCCGGAGTTGGAGACGATCGAAGGCGAGCGGCGGCTGTATCCGCGCGATGGGTTTGCGGCACACCTGATCGGCTATGTCGGCGAGGTAAGCGAAGAGGACCTGAACCAGACACGCTATGCCGCCTATGAGCCCGGCGATGTAGTGGGAAAAGCCGGCGTGGAAGAGGAATACGACCAACTGCTGCGTGGGCAAAACGGATCGCGCGACGTGATTGTGGACAGCCACGGGCGCGAGGTGGGCTTCCTGGGAATCCAGCACGCGATTCCGGGACAGGATCTAAAGCTGACCATCGACAACGATCTGCAGAAGGCGGCAGAACTGACGCTGGGCGACCGCAACGGGGCGATTGTGGCGATGGATCCGCGCAACGGCGACATTCTGGCGATGGTGTCGCGGCCGAGCTTCGATCCCAATGCGTTTGCCGTGAAGATCGATCGGGCAGAGTGGAACAAGCTGATCACCGATCCCGACCATCCGCTGATGAACAAGTCCATCCAGGCACAGCTGGCTCCGGGTTCGACGTTCAAGATCCTGATGTCGGTGGCTGGATTGCAGGAGGGCATCGCGCAGAACCTGAAGGTGAACTGCACGGGTGGATGGGGACCATACGGGTTCTATCATCACTGCGATGAAAAGCACGGCGCGGTGGATATTCACAATGCAATTCCCTACTCCTGCGACACGTATTACTACCAGCTCGGCGACAAGCTGGGCATCGAGCGCATTGCGAAGTATGCGACGGAATTCGGCTTCGGCCAGAAGACCGGGATCGATCTGCCTAGTGAGCAAGAGGGCCTTATGCCGAGTCCTCACTGGCTGATGAAGGACTACCACCGCAGGTGGTATCCAGATGAAACGCTCGATGTATCAATCGGGCAGGGCGCGGTGGAGGTGACTCCGCTGCAACTGGCGCGCATTATCGGCGGGATTGCGTCGGGAGGACACCTGGTGCGGCCGCGCGTCGTAGAGCCGGATCAGCTGCCTGCAGAGTTTCGGAGGGATCTGCTGGAAACCCTGCCGGGGTCGGGCGATGTTGATATTCCGATTGATCCTGAAAACTGGGTGACGATCACGGACGGCATGGCCGAGGTAACGCAGCCCGGCTTGTACCATACTGCCGGCGGGGAACACCTGGAAGGCATCGACTTTGGCGGCAAGACCGGAACCGCCCAGGTCATGAGCCACGAGGCTCTCGAGAAAACGAGCAAGGGCAAATCCACCAATCCCAACGTGTGGTTTGTCGGCATCACGCCGCGCCGCAATCCTGAGCTGGTCGTTGCGGTGCTCTGGCAAAACGGCAACAAGAGCTGGTTTGCCGCCCGCATCGGCGCCAGAGTTGTCTCGGCCTACGTCGAAAAACAGCGCCGTCTGGCTCATAACCTCCTGACGACCAAGACTGCGGCTCCGCCAGTGGAGGTGGGTGCGGTTTGGACGACGCCGAACCCTTCGCAGAATGGTAAAGGTGAGACGACGGCAAAGCTGCATGCGGGCAAGTTCTTCGTTGGGCCGAATGGAATTGGTCCTCAACCTCAGCGAAAGCCTCAGATTGCAAGTGCCCAGAACGCTAGATCGGTCGGCCCGGAATCGGCCAGATTGGCTGCGCCTGCGCTGCCACCGAAAGCTGAGCCGGTGAAATCGCAATGAGCCCGATGCGCCGCATCATGAGCTTTCGCGATTTCGACTGGACGCTGCTCGGGATCGTGGCTTTGCTCTGCACGATTTCAGTGCTGGAGATTTACTCGGCTACCCTGCACACGAAGTACGTCGGCTTTCATACCAAGCAGATTTACTGGATCCTCGGCGGTGTGGTGGCGATGTTCCTGTTTTCGCTGATCGATTACCACAAGCTCATCGATTGGGTTCCCTGGTTTTATGGATTCTTCCTCCTGGGTCTTATGGCGGTGCTGGTGCCGGGAATCGGCCACAAAGCGCTGGGAGCGCGGCGCTGGATCAAGGTGGGGCCCATCCTGTTTCAGCCTTCGGAGTGGATGAAGCTGGTGATGATTCTGGCGGTGGCGCGCTACTTTGCGAACCTGGGTGGACGCAACCTGACCTGGAAGGAAATCTTCAAGGCCTTTGCGCTGGTGGGGATACCGATGCTGCTGATCCTGAAGCAGCCGGACCTTGGCACCTCCCTCACCTACATACCGGTCCTGATGATCGGGATGTTCCTGGGCGGAATCGATCTTAAGCAGGCGTTGATACTCATGGTTGCGGCGACGGTGCTGGTGGTCGGCGGCTGGAGCAGCGGTAAGTTGCTAAAGCCCTATCAGAAGGCGCGGCTCACTGGGTTTATCAATCCCGACAATGATCCCAAGGGAGCTGGCTACCAGGTTCTGCAGGCAAAAATTGCCGTAGGCGCTGGCGGAATCTGGGGCAAAGGCGCCGAAAAGGGAACGCAGACGCAAGGGGCCTTTATTCCCATTCCCCATGCGGATTTCATCTTTGCGGCCTTCAGCGAGGAGCATGGGTTTGTGGGCGCGGTTTTCGTGCTGCTGCTATACTTCCTCATATTGATGCGTTTGATTCAAAACGCTCAAACAGCCGCCGACCTGCCTGGCTCGCTGATTATCATGGGCATCGTGGCTGTGTTGACCTTCCAGATCGCGGTCAACGTAGGCATGGTCATTGGCTTTATGCCAGTCACCGGAATCCCTTTACCGTTAATGAGTTACGGCGGATCCTCGGTGTTGTTTACCTTCCTGGCGCTGGGTGTGGTGATGAACATACGCATGCGCCGGTTCGTAAACTAAACGTGAGCCGGTCGAGAGAGACCGGGAGCAAGATTGCACGGCAACACCCTCTTGGGGATCGCCGGGATTTTCGGACCACAAGAGCAAAGTTTGTAAGTACATACTGCATCGTCAGAGATGCTGGCCCGATGGCCGCTATTGGATGAAGCCGCGTTAAGGAGATTCGGTGGATTTGATAGCAAGGCTCGGCGCACAGCGTTGAAGAGGAAGCAAAATCCGGTCAAGGTCCTGGTGGACCGAGCGCCGGACAGGATTGGGTTTAAATGAGCACGCAGAGACGGGCAAATCGGACAACTCCAGCGATTGAGAATGATCGCGCGGCTGTCTGGTTCCGCTGGTTCGGAGGCTGCGGGGGACGCACGGGGATTTCGATTCCTGAAACGCGGACCGGCAGCGCACTCGCCAGCGCGATAACGGCCCCGCTCATGTCGATCGTCTGGTTGGCATGGGCATGGTTGTTTTCTGGCGACGTATCGTCGCGGGAATCAACCGATCACCACCCCAGCGACGAAGACCTGTCGCCGGGGGCCCCGGGATGGGTGGCCACAAACTCTCTGCCTTCGGATACCTGTTTCGAAACCTTTGCCGGACTTGGAAGTCTGTCAGGTTCGCCACCCCGCGAAGGGGCAGGCGACCGCAGGCTTCCGGTGCCGCAGGCCACGCACATGTCATCCCCTCTGCACATTCCCGACATCCCCGTCCGCGCCCGTCTCCACCCCACCTTGCCGCAAGCCCCCGCAGGCCTAGTCTGCTGGGCGGAAAGGCACGATGGCAAAAGAGATTTGTATTTCCAGCACGCCGCATGAGACGCGGCTTGCAATTCTAGAAGACGATCAGCTCGCGGAAATCTATTACGAACGCGAAAACGAGTACACGCTGGCGGGTTCGATTTATAACGGACGCGTTACGCGCGTTCTCCCTGGGATGCAATCGGCATTCGTCGACGTCGGGCTCGAGCGCGACGCCTTCCTGTACGTCACCGACTTCATGGAGTTGGAAGACCAGGAAGAGACGGACGAGCTTGAAAAAGCCGCGGTAATTGGCGGCAACCAGGCGCCCCGAGAAGTCCGCCACACCGGCAACGGGCAAGATCGCGGCCAGCAGGATCGCGGGCAACGCACCGGGCGACCGGAACAGAAGCCGGATCGCGAAAGCCGCCCCACGATTGAAATTACGTCGGAATCCGGCGATGCAGCGTTTGCAACACCTGGTGAAACGACAGAGCCGTCTGAAGGTGCGCAGGGATCTGACGAAGCCGGTGCGAAACGCTGGCGTGGACGCCGGCGGCGGCGTGGAGGCCGCGGCGGCAGCAATGTTTCGGCGACTCCAGCCGAGAGCCAGGAGTTCACTGAGACCCACGTGAACGAGACCGGCGAACTCGTACCGGACGCCACGAATGAGATCCACGCTTCAGCATCTTCTCAACGAAATGCGCGGACTGAACGGCCTGAGCGCTCGGAGAGGCCTGAGCGGGCTCCGGAACCGTTTGTACTGCCGGGCGAATCGTTGAAGAAGTATGGCAGCGCTGGCGCTGAGTCGGCTGAAAAGCCGGTGACTGAGACAGCAGCGCCTATTCGACCCGCATCTTCCTACAAGCCGGCCACGCTGATTGAGGCGCCGATTGTGTGGGATGGCAGCGGCTTGCTTCCGGGTGAATCTCTCTCACGGCACCGGAATCGGCAGCCTGAAAATTCAGTTGCAGAAGAGCAGTCATCCAGTGCCCTGACGCCGGAAATCGATTATGGCTCGGCTGACGATATTGAAGAGGAAGACCTTGTCGAGGAGATGACTTCCGCGACGGCGCGGAATCACGATGAGACGGCCTTTTCGGATGCGCATCCCGAGCCTGGCCCGATTTCGTACGAAGACGAGATGGAGGAGGAGAGTTTTGAGGCTTCCTCGAGCGAGCCTCACGCGGTTCCCGGTGAGCCCGTTTCGGAAGCCGCGCCCAGCGAGGCGGTAGGCACGGAGAACGAGAGCACCGAGTTTGAGGGAGATCGCAGCGCTTCGCATAACGTCGATCCGTTGCCGCCGGTGGAATTCCGGCTGTTCGGGCTTGGGGGCAAGAAGAAGAAGTCCGATGATGCGCCGGCTGCTCCAGCACAGGCAGAGACCAAGCCGGCATCCGTTCCGGTCGCGTCGTCTTTCTCGCCCGGCACCGGCCTGGTTGAAGAAGAGGTGATCGAGGGGGAGGAGTACGACACGCCCCATCATCATCACAAGACGGACGAGCACGATCTGGACGATTACGAGGAAGAGGAGAAGCTGCATACGCAGATTCGTTCGGGCGAACTGGGCGAAATGCTGCAGGAGGCTCACCTCGACCACAAGATCCAGATGAAGTTTGCAAACAAGAACGAAGACGAGGGCGAAGAGACCCTTGAAGGCGAAGAAGAGGACGAAGAAGAAGAGGCAACGGGCACAGGAACCCAACCGGCGGGCGACGGCCAGGCTCCGCAACGGCGCGATCATGCCGGGCGCGGCGGACGACGTGGACGTGGAGATCGCGTTGATCGGGGCGGACACCGTCCGGGAGGGCGCGGGCCATCGCGGCGCTCGGCGCAAACCTCGGACCTGCCGATCATTTCCGATTTGTTGAAGCCGGGGCAGGAGATCCTGGTGCAGATTGCGAAGGAGCCGATTGCCAAGAAGGGCGCTCGCATCACCAGCCATATCGCGCTGCCGGGCCGGTTCCTTGTTTTCATGCCGACGGTGACACATGTGGGCGTGAGCCGCAAGATCGCGTCGGACGAAGAACGCCAGCGGTTGAAGCGGATTCTCACGCACGAGCGCGGAGATGCTTCCGGTGGATTCATCGTCCGCACCGCGGCTGAGGGAGCATCGGAAGAGGAGTTGCGCGCCGATCTTCGTTTCCTGATGAACCTGTGGAACGACATAAAGCAGACTTCCGAAAGGTTCAAGTCGCCGGCGCTGATCTACCACGATCTATCGCTGATCGAGCGTATTCTGCGCGACCAGGTAAGCTCGAACTTCTCGTCGATCTGGGTTGATTCGGAAGCCGACTACGAGCGGATTGTGAAATTCCTGAATCGCTTCTCGCCATCGCTGGTGCGGCGCGTGAAGCTCTACACCAAGGACACACCGCTGTTCGAGCACTTCGGCATTCAAGACGAAATCTCGAAGGCTCTGCGTTCCAAGGTGTGGCTGAAGTCGGGCGGATCGATCGTGATCAACCAGACAGAAGCGCTGGTGGCCATCGACATCAACACTGGAAAGTACGTCGGCAAATCGGCGCGGCTTGAAGACACGATCGTCAAGACGAACCTCGATGCTGTGCCGGAGATCGTTCGCCAGATTCGTCTGCGCGACCTGGGCGGAATTATCGTCATCGACTTCATCGACATGGACGAGCGCAAGAACCGGTTCAAGGTACTGGCCGCGCTTGAAGAAGCACTCAAGAGCGACCGCGCCCCGACCAAGGTTTTGCAGTTCAACGATTTCGGGCTGGTGGCGATTACACGTAAACGCGTAAAGCAGTCGCTGGAGCGTACGCTTTCAGTTCCCTGCCCGACCTGCCAGGCGACCGGCATGGTGAAGAGCCCGGCCACAGTGTGCAACGAGATTTACATCGAATTGCGCAAGATGAAGCGGCACTTTGAGGCTTCAGACGTGATGCTGCGGGTAAACCCGGAGACGGTCAAGGTGCTGAAGGCCAATAACGGAAGCTGGATCAACGAGTTCGAAGAACTCGTTGGAAAGAATATCCTGATCAAGAGCGATCCGACGCTGCACCCTGAGCAGTTCGACATTCAGGGGTAAAAGAGGGTTCAGGGATCAGGGGTCAGAGATTCGCGACCAGGTACAGGGACGCGAAGTCAGGATGCGGAGGCCGGAGGAGACTCCGGCCTTTCGTTATCTGCACGTTGGAAGCAACTTTGATTTCCAAAAGGAGTCTAAGTGCTTACAGGGAATGTTGGCTCTCCCCCAAATACAGAACAACCAATCTTTTGCGAGGTACAGAGATGAATTCCGTTCGCTGCCTGACCTTTTTGAAGCACACGACCCTGCTGTGTGCAGCGCTCGCTTTCTCACTCGGCTCTGCGAGCGCCCAAATCTCCACCGCTCCCGATTCTTCAAGCTCGACGGCCCTTCTTTCGTCGGAATCCAGTTCGAATACGCTCCAGCTTGCCGACGATGCCGGTGCCCCAAATGACGGAATGCCAGGCTTAGCCGCCTTGCCGGCCGCTCCGGCGCCGAAGGGCTCCGGTGGCGGGCAGTATGACAACAGGGGTGGCGGAGGAGGAGGTGCCAGCGGAATCAGGAGCCACTTGACGTACGAGGTTGGCGGCGGATTGAATGCGCCGACGACCGACTCGTCGCCCTACATCACCTGGGGAGGCAACATCACTGTGGGCGCCGGGTATCGCTTCAACCAGAACCTCAGCGTGATGCTGGAGTACCAGTTCATCGACAGTAAGGTGCCGGGCGCTGTGATTGCCGAGGCTGGCGCGACTGGCGGCCACGATCACATCTGGTCGCTCTCGCTGGACCCGGTCTACGATTTCATGCCAAAACGTTCGCTGGATTTTTACGCGACGGGAGGTTACGGCTTCTATCGCAAGGTCACAAGCTTTACCGACCCGCAACAGCAGCAGTTCTGCTACTACTTCTATTGCGGCATCGCGACCCAGAACGTCGTGGTGGGACACTTCTCCAGCAACCAGGGCGGATGGAGCATTGGCGGCGGTATCCAGCACCGATTCGCTGGCTGGAACGGCGACGGCAGGATGAAGGTCTTTGCCGAGGCACGCTACCTCGATGTGCTATCGCCTGCCGTTACGACGGAGCCGAACGGTCTGGGAACCACCACGGTGGGCCCGGATACGAAGATCATTCCGGTCACGGTCGGGGTGCGCTTCTAGCACAGTCTCTCAAACGCGTGGACAGAAACATGGCCGCCCTGTCGAAAGATCGGAGACAGGGCGGCCTTTCGCGTTGATTGGGTCTGGCCAAAGAATCAGAGAATGCCAAGGACACGTAATCGAACCACGCCGCCCGCCAACACGCCCAGCGGCGTGAGCGCTACCAGTGTGAGCATGTACCAGACGGGCTGCTGACCTCGCTGTTGCAGAGCGCTGAGCCCAGCAAGCAGCAGGACCGTGATGGCCAGGGCGAGAACGTGAAAGAGCGGATTGTGCTGTGCCACCCATGCGGTGACGTAGCCGCCCGCCGCCGCGGCAAGAAATGAATAACCGAGGTTGACGAAGATGTAGCCGGGCTTTGGTTTGTTTTTGTCGCCGACCCAGCTGGGCGTGAGCTTTTGAAGCAGGACGGTGATGACGGCGACGAGCACGGCCATGGTCGCGAATCCGCTGATCAGAGCGAGAAATGCGTGAAGCACTACCATGGCTTCCACGGCTCCTCGGTCGGAGTGCCGACTTGGCCGCGCTCAATGCGGGCAAGAAACAGGCGTGCCAGACGCGGCTCGCCGGGATGGCTCTCGCCGTGCATCGAGCACAGGTCGAGAAACTCATCGCAGAGCGGGTTGCGCTTCTCTTGCTGGGCGAAGAGGTTCTGGAGCGCGAGGGCGAGTTCGCGCAGGCGAGATGCTTCAGCCCAGGCGCGATCGCTCGCCTCGTCTTCAACGAGCGCGACGTCAGAGAAGAGGCCGCGACGGCCATGCGCGCATTCTTCGAGACACGCTTGAAGCTGATCAGAGAAGACCTGGCTCAATGCGTCGAGTTGATCGGATTCGGGTGCGTTATCGGGGTCCATGTTTGCTACTCTTCAGTTTCCCTGTTGCGGTTTTCAATGCGTTCAAGGAAAGCCTTCGCAAGCTTGGGTTCGCCGGGATCGTTTGGTTTATGGAAAGTGCAGAGAGTCAAAAATTCTTCACACAACTCACTTCGCTCGCCAGATTCGCTTCGAATGGCTCGGATTGATTTCGCGAGTTCACGGAGGCGCTTTCCCCCAGGCGACCAATTCTCGAACCCCGGGAAAGCATCATAAGCGCCAAATAATCCCCACCGACCCTGTGCGCATGCCTGTAGGCATGGGATCAATAACTCCCGAAATTCCTGCTCCATTGTCTCCAATTCCCGAGCTCGGATCTTGTCTCTCTTCTTCATCGCCATTCACTTGTTACGCATTGCGGCTTCAACTTCTTCGGCGGTGTGGGGCAGGTCGGCGTCGAGGTCGAGGAGTTTGCCATCGGGCAGCACCAGGAAATCGCATTCGATGCGGACACCAATTTTTTCTTCGGGGATATACACGCCGGGTTCGATGGTGAAGACCATTCCGGGCTTGAGGACTGCGGGGTATTGCGCGGGATCGTGCACATCGATGCCCACCATGTGACCGAGACCATGCAGCCAGTATTTGCCGAGGGGCTGACCGTGCAGGTCTTTGCCGTGGGTGTTGATGTAGTTGTATGCAGCCACGTCGAGCGAGTCGGGATCGCGATGGTAGAAATCGTTGATCTTCGATTTGCCGGCGACGAAGGCGTCAATGGCAGCTTTCTGCGCGCCGAGCACGACGTTGTAGATTTCGCGCTGGCGTGCAGTGAAGTGGCCGTTGGCGGGAACGGTGCGGGTGATGTCGGAGGCATACATGGAGTATTCACATGCCGCATCGACGACCACGACATCGCCGTCTTCGATGGTGGCGGAGTTAGCGGAATAGTGTAGGGTGGTCGAATTAATCCCTGTGCCGACGATGGGCGCGTAGGATGGGCGTTCGCAGCCTTGTTCGTACCAGACAGCGGTCATTTTGCCGGCGATCGTCCGTTCGGTCACGCCGGGCTTGACGGCCCGCATCATTTCTCGCTGCGCTGCAATCGAGGCCGTTGACGCTTTCTTCAGCAGGTCAATTTCGCCGGCATCCTTCACCTCGCGCAAGGGCATGGTGAGTGTGGTGACATCGTGGGATGCGGGCATGGAGGAGCCGAGGGTTGCGGCGGTGAAACCGAGCAGGGATTCGGCGGCCTTGATGCCGAGCTGCGTCCAGAGGTTGGCGGCAACTCTGCGATCTTCGGTGACGAGCTTGTTCAGGTCTGCGGCGAGATTCGTCATGGGCTCAACGTTGTCGACGCCGGTGGCCTTGGTCACGGCGGGCGTTGCCGCATCCATCTTGGCGCCGGTGTATTGTTCCATGCGCAGATTGCGTGTGGGGAGGAAGAGGATCTCCTTGTACTCGCGGTGACGCGTCGGCTGACCGGGCCGCTGGGACTCGTCCCCCGGGCCAACGATCATCACCGCTGCGCCCGGC
Organism: Occallatibacter sp.; assembly: GCF_049582745.1. GTDB lineage: Bacteria > Acidobacteriota > Terriglobia > Terriglobales > Acidobacteriaceae > Telmatobacter. Next base: position 13,714 of record NZ_JBAUUO010000101.1, read on the forward strand.
TCGTTCCAGCCAGTCAGGTAGTAGAAGTCCGAATCTTGGCGGTACGGATCGAAGTCGAGCACAGGCTCTTCCGCAGCGAAAAGGATGGCGACGCCGCCGTGCAATGCGTTGCCGAGCGCAATGCGGCGCGCGTGGTAGTCGCTGGCGGGCTGCTTATCCAGGGCCTGGGATACGGGGAATGTGAAGGCGAGCAGAAAGAACACAGGGGCAACGAGCCGGACAATCTTCATTTCGCTATTCTTACTCGTGCCGATCGCAGGGCGCAAAGCGGAAAAGGAAAGAGGAGCTCGATCTGAATGCAGCGGAAATGATGTTGGCCTGATCTCTAGCAGACGGCAGCGGCGGCGGCGCTGGGCATCTCTTCTTCCTGTTCTCTGGCGATTCGTGCTTCTTCTTCATCGAGCAACTGGAGGAACAGCCGGGCGGGAACAGGGCGTCCGAAGAGCCATCCCTGCGCGTGTATGCGCTGGTTGCTGGCGGCAAAATAATCGGCCTGGGCCTTGGTTTCGATGCCTTCTACCACAACGCGCAATTTGAGAGTCTCAGCCATGGTGAGAATCTGGGGAAGAATGGAAACGGTGACGGCGTCAGTGCCAATCGCTTTTGTGAAGGCCTTGTCGATTTTGATCGCGTCGACTGAGAGATCGTGGAGGTAAGCAAGGCTCGAATATCCGGTGCCAAAGTCGTCGATGGCGACGTAGTGGCCCTTCTGACGAAGACGGAGAATCGTATTCCGGGCAACCTGCTGGCGTGCGGTATAGCTCTCGGTGATCTCGATGCCGAGATTGCGAGGCGCAACTTCAGCATTGGCAAGGGCCTGCTCGACCATGGGCAGGAAATCGCTGTCGGCAAGGTCGGAGGCGGCGATATTCACATTCACGCGGAACGTGGAACGTGCGCGCATCGTAGAGCCAAAGTCGCGCAAGGCATGGCGGAGGACGAGCTTTGTAATCTGACCGACGAAGCCGCGTTCTTCGGCGATTTTGATAAATATGTCGGGACCCACAGCATTCTTGTATTCGTCGGTCCATCGGACAAGCGCCTCGGCCTCGACGATGCGGCCGGTGGCGAGGTCGACGATGGGTTGATACGCAACCGTGAGAGCGTCCGCACGAATTGCGCGGAGCAATTGCTGTTCGACGCTCTTGTTGCGGCTGTAGAGCAATGGGAAGAGCAATCCAATGAGAGCGCCTGAAACTGCGCCAATGGCAAAGTATGCGAACGTGAGCCCTCGACCGACTGCCAATGCGTCGGGGATGGAGATATTGGCAGTCATGCAGGTCTCGCCGTCGGTCGAGCAGCGGGTGGCATAGAGAGTATTGCCTACCTGTACCTTGCCGTTCTGCATCAGAACATGCTTCTCGACGTTCGGAATCTGTCCGAGTAAAGGGTCGCCCTGCCCTGTGACCGAATCGATGGCCGTGGCGGTGAAATGCATCGGCGGTGCATCGAGCGAAACCAGATTGTAAGGGTTGTAGACGACGAAGGCGTGACCGAGTTGCAGCGAGATCACATCCTGATCGTCGACGCGGAACGGAGTGAGGTTCTTGTAGATCTTCGTGCCGTCTTTGCGGGCGATATCCGGGTTAAATTGCGGATGGGCCAGAACGGTGCGACCGGAGGTGGTGGAGCAGTCAATTTTTCCGCCCCGCATACGGCCGGCGGCCTTGAGGAATTGCGATTGGAAAATTAGTTGGCGGAAGTATTCAATTTCGGGATCGGAACAGAAGGCGTAAGGCGAGGAATTCATGGTCGCCAGGATTGCCCGGGACTCAGCCGAAGACGTGATCGATTCCAGCAGGATCCGATTCGCATACGTATCAAGCCGGGCTTCCGCCTGTCGAAGTACAAGGGCGTGACCCAGCAGATAACCGGCCAGCCCACCGGCTGCTGCAAGAAAGATGGCCGACACAAGTGTGACCACAACGCGCTGGACAAGGGTACGCATCGGTTAGTTCAGCCATTATTTCGCCGGTTAGGGCCGATTTCTGCCCCCCAATAGTGGTAACCCGATGCCCCGCTGGTGCCAATGAACTAAACGCTTGATTCTACAAAGCCGACAATCGTTACTTTGGGGCCCTGGGGAAGTCAACAGTTCGCTTGGAAAAACGTTTTACAACTTAAGGACAAGATCCACTCGGCGACGCACGCCGATTTCGATTGCGCAAGCAAGTGGGCGAATCTCGATCTGATTTGGCGGAATCACAGGTCTCTGGACCCCCGGAGCGGGCCGATTGACCCGGAACCCGCTTTCCCGTAGACTAAGAAATTGCGAGGGATGCGGTGTGTCTGCATTCTGACCCGCATCAATTTCCCTGACAGTGCAGGGCTTTAGATCAAGGAAGCAAATGGCAAACCATGTATCGTCGCTGAAACGCGCCCGCCAGACCGAAACCAAGACCGTTGTAAACCGCGCCAACCGCACCCGCGTGCGCTCCAGCCTCCGCGCCCTGCGCGAAGCCATCGCCAAGGGCGATGTCAAGGCTGCCCAGGCCCAGTTCCGCGAGACCGTTTCCGCCCTCGACAAGAGCGTCCAGAAGGGCGTTCTCCACTCGAACACCGTTTCCCGCTACAAGAGCCGCCTGAATTCCCGGTTGAAGGCTCTTTCGACGGCAAAGGCATAAGTTTTACGGGGTGGCCGCAAGCCGGGGTCCCCAGCGACAGGCCTTCGTTGCTGGGGTGGTAAAGGGCCATATTGAGCAGGTGCGGCCGGGAGCAATCCCGGCCGTTCCGTTTGCTCGCAATCCTGTTCAGTTCAGCCGCTCGAAAATCCCCGCCGCACCCTGCCCCCCGCCCACGCACATCGTCACCATGCCGTAGCGCGCGTTCCGGCGCTTCATTTCTTGGAGCAGAGTTGCCGTCAATTTAGCCCCGGTGCATCCCAACGGATGCCCCAGCGCAATCGCTCCCCCGTTCACATTCACCTTCTCCGGATCGAATCCCAGCTCGCGCATCACCGCGAGGGCTTGCGCGGCAAAAGCCTCGTTGAACTCGATCAGCTCGATGTCGTTGAGGGTCAGTCCGGCCTTCTTGAGCGCCTTTGGGACGGCATAGACCGGCCCCATTCCCATCTCTTCCGGCAGGCACCCCGCCACTGCATACGCCACCAGTCGCGCCAGCGGCTGGATTCCCAGCTCCTGCGCCCGCGCCGCATCCATCAGGATCGTCGCCGCGGCTCCGTCGGATGTTTGCGAAGAATTGCCGGCGGTCACCGTGCCCTTCGGATGAAAAACCGGCTTCAGCGCTCCCAGCGCTTCGACCGTCGTGTCGGCGCGAGGCCCTTCGTCCGCCGAGAAAACCGACTCGGAAATGGCCGGCTTTCCTGCCTTGGCTGTCGGCGCCGCCATCGTCACCTTCACCGCAACAAGTTCCGCGTCAAACCGGCCGGCCGCCTGCGCGGCCACTGCCTTCTGGTGACTCCGGAGGGAAAACACGTCCGCATCCTCGCGCGAAATGTTGTAGTGCCTCGCAACCCGCTCGGCAGTCAGTCCCATCGTCAACAAGGCAGCGGGATAATTGTCCGCCAGCCACGGATTGGGACGCGGTTTGTTGCCGCCCATCGGCAGCATGCTCATGGTCTCCGCCCCGCCCGCAATCACTACCCGCTGCACCCCGCCGCGAATGCGCATGTCGGCCTGGGCGATCGCCTCCAGCCCCGAAGCGCAAAGCCGGTTTACCGTCATGCCGGGCACGTCAACCGGAAGCTGCGCGCGCAGCCCGGTCATGCGCGCCATGTTCCATCCCGACTCGCCTTCCTGCTGCGCACAGCCGAGAATCACGTCCTCAATTTCGGCTTTATCCAATGCTGGAACTCGCGCCAAAGCATTCGTCAACGCAACAGCCGCAAGATCGTCGGGGCGAGTCGTGGAAAGAGCGCCTTTGGGCGCGCGGCCAACGGGGGTCCGTACAGCGCTTACGAGTACAGCTTCGGGCATCGAATGCTCCAGAGAAACGCGGATCAGTTCCCAAGATCCGCTGGCTCATTGTTAGACCGCAAGGCATGCAGTGGTCAAATACGCTGCAATTAATCCGACGTATCCACCACCGTCCACGCACTACGCGTGTAGAAGCGATACACCGTCTTCTGGTTGAGAACTGTGTCCTCAAGGGCGTCGTGATCCAGCATCGGAGGGTGGTGCTCCATCCCGGCCTGCGCCTCGCGAACCTGCCGCGGTGAAGCAGGATCGATGCCCCAGTCAAATCCGAGAACTCCGGAGGAATCGTGCCGCTGCAGCCGGTCCAGTTCCGCAACCGATGCCAGCATCATGGGCTTGTTCGGCGTGCGCGCAAAAAACACCAGCAACTCCACATTGCCATGCGTGGAACAGAGCACCGCCCAGTCGGACGAGCCGGGACGCTCCAGGCTCGCGTTAATCACGTTCTCCGGCCGATGCGCCTGAAACGTCTGCGGAATCATGCACCCGCGCTTGTCAAGAGCTTCTGCAATCGCATCCGGCAAATCAGGAAATGAACTCGCCGGCAGCCGACGGATCAGGTAGGACTCGATGCGGCCATCCACATTCGTTTTGCCCGACTCATTGAATTGTTGCGAACTGTCCGGCTGTCTGGGAGATGATTCCTGAGGAAGCGCGCCTGCATGCGCGAGCGTCAACGATGCCGCCGAAATCAGGATGAGTGCTGCGAATTTCATTTCAATTGCGCAGTGGCTTGCCGGTCTTCAGTGTATACGCGATCCGCTCCTGCGTCTTGCGCTCGGCGCACAGCGAGATGAACGCCTCGCGCTCCAGATCGAGCAGGTACTGCTCGCCGATCAGCGAACCGGCTGTGACCTTGCCGCCGCACAGGATGTACGCCACCCAGCGCGCCACCTTCATGTCGTGTTCCGAGGCGTACCCCGCCTCGCCCATCAAAAAGACGCCCGTATTCAGCACAGCAAGCGAAGCCGTGCCCGGCGCCGGAATCACTCGCGGCTGCGGAGCCGTGTAGCCCGCCTCAGCCAGCGCAATCGCCTGCGCCTTGGCATCGAGCAGCAGCCGCTCCCGGTTCAGCGTGATTCCATCGCTCGGCAGCAGCAGGCCCAGTGCGCGCGCTTCCGCTGCGGAAGTGGAAACCTTCGCCATGGCGATCGTCTCCAGAGTCCGCTTCAGCGCCGAATTCATCTCGGCAGATTGCGCAAATCGCGACGGCGGGTCCTTCGGATCAGGAGATGCCAGTGCGGCAGCCGCGTCCACGGCGCGCAACAGCATCTCTTTCGTGCCGCCGCCTCCGGGAATCAACCCAATGCCCGTCTCCACAAGCCCGATGTACGTCTCTGCATGTGCCTGCCGGCGTGCGGCGTGCAGCGAGATCTCCGCGCCTCCGCCCAGCGTCAGGTTGAACGGCGCCACAACCACCGGCCGCGGGCAGAACTTGATCGACATCGACATCTGCTGAAACGCGCGAATAGCCCCCTCAACCTCGTCCCACTCGCCCTCCTGCGCACCCAGCAGCAACTGCATCAGGTTCGCGCCGACGCTGAACCGGTCGCGGTCGCCGCTGATCACAAAGCCGCGAAAATTCTTCACCGCTTCCGACGTCGGATTCAGAACCGACGAAATCATCGCCACCACATCGCCGCCGATCGCGTTTTTCAGCGAATGCAGTTCGATGCAGCCAATGCCATCGCCAATATCCACCAGCGATGCACCGGGGTTGCTCCGAATCACACCATGCGCTCGCCGGAAGTCGGCAACGCGCGCGTGCCCCGGCTGCTGCGCGATCGGCTCCCACGCGCCGGTCGTCGTGTTGTAGCACTGCGGTCCATCCGGCGAATACCACGAGACCGGCGCAGCTTCGGGCGCAGAGTCCAGCAGACCCTGCACAGCCTTGCTCACCGGAATGCTCAGCGCCTTCATGCGGCCGACTGATTCGCGGACTCCTGCCGCGTCCCACAGCTCAAACGGACCCAGTTCCCAGTTGAACCCCGCGCGCATGGCCTGATCGATCGACGGCGCATCGTTCGCCGCCTCGCCAATCCGCTCCGCCGCAAAGTTCCAAAGCGACGATAGAAACGGCCAGAGGAACGCTGCCGCCTTGTCCTTCTTTGGATCGTTGGCCAGCAGCAGTTTGATCCGCTCCTGCACCGTTGCTGCATTCTTCGCCATCTCCAGCGAAGGCAGCGCCGGCTTGACGGAGGGCCGGTACTCGAACGTGTTCAGGTCGAGCACCATCCGTTCGTCTTTACCATCGGCAACGCGCGTCTTCTTGTAGAACCCCTGCTTCGACTTGTCGCCCAACCAGCCGCGCTTCACAATCTCCTGCAGCTTCTCGGCGAAGCCGCCCGGCGTTACTCCCTGCGGAAAATTTGACGCGACGTGCGCCAGGATGTCGATGCCAACCATATCGGCGAGGCGAAACGTCCCCGTCCGCGGAAAGCCCAGTGCCGGCCCCGTCAGTGCGTCAACTTCTTCGATCGATAAACCCTGCTCAAGCATCAGCGTCGACGCAAGAAACATCACAAAGACGCCAATGCGGTTGCCGATGAAGTTTGGCGTGTCGTTGGCGAAGACCACCTGCTTGCCCAGCACTCGATCCCCGAACGTTGCAAATGCGCCCACCAGCGCGGCATCGCTCTCCGCCGTCGGAATGATCTCCAGCAGTTGCATATACCGCGGCGGATTGAAAAAGTGCGTGCCGAAGAATCGATCCCGGTGCGACTTCAACCCCGCGGCAATCTTGGCAATCGGCAATCCCGACGTATTGGTGGTCAACACAGTCTGCGGTGCCAGGTGCGGCACCACACGATCCAGCAGCGCCCGCTTGATCTCAAGGTTTTCCGCTACCGCTTCGATCACCCAGTCGCACTGCTTCAGCTTCGGCAAGTCATCGTCAAAGTTTCCGACCGACACCATGGACGCCAGCGACGCATCGTAAAATGCGGCAGGCTTCGCCTTGGCCAGCGCAGCCAGCGCCGATTCCGCCAAACGATTACGCGAGCCTTCCCCGCTTGGAACCATATCGAGCAGCAGCGAAGGAATGCCCGCATTGGCCAGATGCGCGGCGATACGCGAGCCCATGGTGCCTGCCCCCAGAACCGCTGCCCTACGCACCAGCAGAGGTTGAGCAGCATAGCGAAAAACAGACGTCGTTGCCGGTGCGATCGTACTCATGCCGGGCTCTCCCCGCGCAGGCGCAACGTGATGCTGCACATGCACGTAATCGTTCCCGAGCATACGAGTGGGCGCTCCGCCGGGTCAAGGCGAGGGATGCCCATTCTCGCCTTCGTTTAACGCGAATTCACGTTTTGCCGCGCATCGCGTCTCCGCCGGTAATGCACATGCCATCGCAAAAACGGAGCGCCGCCCATCATTTCGTCAGCAGTTTGAACGCATGCATCCAGTCGTTGCGTATGAAACCGGGAATGCACCAGAGCATGCAAAGCGGCTCGATCGCCCGCGCAGCCTCGGCCGCGCCCATGTCTGCGGTCTCCCAGCCGAATTGCTCGTTGATCTGCGCCACCTGTTTCTTCGCCCCCTCGTCATTGCCGCAGATGAACATGGTGGGCCGGCCGGCCGCAAAAGCGGGGTTGACCATACAGGGAGCGCCCACCGAGTTGTAGGCCTTCACAAAACGCACCTCGGTAAACTGGCGCTGCAGTGTCTCCATCAGCGACAGGTTAATGTCGGTAAAGAAGCGGAGCACGCCCTTTTCAGGCGGAGCATCCTCGATCGGGTTACAGGCGTCGATCACCGTCTTCCCCGCGAGATTCTTCATTCCAGCCAGCGTCAGCGCTTCGGCAGCCGCTTTCCCTTTCACCGCCAGCACCACCAGTTCGCCGAACGCGGCTGCCTCGGCGAACGTGCCTGTCGTTCCACCCTGGGTCTGGGTCGCCCAGTCCGCCAGTTTCGCAGGGCTCCGGCTGCCCACCTTCACCGCGTGACCGTGTTTCAGGAACCCTGCGGCCAGTGTCTTCGCAACGTCGCCCGATCCAAGCACTCCCACTTTCATGGCATACCTCCGATGTTGGCGAGTGTAGATGCGCCAGATGAACGAATCAAGAAAAGCGCCAAGAAGACGACCAGGCAGTACCTTCGGATTGCGACGGTCTCTCTCCCTGTGGTACGAGAGAGTCGACTCTGCGGTATGCTCAAATCGGGATCGCTCTCGATCTCCCCCGCGATGAACTTTCTTACCAGAAACGCATGGGAAACGGCAGCCGGTGTAACCCTCATCGCCGGCCTGGCCGTCGGCGCAGTCTTCTATCTGCGACGCAAGCGGCCGACAGAAGAGGAGTTGGAGCGCGCACGCCGCAAAATGCTTGCCTTAACGGGCCGCGTCATCGATGGCATGTTGCTCGACATCCGTGAGATAACCCTGGAGGATGGTCGATCGCTGACCATGCTGGAGTACAGCTATCGCAGCTCCGGCGTGGACTACGAGTGTTCGCAGGACATCACAACCCTGCTGAACGAGATCGATACCGGCGAGATGCGCGCCGGCTTTCCCTGCTCCGTTCGCTACCAGCCCGGTAATCCCCAGAACAGCATCGTGACCTCGGAAACCTGGTCGGGGCTCCGGTCCAGCCTTCCTGTATACCCCCTGACAGCGGCGTCAAAGCATCGTGATATAGGCCAGTTGCGCCCCGATCGGGGTTAGCAGGCGTGCACCGGACCACCTGCAACCGTTAGCGCGCCATACCGAACCACGTTTACACTTTAGCTATGCATGTCCACGTCGCGCCCGCGACCGCCCGCGCATCCAGGACACAATCCGTACTGCGCTTCTCGCTCGTCGCCACGCTGGCATACGTGGTCATCACCTTCATCGCCGGACTGCGCGCCCACTCCCTTGCCCTGCTCTCTGAATCGGGACACAATGTCTCCGATTTCCTGGCGCTGCTGCTCAGTTTTGTTGCGGTCTATTTTCAAAGCCGCCCTGCCACCCACTCCAAGACATTCGGCTACCAGCGCGCTGGTGTACTGGCTGCCTTCGTCAATGCCGCCACGCTCATCGTTATCTCCGTCTGGATCGCCATCGAAGCCATCCATCGCCTCAGCGCCCCCGTCGCCGTAGAACCAAAATTGATGATGGTCGTGGCCGCCGCCGGCGTGGTGATGAATGGCGTGATCGCGGCGCTTCTCTGGGGAGTAGCCCGCGACGTCAACATGCGCAGCGCCTTTCTCCATATGGCTGGCGACACGCTATCGACAGCCGCGGTCATCGCCGGTGGCGCCGGCATCCTGTTCACCGGGCGCAACTGGATTGACCCGGTGCTGTCGCTGCTGATCGCAGCCCTGATCCTGTGGACCAGCTTCGATATCGTGCGCGAGACCCTCAACATCCTTCTCGAGGGCACGCCGCGCGACATTTCGCTCAGCGAAATCCGCGCGGGAATGGAGGAAGTCGACGGCGTTCGCAACGTGCACGACCTGCACGTCTGGAGCCTCGGCTCCAACAGCCATGCGCTCGCCTGCCATGTATGCATCGCCGACATTCCCCCCTCCGAGAGCGCCTGCATCCTGATCAAGCTCAATCACGTTTTGCGCGACCATTTCTCCATTCAGCACTCTACAATTCAGTTTGAACACGAAGGATGCGAAGAGCTCCATGGCTGCGTCGTTCCCATGGAAGAAATGTCCAGCCCCGTCGCTCACGGCCATCACGGCCACGCACATTAATCCATGCCATTCGGAGGTCCCTGCCTTGACCCTAGGTCGAGTTGCCTTGGTTGCCCTGTGCTTTGCGCTCCTCTTCTCAACAAACCAGACTGTGCGCCTTGCGCCCGTCGCGCTGGGCGAAACACCTCTCCAGGCCGCCCCATCCGCACCGGCTTCACTCGATGCCCTCTCCGGCGAGTACACCAACCCCAACGAGCCTGACACTCCCATCAGCTTCTACGTCCAGGACGGCAAGCTCGTTGTTGAATCCGAGCGCGAGGTGCCCACCGCTTTGATTCAGAATTCGCCAACGGAATTCGGCGTTCCTCAGACGAAAAGAACCCTCAAGTTCACACTGGATGCCAACGGCCACGGCGAGACCCTCACCCCATCGAACGATTCCGACGTGGTCTACAAGCGCACCGGCGACGCGGTCCACCACGTCTTCCATGATTACCAGCGCACCGAATCCATGATCCCCATGCGGGACGGCATCAAGCTTCATGTCGTCATTCTCAAGCCCGCCGACATCGCCACTCCGCTCCCATTTCTTATCCAGCGCACTCCCTATGGTTGCGACGAAACCAGCCGCGCATCATTCTCGGGCGGGCGTCCCGAACTGGCGCGTGACGGATACATCTACGTCTGCGGCGATATCCGCGGCCGCTTCAAGAGCGAAGGCCAGTTTGTAATGAGCCGTCCCGAAGTCGACCATAGTGCCGACCAGCGCTCTTCCAGTCTCGCCCCGAAAGCCGTTGATGAATCGACCGACACCTACGACACCGTCGACTGGCTCCTCAAGAATGTCTCCGGCAACAACGGCCGCGCCGGTTTCGTCGGCACCAGCTACCCGGGCTTCCTCGCCATGGCCGCCGGAATCGATCCACATCCTGCCGTGAAAGCCATCTCGCCGCAGGCGCCCATGATCAACGTCTGGTTGGGCGATGATTTCTTTCACAACGGCGCCTTCCGCCAAAGCTACGGCTACGACTACGTCTACGCCATGGAGTCCGACAAGGGGAACGCCGACGTCAGCTACGGCAAGGAAAAAGACGGAAAGCCCGTCGATGGCTACGACTACTTCCTCGAGCGCGGTTCTTTCATCGAAGACGTGAAAAAGTCAGGCGTCAAAGAGCCATTTCCCACCTGGAAGCTCTTCCTCGACCATCCCAGCTACGACACGGTCTGGTCATCCCGCGGTGTCGAATATCACCTCAACAAGGTCACTGTTCCAACCCTGAGTGTTGGCGGCTATTACGACCAGGAAGACATGTGGGGACCGCAGGAGGAGTACACCAAGCTCGAGCCCCACGACAGCAATCATGAAAACTTCCTCGTCCTCGGCCCCTGGCGACACGGTTCCTGGGCTTCCTCTTCTCGCCACCTCGGCAACCTGAATTATGGCGAGCCCATCGGCAAGGAGTTTCGCGCGCAGATCGAGGCGAAATTCTTCGGCCATTACCTGAAGGACGAACCTGGATTCACCCTCGAGGACACCGCCAGCTTCCAGACCGGTTCGAACACCTGGAAGTACTATGCGCACTTTCCGCCGAAAGAAGCTCAGCCCACCAGCCTGCACCTCGTCGGCGACGGGCAGCTTAGCTGGAGCGACGCCAAGGAACCCGCCAAAACCAGCTACGAAAGCGATCCGGCAAATCCTGTGCCCTACCGTCACCGCCCCATCCAGGTCACGTACAGCCAGGGTTCGCAGTGGTTTAACTGGCTCACGGTAGATCAGCGCTTCGTCACCGATCGCAAAGACCTAGCCGTCTGGAAACTCCCCGTACTCAAGAAAGACCTCATCGTCACCGGAGAGGTCTTGGCCGACATCTTCGCTTCCACGACTGGAACCGACAACGACATGGTCGTCAAGCTCATCGACCAGTACCCCGACAACGATCCCGACCCGAAGATGCGCGGCTACCAGTTGATGACCAACGAAGAGATTTTCCGCGGCCGCTATCTCGATAGCTTCGAGAAACCCATTCCCATGCGATCCGGCTCCATCCACGAGTACCGTTACAGCCTGCACGGCGTCGACCACGTCTTCAAGGCCGGCCATACCGTGATGGTCGAGATTCAGAGCACCTGGTTCCCGCTCTACGACCGCAACCCGCAGACTTTTGTGCCCAACATCATGACCGCCAAGCCAGCAGAGTACAAAGCCGCAACCATCACCATCTACTCCGATCCGGATCACGATTCGAGTCTGCAGATGCCCCTGATGAACGCCTGCGACCACATCGCTTGCTTCTAGGCGGTACTTGACACATATTATGTGCGCACATATACTGTGGTTGTGAATATCACCCTGTCTATCGACGAGCAGCTTGTCGAACGTGCGCGGGAGAAACTGCGTGCAACCGGCAAGACCATCAACCAGGAAATTCGCGAGCACCTGGAGCACATCGTCGGCGACGATGACCTGGAACGGGACATCGAGTTCCTCGAGAAAACCTCTGGATTGGGAAAGCCTGAGGCCGGCTGGAAGTGGAACCGGGACGAGATCTACGAGGAGCGGCTGAAATGGCCTCGGAACTCAGTCTAAAAAGGCGCGGTCCCCGCGCTTTCCTTGATACCAATGTGCTCGTTTATTCCGACGATCCCCGATATCCCGTCAAACAACTAGCCGCTTTAAACCTGATCAAGGTGCACCTGCGCCAGCGGACCGGAGCTGTGTCGATTCAGGTGCTCCAGGAGTACTTCGTCTCGGCAACCGGAAAATTGAAGCTGAGTGCAGAATTAGCCAAGCGAAGAGTAGAGGTATTCGCGAAGTTTCAAGTCGCCGAACCCACCATCAACGACGTTCTCGCGGCAATCGATCTGCATCGTCTTCACGGCTTCTCTTTGTGGGACGCCCTCATACTCCGCATGGCCGCACAGAGCGGCTGCCGCGTCGTTCTCTCGGAAGATTTGCAGCACGACCGAGAGATCGATGGATTGAAAATCGTGAATCCATTTCTTTGAGAGAATCATGAATCATACAAATTTGCTGCAAATCCAGCCCAACGGATCAACCACCTGAATCGAGTAAGGCATCCACCACGTCCCAGAATAGCGTTAGAATGGAAGAAGCGCGATGATCCTTCTCCAGCCCATCCCGGCCCTCCTATAGCGGCGCCCGCCGCCTACACTGTTCTGCGCCTTTTTCCGAACTGATTCTCAAACAGATAACCATCAGCAGTTGCGCCGACTTTGGCGCATCATGGAGATTCGGAATGCTTGATCGCCTGGAACAAATGGAGCAACGCTACAACGACCTGCAGGCGCAGTTCTCGTTGCCTGAAGTGTTGAACGACCACGAGAAATATCAGAAGACCGCCAAGGCCCTGCACGAGATCGAAGAGCCGATCGAAAAGTACCGCGAACTGAAGCAGGTGCAGCAGGGTCTGGCTGAGGCCCGCGCCATGCTCACAGAAACCGATCCCGACCTGCGCGCCATGGCCGAGGAAGAGATCGCCGCGCTCGAGCCGCGCGCCTCCGCCATTGAAGAGGAAATCAAGATCCTGCTGATTCCCAAAGATCCCAACGACGAGAAAAACGTCATCCTCGAAATCCGTGCCGGCACCGGCGGCGACGAGGCTTCTCTGTTTGCTGCCGAGGTCTTCCGCATGTACACCCGTTTCGCCGAACAGCATCGGTGGAAGGTCGAAGTCATGTCGCTCTCCGAATCTGGAATAGGCGGATACAAGGAAGTCATCGCCATCATCGAAGGCAAGCGCGTCTATTCCCAACTCAAGTGGGAGAGCGGCGTTCACCGCGTGCAGCGCGTCCCCGCGACCGAGACCCAGGGCCGCGTCCACACCTCTGCCATCACCGTCGCCGTCCTGCCCGAAGCTGAAGATGTGGACGTCAAGATCGAAGCCAAAGACATTCGCATCGACACTTTCTGCTCCTCCGGTCCCGGCGGCCAATCGGTGAATACGACTTACTCCGCCGTTCGCATCACCCACATCCCCACCAACACCGTGGTCAGTTGCCAGGACGAAAAGTCGCAGATCAAGAATCGCGAGAAGGGCATGCGTGTCCTCCGCTCGCGTCTCTACGAGATGGAAATGGACAAGCAGAACGCCGAGCTCGCCGCGGCCCGCAAATCGCAGGTCGGCACCGGCGACCGCAGCGAGAAGATTCGCACCTACAACTTCCCGCAGAACCGCCTCACCGACCACCGCGTCGGCTTAACGCTGCACCAGCTCGACCTCATCATGGAAGGACGTCTGCAGCCCATCGTCGATGCTCTCGTCGCGCACTACCAGGCCGAGCAGCTCAAAGCCGACAACGACCAGGCTGCGTAATGACCCTGCGCGACTTTCTCGAGTACGGTGAGTCGCAGCTCAGCGTCAGCCCGCACCCAGATCGTGCGATACGCGATGCCGAAACATTGCTGCTGCATCTGATTGGCAAAAATAAAGCATGGCTGATGGCCCACGCTAACGACGACTTCGCCGGTTGCTCCGCGATCCGCTACGCAAGCCTGCTCGAACGCCGCTGCAAAGGCGAACCCCTCCAGTACATCATCGGCGAGGTCGAGTTCTACCGAATGCCCTTCCGCGTCACACCCGAGGTCCTAATCCCCCGACCCGAAACCGAGCACCTCGTCGAAAAAACGATCGCACTCGCCGTCGCTCTCGAACATCCGCGTATCCTTGATATCGGCACCGGCTCGGGCGCGATCGCCGTTTCCCTCGCGCAAAACCTTCCCAACGCCCAAATCACGGCAACAGACGTTTCCTCATCCGCGCTGGCCATCGCCGAAGATAACGCGCGCCGTAACGCCGTAACCATCCGTTTTCTGCAAGGCGATGTGCTGATTCCCGTCGCCGGTGAGACTTTTGACCTCATCGTTTCCAATCCTCCCTACGTCTCCGCCGCCGACCGCGATTCTCTCTCCGTCGAAGTCCGCGATCACGAACCATCCCTCGCCCTCTTCGCCGGCAACGACGGCCTCGAAATCTACCGCCGTCTCATCCCGCAAGCCTTCGCAGCTCTCGCCCCCGGCGGCTTCATCGCACTCGAAATCGGCTACGGTCAGCAGCCCGCCATCCAGCGATTACTCGCTATCGCGGGTTTCACCAACATTGAATTCACACCCGACCTGCAAGGCATCCCCCGCGTCGCCGTTGCACAGCGCATCTAAACCTGCTCGTCATTTCATTCATCGAATCAGTCTCAAAGAAATGCAAATCTCGATCCCGATCCAACCTCACTCTGCGTGCTCCTGATTTACACTCGTCTCCTGAAAGGATCCATTCCATGCCCTCATCCAAAGGCTACGCCGCATTCGATTCCAAATCGCCGCTTGCTCCCCATACGTTCAACCGCCGCGAGCCCGGCCCCTCCGAAATTGCAATCGAAATTCTCTATTGCGGCGTCTGCCACTCTGATCTCCACATGACGCGCAACGAGTGGGGCAACGCCGTCTATCCCATGGTTCCCGGTCACGAGATCGTCGGCCGGGTTACCGCCGCCGGCAAATCCGTAACAAAGTTTAGAGTCGGCGACCTCGCCGCCGTCGGTGTCATCGTCGACTCCTGCCGCCACTGCGAGCCCTGCAACCGCGGCGAAGAACACTTCTGCATCGAAGGCTCTACGCTCACCTACGCCGCCAAAGATCGCGTCGATGGCTCCATCACCATGGGCGGCTATTCCAGCAACTATATCGTCGACGAACGCTTCGCCCATACCATCCCGGCCAATCTCGACCCCGCCGCAGTGGCCCCGCTGCTCTGCGCCGGCATCACCACCTATTCGCCCCTGCGCCACTGGAATGCCGGTCCCGGCAAGAAGGTCGGCATCGTCGGTCTTGGCGGCCTCGGCCACATGGGCCTCAAGTTCGCGCATTCCTTCGGCGCCCACACCGTGCAGCTCACCACCTCGCTCAAGAAAAAAGACGACGCCCTCAAGCTCGGCGCCGACGAAGTCATCGTCTCCACCGACGCAGCGGAGATGAAGAAACACGCCGGCACCTTCGACTTCATCCTCGACACCGCGTCGGCTCCCCACGCGCTCGATCCCTACCTCTCGCTGCTCAAACAGGACGGCACCATCACCCTCGTCGGGCTTCCCGAAAAACCTCCCTCCATCAATATGTTCGCGCTCATCACCAAGCGCGCCTCCATCGCCGGCTCGATGATTGGCGGCATGCCCGAGACTCAGGAGATGCTCGACTACTGCGGCCGAAACGGCATCGTCTCCGAAATCGAAGTCATCCCAATCCAGCAAATCAACGAAGCCTACGAACGCATGTTGAAGCAGGATGTGAAATACCGTTTCGTAATCGACATGAGTTCGCTCCGTTAACTCCGCAACCCGCAGTACAGATACGAGACCAAAGAAATCCGGAAGGAATCGCAACAGCGCTCTGATGAAGACAACAGCCATCCTGACCGACATGCATTTCGTGATACCTGTCGTCGTCTTCTGCCTTGGTCTCGCGCTGCTCATCTTGCTGCATTGAACCGCAGACATCGGACTTTCGTTACTGGCGAAATTGCAAGGGTAGGTCGTGAAAATCGAATTGAAAAGGAACGTCCAGAACGCATGAACGCACCGGTCCGTAGCAATCCGCCTCCCGTCATCAAGTCCGCTCACGGCATCGGCGTCGTCTGCGGACTGGCAGCAGGTGTATGGCTGGGCGCGGCCGAAGCGCCCACCAAGCTCGTCAACTCCGGCCTCTCGCCCTACGCCATTTCCCTCTGTATGGTTGCCGGTGTCTTCACCGCGCGCTGGACCTTCCCGACATTACTCAAAGGGACGCGGCAGGTCTTCGCCGATCTCGCCGAAAGCAAACATCTGATTCCCATCGCCGTCCTCGCCGGCATGCTCTGGGCAGTCGCCAACACCCTCACCGTCTTCGCCATTCGCGACGTGGGCCTGGCCATCGCCTTTCCACTTTGGAACACCAACTCGCTCATCGGCATTCTCTGGGGCCGCCTGCTGTTCGGCGAGCTGAAAGGTGCCAGCCGCATCAACATTGCCAAGGTCGTTCTTGGCGCGCTGGCCATCGTCGCAGCAGCCGTTATGCTCGGCTTCAGCACCATTCACACGGGCGGCGCACACAACCGCGCAGTTGGCGGAGTCCTCGCCGCCATCGGAGCCAGCCTGCTGTGGGGAACCATGTACATCCCCTATCGCAAGGCCTACATCAGCGGTATGAATCCGCTCTCGTTTGTCACCGTCTTCACCATCGGCGAATTGGGAACAATGGTCGCTCTCGTGCTCGCCCTCGACGGAGGAACTAAGGCCGCGGTCTTCCACTCCGGCGAAACGCGACACCTGCTTTTCTGGCTCTTTCTTGGCGGATTCGTATGGGTCGTCGGCGACCTCTTCCAGCAGTTCGCCACCAAGTATCTCGGCATCGGCCGCGGCATTCCGCTCTCCAACACCAACCAGATGTGGGGCCTCGCCTGGGGTGCGCTCGTCTTCGGCGAATTGGCGCATGCCGACGCGGCTCATCGCCTTCTCGTTCTCATCGGCTCGCTCGTCATGATCTGCGGCGCGCTTGCCGTCACCACCGCCGTCGCCACGGAAAAAGAGCGCGGATCCATGCGCGAGGCGCTCGTCCGCGAGTGTGCCCGCTACGACCTCGACTACGACCGCGTCATGAAGTCGTATGCAGGCGAGAGCCCTGCCACCACCATCGAGGGCCGCTCCTGGTGGGATTATGCGATTCTTGCCACCGCTGTCGTTGTCTTCGTCTGGCTCGGAATGAACGCGCGCGTGCCTGAGCTTGCCATGAATTATGCCTGGGTCGGCGTGCTTGCAGCGATCCTGGTGGCATCCGCCGCCGGATGTACGTGGATCTTGGGTAAGACGACTCACTTCTCTTGATCGCTCAATTAAGCCCGTTCAATCCCACGCCGTTACAATCAAATGAATGGCAGAACCGGCTCAAGTTGACCTGGTAGGCGTGGGTCTTAACGCAATCGACACGCTCATTCCGCTCGCGCATTTCCCTTCCCGCGGTTCCAAAACCGAATACACCGGCGCCAGCATCCTTCCCGGCGGCCAGGCCGCCACTACCGTGATCGCCTGCCAGACATGGGGCCTCTCCACGCGCTACGTCGGCAAGCTCGGCGACGACGAGGCTGGCAATCTGCATCGCCGCGAGTTCGCACGCGCCGGCGTGGACACGCGCCTGATCACCGTGGCCAATGCAGCCAGCCCTCAGTCACTCATTCTCGTCGATGACGGTGGCGAACGCACCGTCCTCTGCCGTCGCGATGAGCGTCTCCTGCTCCAACCCTCCGACCTCGATCGCTCCTGGATCGTGAACGCGCGGGCCCTGCTTATCGATGGATTTGAAACCGCTGCCGCTACTCAGGCCGCTTCCTGGGCTCGATCTGCGCGCGTGCCCGTCATCGCCGATCTCGATGAGACCTATCCCGGCGTTGAAGACCTGATTGCGAACGTTGACTACCTCGTCGTCAGCCGCGATTTCCCCACGCGTCTCACCGGCGAGCGCAATCTCGAACAGGCACTTTGCGCTGCCATGAAGCGCTTTGGCTGTGTCCTCACCGCGGCCACGCTCGGCGCCGACGGCGTCATTGCGTGGGACGGCAAGCGCTTCCATTCCTCTGCCGCCTATCGCGTGCCGGTTGTCGACACCACCGGCGCCGGCGACGTCTTTCATGCCGGCTTTATTTACGGCCTTCTGCAGGATTGGCCGCTTGATCGCCAGCTCGATTTTGCCTGCGCCGCCGCTGCCTTGAACTGCACCTGCGCTGGTGCACGAGGCGGCATCGGCAACGTTGAGGCAATCGAAAATCTCATGGCAACCACGCCTCGCTACGCCGTCGCTCCCGCAGCAGACTGACGCTCCGAATCGAATTTCTGCGACAGTTTTTCCCTATTGCCCTTCCACTGCAAAGCGCATTACCATTAATCCTCACTTCCCCTCCGCATGGCATCTTCCTCCCCGCGTGGAGCCACTCAAAAAAGGGCCTGATCGATAGGTGGCCCTTTGCAATTTTGGGGGTCAACAATGAACCGCTTCTTCCCCTCTCGCAATCTGTCGGACAGCGTATCCTGCGTCCTCATCCTGATCGCCTTCGTGGCCTTTCTCAGATTTCCCGCTTCAGTCTCTGCACAGGAAATCCCACTGAATGTCACCTTTATCTGCAGCGGTGAGCGCGTGTATGTCTACGGCTGCGATATTCGCGATTTGTCCGACAATGCATGGTGTTCCATGGGCCATCCGGAGAAGTTGAAAGACGGCATGGAAACCTACACAAATACGACCCGTGGCGCTCTCAAAAAGCTCATCCCCACCTGCACGCAGCCCAGCGCTGCCGATGTTTCCAAACGAAAAGCGCTCGACAAGAAATTTCAGGATCTCCGCGATGCAGACCAGAAGCGGGCCGACGATGCAATGCATGCCCCTGACAATCCATCCATGCCAGGCCGCCCCATGACCCCTTCGCAGCGTGCGATTGCCCGTTGCCTCACCTCGGGCCGCGTCCCCGCAACCTGCACCGGCAATGCGCTCGTGAACGGTTTCAACGAGTTGACAGGCAATCTCGTCAAATCCGTCATCAAAGATGTGCCGCCGGGCCCGGTGTTTGCCGGTAGTTTTGAAGGCGCAGGTAAGTGGCGCATCGAATTCGGCGATCGCGCCGCACTCCTGACATGCTCCGGGCTGGATCCCCAATCGTATGGCTACTCGCTTCAGTTCAAAGATAATCATGCATTCGTTACCCTCAAGACTTCCCCAAAGCCGCTAACTCTGATCGTGCGGGGCAGTGACCTGGCTGGCGAAAGTCCATTCGTCATCGATGGCCGCGTCATCACCGGTTACACCAGCGTGGCGGCTCAACCGTTGAAACCGCGGGGCACTA
This sequence comes from Occallatibacter sp., assembly GCF_049582745.1. Taxonomy (GTDB): domain Bacteria; phylum Acidobacteriota; class Terriglobia; order Terriglobales; family Acidobacteriaceae; genus Telmatobacter. The sequence goes on from NZ_JBAUUO010000101.1 coordinate 33,146, forward strand.
CGAGACCCAGACCACCACGACTCACCAGGAACTCACTCCCCTTGAGGCCACGCAATATGCCGGTCAGTCGGACCTGACCCAAAATGGACAAACGTACGATTTGGCAAGCACCTCCACGCAATCCACATACGTGCCTGGCACAGCGAGCTACAGGCCTGTTTCGCAGCCCGTTTACGCTCCCAGGCGCGCCAACTGCGTAGCTCCAGCACTCTCTTCGAAGCATGCTGTCCCTGGCGCTACCGAGACCGCCACAGGTTTGCTCACCGCTCTCTTCAACAACGGAGACCAAGGCCCGCCGACACCTCCCGGCGTCCGTATGACCGGAATATTCGCCGCATCCACCGGATTCAGTGTCGAGTTCTTTCCTGAATCCGCCGTTCTCGGCTGCGGCCCCGATGCCGCCCGCGCATACCCTTACACAGTGATCGCCGATGGAACGCGCACGGCGATAAAGATTGAAGCGCCCGACCATCCGCTCATCCTCGGCATGCGCTCCGACGGCACCCTCGATCCCGGCAGCAGCGGCCCATACCAGGTTCACGGCCGCACCGTGCTTAACGATCACAGCGACGACCTCCACTTCGCGCCCAATGAGCAAAGCTGCAACCTTGCGCCTCTCAGCCCGAGCAAGACGATTCCGATGAGCAGCGGCTCAGGAGCGCCGATGAATGCCTCGGCATCCGGACCACAGACCGGCGCGCACAACAATAACGGCGCGACTCTCTCCACGCCCAATGCGCCGCTGGGCAACGCAACGTTGTCGATTGTGTCCGGGTTTCCCGCGACCCCAGGCCAGCCCAATCAGCTTGCCAACCATCCTTATGTTTTGCTGCGGAACAGTCTCAGCGACACGATCGCGCGATCAGGTGTCAATATTCCGGCAGGGACGACTCCTTTTAAATTCATGGGCCTGGCTTGCGGAAATCGCTCTCCCGATTGTCAGACAATTATGAATGCCATCAGGACTAGCGCCGCCTCATCCGTGCATTCCGACATGAATGGACGAGCCACTTTCCCCGGTGTCCCACCCGGAACCTACTTCCTGATGATCTCCACTCGTTACAACAACCAGCCGCTGGTGTGGTTCCAGGCGGTGCAGGTCAACGCCGGCGCGAACTCCATCACCCTGGACGCCCGCAATGCCACTGCCATGCAATGAGGCCCTTGGCTCAATCCTCGTGCTTGGTCCGCAGATGCCCCACCGACGACGTAACGCCGGCCCGCATGCGCGCCATGTAGAAGCAATACGCAACCAGGTTGCTCACCACCAGCGTGCATACGATCTTCGCCGCATAGGCCATCGGGTTCACGACATCCACAAACGGATACGCCGAAATCAGCAGGCTGAAGACCGTCGATCCCAACCCAACCACCGACGTCCACTTGAGCCATGCCGGAAGCTTTTTGCGCAACCCAGCCGCTCCCGCCAGCGGAATGGCGAACATCGCAACATAGGCGACCTCGTAGTGCGTGAGGCTCGCGTTCGACAGCACCTGGAATGCCTCCTGCGCATGAACTCCCACGTTGGCCATCAACACCAGCAGGAAAATCAGCACCGACGCGCACAGAATGGAATTCGCGGGCGTCTTCCAGCGCGGATGCAGGCGCGTAAACCAGGTTGGAATCAATTCGTCCCAACCCACCGCGAGCGGCAGCCGGCTCACGCCGGTCATCAGCAGGCTCACCGCTCCCAGCAGCCGGATCTCCACCAGCAAAATTGCCGCCGTTGCCAGCAGATTGCCAATCCCGACATTCCCGAGTGCCATCCGAAACGTCTGCGGAATCGGAGCAATTAAGTTGATCTCGCCCCGCGGCACAAACGCCACAACCGAGCCAGTCCCAAGAATGAACATCGCGCAGATAATCGGTGAAGCAAACCACACCGACTGCGTAATCGTTCGTTCCGGAGCTTTGCTCTCACCTGCCAGGATCGCGATATACTCAAGCCCGCACAACGCCCCAAACAGCATCTGCCCAAACAACGCCAACGTTCTCAGGTCATGCGGAGGAATCGCCAGCGCCAGCGGCGTCCAGTTGAGAGGATTGTGCCGCAGCATTGCCCACGGACCGAGACAGATCAGCGCTGCAAACGCGATCATCATCGCGACGCCGCCCGCATTGTGAATCCACTTGCCGATCTCCAGCCCGCGCAGCTCGGCCAGTGTCAGCGCTACCACCAGCGCTCCCACGATGATCAACGCCGCCGCGCGATTCTCGGGCAGCCATGCGGCGCTGGGCCCGATCAGGTACGCCAACTCCGTCGGAATCTGATAGAGAATCGCCGCCGTCACTGCGATCCCGTAAAACCAGATATTCCACGCAGTCAGAAATCCGCCTAGATTCCCGAAGGCCCGGTGCGCCCACACGTACAGTCCGCCTTCGAGCGGCATGACGCGATTGAGCCCGATTACCGATGCGGCCATGGGCAGACAAAACAGCACCATCGCACCGATCCACAGCAGCGTCTCGGCCTTCCCAAGTCCCGCAGCCACGCCCACCCAGCCGGCGCCCACCACGCACAACACCTGTGAGATAACCAGGTCACGTAAGCTCAACTGGCGATGAAGACCGTGCTCCGCTGAGGATGAGGCTTGAGCCATGGTTCCAAAATATTCGCACGCCAGGCCGCCGTTCCTTTGCAGAATTCCTTTCCGCCGCTGGCACAGCAATTGTCAACATCCACATGCGCCGCTTACTATTCTCTGCTGTAATCGTTTCCACCGGAGATCCGACCATGCGCATTTCTGCTCTGCTTCCGCTTGCCGCACTCACACTCGCACCTCTCGCCGCATTCGCCCAAACACCTTCCACGTCGGAGGCGGTGGCACAAACGCCCCCCATGGGCTGGAACAGCTGGAATTACTTCGCCGAAAGAGTCACCGACAAAGACATCCGCGACTCCGCCGACCAGATCGTTGCCAGCGGCATGAAAGACGTCGGGTACATCTACGTCAACATCGACGACACCTGGCAAGGCGAGCGCGACGCGAACGGCGTGCTCCACACCAACTCCAAGTTCCCCGACATGAAAGCCCTCGCCGACTACGTCCATTCCAAGGGCCTCAAGCTCGGCATCTACTCCGGGCCCGGTCCCAAGACCTGCGCGGGGTACGCGGGTTCGCTCGGCCACGAAGAACAGGATGCGAAGCTCTACGCCTCCTGGGGCATCGACTATTTGAAATACGACCTGTGCAGCTTCATCCCCGCCGTGATGCAGAAGCAGGCGCCGAACGACAAGGCCGCGCAGATGCGCCTCATGGTTGCGGCTTACGACAAGATGGGCAAAGCGCTCAAGGCTACTGGCAGCCCCATCGTCTATTCCTTATGCCAGTACGGGTGGGACAACGTGTGGGAGTGGGCACCCGGCCTCGGCGGCAATCTCTGGCGCACCACCGGCGACATTCAGGCGCGCTGGCAGAGCATCTACGACATCCTCAGCGAACAAGCTGGCCTTGCCTCCTACGCCGGTCCTGGCCACTGGAACGATCCCGACATGCTCGAAGTGGGCAATGGAAGATTATCGCTCGCTGAGAATCGCACCCACTTCTCCATGTGGGCCATGCTCGCCGCCCCCCTGCTTGCAGGCAACGACCTGCCACATATGAAGCCCGAGATTCACGCCATCCTCACCAACCGCGACGTCATCGCCATCGATCAGGATCCCCTCGGTCAGGAGGCCCGCCGCATCTACAGCAAAGGTGAAGTCGAAGTCTGGGCTCGCGACCTCAAGGGCGGCGCCAAGGCCATCGCCATCGTCAACGCCGGAAGCGACGTCTACTCAACCCACCCGTTCCATCTCGATCTCGCACAGCTCGGCTTGAACGGCTCTCAGCACGCCAAGGATCTGTGGACAGGCAAAGAGATGGACCTGACCAGCAACATGCCCATCCAACTCCCCAGCCACGACATCCTGCTGCTCAGGATCGCCGAGCCGAAGTAGCAATCTGTTTCACGAAGTCGCGGTCCCCCGCGCCGCAGGCGCAATGTTTACTAGCCCCGCGCTTTAGCGTGGGGAAGGTGGAATCCCGTTAACATGGAAGTCCCGTAGGGACGGTGCAGAATGGCGCAAGATCCCGCTTCACACCGCCCGCGCCAGGCACACCGCAAACCACCCGCGCTCATCCGTCCACGTCGCCTCGTGCACAAATCCCGCCTTCGCCAACCACGCCTCGGCATGCCCCGGCTGGTATTTGTAACTGTTCTCCGTGTGGATGCTCTCGCCTGCCGCAAACTCCACGCGCAGATCGATCGCCGGCAGCCAGACCGTCTGCTTCGTCTCGCTCACCAGGTGCATCTCCATCCGCGACTCGGCCGCGTTCCAAACCGCGCGATGCGCAAACGTCTCGGGATGAAAATCCGCATCCAGTTCCCGGTTCAGCCGCACCAGCACATTGCGATTGAACGCCGCCGTCACTCCAGCCGCATCATCGTATGCCGCATGCAGAACGGCCTCATCTTTCACCAGGTCCACCCCCAGCAGCAGGCAATCGCCCGGATCGAGCGCTGCCCTGACGCGCTCCAGCAACATCAGCGATTCACCCGGCTCGAAGTTGCCGATGCTCGACCCGATGTAGAGCACCAGCCTGCGTTCGCTGGGCAGCGTCGAATCCAGTTCAAGGTTGTGCGTGTAATCCTCGACGCGCGGACACACCAGCACGCCCGGAATCTCTTCCTCGATGCGCATCTGCGCCTCAATCAGCGCACTCGCCGAAACATCCACCGGCTCGTAAAAGACCGTGTCCTGCCGCTCCACCGCGGCGCTCAAAAGCAGCCGCGTCTTCTCGGCCGAACCTGCACCGAGCTCCACCAGGCGCAATGCATTCTGCCCGGCCGCTTGCGCGACGATTTCCGAAGCGCGTTCTTCGAGAATCGCCCGCTCCGTGCGCGTCACATAGTATTCAGGAGTGCGCGTGATCTCTTCAAATAGCCGCGATCCGGCCGAATCGTAAAACAGCCACGAAGGCAGCCATTTTGGTTTGGACAACAATCCCTCGTACACCGAAGAGGCGATTTTGTCTGAAATGTGAAAGGTGGCTGGGGAAACAGGGATCGTAGTCATGCCGTTATTAAGATGCTCCTCCACCTATCGAAGTTACTTGTCGGCCAATCGGATTCCGGAAAATTGCCAGCGCGTTTCCGGATGAAAAAAATTGCGATAACTCGAGCGAATATGCGCCTTCGGAGTCGCACACGACCCGCCGCGCAGAACCATCTGCCCGCTCATGAATTTTCCGTTATATTCACCCAGCGAACCAGCCAGCGGCTCAAACCCCGGATATCCCAGATACGCGCTCGCCGTCCATTCCCAGCAGTCGCCCCACATCTGCGTAAGCGCCTCACCATTACCTGCGGTTCGCGCAGGCCTGAGCCTACCCGTATCCAGCAGGTTTCCACCAACCGCCTGCCCTTCGGCCGCAACTTCCCACTCCATCTCGGTGGGCAGGTGCTTGCCGGCCCAGCGGGCATACGCATCCGCCTCAAAATAGCTGACGTGACTAACTGGCGCAGCTTCAGCATCTTCCAGCGAAACCTCCCCTTGCAGCGTAAACAGCTTCCAGTTCTCGCCGTCCTGGTTCCAGTAGAGAGGCGCGCGCCAGCCATTCTGCTCCACCGCATCCCAGCCTGCTGAAAGCCATAGCTCCGGCTCCCCGTACCCTCCGTCGGCAATAAACTTCGCAAACTCCCCGTTGGTCACCAGGCGGTTGCCCAGCGCAAACGGCTCAAGAAAAACACGATGCCGCGGCAGCTCGTTGTCGTAGCAGAATCCCGGCCGTGAGAATCCAACCTCCACCAGCCCGCCTTTGAAGTCCATGAACTTCAGGCTCGCGGGATGCCCAGAACCTTGTTCAGAGTTTAAGCCGCCTGATTCCTTCTCCTCGTTGAGAAAGGTCAGATACGCCGGCCGCAGAGGGTTCGTATAAAACGCATGCAGAATATCGGTCAGCAGCAGTTCCTGGTGCTGCTCTTCATGGTTCGCTCCCAGCTCAATCCGCTTCAACACCTCCGGCTCCGGACCCCCGTCGACCAGTCTCTCGATCCCCTCGTCGACGTGTTTCCGATAGTCCGTTACCTCCTCCAGACTCGGGCGCGAAAACGAAGAACGCAGCCGTTTCTCAGGAAACCGGGCAAAACTCCGGTAATAGCTGTTAAACAGCCAGGGAAAATCAGGATTAAACAGCTTGTAGCCGGGCAGGAACTCACTGAGAATGAACGACTCAAAGAACCAGGCCGTGTGCGCCAGGTGCCACTTCGCCGGCGACGCCTCGGCGCACGACTGCACCATCATGTCCTCAGGTGTCAGCGGCTTACAGAGTGCCAGCGTACGTTGCCGAACAGTGCGAAAGCGCTCAGCTACTTCTACTTGCAGCTCGGGAGAAACCGTGGTGCTCATCCTCGACAATCCTCTCTTCCGCCGTGTCTGGATACGACCCCGGCGTTCCGGCTCATAGCCCTTCTAATCCGTCTTGCACCCGCGCAACAAACAAGCTTGACGACGATGGACAAAATGGTGCTCTAATTTGAGGAGACGATGATGCAGGTTTGTCGCCTCGGTTCCTTCGTGAGGAGGGAATATGCGCAGGTTCGATAAACGCCCTCTGCCGGCCTTGATGCTGATGGCAGCCATCGTGGGTCCTTCCGGTCTACTTCTTGCTCAATCTTCACCCGTCAATCCCTCAGAATCCGCGCAAAAACCCGCCCAGGCCAATTCCGCCCCAAAACCCGCCGCGCCGGCAACAACTTCAACAACCTTCCCGAAGACTCCGCCGACCTTCGAACAACTGGGCGACGCACTCATGGCTCACCAACGGTATCAGGCCGCCATTGAAGCCTACAAGAAAGCACCCACCAACGACCCTATCGTGTGGAACAAGCTGGGCATCGCATACCAGTTGATGTTCAACCTGCCCGACGCGATGCACTGTTACAAGACTTCTTACAAACTCAATCCCAAAAACTCAACGGTCATTAATAATGTCGGTACCGTCTACGATGCGCTGAAGGAGTATCACAACGCGGAAAAAATGTATCGCAAGGCGCTCAAAATCGATCCTGACTCCGCGCTGATTCTCAAAAATCTCGGAACCAACCTGCTCGCGCAGCACAAGTATTCGAAAGGCTGGAAAGAGTACCTGGCAGCACTGAAAGTTGATCCGCTTATCTTCGAAGACAATTCCCGGCCGCGCATTGAGAATCCGGCTTCAGTCTCCGACCGTGGCGCCATGAATTTCTACCTGGCCAAGGGTTGCGTCCGCGCCGGCATGCCGCTGCGTGCGATTGAGTACCTGCGAATGGCGCTCAACGAGGGCTATACCAGTCCCAAAAAGATCATTGCGGATAACGAGTTCGCAGCCCTGCACGGCCTGCCCGAATTCGAAGAATTGATGAATTCACAATCCCAGAAACGGCAATAATCGCGTCCTCCCGGCAGGCATCCGTCAACAGACCCGTCGTCCTCTTCCAGTTGCCGCTCGTCTATCTTGATAGGTTGCACCTCTCTCATGGGGAGATTTATGAAGGCCTCTCGCGTTGCCATGCCGTTTTTCATTCTGCTTGGCGCTCTCCGCCTCGGCGCCTTTGCGCAGGATGCAAATCCACTTCAGGATCCGAGCCAGGCAACGCCGCAGCGCGGCCAGGGCAGAGGGCGCGGCGGATGGGGCGCCGGGATGATGGGCCGCGGCGTCATGGGGACCGTCACTGAAGTCGCTCCCGATCACTTCACCATCAAAACCGAATCCGGCGATCTCTACACCATCCACTACAGCGTCAACACCCGCATCATGGAAGGCGGCGGTGGACAGCGGCGCAGACAGGGTAGCGACAACGAGACTCCCGTCACTCCGCCAACCACCATCAAGGCCAGCGACATCAAAGTCGGCGATGCCATCGGCGCATCCGGCGAAATGGATGCCAATGCCAAGTCCATCGGCGCCGTGGTCATCTTCCAGATCGATCCCGAGCGCGCCAAACAAATGCGCGAGATGCAGGCCAACTACGGCAAGACCTGGGTGATGGGCCGCGTCGCCGCCATCAGCGACGTCAAGGTCACGTTGCAGGGCGGCCCTGATAACGCCACCCACACCTTCGTCGCCGATGAAAACACCACCTTTCGCAAACGCCGCGATCCCGTCACCCTGGCCGACATCCAGGTCGGCGACATGATCCGCGCCGAAGGCTCCATCAAAAACGGCGCCTTCCTCGCCACCTCCGTCGCCGTCATGGGGCCGCCACCCCAACGCAACGAAGGCGGAGCGCCCGCCCCGCCACAATAATTCCAAGAAGCGACAAGTCCAACTCGTCGCCCCCTTCACGCCTTTCATCCGCCTTCTTTACCCCTCATCCAAATCTCCGCGCAATCCCAAACACCCCCCGCTATCTTCCTCTCCAGAGCACAACACCGCTCCGGAAAGGACAGCCCCCGATGGCTCCAACCGACCCACTCGTCCGCGTTGACCAGGTCACGCGCAAGTTTCCCCTCGACCACAACACCGTCACCGCCCTCGACAATGTCAGCCTCCAGATCGATGCCGGCGAATTCCTCGCCATCTCCGGCCCCAGCGGCAGCGGCAAATCCACCCTGCTGAACCTCATCGGATGCATCGACAAGCCCACCAGCGGACGCATCCTCATTGCCGGCACCGATACCTCGCGCCTGAGCCCCTCGCAAACTTCGACCCTGCGCCGTGAAAGAATCGGCTTCGTCTTCCAGACCTTCAACCTGATTCCCGTCTTCACCGCCGCCGAAAACGTCGAATATCCGCTCCTCGTTCAGGGAGTTTCCTCCTCCGAGCGCCGCACTCGCGTCGCCGAAGCCCTCGCTAACGTCGGCCTCTCCGCTCGCGCGCAGCAACGGCCCGACCTGCTCTCTGGCGGAGAGCGCCAGCGTGTAGCCGTCGCCCGCGCCATCGTGCATCGCCCCTCGCTTGTCCTCGCCGACGAGCCCACCGCCAACCTCGACACACGCAACGCCACCCAACTCATCGACCTGATGCGCGACCTCAACCGCAGCCTCGGTCTCACCTTCATCTTCTCCACCCACGACCAGCGCCTGCTCGAACACACCCCGCGCATCGTCCGCCTCACCGACGGCTGCATCATCAGCGACACGCATTCCGAATCTTCTGAAGGAGCCCGCAATGAGCAAGTTCTTACTGCTTGCGTTTCGTAACGTCTTCCGCAATCGCCGCAGGACGCTGATGACTTTGCTCATGGTGGGCGGCGGTGTTGCCGGACTTCTTCTCGCCGGTGGATACTTCGCCTTCATGACCCGCGGTCTCCGCGAAGACACCATCCGCGCCGGCCTCGGTCACCTGCAAATCTTCACCACCGACCACTTCAAACGCGATGAAGTCAAAGTACTCGACACCGGAATCGAAAACTGGCGGCAGGTAGCCTCAACCGTCAGTTCCGCTCCGCATGTGCGCGGTGTCGCCCCTCGCATCGAGTTTTACGGCATGGTCTCCAACGGCATCAAAGCTGCCGGATTCATGGGCAGCGCCGTCGATCCCGATGCGGAAAGCAGCCTCGGCTTTTCGGCCCAGCTCGCCTCGGGCACCGGCCGCAATCTCTCTTCCCAATCCAGTGGCGACGTTGAAGCCCTCATCGGCGCCGGACTCGCCAAATCCATGAACGTCAAAGTCGGCGACGGCCTCACGCTGCTCGCCATGACCTCCGACGGAGCACTCAACGGCGTCGACGTGCAGATCGTCGGCATCGTCAAAACAGGCATCGCCGAGATGGATGCCCGCTATCTGCGCATCACCCTTCCCGCAGCCCAGCGCCTGCTGCAAAGCGATCGCGTCACCAACCTTGTGGTCGGCCTCGACTCCACCGACAACACCGACGCGGTCTATTCCGAACTCGCGCCCCGCCTCCACGGTCTTCCCCAGGAGATGACGCTGAAGAAATGGATAGACCTCGCCACCTATTACAACCAGGTCCACACCATGTTCAACGGAATCTTCCTCTTCATGGGCCTTATCGTTTTTCTCATGGTGCTCATGGCCAGCATCAACACGCTCCTCATGGCCATGATGGAACGCATCCGCGAAATCGGCACCATGCTCGCCATGGGCACGCCGCGCTCTTGGATCGTGGCTCTCTTCATGCTCGAGGCCACCGTCCTCGGCCTTCTCGGAGCTGCCGTGGGCGTTGCCGGAGGCAATCTTCTCGGTTGGCTGCTGAACACCGCAGGCCTTCACATGCCGCCACCTCCCGGATACACCGTCAACATTCCTTTCCGCGTTCTCCACGTGCCCGCGCTCATGATCGGCTCCTCCATCATGGTCGTCTTCTCGCTCGCACTCGCATCCATTCTGCCCGCGATCCGCGCATCGCGCCTGCAAATTGCGGAGGCCCTTGCTCATGTCTAGACAATCCGCCTTACAATTCAATTCAATCTCAATTCCCAACTTCGCCGCTTGCGCGAGGCCTTCCGCCGAGGGCACGAAGCGTCAGGGCACGACTTCAGTCGTGCCAAAAAAGTCCCAACAAAACACTAGGGCTTCAGCCCCTGCCGGCAATTTTCCGTCTTCGCGCTCTCGTGTCCGCAACATTAACTGGTCACTCCGTGTTTTCCTCCTCATCGTCACCGTTGCATTCCTCATCGCCTGGGCTGCGATCGGACACGCTGCAACGCCCGACGCCGAAGCCCTGCTCAAGCGTTCCGACAGCTACCGCAATGGCTGGCCCGCATACGTCCTGCGCGTCAAGATCACCAACTTCGAATCCGGCAAGTCCGATGAAGAGTCGCTCTACGAAGTCTCGCAAAAAGGAACCGACAAGACCTATGTCGAATTCCTGAGCCCCCGCGACAAGGGCCGCCACCTGCTCATGCTCGGCGATGATATGTGGATCTATCTTCCCGATACCAGCCGGCCCGTGCGCATTACGCCCCTTGAACGGCTCTCAGGAGATGCTTCCAATGGCGACGTCGCTCGCACAAATTACGCCGTCGACTACACTCCGACATACATTCGCAACGAAAAAGTCGGCAAGGAGGATTGCTACGTCCTCAACCTCACCGCTAAACGCAAAGGCGCGACCTATCAGCGCATTCTTTATTGGGTACGAGTTGAAGACGCGCGACCCGTTCGCGCCGAGTTCTACCTGACTTCCGGCAAACACATCAAATCCGCCACCTTCGATGAATTCGCGAATTCGAACGGGAGGCTGTTGCTGCGTCGTCTCACCCTCTACGACGAGATTCGCCACAACTCACACAGTGTTCTCGAGTACTCGAACATGACGCCCCGCAATCTTCCCGACAAGCTCTTCTACCAGGGCCGCTCCGACAGGTTCTGATGCGCCGCATCACAGACACGCCGCGTCGCAAACCGCATCATCGACACAAGCTCGATCAAGAAAGGAATACGCAATGATCGCAAACATCCGAAGAAAATCGTGGCTGGCCATACTGCCGCTGCTCTGCTTCTCGATGTTCATCCTCGCCGGCCAGCGCTCCATCGCCCAGACGCCGAAAACCGGCAAGCTAACCATCAAGGTCACGGGCATTCGCAACAGCGAGGGCAACATCCGCGTCGCTCTTCGCACCGACGACAACACAATCGTCGATGCCAAGGTCGTTGAGATTGACCCGAAGACCCTCACCGCCGAAGCCGTATTCGACAACCTCGCCGCAGGCACCTACGGAGTCGCGGTGATTCACGACGAGAACAAGAACGAGAAACTTGATTTCAACGAAGTGGGAATGCCTGTCGAGGGATATGGCCACTCCAACAACCCCGCAAAACGTCCAGGACCTCCCAACTTCGACGAAACCAAATTTGACTTCACAGCGTCCGGCTCAACCATTGAGATCGCTCTCATCTACTGGCCGTAGTGTCGGAGTCCGCAAACCATGAACGCCAGAATGCTTATTTCGGTCCTCGCTCTCGCAACGGCGTGGTCCTGTGCTCATGCGCAAGACCCGCCGCCGGCCGAAGAAACCTCCCTCAACACGCGCTACTCTCTCGCCGTCATCGACGACGCCACTTTCTATAGCGGTCCCCCGCAGCACGCTCCACATATCCTCAACCAGGTCTTCGTCGAGCCCACCTTCGACCTCCGCTATCGAAGACTCACCTTCTCCACCAGCCTCATCGGCCTCACCACCACCTACTCCGACACCGCCTCGATCCTTCGCGTCAAAGAAACCTACGCCAGCCTCTCTGCGGGCGATTTCGATTTCACGGCAGGCCGCAAGATGGTCCGCTGGGGCACGGGATACGCCTTCACCGCCGCCGGCGTACTCGATCCGCCACGCTCTCCCACCAATCCCACTGACCGCCTCAATGTGAACCAGGGCCGCGACATGATCAAAGCCGATTACGTGCACGGCCCCCATGCAATCACGTTCGCCTGGTCCAGCGCCGCTCTCGCCCCCGCCCACTCCACACTGCGTGACACCACCGCGTTCCGGTATAACGTTCTGGTGCGCGGATTCGACACATCCCTCATCGCCGGCAACGATCGCGGCGGAGATTCTTTCGGAGCACTCACCTTCACGCGCGTCCTCGGACAGGCTTGGGAGCTGCACGGCGAAGCCGCGTGGCGCGAACAGGCTGCCATCCTCGTCGGCGCCAAATACACCATCCAATCCGGCGTCACCTTCATGGGCGAGTTCTACTCTCCGCCCAACATATCGTACTTCCGCGACATGTCCGTATCGCCTCTCGCCGGCCGCCAGCACTACGCCTTCTTCAATGTCGGAAAAACTCGCCTGCGCCAGTTGCCCGGATGGAAAGAGTGGGACGCATCCGGCTCCGTCGTTGCCAATCTCGACGATCACAGCGCGGTCGGCATCGTCGATGTTAGCCGCTGGTTCGGTAATCATTTCTCTTCCTATGTGCACTTGGAAATCCCCACAGGCAGCAAAACCTCCGACTTCGGGGCAACACCGTACAACACCGCTACGTCCGCCGGAGTGCGGTTCCACCTATGAAATTCGCACGCAACCTGCCGTTTTATGCTCCGGCAACGAAGCCCGACAAAAGCTTCACCGCCTTCCGTGCATTCTGCAGAGATATCTGGATGATCCCGACCCTCGCGGTCGTCGTCGCAATTCTGATTCTCGTCATCGAGCATGCCCACGCCGGCATTGGCGTTAAATTTCTCTCCTCTTTCATATACGGGATCTTCATCGGCTTTCCTGCCGCTGTCGCCCTGAACTGGATTGGATTTCAATTCACCGAGCGGTTTCCGCGACTCGTCTTCCTCATGCACGCAGCCGTTCTCGTCTTCCTGGCTGTAATCGGATCCATGGTGGGCACATTTGTTCTCAAGATCGCCGGCATCATCTCGCCAGACTCGTATTGGCTTGAAATCCAGTCATCCCTTCCCATTTGCGTCGTCCTCACTCTGATCGCGGGACTCAGCATCACTTCCTTCGAAACACTGCGCCACAGGCTGCAGGACGCCACGCTTGAACTCCGCACCCGCCAGGTCGATCAGGAACGCGCCAACAAACTCCTCGTCGAGGCGCGCCTCTCTTCGCTTGAATCGCGCATTCATCCGCACTTCCTCTTCAATACGCTCAACTCCATTGCGTCTCTCATTCCCAGCGATCCCAAACGCGCCGAAGACACCGTCGGCAAACTCGCATCGCTGCTCCGCTTTTCCATCAGCGCCAATCAATCCAGCCTCGTCCCGCTCGCGCAGGAATTAAAGATCGTGCGCGATTACCTCGAAATCGAATCCACGCGCTTTGGGCAGCGCCTGCACTATGAAATCTCCGTTCCCGATGCGCTCGGTCCCATCAAGGTCCCGCCCCTCGCCCTGCAAACCCTGGTCGAAAACAGCGTCAAGCATGTCGTGGCCCAGCGCGCCCAGCCCGCGTCCATCATCGTCAACGGCGTTCTGAACGATGACCAGCTTCTTCTCACCGTCTCCGATGATGGTCCTGGATTTTCGCTTGCCAACGTCGCCCCCGATCATGGCCTGGGCAATCTCGCAGGCCGGCTCGAGCTTCTCTTCGGCGAAGCTGCCCACATAAACGTCAGCCGAGTCGAAAACACAACCACCGTATCCATCGCACTGCCCGCCGGAGAGATGCCATGACGTCGGAAGCGGCTTCCCTTCGCGCATACCTCGTCGACGACGAATTGCTCGCCATCGAGCGATTGCAGCGCATGCTCGCCGCATTCCCTGAAATTGAGATCGCCGGCACGGCAACCGACCCTGCAGAAGCCGTTGCCACCCTCAACGATTCCCATTCGAAACCAATCGATGTGCTCTTCCTCGACATCCAGATGCCGGGCCTCAACGGATTCGAGTTGCTCTCCCGCCTCAACGTCCAGCCCTTCGTCATCTTCACAACGGCCTACGACCAGCACGCCCTCCGCGCCTTCGAAACCAACGCCATCGACTACCTGCTCAAACCCATCGAACCCGAACAGTTGAAGCGTGCCCTCCATAAACTCGGCCGCCTGCGTCCCGTCGTCAAGCCGGACTGGCAGCAGAATCCCGCTCTCCCGCAGTTGCTGCAGGAACTAACCGCCTCTCTCCGCGAAGGCCACACCACCTACCCCAATCGCATCGCCTCGCGCGTCGGCGAACGCATCTCATTTCTCCCGCTTGACGACGTCACCCACTTCATCGCCCAGGATAAGCTCACCTTCGCCGTCGTTGCCGGACGCCGTCACTGCGTCGACCAGACGATCGTCGACCTTGAGCGCCGGCTCGATCCCGCAAAATTTCTCCGCGTCCACCGATCCGTGCTGGTCAATGTCGATTGGATTCACGAAGTCAATTCCTGGTTCGCCGGCAAAGTCGTTCTCACGCTCAAAGACGTGCAGCACACCCAGCTCACCGTCGCCCGCGACCGCGTTAGAACGCTCAAGGATCGTCTCGGAATCTAAAGGGCGCAGGCAGCCGCTACCCCATAAACATCCCGCCATTCACATCGAGCACATGCCCCGTAATATATGCAGCCGCATCCGACGCTAGAAACACCACCGGCTGCGCAATCTCCAAATCCGTCCCCGCCCGCCCCAACGGAATTTGCTCAATCATCTTCTCGCGCAGCTTCTCCCCAAGCACTGTCGTCATCGGCGTCTCGATATACCCCGGCGCCACTGCATTCACGGTGATCCCACGCGACGCCACCTCCCGCGCCAGCGATCGCGTAAACCCGATCAAGCCCGCCTTCGACGCCGCATAATTTACCTGGCCTTCCTGTCCGGTGCGGCCCACCACGCTCGTGATGTTGATGATCCTGCCCCAGCGGTTCTTCATCATCTGCCGCAGCAGCGCCTGCGTCAGCAGAAACGTCCCCGTCAGATTCGTACTCAACACGTCATCCCAGTCCGTGCGCTTCATCCGCATCATCAGGTCGTCCCGCGTAATGCCCGCGTTATTCACCAGGATCTCCACTTTGCCGAATCGTTCGACCGCCGCCTTCGCGCCATTCTTGATTGACTCCTCGCTGGCCACATCGAGTGCAAATGCCGCGGCCTGTCCGCCAGCCGCCGCGATCTCTGCCGCTACCTCCGCCAGCTTCGCCTCATTGCGCGCCGCCAGCGCTACTGTGGCTCCCGCCTTCGCCAGTTCCAGCGCACACGCCCGCCCAATCCCCTGCGACGCCCCCGTCACCAGCGCAATTCTTCCCTTCAAATCCGCCATCGTTCTTCCACCTTCAGCGCCGCTCTAACCCCAATCGCGCCGCGCATTTCCAACGCCAATTATAGGCAAGCGAGCGCCTTCCCTCGACCCGTCTTTCGGTCCTGTGCCTTGCCCAATCTATAGCTCATAAGATATAGTTCAGATGAACTATATGACTAACGAACTCGGAATCTGGGAAATTGCCGTCCTTGCCCTCCTCCGCGAATCCCCCATGCATCCTTACCAGATGCAGAGCCTCCTTCGTCAGCGCCACAAGGACGAGATCCTCGCCCTCAAACGCGGATCGCTCTATCACGCCATCGGCCGGCTCGTGCGCGATGCACTCATCGCCGCCAAATCAACCCAACGCGAAGGACGCCGACCCGAACGCACCACCTACGCCATCACCGCAGCGGGCCGCAATGAGTTCACCCGCGCCCTCCGCCAGATCATCGCCGTACCGCGCCGCGAATCATCCGAGTTTATGGCCGCGATGAGTTTTCTGGTGCACCTGACGCCCGCTGAAGCCCTGCCCCGCCTGGAGGAACGCGCCACGCACCTCGCAAACGAGATCGCGCATCGCGGCGCCGGCGTCTCCGCCGCATCTGCCCACGTGCTCCGCATCAACCTCGTCGAAAGCGAATACCTGGTCGCCATCATGAAAGCCGAACTCGCCTGGGTCCGTAGCCTTATCGCCGACATCTCTGCAGGAAAACTCTCCTGGGACTTGAAGACCATCTTGAAACAAGCGCGCGCCTCCGTTCCGGCCTCCGCGCGCACCCCTGCATCCGCTGTGCGCAATAAGGAGTAATCATGCCAACTGAATTCATCCCCGCTAACACGAGCACGCAAGCCGCGGCTCCAACACGCTATCGCGGCGCCATCTGGACCCTGCTCGTCCTCGCTCCTGTCATCGCTGAAGTCTTGAGCGGATCCACGCGCCTCAGCATCCTCTTCGTGCTCATCCCCGAAATCATGGTCTGGGGCGGCGGCGCCTTGCTCGCGCGCGAACTTGTCCGCCGCTGGCGCGCCGGCGCTACCAGCCTGCTTTGCCTCGGCCTCGCACTCTCCATCGCTGAAGAGTTCATCATCCAGCAGACTTCCATCGCGCCGTTACCCTTCCCGGGTGCCAACGCGGACTTCGCCCGCTTCTGGGGCATTAACTGGGTCTATCTTCTCTTCATGCTGGGATTCGAAAGTGTCTGGGTAGTCCTGGTTCCGGTTCAGATCACCGAACTCTTCTTCCCCGATCACCGCGAGCTGCCCTGGCTCCGTACTCGCGGCCTTATCGCTACCTGCATCGCGTTCCTCATCGGCTCACGCATCGCCTGGTATGGCTGGACGCAGCAGGCGCGTCCCAAACTCCACGCCGCGCCTTACCACCCGCCCGCGGCGCTAATCTTGATCGGCCTCGCCTCCATCGCTGCCCTCATCTTCGTGGCATATCTTCTGCGCGGATACGGCCACTCCGGCCAGATCGCGTCGCGCCAGCCGGCCAGCCCGTGGCTCCTCGGAATCAAGGCCTTCATCTTCGGCGCAGCCTGGTTCGCGCTCATCACGCTCGTCTTCGTTCCGCATCCAGGCCTCGCCGTTTGGATTCCACTCACCGCGGGCCCCGCCTGGGCTCTCATTTCCTTCATCCTCGTCCGCTACTGGTCAGCCGCACGCGGCTGGCGCGACGTACATCGTTTCGCTCTCTCTTTCGGAGCCATACTCGGATGCATGGCGACAAGCGACATCAGTTCCGCAGGCTGGACCCGCGTTGACCTCATCGGCAAATTTGTCTTCCAGTTTTGCGCGCTCGTCGGATTGCTGTTGCTCGCCCGGAAGGTCTGGCAGCGCGAAGCTGCGAACCACATAGACTGCCCCTGATCCGGAAACCCGATCCTAGCCCAACGGCATGGCCTGCGCCGGGATGCGCTCCCTCCGGCGTGCCGGCTCCGCCAACTCTGCCGGCCACACATAGACCGCGAGCCGCCGCGAGTAGTGCAGCACCGGCTCCTGGTCCGTGACCTGGATTCCGAGTGCTGCCGGCAGATCGTTCTGCTCGATCTCTGCTTCGGCATCTTCCAGAGGAGAAGCCACCGCGTGTATGTTCGCCCGCACCGCAAGTCCCGCATGATTCCGCGTAAACAGGCAGTAGCGCTCCGTAAAAAAATACTCCAACGATCCGCTGCGAATCTCCGCCAGCCTCCGCGTCGGCCCCAACCCCCGGTAGCGCGCGTTGAAAATGACCGGGCTGGCCACAAACCGCCTCCGGCTGTAAAACGAGAATTCACGCTCGGTCCGCTGGATCAACCGCATCTCCGCCCAGTTGCACGGCTCACGGAAAATCAGCCGCACCGCCGCCGTAGCCAGCAGGCTGCCGATATCCACCGACAGGTTGTAGATGCCCGGCGTATTGGTGTGCTGGTCATGAACGTAGGTGCGAAAGTGCAGCTCGGGAAAGCTTCGCGTTCCGGGAACGGTGGGCACCCCGCGAAAGTTAAAGCGATCCATCCACAGCGGCACAAACCCAATCCACGCTGAGCCCTGAAATGTATCCGGCTGCAACCCCTCCGGCAGGAATGGCGACACCGTCGCCGCCGGCACCCGCCAATGCGCAAAAAGAAGATCGTTCCAGCGCTGAGACAGCATCCAGCGTCCGGTTGGCAATGGCCGGGGCCTTTGCGATGTCCGCAATTTGAACTCCCGCATTCTGCCGCGCGCTCCCGCTCTTCAGCTTTGACGTTTCTAACGTTCCAGGGGATTCACAGCCCCTGCTTCCCAATGCCGTATTCTGGTCGCGAGCCCTCGTTCATGTCCAGTCAATCTTTGCCCACTGAATCTTACTCGCCCGCCGGTGCCCATAACCAGACTGATGTCTATGCCGTTCACGGTGCCGATCCCGAAGTGCTGGCCTACGCCATGGCCAAGTATTCGCGTTCCGCGCTCTCCATGCGCGAATCCCTCACCGAGATCAGCGCCCAGCGCGCCGAACAGTTCCTCAATACATTCTATTTCCAGTACGGTCATCGCTCCATTGCCGACCTGGCCCACATCGCCTTCGCCGTCGAACGCCTGAGCCTTATGGCCGCCATCGTGCTCGTTGACGAACAGCGCTGGGACGGCCAGGAACGCTCCACCCGCTATCAGAACTTCCAGAAATCCGGCTGGTACTTCCCTGACTTCGCCTCCGATACTGCATCGCCCAGGCTCTACGCCGACACCGTCGAAAATCTCTTCGTCACCTACCAGCGCACCACCGCCGCCGTTCACGAAGCCCTGCGCCAGCGCGTCGTCCGCCCCGAGGCCATGAAGCCCGAAGCCTACGACCGCACCCTCAAGGCCCGCGCCTTCGACGTCGCCCGCTACCTGCTGCCCCTTGCTACCAACACCTCGCTCGGCCAGATCGTCAACGCGCGCACGCTCGAAACCCAGGTCTCCCGCCTGCTCTCGCACCCCACCGCCGAAGTGCGCGACCTGGGCGCCAAACTCCGCGACGCCGCCACCGGCCCCGCCTGGAACGTCAATGCAAAAGCCGCCGCTGCCTTCGTCGAAAAACTCAAAACGACAGAGTTCGGGCGTCAGGGCACGACTTCAGTCGTGCCGCATGTTGCCGAAAATGAGGAAGGGGCTTTAGCCCCTGAGGAAAGTCTCGTCGCAGAAGCCGCCACGCTGCTCACGCGCGAAGTCCGCACCGCCCCCACCCTCGTCAAATACGCTGAGCCCAACCAATACCTGATCCAGACGCGCACGGAACTGGAAAAAGCATCGGCAGAAATTCTTCAGGGAGCCGTGCCCGCCCCATCCCCCGTGGTCGATCTCGTCGAACGCACCGAATCCCTGGAAGTCGAACTCGCCGCCACCCTGATCTACTGGGCCAGCAACCATCCTTACCGTCAGGTGCGCGACATCGTTGCCGGCCTTCCAGGCTCTCGAGTTTCGGAAATCATTGAACTCGGCCTGAAGCACCGCGGCAAACACGACGAAGCCCTTCGCGTCTTCCACGCCGGAGCCGCCCTCCGCTTCGACATCCTCATGGACATCGGCGGATTTCGCGACATGCACCGCCATCGTCGCGTCACCCAGATCAAGCAGGGATTCACCGCCGCCCACGGCTATGAGACGCCCCACTCCGGCGACGCCGCTGGACTCGAGGAAGCCGGCGTCCTCGCCGACTACCAGTCCGCCATCGAATCCGCCCACGCCGCGAGCGCGAAGATCGCCGCCGGCTCCGCACCCGAAGCAAAATCATCGGCGCTCTACCTGCTTCCCCTCGCCACCCGCGTGCGCTGCCTCTTCAAAATGGACTTCGCCGAAGCGCAATACATCAGCGAACTCCGCTCCGCCCCCGCAGGCCACTTCAGCTATCGCCGCGTCGCCTGGGAAATGTATTTAGCCCTCGAACGCCAGCACCCATCGCTCGCCAAATACATCCGCGCCACCGACTTCACCCAGCCCATCGACATCCTCCAGCGTTAGCCGGACATTGCACCGCGACGCAACCGCCCGTAACCCGAAAACTCAGGCAATGTGCTCCCGGCAAACTCGCTGCAGGCTTTGATAGTGACACGATCATATAGATCGTCGAGAGCCTGAGATTCTCGCCGACCGATGAGTCGTGTTCCGTGATACAGTACCGCCTATCAGAATCGCAACTCCGCCTTATGCGCATCCTTCTCTGAATTGTCTTTCACTTTCTGCGGGCATTTGATTCCAGATCCATCTTTCATGGGGCATCTATGAATCGGCGTTCTTTTCTCTGGCAGGGCCTTTGTTCGTCCCTTCCGTTTATCGCGAGGGACAGGTTTTCACAGCAGGTCGTGGCGCTTCCGGTCTCGAAACCGACCGTGGCCAAGCTCACAGCGTTTGCGCGAGGAATCGCGGGAACGGTCTTCCGCCCCGGCGACCCGAAATACGAGAAGCGTCGCGAAGTATACGCCGCCAAGTTCGCCGCGCATCCAGCACTCATCGTGCAACCTGCCAACATCCAGGACATTCAGACCTCGCTGAACTTCGCAAACTCCAATCATCTGCCTCTCGCCATTCGCTGTGGAGGCCACAGCTATGCCGGATACTCCACCTGTGAGGGAGGTCTCGTGCTCGACATGTCCAGCTTCCGCAGCATGACCATTGCTGCCGACAAAAGCCGTGTCCGCCTGGGAGGCGGAATGTTGTGCGGCGCGGTTGAAATCGAGACCGCCAAGGCAGGACTCGCCACAGTACTCGGTCAGTGTCCTTCCGTTGGCGTAGGAGGGTTTCTTCTCGGTGGAGGCGTCGGTCCACTTATGAGCAAGTACGGCCTCGGCTGCGACAACATCCTTGGCGCAGAACTGGTGCTGGCCGACGGACACCAAGTCAAGGCTAACGAGGATGAGAACCCTGACCTTTACTGGGCCATTCGTGGAGGAGGTGGCAACTTCGGGATCGTCACCGCATTCGATGTGACGCTGCACCCTGTCTCGAATGTCTTCGCGGGCATTATCACGCTTGAGTCAGCGGATCCGCGCACGTTTTTGCGTGCTTTCAGGGACTTTCTCCCTACGGCGCCGGATGAGCTCACTCTGATTGCCTTGATGTCCGCCGAGCCGAAGCACAAGCCACAAATCGACATCCAGGTATGCTACGTTGGTGAATCGGCCGAAGGAGAAAAAGCACTCGCTCCCCTTCGTCATCACTCGGCCGTCGTGCACGACACCGTTAAGTCACGACCGTATCTCGAGCTTGAGCAGATGGTACCCGCCGATATTCCGCCCAGCTATGACGAACATTGCAGCGGCTTCTTCAGAGAGTTCGATGACACCAGGATCGAGGTTTTGGCAGACGCGTTTTTGAGTGCGCCGTGTCGCGTCGACTGCTTCCTGATTCATCTTCACGGCGCAGTGACGCGGGTGCCTGTTGCTGCAACAGCATTTCCACTGCGCAGGGATGGTATTGGCTGCGACGTTGCCGCCTATTGGAAGCCGCCGGATGGCCAGCAAGCCGCCAGTAGGTGGATTGAGGCGCTGAAAACGAAACTGCCCGTGGACGAAGATGGCAACTACGTGAACGTCATGGAGCGCGAGGGAGAGAACGGCGTCCGACGCGCCTATGGCGCCAATTACATGCGG
The DNA here is from genome assembly GCF_049582745.1 of Occallatibacter sp. GTDB lineage: Bacteria > Acidobacteriota > Terriglobia > Terriglobales > Acidobacteriaceae > Telmatobacter. The sequence goes on from NZ_JBAUUO010000101.1 coordinate 54,835, forward strand.
CTCCAGCACATTAAGGCGCGCTACGATCCCCACAACCTGTTCTCTCTCAACCAGAACATACGGCCCGCAGGATAGCTCGCCAAGCCATTCCTCGTTGGAGCGCCCTTAGGAGACTTGACGAATAGTTTCGCCAGCGGCCATCGACCTATTGCGTCGCCGTCTTCACCCCAGTTGCTTCGAAAGAAAACGAGCCGTCGCCTCATCCGCGCGCAACCAGTTACTCCACCGCAGAAAGCCATGAATCTCATTTGGAATCACCAATTCCTCGAACGGCGTTTTCTGCTTCTGTAGCCGATGCGCGAGTTCCACGGTTTGATCGAACGGCACATTCCGGTCGTCGTCCCCCTGGATCAGCAGCACCGGTGATTTCCACTTCGCGATATCCGCATCCGGCGAAGCCGCAAAGGCCGTTGCGACCGCCTGTTTCCACGAGGGATCTGATTCGTACCAATGTTCGGGGAATGCTCCGTCCTTGCTCAGCGCCGGCACCCAATTCGAGATGCCGTGAAAGTCCACGCCTGCCTTGAACACATCGGAGTTGCGTGCCAGCGCCAACCCCGTCAAATACCCACCATACGACCCGCCCCAAATCCCAATTCTGCTCGCATCCACGCCTTCCGTCTTCTGCAGAAACCGCGCCCCGGCCAGCACATCCTGGTACTCCGCCGCGCCCGCAGGTCCGGCGTGCGCAGGATGCTGAAACGCCCGGCCATATCCAATGCCCAGTCGATAATTCACCGAAAGAACGGTGAAGCCATGCGTCGCCAGGTATTCGTTCACCGCGTAGCCATTGCTGTAGTAGTCCATGTAGTGCCACCCAAGCAGCATTTGCCGCGGTGGTCCGCCGTGCACAAAGATCACGCCCGGCTGCCGCGCGCTTGCCCCCGGCTCGCGAAACAGCTGCCCCTGGATCGTCAGCCCATCCAGCGACTTGAAGCTGACCAGCTTCGGCACGACAAGCGCCGCTGCTGGATAATCCTTCGCGCCTCCAGTGTCGAGTGCATGTCCCTCGCCAGTCTGCGCCTGCACAGCAACCGATGCCGGCCGTCGCGCGCCCGCCGTGACATAAGCGACTTTCCCGTCCGCAAGCGCCGCCGGCCCCCACTCCAGATTCTCTCCACTGGTCAGGGGCTCCGGGGCCGCCCCATCCATGCGCACGCGAAACAGGTGCCGTCGATCCTCATCCCCTGCGGCGCCTCCCGTATTCGCGCTGTAGATTAATGCGGTCCGGTCCGGGCTCATCGTCACGCTCTCCACCATAAAGTGACCAGGCGTCAGCAGCCTCGCATCGCCGCCCTTTGCGTCGACTGCATACAGGTGCGGCCAGTTGTCCGTCTCCGCCAGAAACACGAGTTTGTCATCCGCCATCCAGAACAGCGGCTCATTGTCGCCTACGTCCGGCAGTGAACCGGCAAGCGTATCCGGCGAACTCCACACCTGGCGGCCTTCGCCCGTCGCCGCATCGGCTATCCAGAAAGCAAATGGGTGCGGCACCTGCACAAGAAAGTTTTCCGGCGCATCTCCGCGACTCGGCTGGCGCATAAACGCGATCGAACGGTCGTCAGGCAACCAGACCGGCTGTTTATCGAAATCAGTCGATGGAGCCAGATAGACCAGCGGCTGCTCAGGCGTCGTATAAACGCCAATCAAGCCGTGATCGCCCCTCCCCGACACAAACGCGAGCCGCGATCCATCCTTCGACCAGACCGGCGAGCCATCCTTTCCGCGATCAAAGAAAAGCCGTTTCCCCTCGCCTGTCTTGCCCGTTCCCGGCACCAGCGGCACACTCCAGATCTGTCCATCCTTCACATACGTCACTTGTCCCGTCGAGGAAACAGCAGGACTATCGCCCTCGGCGATTTTCGCCGGCGCATTTTCGGCGCCATCGGTCGCAATTGCCCAGATCGCGATTTTGGGCTCCGTCGGATTACCGCCCGGATCGGGAGCCAGGTTCCCCGCAGCGGGCCAGTTCTCGTCGTGATCTCCGCCGCGCACGTAAATCAGTCGCGCCCCATCGGCTGAAAAAGTGAGCTGCGTCAGTTCCTGTCCATCATCCTGCGTGTAGTGCGTGAGCTGTCGTGGCGCACTGTCCGTCGCAAGCGCGAACCAGATGTTGCGCACACCGCGCACATTCTCAACCCAGGCAAACCGATCACCCTTCTCCGAAGCAACAAGCTCGCTCACAAAGGAGTAGCCAAGCAGCTGCTCCATGCTCGGTGCGGACGCAGCAAGTGCCGGTCGACAGCAAGCGCCACACACGACCATCGCAACAAGAATGACAACCCGGATCGCAAAACGACAGGAAACGGTAAGGCATCTCATACCAGTACCTATAGCAGAGATCCACGCATTCGCCGCAATGGCGAATTGTTCCGGGTCATCGTTAATCTGAACGCACTCCCGAATAGTGCCATCAAGCCAACGCGCGTTCCAAGGTGATCTGAATGGAAAGGCAATTTCCCCTTGGTGAGCCCAGAGCGGACGAAGCCGCCCGCTCTGGGCAATGGGTGTGCACAATCAGAATTGATAAGAGATGGTACCGTAAATGGTGCGCGGAGCTCCCGGATACGCATTGATATAACCGCTGGGAGGGTTATTGGCATCCGATGCAAGCGACGCAAAGTATCCGCCGCTGGAGATGTACTCCCATTCGTTGTACCGCGAGTTTCCGATATTCAACATATCGACCCGCAGGTTGATGGACTGCTTTTCCCAGAGGTTAATGGGAGCGTTAAATGAGAGATTCGCGGTCGTGTATGCCGGCATGGTCTGGTTGGTTGGCGCACCACTGCTGTTTGACCAGAGATTTTGCGAGCCGGTGCTCTGCACCCAGAAACGCGGCTCGAGGATAGTGTGATTGCGGTGCTGGATTCCGTAATAGGCTCCCGTATTCAATGTGAAATTCGGAACATATGACACTGGGAGGTTGTTGTAGAAGGTGCACCCGGAAGCGGGATCGGAGATCGTGCCGCACCCGTTGAGCGGGCCGCCCACCACGTACGTTGTGAAATTCGCCGCTTCTCCCGCGAAGTTGAAAAAGAAGTGGAGATTGCTGCGGGGATCCGCATCAAAAAATGCATCGACACCGTGATAGGTGGAATTGCCGCCGCCGGTTCCCAACACGCCGAGAGCTGTCTCGAAGTCAATCTCCTGGTTGGTGTAATTGAGATGGAAGTAATTGACGCCGGCGATGAAGTTCCTTAGCCCCGGTGCGCTGGTGAAGTGAACCTTTCCGCCAAATTGAGCGTAGGCGCCCTTCGCCAGGATGTAGTACGCCGGGTCAACAGACTGGAACATGCCGCCGCCACCGCCAAGCGCCGGGCTGCGATACGTGGTGTCATATCCGCCATAGAGCGTGAGCCACTGCCTTGGCGTAACAGAAACGTCGATGCCGGGCTCGACGGCCGAGCGGCTCTCATGCGCCCCGCAGAGAGACCCCTGGTCCGTTGCGTTAGGAGGCCCGAAAATGTTGTGGTAGGGATCGGAGCTTGCCGGGTTCAACGAGCAGTGGGAGGAAGGGACCACGCCAGGAGCCAATGTAAAGTCGCGAGCTGCCTGGTCGCTATAACTGGTGGAGAACCCATCCACGCGCACCCCTGGAATGATGTGAATCTGCGGGATGGGATGGAAGTCGTCCTGGGCAAAGAAGGTCACATTGTCCTGTTGGAAGTACCCGGAGCGAAACTTTGATCCGATGCCGACGATTTGCTGGGCGCCGTTGCCTCCGTCGTCAGGGTTATAGAAGAGATTGTGCGAGTTGTAGACCTCGTGAATCAGGTAACCGCCAAAGCTGACCGTGTTCAAAGGAAACACCTGGGAATACGCGATCTGGTCGCCAAACATGTTGCTATGGGGATTGTTCCACTCGTCAACTTGGGCGCCTCCGTTAAGCGCATCGTCATTGCGGCGGTGAAAACGGCGAATGTGCGTGAACCATGCCGAATTATCGAGCGTGCTGGTGTGACTCAGAGACAATCTCTGGCGCGCATAGGCCATGAACATTTCGTTGGTGTCGTATTTGTTGTAGGCGGCGTACGGCAATCCACAATAGAATCCGCAGGTCTCCTGGCTGAAGTGAGTGCCGTCCGGTTCGATCAGTTGCTGGTCCGAGGTTGGAATCACTGTGGGACGGTACCCACCTCCCTTGGCGTAGAGAACACCAAAAGCAAAACTGCCCGCTGAGAACGTCTTGACGGTTTTGCCGAACACCGAGCCGTTCTTGGTCGGGTTGCCGAACCCGTCGGGAGTCTGTCGAAAGTCGTCGCCTCGTCCCAGTCCGCCTCCCAACACAGTCGACCATCCGCGGAAGTTCCCCGTATTGCCCACGAATGCGAAGTTCTGCTGGCCGTACGGGCCATCCGTGAGAGCAACGCTGAGGTGCCGGTCAAGGGTCGACTGAATAGGCGTGTACTCCACGCGTCCTCCGACGTCGGTATACCAGCGGTCCGCGGCCTGACCGGGGCCGTACGTCACTTGCACGTCCTGAATCACCAGGTTCTGCGGCATCGTTGCCGATTGCCACAGACCGGTCGCTGGGTCGGCCGCCGGAATCCCGTCATATGTGATGCCCAGCGAACCCGGCGCCGTGAAGCTTGTTGCCTCGCCCGCCCAGCCCTGCTGGATTCCGTTCAGGAGAACCGTATACTTCGTTGCGCCGGTCTCTCCATAGCCGACCACGTTCGCGCCCGGGGTCGCTTGAAGCATCTGCGCACCACCGGCCAGCGGACCAGCCGCATCCAACTGCTTGCGATCAAGCACGCGCACCGTTTCCGGCATCAGCAGGACATCCTCGCGGGTAGGCATGGGCTTGGCCTCGGGATCAACGGTCCCGCGCACTACTACGCTGTCATTCAAAGCCGCCACCTGCAGAGCAGCGGTGATGGAGTGCCCTGTCGTCGGCGATATCCGCTGCGTAAAAGACTCGAATCCCGATTTTTCGACAGAGAGAATCTGTGGCCCTGTCGGAACATCGCTAAAGACGAACTGCCCGTTCGGACCCGTAGTCCTGTGAGTCACCGTGTTCGTTGTCAAATCCGTTAACGAAACGGCGGCGTTAGGAATTGCTGCTCCCGAGGCATCTACCACCTTCCCACGAATCTCGGTGTCCGCGGCGCGCGCCACGGCAACTGCCACGAGCGCAACAATGCAAAATGCAAGTAGTCTTCGCACCATATCTCCAAAATCCTTTCTGTTGACGGTTGGTTGCGCGCTCTGCCCGGCGGCCATCGGGCCAGGCAATACATCAGCCCGCAGGGCCGGTCTGGCGAACAGATTTCTCGGACGCGCTCATTGGGAGCACGCGATCCGATGAAACCCTTAACCGTGGTATTCGCGGTGATCCGCTTCACCGAAGGAACGGGGCAGCTGATGAAACACAATAAGGCTGCTCATCACAGGGCGAGGCTGCATCCCCTGAACAAGTGCGTTCTCGTCAGGACATGAATCGCGGAGGAGGCGGGCGGAACGAGAAGAAGGTGAGTTCCGGAAGGACGATCTTACGACGGCGGGTCGGCGGAACCAATGCTCCGGGGAGATGGTTCTGCAGCGGGGAAGGGTAGATGCACGTGAGGCTTGCAGGCCGATGCAAGAGAGCCGGCTTTTGACCAACGGAAGCGGGCGCGATCTGCAGGCCACCCACACGTCCGGGCCGCTCTTTTTCGGTCAGGAGTTTCGCAGGCGCCATTACCCTGAAGGTGCGGCCATGCAGCGGATACTGCTCCATCTTGTAGCTAGCGCAAAATAGAGCGACGGCGAGACAAAGCGCCGGCCCATACAACGTGAGCAGCGTGAGTTTTTGGCAGCTTTGTTGCGAACGGCGCATGCGAGAGAGAGCACTGCGCAAAGGCAAGGTGCACAATTGCATCAGGCAGAACCAGTATGCAAGGAACCAGATGAATCAGCAGTTAAGCCAGCGTTACTGCAATGTGAACAGTGGCGGCATTCAGGCGGAGATGACAACAGAGTTGAACTCGGAGACCCCTTGTTCGAAGTTGTCATGAATCGGGGACATGTCTTCGGTGAGTTCCGCCGGGTTCCGACGCACTCGCTCCTTGAATCGATCCGGGTTCCCTGAAGAGTAGTCGAAGAAAGAAACCGCCGGCCCAGCGACCTGTCAACCCCCATCCAGCGAAGATTTCCGCTAACCCCCTCATTCCATTCGCCAAAAACTTCCCGCCGTTTTGCAGGCAATTACCAGCCCTTGGCGCACAATGTACTTGAAATCCAAATCCTCCGCCCGAGAGAGATCAAGAATGCCGCCAGCAGGTTCGTTCCTAACCCTGTCCCTTTGTCCCTTGTCCCTTTGTCCCTTTGTTCCCTAATCCCTGTTCCCTAATCCCTGTCTTTTCAAACCTCTACAGCGAAGTCCAATGAAGAAAGACCTTTACCGCCACCCCCTGCTGTAATCCGATGAATGCAGGACACTTACCCAGAGAGACGGGATAATAGGGGTATCACCCGCCCGCAACCTTCGTAGCGCGATCGTTCGCAAACGTCACCGTCCACTTCTTTCCGTCAGCGTCATACGTGACGGTCCGATTCCCCTCGGTCTTAGGATCGTCTGTCTGGATCTTCTGGCCCACCGCCAGCCGCGTCTGCAATTCATTCATGCCCGGCTTCGCCTGGTGCGCATCCACCGCGGTCCACACATCCTTGGGCCAGTTTGCATAGATCGTGTGCGGATCGTCGTAGAAATAAAGCAGGTCGCTGAAATATTCCTCCTCGCTCCCGTCAATTACGCCCACCGGCGTCGCATACTCCTGCTTGTCGTTGGGCAGCGTAAACACATAGAGCGCCTGCTTGCTTCCGTGGCTGATGCCGTCGTCAACATCCGCTGGAACCGAGGCCTTGATGGCCTTCCTGATATCAAGCTTCTGCAAAGGGGGAATCACGCCGACCCGCTTCTTGAAGTCGACCTTGCCCGCGGAATACGGAAAGTACGGCATGGTATAGCCGTTCTTCATCCATATGCTCTTGCCTTCTTCATCCTTCAGATCGTCGAAGTGAGCCGGAAACTGCATCCGCACCACCGCCACATCGTCCGCAGACAACTTCTGCTCCTGGCCCTGGTTCACCACGCCAGGGTTCTGCCGCTTTTTCCAGATCGAGAACAGGTAAATGCCGGCAATCACCACCATGATTAACGTCGGAATGACCACGATTTTCCAGGGCTTCACGCATCCTCCTTTGTCTTCTCGGGGTCCAGAATCAACCGGCCGCGGGCGTCTCTAAACTCGCTGGTCCAGGCTTCGGCCGCAATGCCTCGACGGTCAGCTCATCGGCGCGCCGCAAGCCCGGGAAGAAAACGGCCCAGGTGCCGGCAACTGCCAGCGATGCCAATCCACCAAAGATGGTGGCACGCACCGCGCCCCACCACTGGGCCGTCAGCCCGCTTTCAAACTCGCCCAGTTCGTTGGATGCGCCAATAAAGAGCGAGTTGACAGCGCTTACGCGCCCGCGCATCTCCGGTGGCGTTGCGAGTTGCAGCAGCGATCCACGAATGATCACGCTGATCATGTCCGCGGCGCCGCCCACCGCCAGCGCCGCCAGCGAAAACCACAGGTTCTTCGACATCCCGAAGATCACCGTCGCCACTCCAAAAATCGCAACGCAGACAAACATCCGCGCCCCTGCCTTGCGGGTGATAGGAAACCGCGCCATCACCAGCGACATCGTCAGCGCCCCAATCGCCGGCGCCGCACGCAACGCGCCCAGTCCGCGCGGTCCCGTGTGCAGCACGTCGTTGGCAAAGATCGGCATCAGTGCCACTGCACCGCCCAGCAGCACGACGAACAGGTCCAGCGACATCGACCCCAACAGAAGCGGCGATGAGCGCACGTACTGGAACCCCGCGAAGACGACCTTCAGCGATGCCGCGCGATGCTCCATGCGCCCCGGCCGCGTATGCAGGCTCAGGATCAGCACCAGGAACCACACCAGCGTGACCAGGGTAAAGACGTAGACGATGCCGGCGCCCTCAAGGCCCATGTCTCGCAGAACAAAAGCGAGCGGCAGCGTAAACAGCAATCCACCCAAAGCCGGCCCGGTTACATTGGCAAGCTGAAAGATGGCCCCGCCCCACGTCACCGCATTCACAAAGTGTTTCTCCGGCACCAGGTGAGGTAGCAGCGCCGAACTTGCGGGAGCTGAAAACGCGCGCCCCGTGCCAATCAGGAACAGCACCGCATAGATGTAAAACACCTTGTGCGTGCCGGCAACTGCCAGCCAAAGCAGCGCCGTCGTGCAGAACACCTGCAGCGTATAGCAGCAGAGGATCACATGACGTCGGTCGAAGCGGTCAGCCACGTGCCCAGCCGGTAGCAGAAACAGCAGCCCCGGCAGAAACAGCGCCAGGCCTGTATATCCAAGGTCCAGGGCGCGATGAGTAATGGAATAAACCTGCCACGCCACCGCGACGGCCTGCGCCTCGGCACCAAGAATGACCGCGACCCGTGCCATTTGATACCGCCGAAAGTCGCGAGAGGCAAATGCCTCCATCCCTCGTCGTGGAGGCCTGGTGGAAGGGGAATCCATCTCATGCCTAGGTTAACCGCTCCACGCGACCCAGCGAAAGATTCAGCGCGCCCGGCTTTTGGTAGATCAGAGAACTTCGAGCGCGCTCCACCGGTCCCTGTATCCTGATGCTTGGAACCCCCAGCCCAGTCGGACCAGCGTCACGAACCCGGCAACAAGGCCGCTGCTGCGGTTGCTTTATGCGGTGTCTGCGCATTTCTCGAACTCTACTGCACCCAGCCGCTCCTGCCCCTTCTGGCTCACCTGTTTCACGCTTCGAAGACCGGCGTCGGCATGACCGTCTCGGCCGCCACCCTGGGCGTGGCTATATCGGCTCCCTTCTTCGGTGCCGTTACTGAACGGCTTGCGCGCAAAAGCGTCATCGTCGCGTCGCTTCTCTGTGTATCCGTTCCCACGCTTCTGGCCGCAACCTCAGCGAACCTTGCACAACTGATCTTCTGGCGCTTTCTGCAAGGAATCATGGTGCCGGGCATCATTGCCGTTGTGGTTACATACATCGGTGAGGAATGGCCACCGGAAAGCGTCGCCCTGATCATGAGCTTCTACGTCAGCGGCACGGCGCTGGGTGGATTTATGGGCCGCATCACAGCCGGCATCCTCGCGGACTACTTCAGCTGGCGCGTCAGTTTCGTTGCGCTCGGCGTAGCCTCGCTCGTCGGCGCCGCAGCCGTCGCGGCGTGGCTGCCGCACGGTCGCCGCCGCGCCCCAACTCGCGCCAAGTCCGATCCCCTTCCGGCCTTCCCATATCAGGTGCAGGAGATGTTCCGGAGCCGCAGACTGGTGGCAACCTTTGCCGTCGGGTTCAACGTGCTGTTCTCGCTTGTGGGCGTCTTCACCTGGATCACCTTTTACCTGAGCGCCGCGCCATTTCTACTCTCCATCACCGCCCTCAGTTCGCTCTTCTTTGTCTACCTGATCGGACTCGCTGTGACGCCGGCCGCAGGCTATTTGATCACTCGTGTCGGCCTGCGCGCCGGCATTGCGGGAGCGATGTGCTGCTCAATCACCGGCGTGCTGCTCACGCTCGCGCACTCGCTCCCCATCGTGATCGTCGGACTCGCCATGCTTTCGAGCGGCGTCTTTATCGCGCAGACTGCCTCACAAAGCCATCTACGTGTCGCAGCCCCTCCCGGCGCCCGCGTCACCGCTGCCGGCATCTATATCACCTGCTACTATCTCGGTGGCACCGCAGCCGGAGTCGTTCCGGGAGCCTTCTGGGCCTTCGGAAAATGGCCAGCCTGCGTGGCGTTTATCGTTTTCATGCAGATCATTGCGCTGTCGATCGCGCTGGTTGGCTGGCGAACCCCGATCGTCAAAGAAACTGCTTAGTCTGCGCCAAGTGCCGCATCGTGAAGCGTTCACCACAATCCGTGAACCCAGGCCGCAACAATGCACATCTATATTTGAGTGGCAGGCCTGCAAGAATTGAGGCCGCGATGCTGCCGCTGAAGTCTCTCGTTCCCCGCAACTGAAGAACTCATCAAACCGCGCCAGGAGAAAGATCTTTGCCCGAGTTGCAGACCGAACCACCGGTGCCGTCGAGCGCAGCGTCGTCTAATACCGTGGTCAATCCGAATGCTGCATCGATTGCGCAATGGAAGCCCCGCGTCAATCCGTGGCTCATCGCGGTCACGGTCGCACTTGCGGCTTTCATGGAGGTGCTCGACACCTCCATTGCCAACGTCGCGCTGCCCCACATCGCCGGCAGCCTGGGCGCAAGTTCAGATCAGAGCACCTGGGTGCTTACCAGCTATCTCGTATCGAATGCCATTGTCCTTCCTCTCGGCGGATGGGCGTCAAGCCTGATGGGGCGACGCAACTTCTTCGTCTTCTGCATTACCGTTTTCACGATCGCAAGCTTTCTTTGCGGTGCTGCACCGTCGCTCACCATGCTGTTGGTCTTCCGCGTCATACAAGGCGCCGGTGGTGGCGGCATGCAGCCCATGGCGCAGGCCATCATGGCTGACTCGTTTGAGCCGCAAAAGCGTGGACAAGCATTTGCTCTCTATGGGTTGGTAGCCGTGCTCGCTCCTTCGATCGGTCCCACACTGGGCGGGTGGATTACCGACAACTACACCTGGCGCTGGATCTTCTTCATCAATATTCCAGTTGGCATTCTCGCGTTCATCCTCGTCACGCGTCTTGTTGAAGATCCGCCATGGATCAAGGCCGATCCATCCAAGCTGCGCAACATGGACTACATGGGCCTTGCGTTCCTCACCATCGCCATGGGCGGCATGCAGATTATGCTCGACAAGGGCGAAGAAAACGACTGGTTCGCGTCCGGCTTTATCCGCTTCTTCGCGGTTCTGTTTCTCGGCGGCATCATCGGACTGGTTATGTGGGAGTGGCGGCAGAAAAATCCGCTCATCAACCTCAAGCTCTTTCGCTTCAAGAATTTCGCGATATGTTGCTTCCTCATGATGTTGGTCGGCGGCGTGCTCAATGCAAACACTGTCTTGCAGCCGCAGTTCATGCAACAACTGCTGGGCTATAACGCCACAACTGCGGGCCTTGCGTTGACAGCAGGCGGCATCGCTCTCGTCATCGTCATGCCCATGGCCGGATTCGCAACCGGCAAGATCTCCGCGCGCACCCTGGCGGTCGCCGGATTCATCATGTTCATCGTCACCTTTCGCTACGCCGCGTATGTCACAAACTTGCAGATGAGCTTTGCACAGGCATCCTGGCTGCGCGTCGTGCAAATGTTGCCCCTCCCCTTCTGTTTTATTTCGATCACAAACGCCGCGTACGTCGGCATGCCAAAAGAAGAGAGCAACCAGGTTGCCGGCCTCATCAATTTCGTTCGCAACCTCGGCGGCAGCATCATGATCGCCATCACCAATGCCCAAGTCACATCGCGATCCCTTTGGCATCAGCAACATCTACAAAGTGCAATGCAGGCCGGCTCCAACGCATTCGAACAGCACCGCCAGGCACTCACCGGCTTCTTTGGCGGAACCTTTGGGGGGCCAAACAGCGGCAGCATGGCGATAGCATCCATTTACAACCAGCTTAACCAGCAGGCGCAGATGCAGGGCTACCAGGACGTTTACATGGAACTCTCCTGGATGTCGTTCTTCCTCGTCTTCATGGCGTTCCTGCTCAATGCCAATCGCCCCGGACAGGGTCCCGGCGCCTCGGCGATGCACTGAGATTCCGCTGGTTTAGTTTTCTGAGCGCCATTACGTTCATTGCCGACCTGCGATCCCGGGACCTACTATTTCGTAGAGGTCCAATGAAGCGCTTATTGTTTCTTCTCCTGCTGCCCGCAGTTCTTCTTGCCCAGCGAAAACAAGGCAATCCTCTCGATTCCCTCTCTCCGAACATGGAGATGCTCACCCACTTTGGCGAGCGCGCCGACTTCTCCCCCGATAACCAGCGGGTAGCTTTCATGGACAAGAGCTTCGGCGATGCCTTCGTCATCGACTTGAAGTCGCGCATTATCCGTTGCCTCACCTGCAGCATCCCGGGCGCGGCATTCCTGCGCTTGATGCACCTTTCCAACGGCGACTACATTCTTATAGGCCCGGAAAAGTTCATCGACTCAAACATCAGCCGCGAGCGCGACAACGAACTCTGGTACCTCAGCAGCAAACCTGGCTCAAAGCCAATTCGGCTCAATCAGCGGATGCACGAAGGCGCGGCAATTTCAAAGCACAGCATGTTGATCTCGTTCTCAGAAACCTCCGGCGACCATCCGGAATTTCCCAAAGACTACTCCCGTTTAATGATTGCCGAAGTCGACCTCTCCGGTCCGACGCCAAGTCTCATCCATGTTCATAAGGTCTACGAGAGTAACGACGATCAATGCAGCCTTGAGGCGCAGGACTTTTACGACAACGACTCCAAGATGACCTTTACTTGCTACGTAAACAAAGCAGAGCCGCGAAGTAGCGTAGGTCTCGCCAAAGTGATGGGGATTGATTTGAAGACCGGAAAAGTGACGGACTTCTCGCAGTCCCCCGACACATACAACGAATGTGAAGGCATCTTTCCCGATGGTAAGTTCACCGCTGTCGAAGGCGACCGCCAAGTGGCTGAACTTGGCGGTGAGCATGGCATGCGCAACATCGACATTTGGAAGCTTCGACTTGACGGCACCGGCAAGGACTTCGTTCGGCTAACACACTTCAACGACTACGAAGGTTGGAAGGCTTCCAACCCCGTAATCTCAACCGACGGTAAGCGGATGGCCTTCCAGGTGGCACACACCAGCGATCGGGCCGGAGTAGGCTACGGAATTGTTCTCTACCGCTTCTAAGTCAACCACGACTCCAACGAAAGAGATCTGATGTCCGCGACCTTCCTCGCCCGGCTCATGGTTTCTGCCGTCGCGGCAGGCCAAGGCATCAGTCCGCTCTTCATCGACCTCAATCGAACGCATGCCACCAACCCGCTGTGGTCCGGGCACGCACGTTTTCACGTCGTTTGGCAGACCCTGGGACTCTTCTTCCTGGGCGTAATTGGAGTGGCTCTGATCTGGTTGCCTTCGCCTGAATCTCGTCTGCTCTTTTACCTCGCAGCGCTTCTCACGGCCTTGCCGATGCTCTCGTTCCTCGTGGCGATGCTCTGTCGCAGAGCCTACGGTGGAACCCTGCACGATCCCAACGGCATCCAACCCGTCCGCATACGCATCGGTGCCCACATGCGCGAGTTTGATATGAACGCCGTACTGGTGATTTTCGGAGGAGTAGTTCTGGCTGCCGCGGTCGCATTGTTCTGAGCGCCCGGAGAACACACTCACTCAGCATCCCGCCGCATGCCCAAAATCGAAAACGCCAGAGACCTTGCGGCCTCTGGCGCTTTCCGGATGATCTTTAGCTCAATGGATCATGCATCGTCTCGTTCTGCCTGTCGATGAGGCTGCAGGTTGCCCCGCTTCCTCGATCTTCCTGCCCCGCCCGGGTTGCGTCTCCAGGTTGCCCCTTCCCCGCTCCCTTTGTGCTGAGCCGGCGTCCGAATCCTCAGGTTGCCCCTTGGCTTCGAGCCTTCGGCTGTGCCGGCGATGGCCGTTCGAGTTACCCCGAACGTCGCATGCCTTTAGCGTTGCCGGAATCAGTGAGTCTCCGAGTCGCCCCGGTGGCTCGCCTTCTCCCGCAGCGCCTGCGATGAAGGACTCGGGTTGCCCCTTATCCTGCATCTCCGGCTTTACCGGCGATGGATAATCGAGTCGCCCCGATGCTCGCATCATTCGGCGGTGCCGACTTACCGGTCCTCGAGTTTCCCCAAGTCCCAGCCCTTCGGTATCGCCGACGATTCGCCGTCCGAGTTGCCCCGAACCTTGAATCCTCCGGCACCGATTGATGGATATCCGAGTTACCTCGGATCACGCACCATCCGGTTCGCCTTGGTTGAATCTCCAGGTTGCCCCAGACATTCTCCTTCGGCTACGGCGATCGACCAATTTCCAGGTTGCCCTAAATCTTGGGTCTGTCACCGTTCGCCGATTCCCCGCCTTTCGAGTTGCCCCGAATCTTGGTTCCTCGGCTGACCCGTATCTGCTTCCTCGGGTTGCCCCGTTTCGGCCTCTACGGCTGAGTCGATGATGTCTCCCTGGCTGAATCGAACTTTGCATCCTCGGCTTGCGCCGCGGATGAATCTTCGTGTCCATTCAGGTCACGGCAATCTTGGTATGGCTTTCGGCGCTTTGTTAATCTCGATCCGTCGATTCACTATCGGCAAGCCGACCATGAATTCCCCTACCGAAACCCTTACTTACGCTTTCGACCACGCCAGTGTTACCGCTCCAACCAGCTACAGAGTCACCAGCTAGTTAGAGACATTAGGCCTACCCAACCTGTGGATGCAAGTGCAAAACCCCATTGCTTTCTGTGGATATCACCATTCATGGTGCATTCATAATGGATTTCTAATCGTCTGAACTTATTTCCGACCTAAAACGGAGAATGGCAAGCGACGAGTTGTTAAATAGAACAGAAAATAGGTCCTAAATAAGTTCAAATCACCCAACTTGTTTCAACTTATTCCAACCAGATTGCACCCATGGATGTAATGAATTCCAGGGACAAGCCGCGACCGCCGCAGACAATCCAGCTATGCAGAATTCCCTTCGTCCTGTAAAACAATCAGCACCGGGCCTTCCTGCCGTCCTTGAACTGCTGACTGGTTCTCTCGAGGTTGAAATTGCGCGTGCAAAAAGCTCGGCATCTGCCGCCAACCTGGCTCATGGGCCTGACGAACGCACCCTTCGGCCTCACCGGCGGATTCTGTGCCGTCATCATTCCGCAGCTCCTCGCGCAACACGGCATTCCAGCCGGACACATCGCAGCCATCGCCGCTGCCATCCTTTCTCCCGGCTTCTGGATCTTCGGCATCTCGCCCTTGCTTGACTCCTGGCTCAGTCGTCGCACGTATGCACTCATCTTCGGATCGCTAACCGCGGTCGCGGTTGCCCTCACGGTCGTTAATGCGGGCCGCCCCGGACTCGTCGAAGCAGTAATGCTGCCCGGCTTTGCCGCGGCCATGCTCTACCAGGGTGCGGTCGGCGGGTGGATGGGCAGCCTTATCGACAAACAGGAAGACAGCCGGCTCGGAATCTGGTTCTCCATCTCAAACCTCGGCGCAGGCGGAGTCATGATGGTGCTCGCGGGTCAGGTCATCAGCCGCCTCACTACCACGCTGGCCGGAATCATCATGGGCGCTGCGATCCTCGTTCCCATGCTGATCTTTCTGGCCATCCCTTCGCCCCCAACGAAGCGCCGTCCCGCCCGCGACTGCTTTGGCCAATTCAATCGCGAACTCCTCTCGCTTCTGAAACAACGTCAGGTGGTCTTGGCCCTGGCCCTCTTCCTTTTGCCTGCTGCATCATTTGCACTCACCAATGTGCTCGGCGGCACCGACTCCGATTTCTTTGCCAGCGAACGAACCGTCAGCCTGTTCGCCGGCGTAGGCTCATCCGCAGCCGGAATCGCGGGCAGCTTTTTGCTCTTCCCGCTCGGCCGCCGATTTCCCCTCCGGCCGGTTTATCTCGCCATTGGCGTCGGCGGCGCCATCTTCACCCAGAGCCTGCTCGCGCTTCCGCGCGCGCCATGGACCTTCGGAATCGCCATTACCGGCGAAAACCTTTTTCAGGCCCTCGCCTTTGCTACCGCGAATGCCATCGCCTTCGAAGTCATCGGTCCCGACAATCCCTTCGCCGCGACACTGTTTACGGTGCTGCTCGCCGCCACCAATCTTCCCATCACCTACATGCAATTCCTGGATGGCCGCGGCTACGATTGGCACGGACTCACCGGCGCCTTTCTCACTGACGCGGCCATCAGCATTGCTGCCTGTCTTTCTCTTGCCTGGATCATCTCGCGGTGGCGCCTCACGCCGGAACCTGCCGCGCAATCGCTCTCACCTATTGTTGAGACCGCGGATTGACAACCCTGATTTGCATTCAGCGCCTCGACAGTGTTTCAATCGTCTGTATTGAAACAGGGGTGCTCCACGATGTGGGGCTGAGAAGATACCCTCGAACCCGATCCGGATAATGCCGGCGTGGGAAGCTTTCGAAGCCAGTTTGGCCAACTTCCTCGAATCCCAGCGCAGACTCTCTTGTTTCATGAAAGCGGGAACAAGATATGCGTGCGCTTCCGTCTCCTTCACATTCATCCAGGCCGCAACCACCGCGCCGACTTCACTTCCCCCGCGTCCGGTTCGCAAAAGGATTCCTCGCGGTGCTGCTGCTGATCACCCCCGCAGGCGCCTTCGTCTCGGCTCAAACGTCGCCGGCTCCTTCAAATTCTCCGACGGCGCAGAACGCAACGACGAACGCATCTCAGCAGAAACCGGGCCGCGTGACAACCACGGTCGTTGTTCATGGTGAAGTCAAGGACAACTACCTCTCGGACGCCGGAACTGCCTCCAGTCTTGACAACACGCCTATCCGCGAGACGCCCCTCTCCGTCACCGCGGTCACCAGCGCCGTAATGAGCGACCAGGTCGCGCGCCTCCTCTCAGACGCCGTCAAGAATGACGCTTCGGTCGGCGAGGACTATGCCCCCGTGGGCTACTACGGCGACTTCGAAATCCGCGGTTTTCCCATCGATCTCGCCACCGGCCTGCAGATCAACGGCATGACCATCGCCGGCGAACAGGACGTTCCCCTCGAGAATAAGCAGCGCGTCGAAATTGTGAAAGGCATCGCCGGCCTTGAAAGCGGCATAGCCTCCGCCGGCGGCGTTATCGATTACGTGACGAAGGAGCCCTACTCCGGCGAACGACCCACGCTCGATCTCGCCACCGATCACCGCGGCAGTTCCTACGGCTCTGTGCAGTTCGCTGTCCCAGGGGTTCATGGTGGATCGGGCCTGCTGATCACCGCTGCCGCTGAAGACATCCACACCTACGTTGAAGGCGCAAACGGCTGGCGTGGCATGGGAGCCGCTGACGGCAAATGGCAACTCGGAGCGAACACGCAACTCACCACCGACTTCGAATATCAGCACAAGGTAGAGCGCTCTGAGGCCGGATACCAGTTGTTAGGTGGAACAACGGTCCCCGCTCCCGTCTATCCCTCAGTCATGCTCGGTTTCCAGCCATGGTCGAAGCCCAATACCTTCGACACATTCAACGCCGGTTCGCACATCGAACGCACGCTCGGTCCGAACTGGAGCCTGCGTTTCGGCGGTTCCTACAGCCACTCCGTCATCGACGACAACGTGATCTACCCGTACGGCGCGGCGCTCGACAATCCAGTCGATCAAAATCCACTTTGCGCCCCCGCCTATTTTTTCTGCCCCGACGGTAGCTACGAGATCTGGGACTACCGCAGCCCCGGCGAACTGCGCATTGATGCGCTGGGAAAAGCGTTGGTGCTGGGTCATTTCACAACGGGCAAGGTGAGCCATAATCTGGTCGGCGGCGGATCGCTTTTCCATCGCTCGGTGGACCTCTCTCCTTCCATCGTCTATACACCGATCGGCGTCGAGAATGTCTATCGGCCGAACATTCTCTATGCGCCGGACAACTTGCAAGCCGGTCCCGCTACTCTCGCCGACTTCAATCACCAAGGCTCCGGCATTGTGCAGGAGCGCGCTCACCTTCCCGGTCACATCGTGCTCCAGGCAGGCGGGCGTTTTGCCCAGGTCAGCGACTTCAACTACTCCGCAGCCCGTTCTCTCTGGCTGCCGCAATATGGAGCGACGTACTCGCCCCTGCACGACCTCACTCTCTACGGCAACTACGGTGCGCTCCTTTCGCTCGGCCCCCAAGCCCCATGGTGGGTCGATAACTCGAGCATATTTCTCACTCCCTTCATGACGCGCCAGTCCGAAATTGGCGTGAAATACGAACGTACAATCCTGCTCACTGCCGACGTGTTCCGCATGCGACAGCCCTTCTTCTACCCACGCATCGTTCAAGCCCCGGATAGCTTTTGTCCGACCAATCTTTTGACCGGCGGCGACGTCATGCCAGGAGATCAATGCTTCGAATCCCAAGGACATGAAACTCACGACGGTATTGAAGTGAACGCACTGGGCAAAGCTGCAACCTGGATGCAATTGAGCGCGTCTGCAACCGCCATGCACGCAGTCTCAAACCACACCGGTACGCCAGCGTTCGACGATAAGCAAGTAATCAACGTGCCTCGTTTTCATACCGCGGTTTTCGCCGACATTCTGCTGCCGCATGCACGCGGCCTCCGCGTGATGCCGGGCTGGAGCTACACCAGCCGCAAGCAGGCCACGCGAGACGATACCGTGAGCGTCCGCGGATACAACTTATTCAACCTCGGCGCTCGTTACACGCCGGGCGGTGAAAAGGGCCGGTTAACGCTCCACATGTATGCTGACAACATTCTCGACAAGCGCTATTGGAAAGACACAGGAGCCAGCTACGGCGACACCTTCATTCACCAGGGCGCTCCCACCACCGTAAGGCTCTCGGCACACTACAATTTTTAGCGATCTTGCCGACGGGCAAAGGATAACGTTGAACGAAACTGCAAAAGCGCACGGACTGGACGGCAAGCTAGTCGACCCCGACTGGCCGCCGCTTAACCTGGACGAAGTGTGCGCTCTCCTGAAATCCTTTCCGGATACCGGAGAACCGATCGAAATTGTTTCTGCCAGTCCACGTCCGTTTTCAGCCGCGAGCGTTATACGAACCAGTTGCGAAAAAATCTTCGTCAAGCGCCATGCTCGCGTCGTCCGTGATGTCGAAGGCCTGATGGAGGAACATCGATTCATGGAGCATCTGCGCGCGAACGGAATCGGAGTTCCGCGCATTTTTGAGACTCGCTCCGGCGATACCGCATTCCAATCCGGCGAATCGACTTACGAAGTCCACGCAATTCCCGCTGGGGTCGACGCGTACGAAGACGCAATCTCCTGGACGCCATTTCGCTCGATCGAACACGCTCGCTCCTCGGGAGAGATGCTTGCACGCCTTCACTTTGCTGCTGAGAGCTTCTGCGCTCCCGCGCGAAAGCCTCGTCCGCTCGTCGCCAGCTTCACGATCTTCGCATCGCAAAGTGCCACCGAAGGCCTGGAGCAATATCTCGCCGCCCACCCCGTGCTGAAACACGACGCACTCTCTCTCGAGGACTGCGCCAGTGCCCTCGACCTTCTCGCCCCCTTTCACGATGAGTTGAGGCCGCTCATGCCGGCACTCAAGCCGCTGTGGACACACAACGACCTTCACGCTTCCAATCTCTTCTGGAGCGACCGAAGCCCGCACGCCGATGCCACCTCCGTGATCGATTTTGGATTGGCGGACCGCACCAACGTCGTCTACGACATTGCGCAGGCAATCGAGCGCAATATCGTCGAATGGCTCGTACTGATGCAGAATCCCAATCGTGGCGACGAGGTTCCCGTCCACCTCGAGCACCTGTGGGCGATGCTCGACCGCTACGAACAGATACGCACCCTCAGCCGCACAGAGGCAGCCGCATTGGCCCCGATGCTCGCCCTCTGCCACGCGGAGTTCGCCCTCACCGAGGCCGATTACTTTCTCGGCGTCTTGCAATCGCCCCCAAAAGCCCGTGTCGCTACCAGCGACTACCTCGTCGGCCATGCACAGTGGTTTCGCGGTCCCGGCGGGGTGAAGATCGTCGAGCCCCTGCGGCAATGGGCCGAGACGCGTCAGACTCAGGCGGCGCCCGCATGATTCTCTCCGCGATCGCTCATTACCTGGTCGCCAACTGGGTGGAACTCGCAGGCTTTGTGACCACGGCAGTTGGAATCTGGCTCACCACCAAACGACTGCTCATCTGCTGGCCGGTCGTTCTCGCAGCGGATGTTTTGTATCTTGTCGTCTTCTTTCGTGCCCGGCTCTATTCCGACACGCTTCTGCAGATCTTCTTTATTGCATTCACACTCTACGGCTGGTGGCACTGGTGGCGCGGCGTACGCGACGAAGGAGAAGTACGTGTCGTCCCACTCGCGCTTCCCAGCCTGTTGCTCGCATTGCTGGCAGGCGTTATAGGCAGCTTTGTGCTCGGTGCACTAGCGAAGCAACTCCATGCAGCTCTGCCCTGCCTTGACTCCGCGCTCGCCAGCTTTAGCCTCGTCGGCAGTTGGTGGCAGGCACGCAAACACATCGCCAACTGGTGGCTCTGGATCGTCGTGAATCTCTTCTACATCGGCGAATACATCTACAAGGACCTGTGGCTCACCGCAGTCCTGTACGCCGGGCTCGTTGTGCTGGCCATCCTCGGCCTCCGCGAATGGCAACGCGCCGCGCGTGCCGCTCAAACCGCAGCTTGCACCACGTTGAGTAGCGGCTCTCCCGCCATATAGCGACGCAGTTCATTGGCCGCGACACGCAGCGCACGCCGCGCGAACTCCGGGCTCGATGCGCCCACATGCGGCGTGATCAGCAGGTTCGGACACTTCCACAATGGGTGCCCGACCGGCAGGGGTTCCGGATCGGTCACATCGAGCGCTGCGCGAATTCTCCCGCTTTCGAGAGCCTCCACCAAGGCGTCGGTGCTCACGATCGACCCACGCGCCGCGTTGACCAGCAGCGTTCCCTGTTGCATCAGCGCGAACTGCTGCGCATCAATAAGCGATTGCGTCTCCGGGGAAGAAGGCAGAATCAGCACCACGACCTGGGCCTTGGGCAGTAGCGCATCAAGCTCGTCCACTGCGTGCACCTTCGGATTCTCCCGCGCCGTTCGTGCAACCCGGATCATGTCCACGCGGAACGGTTCAAGCATGCGTTCGATCTCCTTGCCGATCGAGCCGTATCCAACCATCAACACTGTTTTCCCGGTCAGATCCTCCAGCATCACCGGCGGATAGAGCGGCCGTGTGTCGCCCGTAATGCCCACGTATTCAGCGCTTGCCTCAGACCGCCGCTTCCACTCGCCTGATCGTTGAATATCCAGAAACAGCGGAAAATGCTTCAGCATCGCCAATATCGCAGAAACCGTCCACTCCGCCGTGGAAACATTGTGGGCCCCTCGCGCGTTGCAGATCGTCACGCGCGGACCCATGGCCCCTGGAATCCATTCCGTTCCCGCCATCAGCGAAAGAACCAGCTTTACTCCGCGCAACCGAGGAACGATCTTCAGATTCCTCGTCGGATAAGGATCCGGCAGCCACACGTCGATCTCGATATCATGGTCAAGATCACGCGGCAGTCGAATCAGCTCAATCCCTTGCGGGAAATCGGAAAGCCACTCGGCGGCAAGATTTGCTGAATATCCAACTCGAAGCATAGTCAATCGAAAATAAGTATAAATTTGTGGTGCTTGTTCATGTTGCATATTCGGTGCTCAAGGTTGTGTGTCCCACGCCACTGCAAGCACTTAGGCTCAATACGGCATGCTATGACTGAGGAGTCGTGATTCTCACTCTATGCGTCTGGCCAAATCCAAATCGTGGTCCCAGCAGCAGCTCGCCATTAAATTGGGCGTCGACGGAGCCGCAGCGCAGGGCCTGCTGAACTGGGAGCGCAAGAGGCTTCTAATCCACGCAACCAGAACCGCCCTCGCCGCGGCCCTCTGCTGGTGGATCGCGCTGCGATTCGGCCTCCACGACGGCTACTGGGGAGCCATAAGCGCCATCATCGTGCTGCAATCAAATTTCGGCGCCACCATCACCGCATCGCGCGACCGCATCCTCGGGACGATTATCGGCGCCGCCTTCGGCTTTGGGTTCTCGCTCTTTGGAGTTCTGCCATGGAACTACACCCTGGCCGTGTTGTTTGCCTTCATTCTGTGCGGACTGCTCGGCCTGCGCAACAGCTCGCGGCTCGCCGGAGTGACGATTTCGATTGTGATGTTGGTGCAAAAAGGTGGCTCACACTGGGTCCTAGCGCTCCATCGGGTCGGCGAAGTCTTTCTAGGTATTCTCATCGCTATCCTGGTTTCGACCCTCGTCTTTCCCGATCGCGCGCGGCTGCGATTACGCGACGGGCTTGCTCAGGAGTTTCTCGTGCTCAACGCATTCTTCGAGGGCATCCTGCAAGGGTTCCGTGGACATCCGGCTGAGAACCTGGCTCAGCTGCGCGAAGATACGCTCACCCTGCTTCGCGGCAACAATGCACTGCTCGAAGCGTCGCGCAACGAACCTTCCGGCGGTCCCGGATGGCGTGAGGGTCTGGGAATGCTCGCCCAGTTTGGCCGCACCATCTTCGACGCCCTTGTGGCTCTGGAACTCGCCGTGCGCGAGAGCCACCAAGACAACTACGCTGCGCAGTTGGAGCCCGAGTTGGGCCGCCTCGCCGCTGACATTCAATCGGGTTTCCAGTACTTGGCAAAATGCATTCATGGCTGGCGCTTCCACATTCCGCCTCCCGACATCAATCTCGAAGAAGACATCGCTCAACTCGAGCAGCGCATGGACAAAGTGCGCCACACCGGTCACAACTTTTCCCAGGCCGAGATTCTCCGCGCCTACGCCGTCCAGCTTCACCTGAAGCAGATAGCGCGCCTGCTCCGCTCATCCCGCGTAGAAACCGGCCGCGCCATCGGCGAAGCGCAGCTCACCGAAAGCTAGCCGAGAAACTTGCGCAGAGCTCCCCCGCAATCCTCGATTTCCTTAGTCGTGATCGCGTAGCCGAAGCGAAGGTGTCCTTCGCCCTGCGCGCCGAACACCGATCCCGGAATGGTGGCGACGTGCGCCTTTTCCAAAAGAATCTGCGCAGCCGTGCGGCTGTTCTTGTGAATCTTCTCGGCGTTCGGAAATGCATAAAACGCTCCAGCAGGGGGATCGCACTTCAAACCGACTTCATTCAAAAGGCCAATCAGAAGATCCCGCCGCTTCCGGTACTCCTCACGATGCGCGGCGATCTCAACCTCAGTCGTCTTCAACGCGTGGATCATGGCCTGCTGGACGAAAGTGGTCACACCGTTCGTCGAATACAGAACAATCTTTTTGAGCGCCGTCATGAACGGTTCTTTCGCCACGGCGTACCCCGCGCGCCAGCCCGTCATCGCATGCGTCTTTGAAAATGTGAAGCAAGTAATGGTGCGCTCTGCCATCCCCGGCAGGGATGCGATCGAAACATGCTCCCCCTCGTATACCAAGTCCTCGTATGCTTCGTCGGCGATCACGATCAAGTCGCGTTCACGAGCGAATGACGCCACTTCCTCCGCTTCGGTCCGCGTGAACACTAGCCCGCTCGGATTCTGCGGCGTGTTGTAGTAGATGGCACGTGTTTTGGGTGTTGAGAATTGTTCCAGCGTCCTGCGAATTCCATTCCGCCGCGCCGTCGTCGTCGGCACCGACAGAGGACGCGCCTGCGTTCCGGTCACCAGATCGGCAATGGGCGTCCAGTACGGCGAGAAAACCAGCGCGTCATCACCCGGATCAAGCACACTCTGAAAAGCCGCATAGAGTCCTTGCGAACCACCCACCGTCGCAATCACCTCGTCGGTCGTCGCCTTAATTCCATTCTTCGCGGCAAGTTTCTCTACCAGGGCCTTGCGCAACGGAAGCACGCCCGACGAGGGGGCGTAGTGCGTATAGTTCTCCACCAGCGCTTTCACCGCTGCATACTTGATGGCTTCCGGCGTTTCAAAATAGGGCTCGCCGCCATGCAGCGAATGCACCTGCACCCCCTCTGCCCGCATTTCCATCACCTTGTTGCGGATCTGCACGATATCAGAGAATCCAACCTCGTCCAGGCGCTTGGCCAGGCGAATCCCACTCGGCTTCGTCATGGTCTATGCTCTTCCTTTCGTGCTGTTCTGTAAGCGACGCTTCCAGAATATCTGATGCGTTGCGGCTTCGAGCAGAAACTGAGATTCCGCGATCGCTTCGCGTAACTCACACGGCAAGCAGACTCGTGTATACCGCCATTCCCACCACGGCGTCCACGCCCATCGCATCCAGGTCACCAACTTCCTGCTGGCTTCGAATGCCGCCCGCCACGATGAGCTGACGCGAAGTCAATCTGCGCAACCGCACTGCGGCATCCATCGGAAAGCCCTGCATCAACCCCTCGCCATCCACGTGCGTATACAGATACCCAGACACATACTCTTCAAGCTGCGGAATCGCCTCGTCCGGAGTCAGCGCCACCTGCGCCTTCCAACCCTTGACCGCTATGCGCCCATTCTTGGTATCGATTCCTGCAACCACTCGTTCCGCACCAACAGCAGTAGCAATCGCCGAAGCTATAGCCTCATTCACTCTTCCTTCTTCCGAAAACAAGGCCGAGCCGATGATGACTCGCTTCGCACCGGCATTAATCACCTCGCTGGCGCGTTCGGTCGAACCGATCCCCCCGCCCACCTGGCATGGAAGCTGCCGCGCGATCTGCGCAACCAGCTCGGAGTTATCGCCTTGTCGCATCGCCGCGTCCAGGTCGATCAGCTGCACCAGCGGAAAGCGCGAGAACTTCTCAATCCAGTATTCAAAATCACCGAAGGAAAGCCGCAGCTTCTCCCCCTGCACTAGCTGCACGATTCGGCCGCCCATTAAATCAATTGAAGGAATCAGCATGGCAGCCTCACCGGAATGCCTGCCGCAACAAGCTCTTCTTTAAGCGACCGCGCACTCGACACGCCAAAGTGAAAGATACTCGCCGCAAGTGCCGCGTCCGCCTTCCCCCTGCCGAACACATCCGCAAAATGCGCCACCGTCCCCGCGCCCCCCGAGGCTATCACCGGAATGTTCACCAACTCGCTCACTGCCGCCGTGAGTTCGCAATCAAATCCCGTGCGCGTCCCATCCGCATCCATCGACGTAAGCAGAATCTCCCCCGCTCCACGCGCTTCCGCCTCCAGCGCCCACTCCACCACACGTCGTCCCGCTGGCTTGCGGCCGCCCTGCACAAAGACTTGTGCATCGCGCACCGGGTCGTCGGCATCCGGATCGCGCCGCGCATCGATCGCCACCACCACCGCCTGCGCTCCAAAACTGCGCCCTATCGCGCCGATCAGTGTGGGGTCCGCAAGCGCAGCAGAGTTGACGCTGATCTTGTCTGCCCCGACCTCAAACACCTGCTCCGCCTCTTCCGCGCTGCGAATGCCTCCTCCCACTGTGAACGGCACAAACAACTCCCTCGCCGTTCGGCGCACCGTCTCCAGCAGCGTCTTCCGCCCCTCATGCGTAGCTGTAATATCAAGCAGCACAATTTCATCCGCGCCTTCCCGCGCATGCCGCGCCGCCAGCGCCGCCGGATCGCCCGCATCAACGATGTCCACAAACTGCACGCCCTTTACCACCCGCCCCGCATGGACATCCAGACACGCAATAATCCTCTTGGTCAGCATCTCCACTCCAGAAAATTGCGCAGAATTCTCATTCCCGTCTCTCCAGACTTTTCCGGATGAAACTGCACTCCCATCACGTTGTCACTCTCCACCGCGGCTGCGAAGGGCTCAATGTACTCCGTCACCGCAGCAGTGTCAGACGTCAGCGGGGCTTTATAGGAATGCGTAAAGTAGACGAGCTCGCCCGCCTCAACTCCCGCAAAAAGACGAGAACCGGAATTGATTTCCAACGAATTCCATCCCACATGCGGAACCTTCTGGTCGCATTCGGGAAAACGCGTACACGACTCCTTGAAGTGTCCGAGCCCCAGCTGATTCGCTGATTCGCTCGACCCTGCATACAGCCATTGCATCCCCACGCAAATCCCCAGAAATGGCACTCCCCGCGCAATCGCAGCGCGAATCGCTCCAGTCATCCCGGTCGAATCCAATCGCTCTGTCGCCGCAAAATGCCCCACCCCCGGCAACACAATCCGCTCCGCCGACTCGATAAGCGACAGATCCGAATCCGTCACCACCGCATCCGCACCCAGATGGCGCAGCGCCTTCAGCACCGACGTCAGATTCCCGGCCTTGTAGTCGATGACAGTGACCCGCATTAGAGCAGCCCCTTAGTACTCGGTAGCATCTCGCCCAGTTGCTTATCGCGCGAACACGCCACGCGCAGCGCACGTGCAAACGCCTTGAAGATCGCCTCGATCTTGTGATGATTCGACCGTCCGTACATCGTTTTCACGTGCACATTGGCCCGTGCACCCCGCGCAAATCCCTCGAAGAAATCGGTTACCAATTCCGTCTGCAGATCGCCGACAAGCCGCGTACGTACCCTCGTGTCCACCGCATACGCCGCACGCCCGCTCAAGTCAACCGCGGCAATCGCCAGCGTCTCATCCATCGGCATCAGAAAATAGCCGGCTCGCAGAATTCCGCGCTTGTCTCCCAGCGCGCGATCGAACGCCTCGCCCAGTGCGATCCCCACATCCTCCACAGTGTGGTGCTGGTCCACATCCAGGTCGCCCTTGCACGTGAGTTCCAGGTCAAACGCCCCGTGCCGCGTAAACAGCTCAAGCATGTGATCGAAGAACCGAATGCCGGTCGAAACCTTGTACTGTCCGTTGCCTTCGATCCTGAGATCGATGGCGATGCGCGTCTCATTCGTATCGCGTACAACGACACCCCTGCGAACTGCATTCCCACTCGGTTTTTTCCGCAATCGCACCGCCATCATCGACCATCCTCACTGCCGCGCAGTGTCTCCAGCGTCCTGTTCAATACCGCAACGGCTTCGCGCATCTGCTCCCGTGTGCCAATCGTGATGCGAACACAGCCATCACATCCCGGATCATTCGATCGGTCGCGCACCAGCACGCCACCGGCAGACATCAGGCGCACAAACTCAGCGTGGATTGCCCCGATCTCCATAAGAATGAAATTCGCATGACTCGGCCACCGGCGCACGCCCGCTGCGTCCAGTGCAGCCGCAAACTCCGTACGCGCCGCAGTCACTTCTCCGACATACCAGTTCAGGTAACTCGCGTCTTCCAACGCTGGCGGCAAACAAGCCAGTGCCAGCGAGTTGACGCTATATGGCGAAAGCACGCGCCGAATCCACTGCATCATCTCGACCGGACCAGCCAGCACTCCAAGCCGTAAACCCGCCAACCCGTACGCCTTCGAAAACGTTCGCGCCACCACCACGTTCGGAAACGTGCCAATCAGGTCGATCACGGTCTCGCCATAAAAGTGAAAATATGCTTCGTCCACCAGCACCACGGCCTGCGGAGCTCTCTGCGCAAGCTCAATAATCTGCTCTCGCGTTGCAATCGAACCCGAAGGGCTGTTGGGATTCGCAATTGCAATGATCTTCGTCTGTGGCGTAATCGCACACATCAACCGCTCGAAAGGAAACTGCAAATCTCCATCAGCCTGTACCGACACCGCACGTGCGTCGGTCGCTGAAGCGTAGACCTCGTACATTGTGTACGTCGGAACCGACAGAAGCAGCTCATCGCCCGCATCCAGAAAAGTTTCGAATAGAACGTGAATCGCCTCATCCACGCCATTCGTCAGAACAACCTGCTCGGCCGCGACACCAAGATGTTCCGCCACGATCCGCTCCACGGGCCCCCGCTCCGGATAGCGCGTAAGGTCGCCGCCAGAAATGCGCCCCAGAACTTCGCGCACTCGAGGCGAGCACGCAATCGTGTTCTCGTTGAAGTCGAGCCGCATCGCATTGCGATTCCCCAATGGCGGGTGATATTCCTTCATCGCCTGGACGCGCGCACGCGGAGTGGGTTGAACAACCGAAGCGAATTTATGCATGAACGCCCCTTCCGCGTACACCAGCCGGGCCGCGCTTTCGTGAGGTTTTGCGCAACCGCATGCCGATCGCCGCAGCGTGTGCGGTCAATCCTTCTGCCTCCGCCAGC
Source organism: Occallatibacter sp. (assembly GCF_049582745.1). Lineage (GTDB taxonomy): Bacteria > Acidobacteriota > Terriglobia > Terriglobales > Acidobacteriaceae > Telmatobacter. The sequence goes on from NZ_JBAUUO010000101.1 coordinate 82,477, forward strand.
AGAACTGCCTGCGGCCCCAGACTGCGAATTCCCTCCGGCGCATACTCCTGCACCGTAACCAGCTTCACAAAATCATTCACGCTCAATCCGCCGCGCACCCGCGCCATTCCTCCTGTGGGCAGAGTGTGGTTCGGCCCCGAGATGTAATCACCCATCGGCTGCGACGACCAGCCGCCCACAAACACCGAGCCGGCATTCGTCACCCATTCCAGCTCCTCAGCCGTATCCACTGTCAAATGCTCCGGCGCAAGCCGATTTGTAATCGCGCGTGCCTCCTCAACCGTGCCCGCAACAATCGCTACGCCGTTGCGTTCGAGAGCGCCACATGCTACCGGATTGTTGCGGTTTTGCGTCTTAGCCTCTGCAATTACGAGTTTTGCGAGGTCATCACGCGTCGTCACAAAAATCGCAAGTGCCTCTGGGTCGTGCTCAGCCTGCGCAACAAGATCTGCGGCAATCTCTGCTGGATCGCCACGCTCGCTGGTTACGACAATTTCCGTCGGCCCCGCCAGCATGTCGATCGCGCAATCAAACGCAACCAGCCGCTTGGCCGCCGTGACATACAGATTGCCCGGTCCCACAATCTTCTCCACGCGCGCAATCGTCGCTGTACCGTATGCGAGCGCCGCAATCGCATGTGCCCCGCCAACGCGATAGAACTCCCTGATGCCAAGCAGATGTGCCGCCGCCAGCGTCTCCTGGGCAGGCTTCGGCGAAACCACAACGATCCGCTCCACTCCAGCCACCTGCGCCGGAATTGCCGTCATCAGCAGCGTCGAAGGCAACGGATGCCGTCCGCTCGGCACATAGCAGCCCACCGAACCGATCGGTCGTACTAGCTGTCCCACGGTAAGCCCTGCTATCGAAGCGCGACTCCACGACTTTGGAAGCTGCTGCTTCGCAAACGCCCGGATCTGACCCGCTGCCGTTCTCAGCGTCTCGCGCAGCGTCGGATCAATCGCCTCCCACGCTTGACCCATCTCCTGCGGCGAGATCCTCAATCGCGCCGCATCCTCAAGCCCGTCAAACTGCGCGGCGTAGCGAAGCAACGCGCGATCGCCGCCGTGCCGGACACGCGCAACGATGCGTTTTACCACCGGTAGCACCGAATCCAGGGCCCCGCCACCACGACTTTCCAGCGCCACCAGAACCGCGGCAGCTTCTCGTGCCCCTCGCCCTCGAGTTCGAATCACTTTCATCGCTCTCGTCCCGTCTCTTCCTACAGCACCACTTTGTTCAGCGGATACTCGACGATTCCGGTGGCGCGCGCCGCCTTAAGTTTGGGAATCACGTCCCGGGCCACACGTTCTTCCACAATCGTGTTCACTGCTACCCATTCCGAATTGCTCAACTGCGAAATAGTGGGCGAATTCAGCGCCGGCAACACCGCAAGAACAGCGTCCAAATCAGCGCGCTGCACGTTCAGCATCAGGCCCACCTGCGACTGTGCATCGATCGCTCCCCGCAGCATCACGGCGATTTGGTCAATCTTTGCGCGCTTCCATTCGTCAGCCAGAGCATTCTTGCCGGCGATTAGGTGTGTCTCACTCTCCATCACGGTGTCAATGATCTTCAAGTGGTTCGCTTTGAGAGAGCTGCCTGTCTCCGTTACTTCCACAATCGCATCCGCGAGCGTGGGCGGTTTGACCTCGGTCGCTCCCCAGCTGAACTCAACCTTCACATTCACGCCCTTTTCGGCGAAATATCTCTTCGTAACTTCCACCAGTTCCGTCGCGATAATCTTCCCTTCAAGATCTTTGGCACATTGATATCCGCTTGCATCCGGCACGGCAAGAACCCACCGTACCTTGCGCCGGCTCTGCTTGGCATAGGTCAGTGTTGTCACGCTCGTCACATCCAGTCCGCTTTCCACTACCCAATCAATGCCGGTAAGCCCTGCGTCGAGCACGCCATGTTCAACATAACGCGCCATCTCCTGCGCACGAATCAGCATGCACTCAATCTCCGCATCGTCAATCGATGGGAAATACGATCGTCCGTCCGCGTAGATATTCCAACCCGCGCGTTTGAAGAGCGCTACCGTCGAATCCTGAAGGCTGCCCTTAGGCAACCCGAGCCGGAGTTTGTTAGCCACGCTCCACCTCCACGGCACTCGCAAACGCAAGTGGCTTCGTAAAACAGCTCACTGTGCCCTCATGGCAAACCAACCCATCGCCCTCCACCGTTACGCGAAAAAGCAGCGCATCGTTGTCGCAGTCGGTCGCGGCAGAAACAATGCGCAGCCGATTACCGCTTGTCTCGCCCTTCATCCACAGCTTCTGTCGCGTGCGGCTCCAGAAGGTAACACATCCCGTCTCAAGCGTCCTGGCGTAGCTCTCCAGATTAAGAAAACCCAGCATCAGCACCTCGCCGGTATGCGCATCCTGCACAATTCCGGCCACCAGGCCGTCCATCTTTTCGAAATCGATTGTCGGTTGTGTACTCATCATCTTCCTGATCTTCGTTGAATTCTGCTGCAAAATCAAAAGCCCACCGGCTTCTGTGCCGGCGGGCTTTTGATTCTTCGATCTCTCTGGCCGTCTAGTTCAGGCCAAGGCAGTCCGCCGGCATGGATGTCCCATGATGGTGGTGATGACCGTGATGGCGGCTGCTGTGCATCTGTTTCAAAAGTAAGGCAAACACGACCCGGTGTCAACTTCAAGCGCATTGCCTATCCGTTTTGCACGATAGCTGTGGCAGCCGATCCGGCTGTTGGTCCGGGTTCGCGAAGCAGCTCAATCAGCCTCTGATACAGCCGATTCCGCACTTCAAATCGCTCCGACGCGCGCGTTACGTAGCGAACCAAAACCTCGACTCCCGAGGCCGTTGGTCGCAGATTTTCCACGGCAGTCGCGCTGAAGCGGCTCAGGCTGTTTCCATGCGCGCCGCGCTTCCATTCCTGCTCGGCGAGACCGGCATTTTTCTCCGTCTCCGCCACCACAACCTTTTGAATGCGATCGAGCAGTTCATGAACATTCTCCGTCGAAGGCAGATTCAACGAAATCTCGTCCCACATCCACTGACCATTTGTCGAAAAATTGAAGTATTGGCCGCGGATGGCAAATCCGTTCATGAACGTGATCCTGCGACCGGTCGGCAGCCCTCTGTCGGCGAGAGTTCCGGTCTCCAGCAAGGTTGTACTGAACAACCGAACCTCCACCACCTCTCCGCCCACACCGTTAATCTCCACCCAGTCGCCCACGTGAATGCCATTCTTTCCGATCAGTACAAACCAGCCGAGAAACGCGATAATGAAATCCTGCAAAGCAATGGTAAGCGCTGCCGTGGCCAGGCCGAGAATCGTAGGCGTCTCGCGGGGCGTCCCAAAAATCACCAGCAGAATAATCACGACCCCGATGACCTGGATGGAGAGTTCCAGAATGCTGCGCAACGTCTGCGATCGCCGGCGATCCAGCGCAGGGCTGTCCATCAGCCGCCGCACCAGGACATCGCAAATGACCATGCAGATCCCGATAAACGCAATCAGCGCCAGCGACTGAAGAATCAGGTGCAGCACTGTTCGATGCTGTAGCTGTACTTGCGCGGACCATTTGCCGTATACCGTCGCCAGTTGCTGTTCCGTCTGGATGCGATCGTCCAGAATGCTGAGAATCTGCCGCTGTGCGGTTTTATTCTTGAGCCCCTCTAGTTTCTCGTCAAAATCGTCTGTGTCAACCGCAGCTGAGTTGGCCTTCACCTCAAGTGCGTTGTGTTGCGCGGTCAGGTTTGCAGTATCAGCGCGCGTCTGGTTCAGCGCCTGTTGCAGCAGATCGTAACGGCTTCGCTGCCTGAACCACGCGCCAATACGCCCCGCCATGGTTCCGTAGCGACCTACGGAGATGGCTGCCACCTGGCCGCCCTCATGCACCTGCTTGTCATACTCGCGCATCGTGGCTTCGTGCGCGTTCAGCTCCGCCTGTATCTGCGAGGTCTGGTCCCCGGATGCCCGATCCAGATCCTGTTGCGCGTCAGCGAGCTCATCACTGTCTAACCCGAGCTGCGCTTTCGATACTTCCAGGTCGCCTTCGTCATATTCCGCAGGTTTGCCGTTCTTCGGCGGAGGCAACTTCAACTGCTCGGTGATCGTTTGCACGTCATCCTTGTCTTGAGCGATGAGCTGTTGCAACTGCGCCACCTTTTTCGAAAGCGCCAGGGCGTCACCGGTAAGGGTTTTGTGCTGTGAATCAAGTGTGGCTTGGCGCAAGGCCGACGCGAACGCCTGATCAACTTCGTGGTCCGCAAGTCTCTCGGCCTGCTGCGCATACTCCTTCTCCTCCGCCGTGATGGCGAGAGGGGCCAGGGCCTGAGCGGTCTGCCATGGATTCACATCCACGATCGTCTTCTTCCCGCCATTCGTGCGGTTTGGATTGTTCTTTGGATTCAGGAACGAGAGATTCCCCATCGCATCGCGCGTGGTCCACGTAAACACAAGACACACTGCCAGCAGCGCGAAGAGAACCATAAGAATGACGAGCCGCGCGTTGCCAAGTACTCGACTTCGCAGCTTTCGTCCGGTCGAAAAAGCAACTGGGGGGATTGCCATGACTCTATTTTTGCAGGAAACCGGCTTCCCAGTCTCCATCTTTTCAATACACCTTGGGCTAAAAGTCTATGACGTTGCCCAAGGCATGGCGCAGAATAGAGAAGTGAGAATTCGGGTCATCTTCGGAGTTTTAGCAGTTGCAATGATCTGCGCACTCTCGACTGGTCCCTTGAGTTTCGCGTTTCAACTCCCTCGGATTGCCCCCGCCACTCCGGCCCCCGAAGCGCGCATCGACATCAACACGGCCAGCATCGAGCAACTCACCAAGGTTCCGGGCATGACGCGCACCTGGGCAGCGCGCATTATCCGCTACCGGCCCTATCGCGCCAAGAACGACCTAATCGATCGTGGTGTAGTCACAAGCCAGGTATATGACGCCATCAAGGACTACATCATCGCGCATCGCGTCAAGCCCTGATGCTGTTAGATCGCTTCCTCCTGCGCTGCCCCATGATCGTCGCCGCGCCGCAGCAGCCGGCTCAGCAGCACATACAGCACGGGGATGAACACAAGGTTCAGTACGGTTGAAAACAACATGCCGCCCACAATCGTTGTGCCCACTGAGCGTCTGCCCAGTGCGCCTGCACCCGTTGCAAATACCAGCGGCAGTACGCCCAGAATGAACGCGAACGAAGTCATCAGAATCGGCCGCAGCCGCAACTCCGCCGCCTCGATTGCCGCATCCGCAATCGAACGGCCTTTGCGCCGCATTTGCTCGGCAAACTCCACGATAAGAATCGAGTTCTTGGCCGACAGACCAATCAGCATCACCAAGCCGATCTGGCAATAAACATCGTTCGACATTCCGCGCAGCGCCACTAACCCCAATGCGCCAAGCACCGCCATCGGCACCGCCAGCAAAATAATGAAGGGCAGCGCAAAGCTCTCGTATTGCGCCGAAAGAGTGAGATACACCACGAGAAGGCCGAGGCCGAAGATCAGCAGTGCGCGCCCGCTCGACTCAATTTCATCCAGCGTCAGCCCCGTCCATTCGTAACGCATGCCGGGCATCATGTTCTGTTTTGCCAGATCCTCCATGCCCGTGATTCCCTGGCCCGAGCTGAATCCGGGCGCCGGCGATCCATCGATCTCAACTGAGCGAAACAGGTCGTAATGCGTAATGACGGGAGGACCGGAACTTTCCGCGACGGTCACCAGATTATCGAGTGGAATCATCTGTCCCGAATTCGACCGCACATAGTAGTCACGCAGGTCCTTCGCCGTCATGCGATATGCCCGGTCGGCCTGCACGTACACCCGGTAGGTTCGATTATTGAAATCGAAATCATTCACGTACTGCGAACCCATAAAGACGCCCAGCGCACTCGTGATCTGCGAAAGTGGTACATTCATCGCCTTCGCCTTTTCACGATCGATGGTCACCAACACCTGCGGGTCATTCGCTGAGAACGTGGTGATCAGGCCGGTGATGTCTTTGCGCGCACGTCCGGCTCCAACCATCTGGTGGGCTACGCGATCAAGGTCGGAAATCGTATTGACACCCGTATCCTGCAGCATGAACTGAAACCCGCCATAGCTTCCCACGCCGTTCACCGCGGGAGGCTGGATCACAGCCACCAGTCCGCCGTTCGGCTGAAACATCAGTGAGCCCAGCTTCGGGGTGAGATCCGCAACAATGTCTGCGGCGGTATGACCAGAGGCGCGGCGCTCTTTGGCTGGCTTGGTGCTGATAAACATCATTCCGGCATTCGAAGCATTACCTGCGAAGCTGAAACCTACGACCGTAAACGCGCCCGAGATATCTTTATTTGAATACAGGATTTGCTGAGCACGATCGGCAAGAGCCGAAGTATAGGTCAGCGAAGACCCCGGTGGCGCCTGAATGATCCCCATCAGAAAGCTCTGATCTTCCTGCGGAATAAACCCGGTAGGAACTCTGATGTAGACCAGATATGTCGCCCCGAGACCTGCGAAGAAGACCAGCAGCAACACAAACCGCAACTGCAACGCAACGTGGATAACCTTCGCGTACGTCTTCGCAAGCCACGTCACAAATGCATCGGCGCCGTGAATAAATGCGGCAAACGCACGCGAGAGCGGCCTGATACGCAGAAAATCGAGCTGCCGCGGCCGCGCCTCTTCACCGCGCAAAAACATCGCAGACAGCGCCGGCGATAGCGTCAACGCGTTGAATGCCGAAATCGCAATCGAAAACGCGATCGTCAGCGAGAATTGCCGGTAAAGTATGCCCGTCGTCCCCGGAAAAAACGAAACCGGCACAAACACCGCGATCAGCACCAATGACGTCGCAATCACGGCGCTCGTCACCTCGCTCATCGCGCGCGACGTGGCCTCGTGCGGACTCGAGTGCTCCATCGCAATGTGCCGCTGCACATTCTCGATCACCACGATCGCGTCATCCACCACAAGTCCCGTAGCCAGCGTGATTCCAAACAGCGTCAGCGAGTTGATAGAGAAATCGAACAGTCGAATAAACGCAAAGGTCCCAATCAGCGAAACCGGAATCGTAACCGCGGGAATAATCGTCGCGCGCCAATCCAGCAGGAACAGGAAGATGACAAGAATAACGATGCCGATAGCTTCGCCGAGCGTGAGAAGTACTTCGCGGATCGAGTCACCCACTACTGTCGTCGAATCGAAAGCAATTGCATATTCAAGGCCCGGAGGAAAGCTCTTCGACAACTCCTTCAAAGCGGCCTTGGCCCGGGCATCCACATCGAGTGCATTCGCATTCGACAGTTGCAGCACGCCGATACCCTGTGCCGAAAGGCCGTTGTATTCAAGCAGCGAATTGTAGTCCTCCGCGCCGACCTCGGAGTGACCCACGTTCTTCAACAGGATCAATCCACTTGCTGTGCTTTTCAGAATGATGTTGTCAAACTGCTGCGGATTTGAAAGCCGACCCACCACGCGCACCGGGATTTGAAAGGCCTGATTACCGTTCGATGGGGGTTGCCCCAACTGGCCTGCCGGAATCTCCACGTTCTGCTCTTGCAGCGCACTGATTACATCAGCCGCAGTCAGACCGTTCGCGGCGAGCTTCAACGGGTCGAGCCACACACGCATCGCGTACTTGCGCTCGCCGAATATGTTCACGTCGCCCACGCCGGGCACGCGCTTGATCGCGTCCTTTACATAAACATCAAGGTAATTCGAAATGAATTCGTGAGAATAGCGGCCATCTCGCGAGAAGAATCCTGCCCCAAATACAAAGTTGGTATTCGCCTTGCTGATCGAAATGCCGGTTGCGTTTACGGCGGCCGGCAGCCGCCCCGTCACGCTGGCTACGCGATTCTGCACATCTACAGCCGCGATATCGAGGTTGTAGCCGGTCTGGAAAGTCGCCGTAATCTGGCTGGTCCCGCTATTCGTACTGGAGGAGCGAAGATAGCGCATGCCCTCCACTCCGTTGATCGCTTCTTCCAGCGGAATGGTGACCGCCTTCTCCACCGTGTCGGCATTGGCACCCACGTAGTTGCAGGTCACATTCACCTGCGGCGGCGCCAGCGTCGGATACATCGCCACCGGGAGATTCGGGATGCAGATTGCTCCCGCCAGGATAATCATCAGCGCGCAAACCGTTGCAAAGACCGGTCGATGAATGAAGAAATCAACAAACAAGATGAGCCCTCTTTCGTTGTGTTCCCGGAAGCGCCATCAGGCGCAACGCTCGCTAGCGGCCGATACACTCAGCCCGGGATGGGGGAAACAGGCATTCCGTTCACAAGGAACTGCGTGCTCGACACCACCACCTGGTCTCCCGCATTCAAGCCCGAGGTAATGGAATAGGAATTCTGCACGGTGTCGCCCAGGACGACCGGAGTCTGCGCAGCAATGAACTGCCCATTCGCCTGCTTCCGAGCGACGAACACAAAAGGCTGCCCGCCCTGCCGCGTCACCGCAAGCACCGGAATCACCACCATCGGCTTCGTGCTCCAAATAACCTTTGCCTTGATCAACTGCGCGTTGCGCATGATCTCAGGCGTGGAGTGCACAGGCGCCTTTGCCAGAATACCCTGCAGATTCGGATCCACCTGCGGCGACAAGAAATCGATCTTCGTCTTCTCCAGAAGTTTTCCGCTCGTGTCGTACAGCTCCACTTCGAGGCCGATGCGCGCCTGGCTTGAACGCTCGGTCGGAATATAGATATAAGCCTCGATATCCCCAGGCTGATCCACCGTCGTCAGCATCGCCGTCGGCGACATCTGCGGAGAAACATAGTCCCCCAGGTGTACGGGAATATCTCCGACCACCCCATCGAACGGCGCGCGAACTGTATAGTACCCAAGCTGAGCCTCCTGCATGTCGCGCGTTCCCCGGGCCGCCTCATAGTCGGCCTTGGCGTTGTCGTAAGCCTGTTGCGCCTGGTCCAGCGCATCTTTACTCGTCACGCCGGCGTCGAAAAGCTTTTTCTGGCGACCCAGTTCGATCGCGTCATAATCGTACAAAGCCTTCTTCTGCCGCTCCGTCGCGCCCTGCGAAGCCACCGTCGCCTGCTGCTGCCGCGGATCGATCTCCATCAGAGCCTGGCCGGCCTTCACGTGCTGGCCGCTGTGTACCAGGATTTTGGTCAGAAGTCCGTTTACCTGCGGCTGTATCGTCGCCGACCGCCGCGACTTGATCGTCGCCATGTACTCGTTGCTCTGGGCCACCGGCTGCAATTGCACCGCTACCGTCTTCACCGGCATCGCCTGCATCCCAGCCGCTGCCTGGGGAGCCTTCTGCGGTGCCTTCTGGCATCCGATTACAGCCACAATGAAGAGCAATGTGCTGCTTGCACAAAAAATGCGTTTCAAAATAAGGACCCCTTACTCAGTTTCACACCCTCTGCGGGTCGATGGACTATGAAATGCAGCATTTATGGTACAACCCGACCGCAGCCGGCTCATGTGATCCAATGCCAATTCCAAGCCTTTTTCTGAATCAGAATTTCAGGCGCTGTCTCGCGTGGGTGATGCACCAAACCAGCAGATTGTCGCAAAAAATCGCCGTTGTGCCATGCGCCTTGTTGTCACCCGGTCTGCTGTGATGTCGACCGCTCCAGCCACGCCTTCCTTAGCTCCCCTCTCTTTAAGGCAGATCAGGGATCAAGGCGCCCGCCCGAGCTCCCTGGTCGATGCAGGCATCAACAAGCGAACATGAACTGCTCCGCAGCACAAAACCGCTTGCCACACTTTGGATCATCGCCTGTTCCGCCGATTTCAGAACGAACAACTGAAAACAAACCTCTGACACATACAGGCGCTCCGCAGGAGCTTCTATATTGGGGATGGGAGCTCGTGTGCGATCGGTTCTGCAGCTTCTAGTTCGGCTGAATTGCCTGTTTCGGCGATTCAGAACTGACAACTGGAAACGGACGACGGAGAACTGGATCAGCTTCTTTGACATGGATTCAACAGGTTGGTACCCTTCATAAGGGCGCATTTCGGCCAATCTGACCGTTTTTCTGCCCTTTCCAATAGCGTCCCCGTCGTCTAGCCCGGCCTAGGACACCGCCCTTTCACGGCGATAACACGGGTTCAAATCCCGTCGGGGACGCCAACAAAATAAAAGACTTGCAAGATTCGGGCCGAAAAAACGTGGGTTTGAAAAGGTTCGATAAGGATTTCCACTTGTGGAAAGCCAGTTCTACTCTTCGTCATCTTTCCCCTCCTCAATACCCATGATCTGACGCACCACCTTGCTGTGGGCGCTACGCCTGATCGCCGTTATGCCCTGCGTATACACATCCATCGTCACCTTGAAGTTGGCATGACGGAGCGTCTCCTGGATCGTCTTCACGTCTTCTCCGTTCGCCTTCATTAGCGTGCCCAGGCTGTGCCGCAGCGTGTGCCAGCCGACCGGCTCCTTGATCTTCAGGATGTTCTCTAAAACCGGCTTGAGATACACCCGATAGATGGAACTCGGCCAGTAGGGTTGCTTGCCCCGTCGCGCGGGACTCGCAAACACCCAATCTTTCGGCTGGTTATAGGCGCACCGCAGACGCCATTCCCACAGGATCTCGGCAACGGCCGCATCGATCGGAACCGGCTTTCTCGAAGCCTCCGTCTTGCAGCGTTCGATTCGCTGTTTGACGACATCGCGGGTTAGGCGAAGTTCCAAGTTCTCGAAATCGATATCCTCCCACTTCAGCCCGAGCAACTCTCCGACCCGAAGGCCGGTCGATGCACCGAGCAGAACTGCGGTTTTGGGAAGATCCACCAGGTTCTCCAACAGCTCTTTCAACTGCTGTGGTGTCAGGATGGTGGGAATTCGAGCACGCTTCGCGCTCTGCCGTACATGACGGATGGGATTGTACGTCGTCCATTCCCACCGCTGTGCGTGACTATAGAGAGCGCTCATAATGTTCCTGGTCTTCGCCTTGGATCCTTTCGACATAGGTAGCGACTTCAGCCATTGCTCAACCTGGACTGGTTTCACCTCCGTCAACCTGTACGAGCGCCAACGGGGGAGAATCCACTTTCTGAGGTAGCCCTGGTAGGTCAGTTGGGTGGAGTACGACTTTCGCGTGTCGTCGTCTCCGGGTTCGCTGCCGAGCGGTCTGGTACCGTGCACCACGTCCGGCAGTTCATGTTGCCTGTAGTGCTCAACCAACGTCTCAAAGCTGATTGCTTGCAATTTCTGTCGCGGGGTTTGTTCGTTTACGTCTAGTCGCAGCGAGTCGGCCGCCTTCTGTGCCTCGGCCTCGGTTTTGAACTCGCTAACCGTGCCAATCACAGCCTTGCGATATCTCCTGGTTCCATCCAGCTGGACCTCATACCAGCGGAAGACCCAAACGGTCTCACCAGACTTCTGGCGCTTTTCACGCTGCAGACTTCCTCGTTGATGTCGTACTCGTACTCGCCTCATGTTTTCCTCCTTTGGGGTGGCGAGCACGATTGGCCTGCTTTGAGGGTAGCCGAAAATCAGGCCGGCGGTTCCTCTCTATATCGTGTTCGCGACAGAGTTTCCCTCGGACCCGCTAGACCCGCTTTAGGGTGCGGGTGCCAGAGTTGGCCAGGGCAAATATTGAGAATCCGTGGGTTCGATCGCTAGCTAAATGCCTGGTCGGCGCGGAAACGTACGATCGTCAACCCCAGTGGATTCACCGCGAGTTCGTTGTTTTTCACGTTCTCGCGAAAGACGTAGGTGACCGTCGCCGTCCAGCGTTCGCGTTTCACTTCGCTGTGGTCCGCAGGATTCGTGAAGACCTTTTCGAACTCGATGCGCGCCGAAAACGGGGACTGGCGCAAATCATCGAGTACGACATTCTTGACCTCGACATCGACAAAAGGCAGGCCCGAGTCCCTGACGTAGGACTGAATGAGGTTGTCCTTGCGTTCCTGATCGATGACCGCGCGCTGCACGTCACCGTTCAGAAAGTAAAGCGCGTTCATCTGGTCCCGCTCAACGGTGAACCGGTTGCGGCTAAAGTAGAGCTCGGCCCACCGCGACAAGTAGTATTTGTTCTCCGCTTCCTGGGGCCGGTACTGAAAGTTGCGATAGTCGATCGCTTCAGCCCGGCCAACATCATTGATGCGCACGACCATCGGATGCATCGATGCGAGCGCATTCTGGCTCCGGTATACGAGGGCCGCGAGTGCGAGACAGATGGCACATAGCACCAGTACCGTGATCTTCAAATATGTGTTCATCACCAGCGGCTCTCCGTATTGTTCGAGATATTTTTCCGCTGCTCGTGTGAGATCGGGTTGTCTCATGTTGACCTCCATTCGGGCTAAAGCGCCCGTGCAACTACGGCCGTGACTAATCCGCCCAGTCCGCTACTGTGACCACCAACATGACCGGAGAAGAGGCTCGCGGTCATGGTCGGGATTTTGAACAAGACAAAACCAGCGATAAAGCAGAGCATGAGGAGGCCAGGCATGACGATAATCAATCGTTGGGGCGCATCTACGTTCATTGCTCCGCTTGTCAGATAGTTGATAAGGAGGTGACTCATCACACTCATGGTCGCCGCTGCGACGACCTTATAGAACTCGAAACCAAGAAACGCCTTCAACCATCCCCAGAAGAGAAAATCAGTCTTGTCGAATACCATCCAGGGGATGAAAACCGGACCAAGAATTCCGATCACGGTTGCTCCGATTGCACCGTATGCAAGAATCACGGAGATCAATCCAGCAAGCACGCTCAGAACGAGCTGAACTGTAAAAGTGCAGAGTAATGTGTAGGGTTCAGTGAATGCTGGAGACAAACTTCCGATCTTGCCCAGAGCTTGATGAATTGTGTTCTGCACTTCCTGGGTAGAGTCATTGCCAATGTAGTCGACGAGGGTGCTGGTTCCTCCGCTGATGAAGCTTTTGAGCGAATACCCGATGCCCGGAATTGAGGTGTCGTAGAAACGTACAAAACAGTACGCGAACGTAATCAGCACAAAGAAGCTTACGAACTTTGCGATGCTGAATCCTGGCCCCCCCTGCGCAGATGCAAGTGCCTCCTGCACACCAAACCAGACAAGCATGATGGTTGCAAGGGCGATAACCATATGCAATCCCAGCGCGTCGATAGAAGGCGACACAGTTGCCGTCAAATTGTCACAGCCGTTCTTGATCAGAATCAGAAAGTCCATCACCGGCCTCCAACCGACCTAATAGTGAAATGCCCACTGCGTCCCCGCACTCGTCTGCTGAGGCGTCAGATAATTGAAGTTCTGTTGATACCCGTTTCCGGCCTGAAAGAGTGCCTTTAGGTTGTCCTGCTGCACCTTTTGGCCAACGATCTGTTGCAGCGCCTGCCCTTGCAGGATCTGATTGGTTTCCTGCTGCGTGCGAAGTTCAATTAAAAGGGCCTGATTGATCCGCTGAAGTGCGGCCATTTCCGTGTGCTGAGCGGGATCACTCGAATGCGAGGCGGCTTCGAGCTGGCTGATATCTACCTCACGCTGTGTCGCATTTGCGCGGATCGTGCCAACCGTTTGCAGATTACTTGCGTTAACAGCATCGGAAAGATCTACTGTCGCTCCTTGTGCCGCAATCGCCTGCTGGCCCTGACTGCTCAGAGCTGAATATCCAGAGATCTGCCCCGACCGTGGAAAGCTTGAGGTTTGATTTGCAGAGGACGCTCCATTCCCGGTCGTAGCAGCATTCATCCAAGGCAGTGAATTCCCGTATGTGTTTGCAGGCCGAGTCAGAACGATCCATTGCTGACGGCCGAGATTGCTATACGAGGTATAGAGGTTCTGCGGCAGAGAAGCCATACGCTGGGCTAGGTTGTATGCAGCGATCACATTCCGCGTCGTCTGCACGGTCGTCGTGTAAAGTTGGTTTCCTTGCGTGATCTGCTGAATCGCGTGACCAGATTGTGTCGGATCGAAGACGATGCCGGACCCGAATTGGGCGCAAGCTACCTGCGAGCTCACGGCGAGAGTGATCGCCGCAGCGAATATTGTGCTCTTCATTTGTCCTCCGTTAGTCTGCTATTTTGCGGCGCGCTCGGCTTGCAATCGCGCCCAAGCATCTTTCGTCTTACGATCTTCTTCCTGACATTTCGGGCTCAGAGTTGGCTTCGCCTGCAGGTATGTGTCTGAGCAATCCTTTCTGAATTGCGCCTCTAAGCCGTCGTACGCTTTTTGAAGTTGATCAACCTTTCGTTGGTGACTTTCACACCCAGCCAGAGCCATCAATGAAGCTGCGCTGAGAGTTGTGAACAGTGCGGCCTTGAGCATGAATGAATCTCCTCAAAACGTTTGTGGAATCGAGTGGTTGTCGTATGCAGGGAGAAGCATGTCCTGCGTGAAGTACACCTTCACGCGATGTCCCTCCCGATTTGTGATCGTGGGAGGGATCTGAATGAACCGGTCGAGCACGGTTGTCGCCGATTGCGAGACGCTTGAGGCGGCACCCGTCGTGAACGCCTGTGAACCGCTGGTCGAGATCGTTCCTCCACCGGATTCGATCTCGCCGGCGCCGGAAATTACACCCAAGGCAATCGAGGTCCCAAAGATCTGAAGGTAGTGGTTGTTGACCCTATCCTTCAGCCCTTCTTCGCCGATCTGATCGAGACCGTGAAACTGATCTAGATCGACAGAATATCCATCGGGCATGATCATGCGATGGAATACAACGGCAATGCGACGTTGCTGGCCAATCCCGCTTGACCCGATCTTGCGCGCCTCACCAAGCACAACGGTTCCGTCGGGAACAAGCACATGCTGACGATCGTGCGAATAGACCGGGCTGGAAACCAGGACCTTCACCGGACCAGGTGAATCGCCATCGAGCCGATTCATGAGGATTGTGTCCATCGTCAGGCCTTCATGAACTACGTAGGGCTGGCCAATCGCGGAATCGATATTGACCTCGGCGCTCCGCTTGGTGGCTGCATCGTCGGCCGAACTGCTCTTCTTTTCCGACGCCTCACGAGTCGAAACAAGGCTGCTCGCCGTCCGGTCGGGAGATTGGCTCATCGCCGCCTGCGTCTCACTGTCCAGATGCGGATTCGCATCCGTACGAGATGCCGCCTGTGCGTCGCTCGAGTGCGTATAAACAAGGTTCGATGCAAATCGAGCGTTATATGCCAGTTCCCGCTCCCTGGCGGCCAGTTGCTGCGCCTGTTCTTGTTGTGGAGAAAGCTGTGGTTGTGCATAGACTCCTTGTTGCTGGCACGGTTGGCCCGGTGTGCACGATGTTCCTTGCCCAGTGGGCCCGTAGGCCGCGGCAACTACCTGCTGCGCAGGTGTGCCGCCTGCCAACGATGCGTCATTTGTCAACGGTGTTTGCGCCGCGGCAGCCTGTGCTTCTTTCTGACGCTCGGCGGCAAGTTGATTCTTGAGGTCTTGGACATTGTTGTCCGTGTTGTCCTGAATGGTCGGCTGCGGGGCTTCATGCTGCGACGCAGAAGAATGGCCGGGAGCCTTCTTGCCATAGGTGCTGACGATCGCCGCAGCCACAACCGCCGCCGATGCTCCGAGGAAGATCCACACCTTGGCGTTCTTCCTCATGACACCCTTGGGCTCGGCCTTGGTGCGATGCAACTCCGCATCAGCTACGGCTACCTGTTCGGGTTGAATAGTTTGCTCTGCCATTGCGTCATCCCTTCCGCGTGAATTCCATGCGTTTATTGCCCAATTCCAGGTACCCGGAATCCATGACCTTCGGGATGATGTAAGTTCCGTCACGGAGTTCGTAGTTGACCAGGTTCGGTTTGCCGTCCTTCATGTCGTACACGCTGAACTTTTCCGGTGCCGCAGTTTTGATGTACGTGAACTTGTCATCGTGAAAGATCGACAGCACATCGAACGGCGCTTCATTCGGATGGAAAGCGTAGTCGAATTTCAGGGCGAGCGGATATGCGCTCTTGTATTCGTCCACGACCTGCGTGACATGCGCCTGGACTGCGGCGAGCTGCTCCTTCGATTGCTCGAGCTGAGCAGCAGGAACAAATTGTGCGGGCCCAGATGATGCGACAAGCGACGAATGATCGGCGGGCTCGATCAGGACCTTGAGATCAGGCGTTACTGAACTGTCCGACACATCCTGCAGTGTGAAGCTATAGATGTTGCCCTTGTCGGTAATGAGATTGAGATTTGTAGCGATTCCGGCCTTGGCCGGATGGACAAAGCAGAAGTTGCCCACCACGTCGACCACCCAGAACTCCTTGTCGCCTGTGGCGGCTTCCATGATCTTTTCCGAGGTCGGCACTTCAATCAGCGTCGTGTATTTGAGCTTTGCGTGAATTGGGACAATGTCCTGCGAGTGGACCTGGACGGTGCGCGCCGCCGGGTCCTGTGCTATCGCAAGGGATGACGCGAGAGCAATCATGAGTAGGGTTGAGAGAGGAAGTGAACGATTCATGCAACGGCTCCTTCGTGGTTGGAAGTGGAGATGCCGGCCGCCGTGCGTGGCCGGAAGGGATAGTCCTGGGCAAGTCGGAGTAAGCCTTCAGGGATACCGAAGCGCGCGAAGTATTCACGCTTGGTGAGGTTGTCGCGCGCGTTGTTGGTCGCCATCCAGTGCGAGACAGAATCAACGTTCAGTTGTACCTTCTTTGAGCTTTGTGCCTTCCGGATCAGCATTTGCCCCGGAGGAACCAGGCCGGCGATCAGTTCAAGCTCCGTGTCGTTCAGATGGAACGCTTCCCGATAGAGGTCGCGATCCATCTCCGGGTTGGCCAGAAAGATCTTCGTAGGGCAACTTTCCGAGACGATATGCAACATCCCGGATTCCTCCAGTTCCTTGACGGACTGGGTGGCGAGGATCATCGCAGCGTTATGCTTGCGCCAGGTCTTCTGTGCCTGGACGACGTAGTTGCGGATGGTCTCATTGCGGATGAAGAGCCATGCCTCGTCGAGGAGAAACGTCTTGAAGGTAGCGAGCCTGGTAGGATCGGTGATTTCGTTGCTTGCCCGGTGCAGAACGTAAAAGAGCAGTGGCTCGAGGACTTGAGGCGCGTCTCCCCAGCCAGCGAAGTTAAAGGTCTGGAATTGGCTGAACGAGAGCGTGTCTTCGGGGTTATCGAACAGGAACCCGTATTGCCCTTGCCGTGTCCAACGATGCAGCCGATCCTTAAGCTCGCCGAGAATGTTTGCAAAGTTCGAGACCGTGCGTTGTTCCGGTTCGAGAACGTAAACGCGTTCGATTCCGTCCCAGAGCTTGCGTTCGTCCCTGTAATCGAGCCGATGCCGCGCATCATTTCCCTCTATCAGAGTTCGGAAGAAGGCAAACAAGAACTGCAGGTTCTCCTCTGTCCGTGGAAGCGAAAGCGGATTGATCGTGAAGTCGCGCGACTCGCGACCCACGTTCAGGTAGCTCCCGCCAAAGATCGTGGTCAGCGACTGGAAGCTGCCGCCAATATCGAATATGAACGTCAGCGGATCGTACTTTTGTGCATTCTGGAGCAGGAAGTTGCAGAGGTAGGATTTGCCGCTTCCGGTCATGCCCAGAATCAAGGTGTGGGCAACTTCGCCGTTGTGCAGGTTCAAAAAGTACGGCGTGCTGTTATCGGTTTCAAGAACCGCCAGGTACTCCGCACTGAGATGCTGGTTCCACTTCTCTCCCGGCAGAATTGTGAAGAGAAACGAAAGATCCGCGTAGTTTGAAGTGAGCAGTAACAAACGACGGAGATTCATCACGTAGTTACCGGGCACCGTGGCAAAGTAGGCGTTGAGCTGGTTGTAGGTTTCGATGAACAGGCTCCCATCGGCATTCGTAAACACGCCGGCAAACTCGCCCACCAGTCGATTGACTTCGTCTCTGTCACGACCGTAGAGAACAATGGTCAACGAGAACTCGCCAAGCGATTGCCCGTCGCCCAATGCGCGTAGACAGTCGCCGAGGTCTTCGATATCGGCCTGCTTCGATTCATCGACCAGCACATCGCGTGGGTTCGTCTTGATTGGATCGTTGCCCAACTGCGATATGAAGCCAGTTTTGGAGACGTTGAAGTGGCGACGGCGCTTGTTCACTTCCTTTCGCGCCTTATCAGCAGGGAGTTGTGTCCACTCCGTCACCACACAGAAGTTGCCCGGAATCTTGAGCAGCGCATCGAGGACCAGCGGTCTCGTCTCGGCGATAGCCTCTTTCATCGTCAGCACTCGTACGAAGTGATCGCCTACCCGCAGATGATCGCGCTCGGCCTCAATATCCGAGTTGACGACCTGATAGTCGAGAAACTGCGTGTACTTCGGATTCCCTGCAATGCGCCAGTCATCGTAGTTCAAGAGGCGGCGGAAGAACCTAAATTGGCCCCGCTGGTTCAAAATCTCTATTGGGATCAAATCACCCAGCTGTCGGACGAACGCCTCGACGCGCTGTTCTAGGAGAGCGCGGTCACTTTCAATCTCAGTACGCAGCAGGGTCTTCATGCCACCGCTTGCGAACTGGGCCCGGAATTCTTCGAATGCATGAGCGGGATTCTCGGCCAACCTGGAGAAGGCCGGCCCGATTCCTGTCTTTGCATGAGCTGTGCGAAGAAGAATGCAGTAGAAGATCTCAATCTGATAGAGATCGTCGCGCTTGGCCCGGAAGAACTCCCGCCGGTGATTCACTTCGGTCTGGACGACCGGGTCTTCATAGCTCGCGAACGGGATGTCTGGACGATTCGACTTGAACAAATACTGATAAACATGGAACCCAGGGCCGAACGATTTGAGGGCAGCTTCGAGCCGCTTGACCGCGTATTCTTGGCCGGTGTGATCCAGGCTCTCGTAATCGACTCCCGGAACACGGAGCACAACACCCAGGTCTCCACTCTTGGTCAGAAAGACCGTTTCACTCCAGGGTCCCAATAAATTGATGTGATCATTCAGAGCCGCGGACTCCCTCCACGCCTTGATGATCTTGTCGATGCGCATCATCAGCGGACCTCCACATGCGGCAGAGATTGCTTGGCCGCGTCATAACGTGCCCTGTACTTTTCCGATTTCGCCAGGATGCGAAGAAGAGCAGGATCGCTCCCGGTCACCCAGCACCCGAAAACAAACCCGCCTGCGAAGAGGAGCAACCCGGCGACTAGGCTGTTGAACAGATTGAAGGCGCCGACAGCCGCCACACAGACGAAGAAGAACAGCGTTCGTTCCACGCCGAGGTACGTGAGGGGCTTGTGCAGGCTCTTGTAGACTCGGTTTGCGCGCCGATGAGTAGTGTGTGTCTGCATCGTTGCCCCTCGCGTAGGCATTGGTTGATGGTTGAGGTTGTAGCTCTGAGAGAACACTGAGTTCAGATTCCCCAGAGCCAGGTCAGGACATTCGTGGCGAGAACAGCGATGCCAGTACCAGCGGCAACACCGGCGAGAGTCTTCTTCGCGCCGGGTTCGCCATGAGCGAACTGGTAGCCGCCAACAACAATGGCGATCAGGCTGGCGACTTTGGCAACCGTTCCGGTAAACAGGTTCTGCATGGCGGAAAAACCCGTGTCGAAGGGTGAGCCGCCCACTGCTTGCGCATGCGCGGCGGCCGGCACGAGCAGAAGAAGCAGGAAGATCGCTTTCGAGTCTTGCAATGGTCGAAAGTGCCTCCGCCATGCGGGCGAGAGATTCATTTGGTGTACCTCCGTTGCTATGAATTGGCCTCGATCGAGCAGGTCATGCCCAGAGATTGACGCGAAGCAGAATTCCTGTCCAATTCCTTTCAGGCCGTGTTTGATGCCCTCCAGCTATTAGTCCGGGGCCGCTTGGAAGTGATGGAAACCACGGGACGCTTGGCAGAGCGCACGGCGCGAGAAGATATTTTTCTTTTCTGCTCGAAATGCCGCAGGGAATTAGCAATCTCCGTTACGACCTTCTGTACCTGGATGGGAGCTCCCTGCCGGTATGCCAGAACGACCTGTACTGGCTCCAGGTTTGAAATTGGTGAGCATTGAAGATCCGGCGGCATTGCGTCACATGCCTCGCCGGGAAGGATTGCAATTCCGACTCCATCCTGGACGAGATCGAAAACGCCGTCGGACGATGGCACTTCCTCGACGATGTTCGGCTTGAACCCGACCTTCGCACACTGTTCGACGAGCCATCGATGCAGCGCTGGATGCGTCCGCTCCGAGCAAGGAACGATCAGTGGACGTGTTCGGAGATCGGTGAGAGCTATTTCTCCGGAGCCGTTCGCGCATTGGGCACGGGGAAAGACAGCATGCAGGCGCTCGAAACGGATTAGGAACTGTGCGAGATCGTCCCGGTCGAGCGGCCCTAATGTCAGGCCCGCATGGAACACACCACTTCCGATAGATTCGAATGTTTCCGACGAACTGGCCACCCGAAGTTCCAGGTGAAGGGCCGGAAACCGGAGCCTCTGAATCGATCGCGCTTGGCAGCGAAGGCGCGGGGCAACGAAAGCCGAGCAGCCAATCACCAAGGATGATGCGTTCTGGCGGGAGGTAAGTCGGCCCTCCTCCACCGCTCTGCCGTAGGCGCTGTCAATGTCTGCGAGTATGTCCCTCCCATGTTTTAGAAAGGCTCGCCCGGCACCTGTGACCTCCACGACGCGCCGATTTCGTCGGAAGAGCGCAAATCGAAGTTCGCTTTCGTATTCCAGGATCGTCCGGCTGAGGTAGGGTTGCGAGATGTTGAGTCGCCTTGCCGCCCTGCCGAAGTGCAGTTCGCGCGCCACGGCCAAGGCGAATACCAGTTTCTGGAGTGGGGGAGTAAGACTCATGAATTCACCGCCAAAGATGAAATGGTCCGTACCTAAGGGCAGGAGTAAGCCGATGCGCAAGTCTCTCTACCGACTAAAGGCACTTTCAATCGCCATTTGGGGCGCAGAGATCGAACTTTTTTTCGCGCACTTCTCCTTGCACGTGCTTACGGCCCCTCAGATCGCTTTTTGGAGCCGGAGAAGCCAATCTTTCATCGAGCACTGATGGAACTAGGCAGACGAGAGGAACAAAGCTGACTGTCCGAAAAACTGGCCTCTACATATAAAGCCTGTGGAAAACGTCGAAAACGGCCGCGCACACTGCATTTTTCATCGTTCATTCATGAGCGGCGTTTCTCGGCCACCGCGATGCCGTGTTTTTCGTATCTTGCGGATCGATTACTTGCCGCGTCGCTCAAGGGATGTCGGATTGCGTTTGGCCGGGGAAAATGGGCCTCGTGCGGCGATCAGGACCGAATGGCAGCTTGATACCCCGAACGGTTACTATACTGACTCAATCCGCTTTTACTGTCAATGTAGTGCTACATAAACATGTTTGCTGCCTAAACATGTTTGCCGAGATTGACCTACGGCATCTAGAAACTGTAATTTGCGTCTAATGGCGGACTTCGATGATCTCTATCGCGAATTGGGACGCAAGATCCGTCAGGCGAGAGAGCGTCAAGGCCAGAAGCTCAGCCAGGGAGCCCTTGCGCAGCGCCTGGGAATCAGCCGGGCGTCTATGGTCAACATCGAGGCGGGCCGGCAGCACGCTCCATTGCACCTGCTCTGGCAGATAGCCGAGCTCCTGGGATCCGATTTGACTTTGCTGATTCCCAGCCGCGACGAATTGCTCGCGACGTCAACCACGGTTGAGCTCGAAAAGACGATGATGAAGCAGATCGAAGATTTTGCCAAGGGAGACTCGGCGAGAATAAAGCTATTGACCGGATTCGCCAGCAAGCTGAACGCGACGATCGAAACACCACGAGCTGATAGGAAGTCGCATGAGCAGAGAAAACCTCGAAGCTAAGGCGGAAAAGACACTGCGTGACACCGACACCTTCCGTGTGCCCGTCGCCATCGACCTGGTCGCCCAGCGCCTGAATCTGACCATGGAAGCGGGCGCGCTCGGGGAAGATGTTTCGGGCATGCTGATTATCAGAGGCGAGCGTGGCGCTATAGGATACAACTCGGGTCATGCGCGAGTCCGCCAGCGGTTCACCATTTCACACGAAATCGCGCACTTCTTATTGCACGCCAAGCAAGGCGGGAAGCCACAATTGTTCATCGACCGTTACGTGGCGTTTCGTCGCGATGCCAGTTCATCGGCGGGAGTTGATCGAGACGAGGTGGAAGCCAACCAGCTGGGCGCAGCGTTGCTAATGCCGAAGAAGCTGGTCCAGCAGGAAATTCGAAACAACGAACTCAATCTCGACGATGAAGATGCCATAAGCATGCTGGCGAAGCGATTCCAGGTGAGCAGTGCAGCAATGACGAACAGGCTAACGAATCTGGGGATACTCCGTTAGCCGGGCAATCGACTCCTAGTTGTGGCAGTCGGCGTGATATAAGGCGGTGGTGGACACCGAGCCTTGCGCACTGAGAAGAAGCGACCTTGCTGCGGATCGCTTCGCAGCTTGCCCGAGGTTGCCCTTGCGACTGATCGTTTTGCGCACCGGGGCAACCTGGTCATGATTTCCCGGGGTCCCACTGTAATTGAGATCCTTGCCATTGATGCTTCCGCCGCATAATCTTAAGTGATCAATTTTCTTCGGGCTCTCTAGGAGGAATAATGGCAGACAAGAAAGTAGTCTTCATTGCATTTGCTATCGAAGATGAAAGACAGAGAGATTTCTTGAAGGGGCAATCTCTGCATCCAAGGGCCCCCTTCGAGTTTATCGATATGTCGGTCAAGCAACCTTACGACAAGGATTGGAAAGACCGTGTTCGGACGCGAATCAAGCGCTGCGACGGAGTCATCGTTCTAGTGAGCAAGAATTCCTTGACTTCCAGCGGTCAGAAATGGGAGATTCAATGCGCCAAGGAAGAGAAGAAGCGGTTGCGAGGTATCTACGCTTACTCAGATGATCGAACGAATCTGGAAGGTGTAAACACGTTCGCCTGGAACGACAAAAACATAAGCGACTTCATTGATTTGCTATAGGTTAACGGATGTGCAAAACTTCAACTGTCGAAAACGATCATTACGACCTCATAGTCCAGGCAAACGGACGCGATTAGAAGCACCGCCGGGCTACAAATCTTCTTTATAGAGGGGGTTTTGCTCATCTCCATCTTGAAAATATGCAGCAGATGCGTTCGGCCCGTCCAACTGGATCATCGCGTACCCATGTTGATAGAAGTCCCCCCGCCTTGCCAAACTCACCGTCTTGCACGGAACATCGGCGTTCACATGAACGGAAGGGAGTTCTTCCTTTCCTACTGGGAAAGCGCCGCAGCCAATGCATCGTGCACGGCGTAGATTCATGTAAGGTTCGTAGATGACGAGATTGTGCTCATGCCCCCACAACCAGATATCCACATTACCCAACACTGACGCGACCTGCTTGTACAGAGGAATGTTAAAACTCTGCCCGACGAACTTCTCATCTGCTGAAAATAGCTGATGATGTGAGAGGAGGATAGTCTTTCGATTGCCTCGGTTTTCAATTTTGTCCACTAGCCATTCTGCCTCGCTCTCTTTAAGGGTGGTTGGATCCACACCAAACTTGGCATTCACGCCTGTATCGATCCCAATAACCTGCCAATATTTATTTCGAAGACAGAAGTAACTTGCCGGCTGAGCTAGTTGGTCTAGGAGACTGTAATAGGCCATCCCCCCGGAATACATGTCGTGATTGCCTGCAAGAGAAAAGCTGCGCGGATTTCCAGCTGCGCCTAAAATACTTCGCCAAGGTCGATAAAAATAGTTCTGAACTTCGAACTCAGTGCCAGCGTAATAAATGTCACCCAGATGTATGACGATGTTGGGATTTTTTTTCGCGACTTGCTGCAAAACAATCCGAGCCTCGCCTTGTCCAGTCCCCCAGTCAGCTACTAATCCGATTAAGGCTGCTTCCGGCAGGTCTTCGATTACGAAATCAGAGAGATCTACGTGAGTGCGGTATGGAATGTGGGAACCGCTCGTCAGGAATTTGGCATAAAGGATCGCAGCGTCCGCGTAGCGGGAATCGCAGCTGCCAAACTTCTCCATTAACTCGTTCCTGGCTTCGTTTTCATCGAAGGGGTAGCCCAAGACCAAATTCTTGATGAAAGTGCTTGCCGCCTTGAATGCCAAGTTTGAACAACGGCCGACAACTTGCATGACCCCCTTTTCGAGTTCTTGTTCCGGGACATGATTGTCGAGCGCAGCACAGAAGTCCGCTGTATCGCGCACCAGAGGTTCTCGCTGGTCAGGGCGATCAAAGACTGCGATGCCGGTCGCAGATTTCTTCAATTCCCTCTGACTAGCGGATACTACGGCTTCGTCGATCGCCGATTGCCACAACGACAACCTAGGATCTCTAAATTGCTTAATCATGAGAGCCTCACACGAATCCAATTGCCATAGGTCAAACGGGAAATTATCATACCATTTGCCAATGATAAGGCCTCGAAACGCGAGACTAGATTAACAATGCCAAGCCGTGCGCTGTTAGTGGGGATTGACGACTACGAATACGTGACTGCTTTAAAGGGTTGCCGCCAAGATGCCGCGGACATGGCTGCTCTCCTTGAAAGAAATGACGACGGAAGCAGAAACTACGAATGCAGAGTGTTGCCAAATAGCGATAGCCCCCGCGTGTCGCGAATAACCTTACGCAAGGAATGGTTGCGGCTCTTCAACAACTTCGACGGTCATATCGCCTTTTATTTCTCTGGCCACGGAGTGTTTTCGGAGTTCGGGGGCTACCTAATGACTCAAGATGCTTCCCAGGATGACCCGGGTCTGGCGATGTATGAGTTGTTGCAACTTGCTAACGATTCGAGTGCCTCAGAAGTGCTCCTGATCCTGGACTGTTGCAATAGCGGAGCAGCCGGGAATTTACCGCCGCAGAGATTCGGAATGATGAACCAAGCGCAAATCCGCGAAGGAGTGACGATTCTGGCGGCGTCTCGTCCGACCGAAATCGCCGTCATTTCCAAGGGGCGTTCTATATTTACATCCTTGCTTCTGACCGCCTTGAAAGGCGCGGCCGCGGATATTCGTGGCCACGTTTCTGCTGCGTCAATCTATGCGTTCGTAGAGCAGTCGCTAGGAGCCTTTGACCAACGGCCACTTTACAAGTCCTATGCCGTGCGTCTATCTCCAGTTCGACGCTGTAACCCCGAGGTGCCCGATCAGTTGTTACGTGAACTTGTTTCTTTCTTTCCAACGCCGGAATACAGATTTCGATTGAATAAGACATACGAACACACTGATCCCAGTGCGATCCCAGAGCACGTGCAGGTTTTCGACAAGTTCAAGATCTTTCGCAATGCTCGCTTGCTCAAGCCGGTGGAGCATCCTGACCTCTTTTTTGCTGCCATGAATGAAGGACATGTCGAACTCACCGTGCAAGGCAAGGCTTATCGCGGTCTTGCCGAAGACCGGCGCATATAAGGGGCCGCTAGTGATCACAGTAGGCGTCACCGGACATCAAAGGCTGAAGAACTCCAATGACTGGATTTGGGTCCGCAACGAGCTCGAGTCTTCCCTCGCTGGGTTTTCTCGTCCCTGGCTTGGAATCAGTTCCCTAGCAATCGGAACCGATCAACTATTCGCGGAACTGGTTCTCGAAAGTGGCAATCCGCTGAAGGTGGTTGTGCCCAACGAGGAATACCACAAGAGTTTTCACACCGGTCCGGAACGCGAACACTATCTGAAGATATTGAACCAGGCGACAGAGGTTGTTACATTGACCGGAGCGTCCTCAGCTGAGGAATCCTACTTAAGAGCGGGAAAGATGGTTGTTGACGAATCGGACCTGATATTAGCCGTGTGGGACGGACGGCCATCAAAGGGCCTAGGTGGCACAGGCGACATCGTCGCATATGCCATTTCATCGAGGAAGAAAGTCATTCATCTGAATCCAATATCACACTCGCATGAGAAGAAATAGTCATGCCATCACCGGTACACTCAGTGTGAACGCTAAATCTCCGTGCGCCGAATCACGGCAGCAGCCCTGAGTTTTGCAGAAGCGGCCAGAAGCTAGCTTCTCACTACCTTGACGTTCCTTATTTGAATGCCGATTCGGGGCATGGATTGGACGAAGCTCTTCCATCAGGAGTGGAAAATGGGGCTACTAAACGAGTCGCAGCTGAGGAATTTGGCAAGATCTCAAAGGGGCCACGCCAGAGATTCGGCGGACGCCCTGTCAAAATCACTAATAAAAGCTTCGTCCCTTTCATCGTTTGATATTTTTCTCTCTCACAGCCATCTTGATCCGGAACTCATTGACGGAGCGATTAGATTCTTGGATGAGCTTCGATACTCCGTTTACGTGGACTGGAAAGTTGATCCCGCCCCCGAAAGCGTGACTAAAAAGGCAGCGGAACAAGTAAGAAAGAGATTACGCCAAAGCAAGGCCCTGTTCTTCGCATCAACGGACGGATCCAGAAGTTCCCGATGGATGCCATGGGAGCTTGGGTATATGGACGGCAGGAACGGCAAGTGCGCAATTCTGCCGATTGCTGCGTATGACACGAATAGCAACTCCTATGAGGGACGGGAATACTTGGGAATTTACCCATATGTGACTAGTTCAAAGGACAAAAAGGGGAGGCGGCGGCTTTGGGTCCGGGAGGATTCTGAAACCTATGTGTCCTTCGACGATTGGATCACCGGTACGGCACCATACGTACACGGCTGATTGGAGTGAGCATCGCTGTTAGCTTTACCATCGTCATCCCGTGGGCAGATTCTACGGCGGATGCGCTGGCAATAGCGGCTACCCTTATTTTTCGAGATTCTCCTGGCTCCTACCCTACAGCAACTGCGCCCACCAAGGACATCACATAGAGGAGAATGGAGTCAGAACTGTCTACCTTTGAGCCGGTGATTATTCCGGATTGTCCAAATCCGTATATCAAAGGCGAGGAGTACAACTCTGGCGCGCAGGGCTATCTAGCTCTTGCATTCGAGAGTGGTCATTTGGGCTTTTCGGAGTTCTGCGGCGACTCCCGGTCACTGTTCATAAGCTGATCACGTCACTTTCACCGTGCAATCTCTACCAATGCTAGCCAATTCTTTGAATCTGGCGAAACACCTGCAACAACTTCCATTTGAACGCGAGTCGTCCGCGAAAACTACGCTCGTATCGAATCAGGCGCGGGGGTTCGCCGGTCGTTTCGCCACTCGATGTGGGTCGAGAAGGAAGAAGACGAACCACGTTTTCAAAGCATGACGTTTCTACGATGAAGATTATGCGGCAAGAAGGAAGGTGGTTGAAGCATCGCTCGATTTCCCAGATTATGTCCTCCGTCAATTTGGTAACGTCAACTACTGCAACGTCCGACTCAGCGATTAAGGTGTCGACCTCGGTCTTCCAGTCGGAGCTCACAATATATGGGATCATCGAATTAAGCGCCGCCACCACATCTAGTCTTACGGCAAAAGGAATGGATCTGAGTCTAGCCTTCCTGAAACTGGAATCTTCTACAGTGATACCGCCCCCTACGCTGCCAAGAACCGGAAGAATGGCGTTCTTTGCGTATTCGGACGAGGTCGCTTGAAATGGCCGCAGTAGTATCGATTGAAATTGTCTATTGTCTTTAGCTTTGTAGATACGAATAAACCTGACGAGAAGCCAAACAGCTGCGAGCATTGCGATCTGTGGCCCAGGGGTGTATTTCACCCAATTGTGTAATGCAAACCACATCACCGGTGTGAACACTAAGCCTAACGTCACGAAATAGCTAAGGCCTGTCGCATATGCCAGCAGAAAACTACAGCGGATCGCAGGCATTCGTAACCTTCGCATTGTCCTAAGACCGCGTAGGTTGTAGGATCGCGGAGTGCGATCACCTGGGAGACTCCCGGCATCAGCGGCCTCCTGCGCAACTTCATCAATATCATCTCCATGGATCTCGGTAAACGTCTTAATGACCCTTTTGCTCAGACTTAATGCGGCGAACCTACACACCGTCTTGAGCCATAGTGCTAAAGCCATTGCCAGTGCGCCCCACAGCCACCACCTAAACAAAAGTAGAAGACAGATAGCAAGGGCGGAGATCCCGATGCAGACTGTCCACGTAAATGCGGCCACCGAATGGCTGGAGAAGACATGATTTAAACGGGAAAGTTCAAAGATGGTGAAATTCCGCCGTTTCGCGTTGTGCCACCAGTACAACCATGCTCGCTCCATTGACGGGAACAGGTGTTTCGGAAACCAAGCTAGCGCAATGGCGGGGAGCGCGACGAATATGGCCAAAGCGGCTGTGGCACGCCACAGCATAGACAGAGGCAGCATCAATGCGCTCAGGGAAACAAGCGCACCGATCAGAAGTAAGGTCTCAAGCACTAGCCAAGTCGAAAGAAATAGCAGTGAGACGACGAGGCGGACGGCTTTGTGCGGTGGGTAGTCAACAGAAACCTTATCCGTACCTAGGAGTTCCTGACAATAATCTGGCTCGGGGTTCTTGAGAATCGCGTCGAGAGACGCATGGACTTCGCTTTCAAAAGGATTCATACAGGATATCCTTCTTGCGCAGAATCAATTCAGAAGACTGCGTTCTCGTCGCGGCTGGTGCGAACTTCCCTACACCAGAGCCCTCGTCTAGGTTCCAAGGAAATTTCCACCAGCCCTTCTTCGCACTGATTAAATGAAAGCTGCCCGATAGGTTGATTTAGGCTCCCTTCAAAGTTCACGATACATTGAAGACCCTTCCCGGCTCGTCCACCGAGTCGCGGCAACTACTCAAATCGGGAAATGGCCAAAACTCTCAAAGTCTAGTCTGGAGCCTTCGAGAAATCTGTTAGCGAAAATTGTGATCAAGAAATTCTTCGTGACTCTCCGATACGTGTGGAGTCGAGTGACTCTCTCGGGTGGCCAAGCGCCCCCAATTTATGCCTTACAGGCATCACAGCTGACCAAAAAGGTCTTGGACAGATCAGAAAAACGCAGCCATCATCGCGTCATTGGAGGTCACAATGACGTACACATTCCCATCCCGCAATTCTCAAGTTCCAGCTCAACCCCGCTTCCCTGTCACCGAATTTGAGCCGTTGCTCGATTCCGTCGAAGCCGCTGCTCTTCTTCGCATTCATCCAAAGACGCTTCAGAAGATGGCCCGCCGCGGACAAATCCTCGGCCGCCATGTCGGGAAGGTCTGGCGTTTTCGCGTCTCGGATCTGAACGATTGGCTGTGGCGCCAGGATCACGCAATGTCCGGAGCTTCCGCTGACTGAGTCGCCTCGGCCCTTTCGATGCAAGTTGGAGTTCAGTTCGACGGCGTTGTTGGTGCAATCCCTGAAGAGATGGCCGCGAAAGCTCCTGTGAGTGGTATTGGCGAACTTTCTGCACTGGGAATCGAGTGGGACATTGGTCCAGAGGGCGTCTGCCGTTTGGTATCCCGCGCTTCTGCTCGGTCACTGCTTCGGGGCAATGCCGGCGCCCGGCGGCGACTTGCTCTTCTGCTTCGATTGCATCGCCCTGCGGGTTACGGTTTCCGGACGAAATCTTGTTCGCAGAGTACAGCGAAAAGATTTCTCCGGAGCCTCCGTAAATGCAGAGCTTCGGCCTTGGGAGCCGGGCCCCCTCGCTTGGCTTCGCTGGGTGTGACCCGAGCAGGTTCGGGAAATTCAACAAACGGAGACGAAATCATGTACCAGAACAAAATCAACCTCATCGGATTCCTCGGCGGTGACGCAGAAGTACGCAACGCCAACAACCGCAGCTTCACAACGCTCTCACTCGCGACCAAATCCTCCTACAAGGACAAGAAGAGCGGCCAGTACGTCGCGCAGACCGAATGGCATCGCTGCGTCGTCTTCGGCAAGCTCGCCGAGTTTGCCGGAACGCTGACCAAGGGCGCGCACGTCCAGATCGAAGGCGAATTGCGCAGCCGGGAAATCGCAACCAAGAATTCCGACTTTAAACGGCGCATTTGGGAAATCCGCGTCGATTCGATCCTGAAGCTCGACCGGGCTGAGAAATCCGGCCCGGAGGACCAGGACACCGGGGAGGAACCGGCCGCTTAGGCCGGTCCTCCTCCACCGGAGGCACTCACAATGAGCTTTGATCTGATCCTTCCGTTCCTTCGGCCGATCGAGCTGCTTCTGCGCGACGAAAGCGTGAGCGAGATCATGGGTAATCCCGATGCGACCTGGTGGTACGAGCGTGATGGGATTGTCCGTCCGGAAGCGAGCATTCGATTCGACGCGGGCAAACTGCGAACGGGGCTCGAGGTGATCGCAAATCACCTCGGGAAGAAACTGGATGAAGACAATCCTCTCCTGCACGCGCAGCTGCCGGATGGCAGCCGCATCGCGGCAGTGATTCCGCCAGTTGTTCGGCCAGCTCCGGCGCTCACGATTCGGAAGTTCACGAGCCGCCGATTCACCATTGATGACCTCATCGCTCGCGGAACCTTGAGTACCTCGCTTGCGGGCTACTTAAGCGAACAGATCCGGGACGGCAAAACCATCCTTATTAGTGGCGGAACCGGAACCGGAAAAACGACCCTGCTGAACATTCTTGCCCAGGCAATTCCGGCAGGCGAGCGGATCGTAGTCATCGAGGATACGGCTGAGTTGCGCATCGAGAAGCCGAACGTTCTGGCTGCCGAATGCCAGACCGATACCTTCAAGTCCCGCATCTCCTTCGACGATCTTTTGAAGTCGTCTCTGCGCTGGCGTCCTGACCGGATTATTCTCGGAGAAGTCCGCGGAACCGAAGCACGAACGCTGCTCGATTCCTTCAATACAGGCCACGCCGGGTCGTTGGCCACAATCCACGCAAACTCTGCCGAAAAGGCCCTCCATCGCTTCGCCAATCTCGTGATGCGCAGCCACGCCCAGAGCACATTCTCCGATACCGAAGCTGAGATCGGAGAGGCCGTCGATTTCGTGGTCCACATCGAGCGCAAGCCGGGTTGCAGAGTTGTCCGCGAAGTTCTCGCCATTCGCGGCTATGACCGTGACGCGAAGCGATTCCTGATCGAGCCCGTCATAGAGGCAAACCATGCCGCATAGAGAACCGATCGACATCGGGATCGCCTGCGAATTCCTCCGCCGATCATTCGCTCCCAGCGAGACAATTGCGATCGTCCTTCGCCGCACTTCACCGGCCACAATCGTCCAGCGAATCGTCACATTGGAGCGCACGCTTCAGCCCTCGTATCTGGGCTGGCTGGCGCATGAAAACGCGACCGGAGCGAATGTCTATTTCGCCGCGAATCCCGTGGTTTTGGGTAGCCGAAAACGGACGAAAGAAGACATCGCTGAAGTCCGGCATCTGTACCTTGATCTGGACGCCATTGGAGAGGTGAAACTCGCCGCTCTAAGGACCTCGAATACGGTCCCAATTCCGACTGCAATCGTGTCCACATCGCCGGGCAAATACCAGGTGCTTTGGCGGGTCGAAAACATGACCTTTGAGCAGCAGGAAACCCTGCTCAAACTGCTAGCCATAACCTTCGGCGGCGACCCGGCTTGCACTGACTGCAATCGGGTACTTCGTCTCCCTGGTTTCCTGAACCAAAAGTATGCTCCGGCACACCTTGTAGCGGTCGAATACCCGACCCTATCAGTGTCGCATTCGGAGGACTTTAAGCTCGCTCATCCGGTCCCGAATAGGGAGCACTTCGGGAGGCCAATCGGACCACTAAAGCCGACCGGAAAGCACTCCCCTTCTGAGTCTGATTGGGCATGGATTCTCGGGGAATTAGCCCGCGGAAAGGACCCGCTTAAGCTGACTCGAACCCTAGCCGAAAGGCGCCCGGATAAGCCGAATCCGGAGTACTACGCCAAGCGAACTGTCGACGTTGCATCGGCCTGGCTCTGGCTGAAGGACGGCCTTCCCATAGCAGATGTCGTCACCATGCTTCAGGTTCGCCGGCGCTTCCAGATTCCCGACAAGCTCTGCTCTGCCCGCGCACATGAGATTGCGTTCACGGCGCAGCGCATGATCGCCCGCAAGAAGATCGCCTGATTTCAGGCCACCAAGGAGGTTCGCAGATGCCGTTGATTGAAGTCACCCAAAGCCAATACGTGAGGGCCACAATCCGCCTCGAATCGGCCACCGCAAGCCTGGTCGATCAATACGCCGCATTTGTCCACGGAATTGCCGACGATGTCGTGGACAAAGCACTCAACTATGTCTTCGCCAAGGACCGCGAGTTTCAGGAGTATCTGAAGTCCTCGCAGTCGGGGAAAGTGGTGCCGTCTCTGCGCGTGCGCAGACTCGGAGCCGAGCCCGTAGCCAGCGGAATGGCGACCGTCGTCGGGGTTGAGACGCGGCGTGAGCCGGTTCCAAAAGCTGCATCGGTGCCCGAAGAATCCCGTTCGGTGCTGCGCACCGGCTGAATCTCGACACGTCACCCCAGATTGGGTAGACGTTCGTATACGCCCGTCTACAAACGTCTACTTCCTCAATCACGCGGACTTAGCTAATTCGCCGTTTACGAACGTTTACGCAGCGTATACGGCGGAAATTGGAGGAAACGACATGCCCGGTGTACTGAAACCACACGGAACGGCGAGTAGCCTGGATCGCCCCGGCGCACGTGCGCGCATTCTCTCTGCCCGTTTCACACACGACGAATATTCCGAACTAGAGAAGCACGCCTGGTCGAAGGGGACGACGCTTGCTGACTGGGTGCACGAAAGCCTGATCGATGGAGCACGTGGCCAGCCTTCCGGACCTATGGAGATGCATATCTTCATTGAGCTTGTCGGAATTCAGATGCTGCTGATGGCGACGCTCGACCCGCTGTTGCGCGGCGAGACGAAAACACCGGATCAGCTGGCAAATCTGTTCCGCCAGATCCAGACAACCAAGGCTGCGAGAGCCCAGGAACTTCTCGCCAAACGCAGCCAGAAAAAGGAGACACAATAACATGCCTGCTGTTCAACACTGGGGAAGAAAAGAATCCCTCATCTGGCCTCCTCGTGGAAACTTCTATACGCTCGGTGCCTTCTTCGCTGCGCTTCTTGTGACGGGTTTGCTGATCTACACCCGTTATGAGTGGGCTCTCTCGCCGCTCGAACGCTACTACCTTCCGTACTACCTTCGGAGCGAGGCACTGGGGCAACTCCATCCAATGGACATCTACCAACTACTCTTCATTGCGGACCGAAAGTCGATTCGGCGAGCGGCACTCGACACCGACGTGGAACCCGGGACCACGTTGCAGGTTCGAGGCCGTCCGCTGCCACTGCAGTTGACCGACGAATTGGCCAAGAACGGTTCTTCTTTTCTTGTTCGTGGCCCATTCATGAGGTATTCCAACAAGGCGCTCCATGCCTGGCTTGCGCACTTTATCTATGGGGATATTCCCATTTACAAGCCCTTTGTGTCGCAACTCTGGATAGGGCTCGTCGTCTTCGGGTTGCTGCTCCCGATCTCCATCCCAAAAGACATCGAACGTCGCAAAGCGCTGCGCTATGGACGCCGTCTGAAGGGGCCATTTCTAGTAGACGCGAAGAGCTTCACGAAGTCCGTTTCCGGCAACGGAATCGGCATCACAACGAACGATTCCAAGTGTCCTTTACGCATTCCACGTGACGCAGAGAACAAGCATTTTTTGATCGTGGGCGATACCGGATCGGGCAAGTCCAGCATCATTCGCCAGATGCTCTATCAGGTCGACTCACGCGGGGACAGTGCGATCGTTTACGACCCGGCTTGCGAGTTTGTGAAGCAGTTTTACGACTCGCATCGCGGCGATATCGTGCTCAATCCGCTCGACGCAAGGATGCCGTACTGGAATCCGTCGAAGGAGCTGCGCCGCAAGGCTGAAGCGAAAGCCCTGGCCGTCTCGCTCTATCAGCCGGAGGGCGTGTCGAATCGGTTCTTCGTCGAGGCACCGCAGAAGATTTTCGCCCATCTTCTGACCTACCTGCCGACCCCGGCCGAGCTTGTACAGTGGATGTCGGACCCTGCCGAGATCGATCGACGAGTGAAAGGAACCGAGTATTGGGCGCTCATCGATCCCAAGGCTCCACAGCAACGGACTGGCGTCCTCGGGTCCTTAAATATGAGCGCCGACAGCTTTGGATTGCTGCCTAAGGAAGAGGACGCCACAACTGCGTGGACAGCCACAAAATGGGCTGAAACCCGTCGAGGATGGATCTTCATCACATCGCGTCCGACGATGCGCGAGGCACTCCGTCCGCTCATCAGCCTGTGGATCGACACGCTCGTTCTGCGTCTTCTGAACGAACCGATGCCGGATCAGAAACCAGTCTGGTTTGTAATCGACGAGTTGGCCAGTCTGCAGCGGTTACCGCAGCTTCACACTGCGATTACTGAAAACCGGAAATCGCAGAACCCGGTGATCCTCGGCTTCCAAGGACGAAGCCAGATGGAGGCGCGTTATGGCGACGATGCAGAGGCAATGCTCTCGCAGCCGGCGACCAAGATCTTCCTGCGCACCACAGAGCCGAAGGCGGCCAAATGGGTCAGCGAAGCCATCGGAGAAGTGGAAATTGAACGAATTCGCGAGACTCACTTTGATGGTTCAAGGACGGGTAAGAATTTCGCGCTCGACCGCCAGACCGAGCCGTTGGTTATGCCATCCGAGATCTCAGGCCTGGACGATCTGAGGGGCTTCCTCAAGTACGGCAACCACGTCGCCCGCTTCTCTTTCCCATTCATTTCGCTGCGGGAGAAGAGTCCAGGTTTCGATGAGCGCAAGATGGATGACCTGATCGTGCCGAGCTCCCCACCTCCGGTGGAATCCGAAGAAATCCAGGGGAATTTCCTATTCCCGGAGCAAGCCGAACAGACAGCCGAACACAACATGGAGTAGTTCGTCATGCTGACGATTTCGAAACCGCTCTCTGCCGGACAGGCACAGACCTATCACGCCAAAGAGTTCACGGCAAAAGAACAGAATTACTGGTCGCAGAAGGGCGAGATCAAGGGAGAATGGCAGGGCCAGCTTGCCGCCCGCTTCGGTCTGGCAGGTGTAGTTTCTGTGGCTGACTTTGCGCGGCTCAGCCAGGGTCAACACGCAGAAACAGGCGAGCAATTGGTCCGACAACATGTTTCCTACGAATACCAAGGGAAAGACGGCAAGACCGTGAAGACTATGGAGCACCGCGCGGGATGGGATGCCACGTTTTCCGCTCCGAAATCGGTTTCACTTACTGCGCTCGTCGGAGGCGACGATCGTGTCCGTGATGCACATCGCGAGAGCGTCCGAGTCGCGCTCGATCAGCTTGAGCACTATACCCAGGCACGGATCGGGGGCAACCACTCGCCCGAGACGACAGCGAAGTTTATCGCCGCGAAATTCGAGCATGACACTGCCCGGCCCGTCGACGGTTACGTCGCACCGCAACTTCACACGCATGCCGTCATCTTCAATATGACAGAGCGAGAAAACGGCCAGTATCGCGCGCTGCAGCCTCAGAGCCTGTTTGCCTCGCAGCAATTTGCTACAGCCGTGTACCAGTCGGAGCTCGCATACCGGTTGCGGGAGCTTGGCTACGAGATCACGACAGGAAAGAACAACGCGCCTGAAATCAGGGGTTACACGCAGGAATATCTTGATGCGTCGAGTCCGCGGAGTCAGCAGATTCGAACCTACCTCGAGCGCACCGGGTGGGCAGGTGCTGCGGCTGCACAGATTGCGGCGCACTCTACGAGAGACAACAAAGAGATCCACACGCCCGCCGAAGTAATGGCTGCGCACCGCAGACTAGCGGCTGAATTTGGCCACCAAGCCGAGGCTGTCGTTCGTGCAGCGCGGGAACGGCAACACCACCTGGAAAAGCCGGTTCAGACCGTGGACCGAGTTCGCGAGTCGCTCACATTTTCACGGGATAAGAACTTTGAACGTGAAGCGGTTGTCGATGAGCGTGCGCTCATCCGCGACGGCCTTCGGCGCAGCATGGGTGAAGCGACCTACTCTCAAGTACGAGTCAACCTTGATACCCGGCTCGCCAGCGGCGAATTTCAGGTGGTCCAGAATCCCGTGGGGTCACCAGCACGCCAGTTCACGACCGCGAAAACTATTCAGGCGGAGCGCGAAATCTTACAAAGAGTCACCCAGGGGAAAGGTCAGATAGAACCGACCCTTACTCGTCCTCAGGCTATCGCTCTCGCTGATCAACATCCGCATTTGAACCGTTCTCAAAAGAGCGTTTTGGAAGACGTGCTCAGCTGTCCCGATCGCATACAAGGGATTCAAGGATATGCAGGCACCGGCAAGACGACTACGCTCTCTGTTGTTCGTGAAGCCGCTGAAACTCAGGGATACACAGTCGAAGGATTCGCGCCGACGTCACGTGCGGCACGCCAGCTTGGCGAGTCTGGGATTGAAACTAGAACGCTGCAAGGGTTTCTGGTACGTGGAAATCAGCGCGAGGAGTCAGAGAAGAAGCAGTTCTATTTTGTCGACGAATCCAGCCTTGCGAGCACAAACCAGGTGCGCGCGTTTCTTAGCCGGCTCGGGCCGCATGACCGCGTACTGCTGATCGGGGATATACGCCAGCATCAGGGTGTCGAAGCTGGACGACCTTTCGAGCAGCTGCAACAGGCTGGCATGCGCACCGCGCATCTGGACGAAATCGTGCGTCAAAAAGATCCTGCACTGAAATCCGCGGTAGAGTGTCTCGCGAATGGCGATATCTCCGGTGCACTTGATTCGCTTCAGAAGCAGGGTCGAATTCGTGAAGTCCCTGATGCCGCCGAGCGAGTCCGGGAGATCGCCAGATGCTACGTCGATTCGCCCGACAAGACGCTCATCGTCTCTCCCGATAATGCCTCTCGCCGCGAGCTGAATGTGGCCGTCCGCGAAGAACTTAAGGCAAAAGGGACCCTTTCACTTGATGATCACAGCTTTAGAGTTCTGATTCAGCGTCAGGAGATGACAGGAGCCGAGCGTGCTTGGGCAAGCCAGTACGAATCTGGAGACGTGATCCGTTACTCACGTGGCAGCAAAACCATGGGTATTGAGCCGGGGAGCTACGCGACGGTTGTCGGTGTAGATCCATTCGCCAACTGTCTCTCCGTGCAACTGCCTTCGGGAGCCACCGCTACTTACGATGCACGCCGTCTCGCCGGCATCAATGTTTATCGCGCGATCGACCGGGAGTTTGCCGTCGGAGACCGGATTCAATTCACCGCGCCCGACAAATCGTTAGGTGTTGCAAACCGCGATCTCGCGACCATCGATTCAATCAGAGCCGATGGGAGAGTTTCTGCGCACCTCGACAAGGGTCGCCGAATCGAGTTCAACCCCGCAGTACACCAGCATTTTGATCACGGATATGCAGTGACGAGCCATAGCGCGCAAGGACTTACGGCCGAGCGCGTTCTCATTAACGCGGATACGAAAGTTCATCCCGATCTGCTCAACTCTCGATTCGGATATGTTGCCATCTCCCGCGCCACCCACGAGGCGACAATTTTGGCCGACGACGTGACTCGACTGGCACGTCAACTCGGAACGGAGGTCACCAAGACCGCCGCACTCGAAATCAACAAATCAACCTCAATGGGACACGGGCTCGGAATGGATTAATTCAGCGCCGATACATTCGTAGACATCCTTTACACAATTTGCAATTGCTTCAAAGAAGTTGGGCGTGCCACTGCGATCTTGGAGCCGTGAGAATTTGTCCGTTCAGATTCTGGAACGTTTGTAGTGAAGCTTTCCGGACTCCTCCATGAACTTCTTCTCGTGATTCCGAACGACTCTTGAGCTCGGTGCCATCTTGAGCGCCTCTTGGCAAAAGTCCAACGCCACCTTCGGCGATTTCGTCTTCGAAATGCCTTGGCAAACTGCTACAAAAGCGCGCTCCCAGACCGGTGATCCCACACAGCTTGAGTCCCGATACACTTTGTCATAGTATTGCTGAGCCTTCGAGGCATGACCTAAGATCTCGAGATTCTCCGCAATTTCGATGGCCAATGCACAATCAGACGATGCTTGATACGCCCGCTCAAGCCATGGAACAAGCTCCTCTCGGCTACTCTGGGTGTCATTCGGAACTAGCCTCACGAGACCAAGGGCAGCCTCTGCCATGACCGAGCGATTTGCCTGAGGTATCCCAATCACGCGATGATAGTCCTTTATCGCAGAAGAATAGGACATTTCCGTTTCGAACGCTCTGCCACGTAGGAATATACCTTCAGAACAGTCGGGCTCTCTCTCTAAGATCTCCTCATCAATGTACTTCCGAGTAGCGGCTGGCGAGACGCCGCGCTCAAGCATTTCGCGTACGGACCCTAATAGTACCGCAATTGAAGTGCCATTGAGCTCCTTTAGGCGCCGCCGAGCATTACGCTCGAAGTCGCCAAAAGTTCGAAGCCGCGCCTCCGCAAAGCTCTCCGTGAGTTTCAGAAGGCGATACACATTATCTCCACGACTCGGCGAATATTCGCGAATTACCAAGCTAAAGTTAACTAACTCTTCTAGTGCAGAAGTTACTGAGTCGGTTTCGCACTCGGTAACAACCGCCAACTCTCGCTCTATCGGAGCAATCCTGAAAATTGGAAGAGCGACCAAGCACCGTCGCGCAACATCACCTAAGAGATTGTATTCAAAGGTAAAGCAGAATTCGCAAAGGTTCGCAAGCGTCGGCTTCCCTTTGCGGTGATCCTCAATGAGCTGAGCCAAGTGAGCCGCATTCTTACTGCAGCTTATTATCCATTTAATTGCCAGAGGAACTTGACCGCTTATGTCGATAATCTGTCCGAGATTGGCATTAACAAGCGCCTCTAGGTGTTGCGCAGCCGCTTCTGCTCTTGCAAGGGTTTCAGCCTCGCCACGGCTCAAAGGTGGAACCTCGATGGGGAGTGCGGGTAAGTCCTGAGGAATATGCCTGGACGTTATTAGTGTCTTGCATCCTTGCGGCAGGTTACACAAGAATGTCGATATCCTGGAATCTCTGGTTTCGATTGTTTCGAAATTGTCGATAAACAGCAGGATCCTCTTATCAACTATCTCTCCTCTTGCAACTTTCTCGAGATCCTCTGTGTTCCCCGGCAAATCTCCTTCAAATTCGGAATTCAGCACTATTTGCCGAAGGAAGTTCTCAAAAGAAGTAATCTCCGGAGTAATTGCACTCCGGTCAAACGGTGTTAGCTGTTCCGACTTTCCTGACAACGAGATGATTCCGCCGAACACTTCACTCCATGGAGCCTCATTGGCGAGTTTTGTCGTAATCTCAGTCGCGACCGCGGTCTTTCCAACGCCCCCGACTCCCCTCAGCAGGATGATGTCCCACTTTCCGAAACTCAACTCATCGAGCGTACGGAGCACGATCGGTTGGCGAGTTTGCTCGCCAACGAATCCGGTCGACGCATAGTCTCCCAGGAACAGCCTGATTCCAGGTCGTGGGGAGAAAGTTCTAAGTTGATGTGATCCAACAATCACCTCTGGCTCTGGGGGGCTAAAGAGTTCGAGAAAATCTGAATCCGACACGGCGCGTTTGCGAGTGTCATTAGAGCGCAAGAACATCTCGCCTTCTTTAAACAATGTGCATTTCGTGCCCGCCTTGATAGCAATGCCCTTACGACGCGGAATGAGAAGCAGAGCAATAGACTTCCTAGAACCTCCAATTGCGGCCGGGATGCACGAATATCGGCAAAGGAACGTATTGCCGATATATCGCTTCAATTTTGAATTGATGAAGTTCGAGTCGATCTTGGTACCTTCATTCTCGTGAATCCCCAAAACCGAGAAATCATTCGTGATTCCGAAGACAAGGTACCCGCCTCTGGAATTGTGGAATGCGAGGACATCAGCGGCCAGCTCCGCGAGTTCCTTGGAATCATCAAGATCGGGCAAAGTGCGTTTGTAATCCCAATACTCGCTCTCAAAACGAAGCGTAACCTCTCCGCGTTCAAAGTCGATGAATTGTGACAGAACCTCTCGATCGAGAGCTTGTTTGGCAACTAGTTCTTGGACGGCTGCAAAACTCATCCGTGCATTCTCCACTCTGAGGAAGGTTATGGAGATTATTGTAGTCCCCAACCAGTCCTCGGCTCATCGTGGATCCTGTAGGAAGGTATCCATCGTTTTTCGCGGGTCCGGAGTCATTGACTCCGGACCGATGCAGACCCGTCGTGGGATCGATGGCGTTACGATGAATCTGCACTTCAGTAGTTTTCACTCGTTGTGTAATGGATCAAAGTGGTTTGCGTTCGAAATGTTGAATATTGCTATCCCACGCAACATCCATCTCGGCAGTTCCACGATACCCGCTGAGTGCGGAGATGACGGCGGGTCCCCAGGTATTGACGAATGCGCTTTTAGTTTCACGTGCAACCGCTCCGAGGATTGCGGCTAGTTTCTTATGCTCCTTAACAAACTCGGGGTCGGTTGTTGGGTCTTTCGCTGAGGCCCCATTTAAGGCCGCCAATGTGCAGGCGAGTACAGGCGCCACCTTACAAATTGTATTTGCCCACCACGTGATGCCTACCCAATCTGCGCTAACCGCGCCCAATTCGGTTGCGCTTAGGCTTCTCAAATCAGGGATTTTGTCAAAGTTGAATGGATTCCCGTCATCGTCCATAGCAGACCACGCCGCATCACTTGCGAGAATCCGGATCCTGGCAGCATTTCCGGTTTCCGCAGGATCAAGTAAGCCGAGCATTGCTTTCCGACCCACATTCTCTAGTTCTCCACGAGTACGCGGTACGCACTTCGCAGCATCAGAGAAGAAAATCGACATGACTGCCGCAGTGTCGTAGTGCAGGCTCAGACTCACTCTGGCATGAGGGAAGGGCGTATTCTTCGCCAAAGGTGCGTTGAAGGCGCCGGACGGAATGAGGCCCAAGACGCTCCCAAGAAGGATGTCGTCCCTCAATCGCCGCGGACTCATGTTTTTGGAGTAGTCCATGAAATCTTGGACGATCATGAAACTAGCGTTGAACCTAGATCCGACCGCCGCATAACTAGCCGTTGTGATGAAATCTTGCGCGAGCGCTGTCCGGAGCTTGTCAGAATCAGCTGAATACGGAGTGGACGTGGCCGCGATACGACTGACCTTCTCGGAATCGACGATCGTGAGTTGTCCGGTTTCATCGCGCAAGATCGTGCATTTGCTTATGTAATCGGTCACGGAGCTGGCATTGTAGAAGCCGAGCAAATTCAAACAAAGCGCTTGCTTGCGTTCCTTCGTTTCTTCGATGATATTTCTTAGCCTACGTGCGTTCGCGAGGGAATCGAGAGGCGTCCAATCGCCACGGAGTGCCGATTTCAGAGCTAAGTCCGTATTAGCGGCGTCTCCTTGATCCATGCGGATTTCGTAAAGCACCGCCGCTTCGTGCGTATTAGCTGCAGTACACGTGGCATTCAATCCGATAGAAATGCTACGGTCCAGACTGTCCCTCATCACGTCATTGAGTTTCTTTGTCGTATCTGCTGAAATGCCGCACTTGGACACATCGATTCCTGGGAACGCCGCGTTCAGTACTGTCCCTAGAAGATCGGTACCACCGCTCCCAACTTCAATGCCGGCGTTGGCTGTGAGGCTTGCACTGAAGGTTGAGCCCTTCTTCTTGTAAACACCAATTTGCAAGAGAACATCGGAGAGTTTATGCGAGCGGACAAGGAAATCCCCCGTCACAGCTAAACAACCCGAGACCTTGGCTGTCGCGGTGGGAGCGACACTCACCTTGAAGTTGAATGGAAGATCAGCGCTCGCCAACGCGTTCAAGCTAATCGGAATCTCGTAGGACCCGGTTACACTCACCGTTCCGCTCAGATCGCATATATTGACCGTTCCTGGAATTTGTTGCCGCAATGACATTGCAGAATCGGCGACGGAAAACTGTTCGAGTGCGGTTACAAATGCGTCCTTTAGATGCGGCAGAGGTGCCGCCTGAAGCAGTGAATAAGTTGTGAACGCCAGCTTCGCTCCACCCTGCAGCGTGACGCCAAATCCATCCGCTGCTGCGCTGAAACTTGTCCCTAGCGCCGCATCAATTGCGAAGCCGATCCAACACTGATTGGCAGCGATAGGGACAATCGGAGCAAACCCGTCGTCCGGGAACAGAAGCTTATCGCCCGAAGTCACCACCATGAGGTCACAGTTAATTCCGCCGCTTACCTTCAAATCCGCGATACCGTCGATGAGAAAGGATGGAGCGGACAGCTGAGCTCCGAGAGACACGGTTTTGATGTCGAATTGATCAACCGGACCTGCAAAGCTATCGATGAATGATTTGGCTGTCGACAGCAACTGAGTGAGTTTTGCCTTTGCCAATGGTGAGTCGTCGCGAATTTTAAGGTTCACGATCGCTCCCGAAACATCTGTGATCTGAATAGTACTCATTGATCGCTTCTCCCGCTCGACTGGTTCGTTAACCTTTGAAGAGGAATCTCCAGCTCTTTGGTAGCAGGCTGAGGCGTCGAGGGTTCGCTACGGATCAAATCACTCAGGCTATTGAAGAGCGCTGGATTGTCCATCACGAAAAACAGGCCGCCGCGGCCATTTTGACTGCTGGAACAATTGGGCTCACTGAGCGACCCTTGTTGATTCATGTCGCCGAAAATCGAGTAGTGAGTGCCTGCCGAAGTAGAGACGCCAACCTTTGCATGATTGAAGTTGGCGCCAAGCCCTCCGGTTAGTCCGAATTCCTGTTCCCCCCAATGTCCGGTAGTGGCAATCTCGACAGCGCCAGGCCTGCCAAGTGATTCGTCCCAGCAATCGATAACTGTGGATGAGTCAGTTGATTCGATTTCTGGCCTGGTCCACCAGGTTGCCGCCCTCAGTGAGACTCCCCCAAGGACAGCCGATACCATTTGCCACGGTGGAACATGAAGACGGGAGGGTTTGGAGATTAAGATCGCACCGGTAGAGAGCGTGGCTTTCGTATACGCCGTGCTTTTAGATTTCTTGCCAAGACTGTTGACCAGCTCTTGGATCTCCGGTGGCCCCCCATTCTTTACGATTTGTGAGTTCTTCGGATCAGTCACGACACTTGCATTGAGAAGCGCTAAGAGAACCTGTTTGACATCAACTTCGGCTAACCTCAGTGCGAAGAAGTCTTGACTCACCTCGACGTTGTCATCGCTGATGCAA
Source organism: Occallatibacter sp. (assembly GCF_049582745.1). GTDB lineage: Bacteria > Acidobacteriota > Terriglobia > Terriglobales > Acidobacteriaceae > Telmatobacter. The sequence continues at coordinate 125,260 of NZ_JBAUUO010000101.1, forward strand.
CCGAGGGTGTTACCGTCTGAATTACGAGGAAAGTCTTTGCTGCCGGCTGCGGGCCAGGAAGGGGTCGTCACCTGAAGCACGAGCCCTTCGCCCGCTTCATTCCATGCAAGAATCCCTTTCGAATGCCCCCAAGGAGCGCCACAACTCTTTGTGCATCCCTTGATAGTGGGGTCGTCATAGAACTGATCATTCCAAACTACGTAAAACAACGCATTGGAATAGATCCGCTCGAACGTTGAGCCCACTGGATCCAAAACTGTATCGCCAGCGCACCCTGTTCCTTGCTTGAGTTTCCCGGATTCGCTGCTCGCAAAGACAAACTGTTGGCTGAAAAGCCTATAAGGGCGAACGTCGCCGCCGAATAAGCATGTTCTCTGCGCCCCACCGCACTCAGGAAAGCTTGCGGAGTTGAACTTAAAAACGAACCACCAGTCGACCGGATGCCCGCTCTCGAGGAGTGGTGTGGGGGCGTTCGAATCTTCAGCAAACATCTGCCGCGGGAATACCGCGACAACTGCGAGTACGATAAGCAATAGTGCGCAATGGCAACGTGCTTGGACATTCGATTTCGCAAATTCCACTGGGCCCCCTTCATATGTTGACAATCGGAGCGGCTCGTATCCGAGGCCTGACTCTGGCTCAGACTAGTGCTACTGGTGGTTCATGAGTCTCCGTTGCGCTCTGCCAGTCCGGTCGGATCGATATCACGTTGCTCGGACGATATTCAGGCAGGGCATTCATCCTTGCAAAGGTGCTGATATGGAATTCAGCATCCTGTAGGATCTTGCGCGGCTTACCCAACGGAATTTCCCATCGGGTTAGAGGAGGGTTCGCTTGCATATCCTTGTGCTTCCGAGGCATGAATTCCAACAATCGCCACGGGCCTTTCAAGGAATTGTGCAAGGGGGCACCAGGATCAGGCTTCGCAAAACTTGAAGACGTATAACCTAGGATTTGGGATTTCTTATGCAAATCGATTTGCAGGTCAGCATTTCCCGCTTCTTCGAGCATCCACTCCAGAGTGAGCTTGGCTAGCCCTGATTCAGCTTCCGCGTAACCGCCCCCGATGTCCGAATGGACACCGGGGAACCACAGCTGCTTTATGTCTTGTCCTTCGATAGTCTTCGCGGACCAAAGATTCTGGCGAAAGGCGCACCGCCGCTCGTCGATTGAGATAGCGTGACGCCCAATCTTGATGTCTGGATTGGCGAATGTGAACGGAAGACTTACCGGATTATAGACCCAACCGACGGAGCTTACTGTGTCCCACAGACCCACGAAATGTACTTTGCACTCGCGCGAGAAGGAGGTCTTGAACTGGGCAGCCAATGGGAAATCCTTCTGCTTAGCTTTGAACATGCGAAGGACGTAAGGAATGAGTGGCTCATTACCTCCGCGAACGAGTCCGTACATATGCAGCATGGCTGCTAGCGCACGGCAGCTGTAAGCGCCCCGGCTGAATCCGAACAGGTATATTTTGTCGCCAGCTTCGAAGTTCTCCATGAGATAGGTGTAGGTGTCTGTGAGTATCCCGCTCAGGCCGAAACCAAATGCCTGCCCCGCCACTTTTGTGACCCACTGACCAAACTTGCTCAATGCATTCGGCGCACCCATGGTGCCAAGGCCGGGGTGGTAGTAAGCGATCTGGTGACAATCGTCGAATTGTAGCGTTGAGAATAATTTCACCACGTTGGAATTCGCGTTTCCGAATTCATTGCCCGTTCCATCGATGCAGATCACGATGTTCTTCGTCATGGTATCCACCGTCAGTCTCTAGATTTCCGCCCTCTCGCCAAGCAAAAGCGGAGGGCGCAATTCGAGTCACTAGGCCAAATCGTAGCCTGGGTCGAAGCCTGGGCCGTTGTCGTCCTGGGCTGTCGTCCAGCGCATGAAGAAGACCGCATAAGGATCAGTGAGTCCGCCAGTTAGCAGGTTCGGAATGACCTCGTCGAATCCATGGGCAACGAGGTCCCGGTAGAGATCGATGTCGGGCTCGATTCGGACGCAGGTCAAGCCGTCGATCACAATCGAATCGTGTTCATGGAAGGTCAGCTGTACGTTCGCTACGGGAAAGGCAATCTGTTTCCAACTGCAGGTGGAGCCCGGATGAAATTTGGCGCAATCCTTTTCCTCTGCGAACTCGCCCTTCGCGGCCGCCGCTCGTACTACGGGGATGATGGAAGGATCCACGTAGCCGAAGAATCGGTCCTGGGCCATGGTCTTATCCCAGCAGATCTGCTTGAAATAGCTGAGCGGCGTTCGCCCGTTCAGATCTATCTCGCTCATTGCCTGGGTGAGGTTTAGTAAGCATGCGAGGGTGTTCGGCGCGCTCTTGCCCAGTTCCTCATAGTGCGCCTGGGCCGCCTGTTCCCCTCCACCCACAGCTAGAAAGGAGGCAGAGTCCGGGTGATCAACCTTGAATTGCGCCCAAGGGACAAACTGAGCCTTTGGCTTGCTATGGAGCAAGAGAGCTTTCGGTTGAGCCAGCACTTTCGGGTTGGCTTTTATGAAGCATCCACTATCCCGATATCCGGATGAAGACACAATGATGGCATAGAAATCACCGGGACCATTGTGGAATGGAACCTTAATCATCAGGTTTGGTCCGTTCTTGTTTGCAATCGTGGCATTTACTTCCCGCCCATTGTGAATCCGGATCAGTACCGGCCCGTCAAAGGGTCGGCCATCGCCGTCAACGATATTCAGCATCGCTTCTGCTACTTGGGCGCCAATTTCGTCTATCATCACGTTTCCTCCCAGAACTGCGTGAACATAATTATACACCCTTAGGGTTAATTAAATACATTACACACTTCGACTGTTTCCTATTACCCTATGGGTGAACGACATCGAAACTTTCATGCACCTGCGTTTTCGCTCCCGCAAACTGGCCGAGCTCTGCAACTGCGGGTCGGCGCTTGACAGAAAGTGGGGCCGAACTCTGGGAGGAGTTATCCGGCGCCGGCTTTGTCTGGTTGCAGCCGTTCCAAACCTAGAGTTGTTGGCGCGTTTCCCAGGGGTTCTGAAGGCTCCGATACAAGTCGACGGCCGAGGTAGGCTCTCACTCGGCGTGGAAAGGAACTGTTGCATCCTTGTCGAACCAGACCACGATCCAATCCCATATTTGCGCAGCGGAGAACTCGCCGGCATGCAGGTTGAGCGTCTCATCATTTTGGAGGTGAATGGCTTTGGGCTTTGATTCTGTAAGCAATTTCGTTCCCGATTACGCGGTTCCACCAGGCGAACAGCTTGCGCAGGTTCTCGAAGAGAAGGGTATGTCGCAGGCAGAGTTGGCAACTCGCACCGGACGCCCGCTAAAGACGATAAACGAGATCGTGAAAGGCAAAGCTGCGATCACTCCTGAAACAGCGATTCAACTGGAACGTGCATTAGCTGTCCCCGCAATCACTTGGAACAGGTTAGAAGCTGAATACCAACTTCAGCTGGCCCAACAACGGGATAACGCGCGTCTGAGCGCCTTCTCTGATTGGGTCAAGCGTGTCCCCGTCGCCGAGTTGCGTAAACGCGGCAAGCTTCCGGACACAACCAATAGGAACGAACTTATTCGTCGCTGCCTGGAGTTCTTCGGGATAGACACTCCAGATGCTCTCCCGGCGACATCGACCCTTGCAGCATTTCGCAAATCTCCAGCATTCAACCCGGACGACCTTGCAATGTGCACTTGGTTGCGTTTGGGCGAAATGGATGCGGAAAAGATTCAATGCGCGCCATTCAACCGCAGCCAGTTCCGGGCGGTGCTCGATCGTCTTCGCGGACTGACTCGCGAGGGTGACTTGGCGAAGATAAAGGAGATACTTGTTGAGACCTGCAGAAACTGCGGGGTCGCCGTGTGCTTCACTTCCGAGCTATCGCACACCCATGTCTGCGGGGCTGCACGGTGGCTCACACCGGAGAAGGCGCTAATCCAGTTAAGCTGTCGTTACAAATCGGATGATCACTTCTGGTTTACTTTTTTCCACGAGTGCGCCCACATCCTTCTCCATGGGAAGAAGGATGGATTTCTGGAAGGCAAAGAATTGGCAACAGCGCAGGAAGAGGAGGAGGCAAACGCCTTTGCGTCAAATCTATTGATTCCTCGCCAAGCTATGATTGCTCTCATACGCGAGCATCCTTTACGCAGAGAAAGAATCTTGGCATTTGCAGAGGAGTGGAAGATATCTCCTGGAATTGTGCTCGGCCAACTCCAGAAGCATCGGCGTCTCCCAATGGTCACCCCATTCAACAAGCTCAGACGCTTTTCGTTTGATCTCACCGCAGTTTGAGCCTTCATTGGACGGAATCGGGCAGATTTGAAACTCGACGACGCTTTGATCTCGTTCGTCCAGTGTTGGAATCTCTAATCCAGGCCAGCAACCGTCCCTGTTTCAGCTTGAGCTAGCGATAGAATTGCTCAATGACCACAATTGCAAGTCTGACTGACAGAATCCTAGCTTTTCGGGACGAGCGGGATTGGCTTCAGTTCCACACGCCAAAAGACATGGCTGCAGCGATTGCAATCGAGGCCGCAGAGCTGCAAGAACTCTTTCTCTGGAAGAGTGAACTGGAGCAGAAGCAGGTTGTCCGAACAAAGCACGAACACCTTGGAGAGGAACTCGCGGATATTGCCGTTTATCTTTTTGAGCTCACCCACAACCTGGGGTACGACCTTGGACAGCTAATCGAGGAAAAGCTCGCTAAGAATGCCATCAAGTATCCCGTTTCTCGTTCCAAAGGCTCCAGCAAGAAGTACGACGAACTATGAGGCTATATTCAGGAACCACCACGGCACTTATTGATGATTCGGTACACAACCGCATCGCCGGCAAGCTTAGCGACGCTTTCTTTGCTCATTTTCGGTTCAATCCGGGCCCCGCTGAGGTCTCGTCATGGAGGAACTCCCTGCGTGCTATGTGCCAGGTGTTTCAGAACGCCAGCCTGAACGATCACGGGATTCTGCTCGAATACCAGCTTCCTCAGACGAGCAAGCGTCTGGATTGCATGATCACCGGGCGAAATGAATCAAACATGGATCAGGCAGTCATCGTTGAGCTTAAGCAGTGGGAGCGATGCGAGGAAGCGTTCGGAGATAAAGTCGTAACGTTTGTCGGCGGGAACACGAGGAATGTCCTGCATCCGTCGGTGCAGGTTCACCAATATCAGTGTTTCTTACAGGATGGTCACACCGCGTTCCACGAGGGACCGTTTCCTGTACTGCTTTCGAGCTGTTCTTACCTTCACAATTATGAGCCTAAGAAAGGGGATGCCCTCTATTCAGGAAGGTACAAACAGTGGCTGGCGCTTTCTCCCTCGTTCTCAGCGCTTCAGGTAACTGAGTTGTCGACCTTCCTTTCAAATCATCTTGCACGCGGCGGTGGTTCAGAAGTCTTACTTAGGGTTGAGCAGAGCAAGTACAAAGCAAGCAAGAAGCTTCTTGAGCACGTTGCCGGCCTATTAAAGGGACGACCAGAGTACACGCTGCTGGATGAGCAACTTGTCGCGTTCGAAGCGGTGATGAATGCGGCGCGAACTTCCCATGCACAGCGCGCAAAATCGGCAATCATCATCAAGGGGGGACCGGGGACAGGGAAATCTGTCATCGCACTGAACCTCATGGCGCAGCTCTCGGGCCTCGGTCTAAATGCACATTATGTCACCGGTTCCCGAGCGTTCACATCGACCCTCCGGGAGATCGTCGGAAGGCGCGCTTCTCAGCAAGTCAAGTACTTCAATGGCTATCAAGAAGCACAGCGAGACGATGTTGACGTGATGATCTGTGATGAGGCCCACCGAATCAGGATTACCTCAAACCAGCGATTCACCCCAGCAGCCCGCAGATCAAAAAAACATCAGATCGACGAACTCTTACATGCAAGCAAAGTCGGCGTCTTTTTCGTCGATGATCGACAAGTCGTGAAACCGGACGAGATTGGCTCTTCCACCTATATAAAGGATGCGGCGATCGCAGCCGGAGTGAACATCCAGGAATTTGAGCTTGAGGCTCAGTTTCGCTGTGGTGGGAATGCAGGATTCATCAATTGGGTTAACAACACGCTGGAGCTGGAACGAACGGCCAATGTACTCTTCAATGACGCCGATGAGTACGAGTTTCGCATCGCATCATGCCCGCAGGAACTCGAAGGCTGGATCCGAATGCGGAGCTCAGAGGGGAAAACCGCGAGAGTGACGGCCGGATTCTGTTGGCGATGGTCGAAACCGCGGCCAGATGGCAGTTTGGTCGAAGATGTAACAATCGGCGATTTCGCGCGGCCGTGGAACGCCCGCCCAGAAGCCGGCAAACTTGCTGACGGAATTCCGCCCGCTCCATTGTGGGCCTACGCGGCCGAGGGGATTGAGCAGATCGGTTGTGTATACACCGCGCAGGGTTTCGAATTCGACTACGTTGGAGTCATCTTCGGAAAAGATCTGGTTTACCGGCCGGAGCAAAAGTGGATCGGTCAGAAGCAGGAATCATCCGATTCGCAAGTGAAGCGATCGAAAGATAGATTTCTCGAACTAGTAAAGAACACCTATCGTGTCCTGCTCACTCGTGGAATGAAGGGATGTTACGTCTACTTCGAAGATAAGGACACAGAGAACTTCTTCCGTAGCCGAATTGAATCAGTACCAGAGGCGTGAGTCGGCTTCCAATCAAGTCTGGCCAATGCTGTTTCTGTAAGGGATGAGTTCGGGTGTAGTCTGTACCTAAGCTTTCTCCACACTGATCGTGGTCTTCTGGGGCCTGGACGTATGCGCTTTTGGTGGGTCAATCAGAACCAGACTTTTCGCCAAGAAATCTCGGGCGGATACCTCTGGTCTCCCAAGCGCAACGCCAATGGAGCTCGCAATCCCTTTTACGAGTCCATGCGCGAGGTGTCCCCTGGAGACCTGATCTTTTCATTTGTTGACACCCGGATCGCAGCCATTGGGATTGCCAAGTCCTACTGCTGGGAATGTCCAAAACCGACTGAGTTCGGTTCGACTGGGGATTATTGGGAGAATATCGGCTGGCGCGTTAACGTCTCCTTCGCTTCTCTCCTGAACCGGATCCGGCCCAAGGACCACATCGGGATTCTGCGCTCGGTCCTACCCGATCGCTATTCGCCCCTACAGACGAATGGAAACGGCAATCAAGCTCTCTATCTGACGGAGATTAGTGAAAGGTTCGCGGAGCTGCTGGGTGGCCTCATCGGAGAGGAAGCACGCACAATCTTGACATTAGGCGAGCGAACTCTTCCCGTGTCGAACGTGATGCCTGTTGCTGACGATCTTGATGTCTGGGAACGGCGTTTGGAAGAAAAGGTCCAATCCGACACTTCTGTGCGTGAGACCGATAGAGAGGCGATCATTAGGGCACGCTGCGGTCAAGGGATATTCAAAGAGCGCGTCTCGCGAATTGAGCGGCGCTGTCGAATCACTGGTGTCGAGAATCTGACTCATCTTATCGCCAGTCACTGTAAGCCGTGGCGCGATTCCTCGAATGAAGAAAGACTAAACGGAGAAAATGGACTGCTCCTCACTCCCAGCATCGATCACCTCTTTGATCGAGGATTCATTGGATTCGAAAGTTCAGGTGAATTGATCATTTCGCCCGTTGCGCACAGGCCGTCTCTGCAGAGAATGGGAATTGCAACAGAGCAAGTAGTCAACGTTGGAGCCTTCACCGAAGGTCAGAAGCACTTTCTTGACTTTCATCGCAATTCAGTCCTATTGAGAGTGAGCAGATGAAAAAGTGCCCCTTCTGCGCTCCAGATCAAGCCAGGATCATCTCACGTTGCCAAAGCGCGATTGCAATCCGAGATGGGTTTCCAATCTCGGAAGGTCACTCGCTCATCATTCCCAGATCACATGTGCAAAGCATTTTTGACCTCGAGCCTGAAGAACAACGCATAGTGTGGACATTTGTAGCTCAGGTCCGTCAGCAGCTTGCCATTGAACTGAAAGTCCGTGCCTTCAATATTGGCATCAATGACGGGAAGGAAGCCGGACAGACCATTGAACATGCACACATCCATGTGATTCCAAGGCGCCCCAATGATGTATCCGACCCACGAGGGGGAATTCGTCTAATCATTCCGGATAGAGCCCGCTATTGGGAGGCAAGGTAAGAATGCCCCCGTCAGCCGAATACCAAGTTCAGTTCCTACTTCGAATCCAGAGACTGCTCGGAGAAGGTCTGTTTACCGCAACGTACAAGTATGCACTGCTCTTGGCTTTGGCGGATCTATCAGTCGAGTGCGGAGATGATTCGGGGTCGTGCCTGGAACTTGAGGCTGAAAGAATTGCTGAGAAGTTTGTCGAGTACTACTGGCGACAAACGCTGCCGTTTCTGGGTCGGGAAACGTTGCGTCAGAATACTGGCAAGCCCCCCGTGGTCGTGAGTCTGCTTCGCAAGACGAGGTCGAAGTATGGAGACTCGCTCAGCGCGGCGCACCGTGATCAAGCAGACTGGCGTAATGTGATCGGAAAGATCGCTGCTAATGTTCGCGCAATGCCGATGAGGTACTTACAGAATGTGGGCGGTGACCGCCTTCCCTTTCTGTATGATCCCCCCCCTTCCAGGGCGCCCCGCAAGATCGTGCTCTATCCAGGAGTGGCTTTTTGCTTTCGCCGCTTTCATGGCTTAGTTGCAGAGCTGGTTCAGGCTGCTTGGGCGAAGTGGGTACGGCAGCAGAATCTGCCAATTATTGGTGAGTCTTCCGATCTCCATGAATTCCTGTTTGGGGCTAAGAGAGGGGCACTTCTACTGGTCAAGGGTCCTCTACGAGATCTTCAGGACAATCTTTGCTTCTACTGTCAGAAGCCCATGAGCAATCAACTGGATATAGATCATTTCGTGCCCTGGGCGCTCTACTCTCTGGATCTCGGGCACAACTTTGTTGCCGCACATCGCGAGTGCAATTTGGCGAAAAGAGACAGGCTCGCGTCAGAAGAGCACTTGGAAGTCTGGGTCGAACGAAACAACCGCTTTGGGAAGGGACTTGCCTCTGAATTCGACCGACTCGGCGTACTCCACGATGTCACGTCAACGATTCGAATTGCGCATTGGGCTTATAGCGCCGCCTCAGTTTCGGCGGGATTGACCTGGCAGACTAAACAGACGCTCGTTCCATTGCGTGGCAAGTGGTCCAGCCTTCTTGCCTAATTCCTTCTGCGTTCTCAAGAGCTATAGAAATACGTTGTAGGCGTGAAACTCGAAATTCTCAATGCTAGGCTTTGCCCAAGTCTCGATCGGTTCTCGAAGTTGCGTACCTTCTAGCTCGTAATAATCTTTGCCATTCTCAAACTCTTCTCGAATTCGTTTGCTCACCACTACCCTGCGTTCAATTGGATCGATGGTGAGATAACCGTCGTCAAATAGACGATGTAAATCGCTGCGCATTAGAAGTCCGTTCGATATCTCATGCCGCTGCACAACCGTATAGGGCTTAATATGGGCGGCCTCCAAAACCGGGAGCGTCCGCTCGCCGGTTATTGCGCAGCGACGCTGATATGCGTCGGTCACGAGAATTCGAAACAGTCCTTGGCCCAGTCGCGGAAGAATAATCTGCGGTTTACCATATCCCCGCGATTCGACGGCAGCGAGCGCTGCTGTGCCTGGCATAAGGCTGGCTGGCAATTGCTTCTGAATTCGTTCGCTTACCGCGGTCCACAGCTCTCGTCCGACACCCGATTCGGTCTCATAGCCTTTCCCTTGAACGGTATTGAGCTTGAAATCATTGGGACACGGAATCCAGGCATCCTTCGGCCAGAAAAATGGTTCGGCGAGCATGATGCACCCGATGTTTGGATTCTCATTAGGAAGGATCGGGACACGCCTGTAGAAGGCGATCCGCTGCCGCATCTCTGCTAACGTCCGGACACCGTTAGCTTCCTTGAAGGTATCCCAAGCCAAGTTGACAGGTAGTTGGAGAAACCGAACGAAGAAACCACCACCGACAACATAGTTTAGAGGCGCGTGAAGTTTGAAGAGGAGTAGTTCTCCAGGTTGAAGCGCTTTGAATGTCGCATCCGGCGACGGTCGCCAAAAGTTCACCTCATCCACTCGATCAAGCGATGCGTGGAGCGTAAACCAATCGTTGTCTGTGACCGCAACAAAGATCCGCATTTTCTGGCGAAGTCGAAGTATATCGCAGGATACGAACAGTTGATGGCAATAACATCACAGATGAAAAGATGAGATCTTTTCAACGATCCAAAAATCTCTTGCGATTCACATTCAGCTAACCTTCGAGAAAGTCGACTATGGTCGCCGAGAACTACCTAATGAGTTCACTACTCTCAATCTTGTCGTCCCCCGAAGCTACTGTGATGCTGTATAGCTTGGCACGGCGCGGATGGAAGACGAGGGCCGGCCGAAAGCAGGCTATGCAGGTTCCGCCCGAACGGCGAACGCTTGGGTATACGATGCCACTCGATCCGGCGTACAAAAGTGAATTGGCCAGCGGCTGCGATGGACCGTAGCACTGAGGAATCGGACCGGGTTGAAGACATTGCTCGCGCTCCGAGTCATCGAGAAAGTGGAACTGCGCTGAAAAATCAGCAAGGAAATCCGCATAGTCGAAGCTGAGCCGTTCCGCGATCCGGGCATCTTTCAGGAAGCGGCGCTTGTGAAAGGCCACCTCATCGATCGATGTCTCAAGCTCGATGCCCGCATACCAGGCTCCTCTTCGAGAGTCATTGAATCGTCCGCCATGCGGTCCAGGATGCGTGAAGGCAGCATTCACGATATGTGCTTCGGGGACGCCGTAAAGCAATTCGCCAGGACTGATCGCAGGATTTCCCCCGCGCTCGGCAACCTTGCGTTCATTGGTCGCTGCGTCGAGCTCGGTCAGGTCGCTGATGACGTTTGCCGGAAGAGACAAAGACTCAAGAACGCTCTCGGTCGCGTAAGCCGTAGGGATCAGCCTGTGTGTACCCTGCTGATCGAAATCGCCGAGGTGTGCCAACTATAGCCCGCCCCTCGCCGCATCGAGGAGGCTACGGATTTGCTGCAGGCCCGGAATGCCGTTCCGAATCGCGTAGTCAAGCGGAGCTTGACCGCCGAAAAGAAAGTTGTCGTTAGACTGAGTCATCCAGCGGTCTGCGTGTTCGGCCGGAAGCAGGATATGAAGCGCCTTGTAGATTCCGACAACATAGGAAATGCGCGTCAACTCATCCTGCTTTAGAGTTCCGGAGGCAGTCTTCAACTTGTATAGGGTCGAACGCGGAATGCCGCCGAGCAGATCGCCGACCTTCTCTACCGGGAGTTGCCACTTGTCCGCAATCGCAAACAGACCATCCATCGCAGACTGGCTGAGGCGCTCGCGCGTTTCAAGTTTGCTGAAATCCGGTGTCGCTTCGAACTGGTATCCAGCCGCGGCAAATGCAGGCATGGTTGCCATGAAACACCTCCTAACGTCAAATTATACATCTCATTTGAGACATAATATTGTCTATATTTGGATGGCTGATTCTTCATCAGGTCGCATTTTCTGGGGTCAGCGCGCCTCTGAAGCGTGCTTTCGTCGCATCTCGTGGTTCATAAATAGATCACATTGTTGAAATTCGACTTATTAATGGATCATGGGGCGATTGACATCTCTTCCCAATAGCCGCATAATGACTCATAAATAAGCCACATACGCGCTATATGACTTATTCATAGTCCAGAGGTTTCCGATGTCCAAGCCGCGGCACCGTGCGTATTCCCGATACAGCATGGAAGTTCTGACCTTATTAGGGCAGATGATCCGCGCCGGTAGGATTGACCGAAAGATTACTGGCGAAGAAATGGCAAGCCGTATGGGGGTTTCCCGTTCTCTGGTTCAACGCATTGAAAAGGGTGATCCCGGCTGCGCGATCGGACCCGTGTTTGAGGCCGCCGCCATAGCCGGAGTACCTCTCTTTGAATCAGACAAAGAACGATTGGGCGCTCACAGCGCTTTTGCTGGAGAGATGCTGAGTCTGCTACCCAAATATGCCCGCAAACCCAAGAGGGCAGTAAAAGATGACTTCTAAAAACCAATACAAAGAAGCCTACGTCTGGATCTGGCTGCCAAACGAAACGGAGCCCGTCGTCGCAGGACTGCTCACCGAAATCGGAAACCAGCTGGTCTTCAACTATGGCAGGAGCTACCTGAACCGGAAAAACGCCATCGCGATTTATGACCCAGAATTGCCGCTCAAACCTGGAGAGATCCCTCTGCTTCCAGGCTTGTCCATGCCGAGCTGCATCCGAGATGCATCGCCCGATGCTTGGGGGCGTCGCGTCCTCATTAATCGGAAGCTCGGCCTAAAGGGAGAGGATGCTTCGAAGCAGGAATTGAGCGAGCTGACCTATCTTCTGGAATCAGGATCAGATCGGACAGGCGCACTGGACTTTCAATTGTCCGCTACAAAATACACCCCTCGGGTCGCAGACCATACGCCGTTGAGCGAGCTTATGCAGGCTGCAGAGTCCGTAGAAAAAGGGATACCGCTCGAACCAGGACTCGGTAACGCACTTCAGCATGGTACGTCTCTGGGAGGTGCACGGCCCAAGGTGTTGATTACTGCGGATGACAGAAAGTACATCGCGAAGTTCTCGACAAGCTCTGACATATACAACGTCGTCAAAGCGGAATTCGTTGCCATGAAGCTTGCGAGGCTGGTTGGCCTCAATGCTGCAACCGTAAAGCTCGAAGGCGTCCTCGGAAAGGACGTCTTGCTGATCGAACGCTTCGATCGTGAAAAGGCGCACAAGGGGTGGCGGCGGAACGCCATGGTATCTGCGCTCACATTATTTGGTCTAGATGAAATGATGGCGATGTATGCCAGCTATCAAGACCTGGCCGATCTCATTCGTCATCGCTTCACCGACCCGAACGAAACCCTGCGCGAACTATTTGGGCGCATCGTCTTCAACATTTTGTGTGGCAACACGGATGACCACGCGCGCAATCATGCTGCCTTCTGGGATGGCGCAAATCTGACCCTGACGCCAGCCTATGATGTCTGCCCTCAACCTCGAACGGGGAACGAGGCAAGTCAGGCGATGTTGATCCATGACGACAATCGGATGAGTCAGTTGTCGGTCTGTTTAGGGGCGGCGCCACGCTTCTTGCTTGATGCAGAAACTGCCAAGATGCTTATCAAGCATCAAGTCGACACGATCCGGTTGAATTGGACTCGCGTCTGCGACGAAGGAGCATTGACGCAAACAGAACGCCAGTTTCTTTGGCACCGGCAATTCCTCAATCCATTTGCGTTCTATGGTGCCCCTCCAGGAATAAGCAACGATTGAGTCGGCAACGGCGATCATGCCCGCGTTTGGTCTCTGCATTGCGCGGGCCCACTTATATTGTTTGTCTTAATGTTCTGATGTTCCGAATCCTCCAAAGACAGCACAAGCAAAAACCCTAGGGGGGGCTGCCCCACCCGCGCGCGCAAGCCGCTTCCCCAATCTTCCGCACTTCGCTTGTGCAGACCTCCGCTTCGCTCCGCCCTTTCCACTTGCCGCTTTGCTCACGTTCCAAGGGTGGGGATACCCCTCAGCTTGCACTTGCTACCCCCCGCCTTCGCCAGGAGGCGTTCGGCATGTATGTACAAGCCGCCGCCCGATTTAAGGGCAAAGGCCAGTACGACAGCCCAAGGAGGAAGCAATCATGAACACCACCGCCGCAGTGGCCAATCAGTCGACACCGAGCAACAAGCCGCAGAAGCAGACCGCGAAAGAGGTAATCGCGGCCAACATACAATCCCTCATCGAACAGTTGGAGCAGGGACACTCGGAGGCCCTCTCCACCTACCTCACCGCGATGGGCAAGTTTCACAATTACAGCTTTGGCAACATTCTGGAGATTGCACGGCAAAAGCCGGACGCAACCCGCGTTGCTGGCCTTTACGCGTGGAATCAGCTTGGCCGCAAGGTCAAGAAGGGCGAGCGTGGCATCCGCATTCTCGCTCCCGTAATCGGGGTTCGCCGGACGAAGGACGAGGAATCCGAGAAAGACACTCAAACTCAGAATCAGGCCGTTTTGGTTGGGTTCCGCGCCGCGTACGTATTTGACGTGAGCCAAACCGAAGGCAAAGATCTTCCCGAGTTCTCCGGGCGCGTCTCCGGCAGCGCCGGAGAGTACCGCGACCGCCTCGTGGATTTTGTCATTGCCCAGGGCATCGCGCTTGAGTTCAAAGAGAGCATCGCCCCTGCACTTGGCATGAGCTACGGAGGCAAGATCGCCTTGCTTCCAGGCCAGTCTTCCGCGGAGGAGTTCTCAACCCTTGTGCACGAACTGGCGCACGAGATGTTGCACAAAGCCGAACGCCGCACCGCCACCACCAAGACCTTACGCGAAACCGAGGCCGAGGCCGTGGCCTTTGTGGTCGGAAAGACCATCGGACTTGAGACCGGCCGGGCATCGGCTGATTACATCCACCTGTACAACGGCAATGCCGCGCTGCTTACCGAAAGCTTAGAAGTGATCCAGAAGACCTCCGCTGTCATTCTCGCCGCAATTGAAAACTCCGCAGAAGGTGCCGCCGAAGAGCCAGCACTGACGCGAGCCAGCTGATCGAGAGAGCGAAGATGCGGACGGCTTTCGGCCGTCCGCTCTTCAACCCAAGTATTTATTGCGCGAGCGCTAGCAACATTGATTACGCAACCTTGCAATTGTGAACCTGCGTAGCACAATTGCAAGGTTGCCCCTACTTGAAGGATTCGCCTGGTATTGTGCCGTGCCTCGAATTCTCCAGACACTGTCTGAAGAATCTAAATTCTCTCAACATCACACCCACAGAATCATCGGAACGACCCCGCGCGCAGATGACTACGCCGCCGCAATGATCTATGCGATGATCGTGTCGTCGATATCGATGTACAGAGTTGTCCTGCGAGGCATCTGTAGCCACTCCTGAACTCTAGATCTAACCAATTGACGTAACGAGTACGGCAATCGCTACTTTAGCGGATGCACGGTATCGGCGCCGCCTGCTCAGAAGAGACGTCGATCTCGACAACCTGTGGCTCATGAACGAGCCGATACGCTTCGTTGACCACTGACGCGTTCACGAAGCACATTCCGCTTGCAGTCAATTGCCCATGACCACCGTGGATATGGCCAAAGATGTGGAGTCTGGGCTTGATCTGCTCGACGGCTTTCGCCAGTTCCTCGCAGCCAAGGTGAGCGGTAGAAGGATGTGACTTGTCCAGCATGCCGAACGGTGGTCCATGGGTAACCAGGACGTCCGTACTGTCGGGGATCATTTCCCAATACCGCCTGATCGCAGCGCCGCGAGCGACATTAAAAGCCCAATTGTTGAATTCGGGCTGAACTGGCGATCCCCAGATCTTCAAACCCGCCACTTCCGTGCCTGAGTTTTCGAGATAGATTGCATTGCCGAGGAGTTCTCTAGCGGCTCCGGGATGACGCTCGAACATCCAATCATGATTTCCGGCAATGACAATCTTGTGTTGGTGGGGCTGTCCGCCCAGCCACTGATTGAAATCAACAATCTCGCTCGGGGTATCGCCGAACGCCATGAAATCGCCGGCATGAATCAGCACGTCCCCATCCGGCACGCCCAATTTGGCGTGCTGGCCGTGTGTATCGCTGATGCATACAATGCGAATCCGAGGCATATAGTCCCTTCAATATGCGGGCGCTTTGAAGCGCCCGCTCTTATTTGATCTGAGCGTCCCCTGTCCCACCCTCACCCTTGTCGGCCCAGCACGCGGTAGTAACTAGTGATCGATACACCGTGCCCTTGTGACTGTACGGAGCATGCACTGTGCGTTTGGGAGTCGAACCCTTCGACTGAGGCTCTACAAAGCCACCAGATGCCGGTTTGGCCCCCGGCTGGGCTTGTGCTCACCGCAAACAAGAGTTACCAACTGCTCAGATCAATTCGGTTTTCCAGTTGAGTTCCTGCAACCGAGTATCCAGTTCGCGATATCTCTTCGCCAGCTGATCCACTTCGGCCTGCAGTTTGCCAACAGACACCGTCGCAACAAATCGCACCTCCGACTTCGAGTAACGATCCTGCCGGGTGCTTCCTGCCTCCGCGATTCCTGCAAGAAAGTCGCGACGTTTGCCAACCACATCCCGTTCGGCGATCGCATCTGAAATCGTTTGCTCCTTGTCGAAGGCAGTTTTCGAGTTGGTGCGGTTGATTGCGCTAACGAGTTCCAGAAGCCGCACGAATACGCGTTCGCTTTCAGCCAGAAGTTCGGACGCATCTTCGGCAGGCTGCTCGCCTTCTTGCACGCGAGCCGACCGGATCAGTCTCTTCTTTATTTCCTCGATTTTGACCTGGCAATCGCTACGCTCTGCCAGTGCTTCCGCTAGTTTCATGGCGCCTCCCTTTCAGGCCCTTTCGATAACGCGCCTGATTTTGGATTGGCCGCGCAGAGCGACTTCCACCCTGCGCGATCAATCCGATTCATGATTCAGTCCTTGTACGGATCGAACTCGTTTGCTCCGGCCATTGCGACTCCGACTGGGGTGAGACGGTGCAAGATGCGCACCGTATCGCCAACAGCCTCGAGCACCTCATCGAGACGCTTGTAGCAGTCGGGTGACTCGTCCAGTCCGGCACCTCGCAATTCGATCCCAGCGCGATCCACCCACGTGCGCATCATCTCGGGAGTGACCTTGCCGGCACGCTTGACCTCTCCGGTCTTGCGGTCGACAACGCCAGTCGCCTCGCGGCGACCCATTGCCCGGCCTGCGCCGTGCACGGTCGAATAGAGCGAATAACGTGCATGCTCGTTTTCGACTCCTTTGAGAATGACCGACTGCTCACCCATCGTGCCGCCAACAAATCCGAGTTGGCCCGGAAAGGCCGGCGTCGCGCCCTTACGCACAACCCACAACTGCTCGCCTTCGTGCTCTTCGCGCCAGGCGTAGTTGTGATGGTTGTGCACCTCTTCCACAATCGGCGCTCCCAGTATCTGGGCGACGCGGGCACAGACCCAGTCACGACCTGCATAGGCGTAGTCACCGGCCAGACGCATAGCCTCGAGATACTCAGCTCCAAGATCGCTTTCGGTTGAAAGAACGCAAGGCTCCACGTCCATCCCGTCCGAAGCGCCGGCGGCCTTCAAGAAGTGCGTAGCTGTCTTGTGACCCAATCCACGCGAGCCGAAGTGCACACCAATCCACACGCGATCCTCTTCGTCCGTGAACAGGTCTACGTAGTGATTGCCGCTGCCCACGGTGCCAAGCTGGTTACGCGCCATCTCCTTGAGAGAAGAAATCGCCTTCAGCTTCCACGCCACATCATCGAACAGCGCGTGGTCCACCTTCTCACTGTTCCTTTGACCAACGCCGAAGCTGATCGTCGACCAAACGTCGTCCATGATCGTGGCAATGCGCGCACGCAACTCCGTGCCGGGCATATCCACACGAACGGCCTTGTTTCCGCAGCCGATGTCGTAGCCGACACCGGTAGGACTGATCGCATTCTTGTATGCCACCACTCCGCCTATGGGCACACCGTAGCCGACGTGGTTATCAGGCATCAGTGCGACCTTGTCGGCAGTGCGTGCACACACACGAATCTGGTTCAGCGTGCGATCATCAGCCTGACCGAACACGGGAATCTGGTTATCGAAAATCTCCATGCGCACCACTTGAGTGTTCCTCACTTGCTTGCGTCGCTGCTAAAGGCACAATCGCGACAACAGTTTTTACGCCCCAACGAAAAAGCCCCCGACCATCAGGCCAGGGGCTCGAAGTCTGCTTTGGGTAAACGCGCTACGCGCTTGTCCAATCGAGTCCTATGAACACAACCTCATCTTGCGAATACGGCCGGAGGCCTTTCGCTTCGTGATGTGTCGTTGATGGAACTCGATTCAGCATGAATGTCATCATGCCCTACTTTTCAAAAAGAAGCAACACACATTGAAGGTGAATACGCTACTTACTCCTGGTAATAACCAGAAAGTTAGTTGCACTTCATCCAGATCTGGGTTATTCTCGTTTTCGTGAAGAACCTATTCAAGTCGTATCTGTCCGAATCACTCAGCGATTTGCTGGGCATGGAGGGGTGCGGCTGATTTAGGTAGAATCTACAGAATCACCGAAGCCCCTCGAGAAATCGAGGGGCTTTTGTTTTATGGGCTTCTGGCGGAATCGGCAGACGCGGCAGCCTCAAGAGCTGTGACATCTTCAGGGTTCGAGTCCCTGGGAGCCCACCAATTCGTCGACAGGTTTGTGCTTAGGAACCTGATCGCTCGACGTGTATCTAGGTTGCACGGAGTTAATAAGTCGTGGGGATGTGGTGGAAATGGGAGACACGCTGGTCTTAGAAACCAGTGCCTTCGCGCGTGAGAGTTCAAATCTCTCCATCCCCACCAGGAGATTAATGGAGACGTGGCCGAGTGGTCTATGGCACCGCACTGCTAACGCGGAGTGCCTTTGAAAGGCACCATCCGTTCGAATCGGATCGTCTCCGCCAGTTTGTTTCGTCGGTAGGATGAGCGGAACGGTATCGCACCTCGTTGGAGGCGAGGCTCACGCAAGCGATGCGTGTGCAGGTTCAAGTCCTGCTCCTACCGCCAAGAATCGGGGTCCCCGGCGACAGGTCTTCGTCGTTGGGGTGGGGGTAGCGTTGGGCATTTGGAAAGCCCATCCCGTTCGAAGCGGGACGTACCTTCGGGGCTTGCGCGTTCGACTCGCGCCGCTACCGCCATTTGAAGCGCAGGCATTTTCAGGGCAGAGAGGATGAATCAAATGATGCCGAGTATCAAGCAGATTGTGAAGGACAACATGGCCAGGTTCTCTTTCTATCGCACGGGGAACATGTTCTACACCGTCGATGTGGAAGGGCAGAAGTACCACTTTCCGGTCTCGCTTGAAGACATCGGCGGAGCGACGTTGACGGCGGAATTCAAGGCGATCACTCTGATGCGATATATCCGTAAGGCGCTAGCGGACGGAACGTTTGTGCGAGCGACGTAACTCGATTGTTGAGGGTCTTCGCAATCACTGTTGGAGAGGTTCGGCAAGTGGCAAGCCGATCCCGTTTGAAGCGGGACGTGCCTTTGGGACTTGCGCGTTCGACTCGCGCCCTCTCCGCCAAATGTGGGTGTGTTGGGGCGACTGGTTGCCCCACCGGGCCGTAACCCCGGGGCTCTTTGGAGTAATGAGGGTTCGAATCCTTCCACACCCACCAAAACTTTGTGTACCCGCGGCCGTAGCTTAAGCGGCAAAAGCTCTCGATTGTCGATCGAGCAGATGCCGGTTCGAATCCGGTCGGCCGCGCCAACAATTTATCACGCCGTCGGCTAACGGTTAGGCCAGCGTCCCTTCAAGGCGCGAATGCCAGTTCAACTCTGGTCGGCGTGACCAAAGATTCCGGGAACGCTGTGCGCACTTCCGCGTTCACGATGTGCTCAATTGTTCGAAATGGTAGTACCCAATACCCTGAGTGACTAATAGTTGTAGCGTTTGCATTTGACTTTTGAAACTAAGTCGGGGTAAAGTACAAAAGTCATGATGCTCCGAGTCAATCACGGATTTATACCAACCGCGTGGGCGCAAGCGACGCGACAGGGTATTACCGTGTTCTGGCCGGACTAGCGAGATTTAGCTCCAATTCAGGAGACTCGAGCCCCCGGCCTTCAACAAGGTCGGGGGCTTTTTAGTTTCTTGGCAACTTGCGCGGTATCTCAACTGGCAGAGAACCTGACTGTTAATCAGGGTTATGCGGGTTCGACTCCCGCCTGCGCAGCCAACATTAGTGGCGAGTAGTGTAACTGGGAACACGCCGCGCTCTGAACGCGGAAAGTCAAGGTTCGAAACCTTGCTCGCCAGCCAGTTAGTAACTATGTCAGTGGAGTAACTGGCATGGATAAGTGAAGTGTGTCTAGGCGAAGACGAAAGGAGAATGTTCCGGGATCGTCTAATGGCAGGACAGTGGTCTTTGGAACCACGGATGGTTTGGGTTCGAATCCCCCTCCCGGAGCCAGAAGATGAGCGGCTGTAGTCGAGCGGTAAGACGCTGCGTCGCCAGCGCGGAGATCGCCGGTTCAACTCCGGCCGGCCGCTCCAAGCAAATGGTTTGAAGTTGGCGTGGCAGAGAGGGCAATGCAGCTCATTCGTAACGAGGACAATGCCGGTTCGATTCCGGCCGCCAGCTCCAGGACGCAAGAAAGGCTATATGACGAGTGCGATGACGATGCCGGTACTAGTGCTCAATGCGAGCTATGAGCCCGTGAACATTACGCGGGCTCGCCGCGCCCTCGTGTTGCTCATCAAGGGTGTTGCCGTCATCGAAGAGGCACACGATCGGTTTGTGCATGTCGGCGTGCAGTTGCCATGTGTCATTCGTCTTCGCCAGTATCGGCGTTTGCCGCTGCGGATCCAGACGCTGTCGAGGAAGAACATCCTCATCCGTGACGGACACATTTGCCAGTATTGCGGCGACAAGTTTTTGAGCAGCGAATTGGAACTGGAGCATGTGGTTCCGCGCGCTCGAGGCGGACAGAGCACGTGGGAGAACCTGGTCGCTGCATGTCGAGACTGCAACGCACGGAAGGCAGACAGGACGCCAGCGGAAGCAGGCATGAAGCTGCTTCGCCAGCCGCGCCGAGTGACGATTCACACCTCTCGTGCTTTCATGCGCCAGACGGGAATCGGCGAGGAGAAGTGGAGGAAGTATCTGTACTACTGAATTCGGGCCGGCATAGCTCAATGCCAGAGTGTCGCCTCGGTATGGCGAAGGATGCGGGTTAAAGCCCTGCTGCCGGCTCCAACAAGATTGCACCTGTAGCTCAAGTGGAAGAGCGGCTGACCTGTAATCAGCAGAATGGGTTTTCGAGTAGCCCCGGGTGCTCCAACTGTGGCCGTGCCGACTATCGGAATGTCGGGCATGACTGTGACTCATGTCTCTTGTGGGTTCAACTCCCACCGGCCACCCTTATTTCAAGAAAGGAGAACTGCCATGCATTAGGCGTCCAAAGGAACGCTATTCATGAGCAGATCGTATCGCTCCCCGTTTGCTGCGGTGACGGGTGCGAGAAGTGCGGCGGATGACAAGCGCCTCGCAGCGCGCGGAGTTCGTCGCAAGCAGAATCAGTGGCCGCGGAAGACCGTTGATTTCGATGAGGCAATTGTGCCGCATCGTCTCGAATGCCCTTGGAATGAGGTGTACTGCTGGGGCCGAGATGGCGGC
This sequence comes from Occallatibacter sp., assembly GCF_049582745.1. Lineage (GTDB taxonomy): Bacteria > Acidobacteriota > Terriglobia > Terriglobales > Acidobacteriaceae > Telmatobacter. The sequence continues at coordinate 146,392 of NZ_JBAUUO010000101.1, forward strand.
CAGCATTTCCAAGTCCCGGACGATCGAGATTGGTCCAGGCATTGTCTTCAACAAAACGGTCTTCATCCATACGAATCGTCTCGGTGGAGAGACCACAACGAATGGCCGCCGCGTTGGTATGTGCGGCTGCAGCGCAAGTAAGGATTTGGGCCGTAGGACTACTTGGGTGGTCGCCTGCTTTGCAAGCAGGATAGTCAGGTGGGTTCAATTCCCACACGGTCCACCAGATTTCGCCAGTCGCGTATGCGCGGTCGATACGCTCCGCTGAAAACGGAGAGAGCAGCGTTCAACTCGCTGGGCTGGCACCACGGGGAATAGTGTAATGCGTTGCATCCGTGCCTTGGGAGCACGTGGTCTCAGTTCAATTCTGAGTTCCCCGACCAAAGATTTGAGCGTCCGTGCCAGAGGGGATTGATGGCCTTCGCTACGAACGAAGTGCACGCAGGTTCGAGTCCTGCCGGACGCTCCACAAGTTGAACCACAGTTTCTCGAACGTTCTGATGGTGAATTGACATGATACTTAGGACCTTCAAACGCGACATAGTCAGAATGACCGGCAAGCGGGTCATTTGGGGAGTCGTGTCTTGAGGGTCTGAGTGCATACGTCGAATGAGCACCAGACCCCGACCCAGGTCGGGGTCTTTTATTGTTCTTTGAAAATGAGGGTGAAGTTCAGACTGGTAGAACGTCGGCCTCCAAAGCCGAATGAAGCGGGTTCGATGCCCGCCACCCTCGCCAGCGGCTGCGAAGCTCATGCGGATGAGCAGGCGTCTCATAAGCGCAAGGTAGTCAGTTCGAATCTGACCGCAGCCACCAAGCTTTGGAGGTATAGCTGCTATCGGTATGTAGCCCGCGCCTTATAAGCGCGAGTCTCCGGGTTCAACTCCCGGTACCTCCACCAATGGGTCACAGGTGTTGACGGCAGCATAGGCGGCTCTTAACCGCTCGGACGGGATTCGACTTCCCGGTGGCCCACCAACTTTGGAGTCGTACTCGAATTGGATGCAGAGACCTGACTTTTAATCAGCGGGAGAAATCCCAATGTGGGTTCAAGTCCCACCGGCTCCACCAACACGCGCCAGTGGCCGAGATGGATGAGGCACGGCACTTCTAATGCCGTCAAACGCAGGTTCAAGCCCTGCCTGGCGCTCCAAATCATCTACGCCGTCCTAGCTCAACGCAGAGAGCGCATCGGTCCTAACGATGAAGATGCGGGTTGGAGTCCCGCGGGCGGCTCCAGTGTTGTTGTCCACGCGCGTGAAGCTCAAGCGGATTGAGCGTCGGCGTCCGAAGCCGAAGGCTGTGGGTTCGAGCCCCATCACGCGCTCCAGTTTTGCAACCAAGAGCCGGGTTAGTTCAACGGAAGAACGCTTGTCTTACAAGCAAGCTACGCGGGTTCGACTCCTGCACCCGGCACCAATTTGAATTCTGTATCCAGGGATAGCTCAGTTGGCAGAGCGCGCGATCGATAATCGCGAGGTCGTGGGTTCAACTCCCACTCCCTGGACCATTCTTGAGCGGGCGTCGCCAAGCGGTAAGGTACCAGGCTTCCAACCTGGCAGTACGTGGGTTCGATTCCCACCGCCCGCTCCAAAACTCTGATCGATCCGGAAGTTCTCCGCACACGCGACATCGCCGATCGTGTGTGCGCATTCGGAAGAGTCCGATGCTGGGTCGGCCGGTAATCAACAAACCCACGAATTCTCCCATGGCGAGCGATGCCCACACTCAAGGCCCCTTACAGGCGATAATACTCAACAGCGACAGATGCTGGTGGCACCAAAGCGTTTTGACGGGTAGAAGCATAACTGGGGGATAAATGACGATCGATCAAGCAGCAAATAGCTTTTCCTTCGTAAACGACTTCAAATTACACACCGAACTGATCCAATTCGGGGATAATGCGCTCCCTTTGTATGCGTCTGCGCTTTATCTCGATATCGATGACTTCGCGTCATTTGCATCGAACAGTCTCACTGATGATCCAGCCGACAAGAAGGCCGATATCATTTACATTAGCGAAGCAGATAGCTTAGCCTATGTCGCGCAAGGCTACTCAGCACAGCAATGGGGTCAGCCCACGGCGCCAGCGAATAAGGCTTCCGACCTTAACACCGCCGCCGCATGGCTATTGCAGGCTGATATCGACGCGGTTCCGCCGGTCATCAAATCTCAAGCGCAAATGCTACGCAAGTGCCTAACAGATCAATCCATAAGTCGGATCATCTTCGCCTACGCCCATAACGCGTGTATTTCTCCGACAGTCAAGGCTGAACTGGATACATTGCAGACCATGGTCGGCGGACTTTCGCTATGCCAAGGCGTGACCATCGAAACAGTCGAACTGGGTCTGCAGAGCATTCAAGAGCTTTATCTGAACTCCACTGGAATAATTCAAGTTACTGAGGAGATCGATTTAGTGTCCGACGGGGTCATCAAGGTTCCGGGTAACAACTGGGATTCATTCGTTTTGACTCTAAATGGTGAAGTTCTCAGAAAGCTCTATGAAACTCACAAGAGCGCACTCTTCAGCGCGAACTTGCGAGACTTTCTCGGCCTCCGAAAAAACGCTCGAAATGTTAACAACACGATCCGAGATACGGCACAACAGCGACCAGATGAATTTTTCATCTTGAACAATGGCGTCACACTTATTACAAACGAGGCAAAGTTGCTTGATAACCCCCGCCGACTTCGGGTATCGGGCCTCTCGGTTGTAAACGGAGCGCAAACAACCGGCTCGCTCTTTGCAGCTGGCGCACTACACGCGTCACATGTTTCTCTATTGGCGCGAGTGATTCGAGTTTCGGATGACACGCTCATCGGAAAGATCGTCGCCGGCAACAATACGCAGAACTCTATCGTGGCGTGGGATAGACGGAGCAACGATTCACTCCAAATCAGGATTAAGGATGAATTCGCTGCAAAAGGAATCTCATACGTTCACCGTCGCGACTCGAATAGACACAGCAGCAGCTCTATCTTCGCCGAACAAATCGGGCAGATGCTCTGTGCCTTCGGCGGAGACTTACAGACAGCGATTCGAGCTAAAGCTGAGATATTTGAATCTGACGCGACATATGCGAAAGTGTTCCCGAACTCCATCACCATCGAGCACATGTATGCGGTGCAGACCCTGGGGTGGGCCTATGACGAGGTCAAGTCTGCGCTCAGAGTAAAACTGAATTCAAATCTAGCGACTCAAATCGAACAGGCGCAATTCCAATTAATCGATTTTCCAGCCTCGAAACAGTTTGTCTTGGCTACCTTTAGCCACCTGCGGGAAGAAATAGCAGGTCGCTCCGTCCCGAACGTATCGACCTTTCGCTTCCGACAGGATAAGGTGATATCGAATCATCAACCCGCAACAAGTGCATGGGCCTCAGCCCTTTCGTTTCTGCTGCCCTTGATGGCATCGAACCTGCCCGCTCCACCTTATGAGGTTGTGCGTTCCAGCGCCCACCTCGCGACTGTAGCGACACAAGTCCGAGCGCTGACTGCAGGCTTACTCACTTTTCAAAATCCGTTTGCCATGATTCGGACCTTTCTCGCTAATCCGTAACGCGTCGCCGCGTCGTCGCACTCATACACGGCGTATAAGTTAGGTGTATTGCCCCTGACAAACTTTTGTGCCGGCGGAGCGAAAAGGAACTTACCGGGCAAAGCCGGTTTAGATCAACTACGATTGCGTTGCATCCAGCACAGGGGAGTGAGATGGCCGAAAAGGTTCAGTGTGTTCCCGGTGGACACCAAATCTCGACCTACGACGCCTATTGGTGTCAACAATGCCAACAGTATCTCTGCTATGGACATGCGCGCACCGGCACATTTGTCAATACCATCAAATGCCCCAAAGGTCATGAGGTGCACAAGGCTAAGTAAACCTTGGACCATGCCCTTTGAATACCGGATTCTGAGATTCTGCGAACCGTCCCAACTAAGAAGCGGGCCTTCCATACCGCCAGAAACGTCGGGGCCCGACGCTGCTCAGATTGTGCCCAATGCGGCACTCTCGTGCAAATGCGGATTTCTAGCGAAGTTCTGTCCAATATGCCAGAGGCCGATCACCTAATGAATCACGTAGTAGATCTTCTCCTCGATCTCACTTTGGATTAGCCACTCACCATCGACGACCATGATCTCGAGGCGTTCCCGTTCCGATCCCGCATACCGTTTGCCTGAAATCAAAGTTGTGTCCCAGGTTTTATCGAAAGTGACTGTCAATTGCGTCGGACTGTCAATTACCATCCTAATATTTGCGAGGTCAAAGACATGGATGTCCTTGATAGCTGCGAACGCACGTGCTTTGTTTTCCTCGATTAACGCGCGAGAGACATCGTGGCGGAGATAGTAGGTTCCAACCTGAGGCGCATAACAATTTACTTGGTTCGCCAAGTTTTTCTCTTTGAACGACTGCACCCATTGATTTAATAGTTGCTTGACCGCCTGTTCAGCGCGCACGTTTGGGTCTGGTTGTACAAGATTGACAGCTCGATCCCCCTCTGCGCCGGCCGCTTGTGCGGTCGGTGCAGGATTTGCGAGCACCCCGGCTTTGATGTGCTGCCATTCAGGTTCCTGAAGGACTTCCGGAGCCACTTTCTTGAGTGCATCTTCAAGGATGTCTCGTGGATCGGGCTTCGAAGCAAGGTCGCTTTCAATCGGCTTCAGCTGGCTGAGTTCTTCATAGGCTTCGGGACGCCGACCGGCAAGATACGCCCGCAAGAAGAGATCGATCAGATCTCGATCTCGCTCCATTGACTCGGTCTGCGTGTCATATGATGCCTTTTCATAAGTTTGCTTCGCTGCATCATACTCGTTCGAAATAAGTTGAGTGAAAGCTCGTGTATTGACACGGTACACTCCATCCGCTCCAGCACCGTAGATAACCGGGACGCCGAAAGTGCCCTGAGCAAAGCTGCCCAGCGCGTATTCGAATAGGCGATCACGACGGATTTCGAGGCGCCCATCACCGTCGAGATCTTTAAACTCGGCACCACCGGAACCAAGCTCTTCATCGAAAACGACAAATGGGCCCTGCGGTCTTAAGGAAATGACCGCAATCGTGGTACAGCAGTGTGCACCCCCGCTGTAGTCTGAAAGCACAAGCTCAGGAAAGCCATCTCCGTTAATGTCCTTAGCTTGGTCGCTCTGAAACTGCACCTGCCATGTTGACGGCATATTCTGCTGAGTCAACGAGTAGGTCGACCCCAAAACCACGGTTCCATACTCATTGTTGAGTTTGGCTGAAGGTGTCGAGGTGAAAGAGAAGAGGTCGGACTTCATAGTGAATTGTGAGCCGTTGGGATAGACGATACTCTGGACCTTGTCTTCGGTCTTGAACGTAATGATCCCGCGAACGTTCTGATCATTCCAACTCGCAGCAGGTGATGGCGTAAATGTTGGATGGTTGAGAAGTGATACTTGCGGTGGCCGGAGATCCGTCACCTGACCTGAAAGCGGAGCGGACACCGCCTGCGATGCTTGCGGCGGAGAAGGAGGTTTCACGTTGAAATACCAAATCACCCCAATCAGCGCGATTAGTGAGAGGCCGATCCCAAAAAAGAGTGGACCTCTGCTACCGCTTTTCTCCTCCAACGAGCCGAAAGTTGGAGGTGGTGCTGACTTGCGTTTGCGGTCAGTAAGAGGCTTCGTACCTGTGACTGATTGGCTCACAATCGGCTTACTTGCGGGTACATTGTTCCCTAACCATCCAAGTCCAGCCCTACCGATCTCATCACAGATGAGATCCCGTTGCTGTTCAGATCTGGCTACAAAATAGAATTGGGAGTCATTGGTAAAGCTCTCACATCCAAACTTATCCGCCAGATCCGAGAGCGTCTTGAACGCAAACTCCAGATTCAGTGGATCGGGTGTCACTTCAAGCAAAATGACGACTGACTCATCGCTCCCATCCACCGCCGCGAGGATTCCATGGGAGGTCTCCCTCTCTATACGAAACCGGTAAAGCTGTTTTGAACTCGTAGCCATCCTTTGTATCCTAATCAATCACAATTCTCGCCAGACTAAGCCCGAGCAAGTTGAACTAGCGTTGTGGAGACCGCTTCTCATTGAAGCGGTTGTGAGATCTGCTGTTGAGTTACTCCCCGATTAATACGAAGGGACGATACTTGGGATCGGAGGAACTCCTGGCTGTTACGTAAGCGTGCCCTTTGAAACCACCACATCACATTTGAGCTCGGTCGCCAATCCCAGTAAATTTCCTGCAGTTCGGCCCCATCCGGATTCATCCAATTGATCTGTCTCGGTAGACGGCTCGTTGGATCGACGCTCATCAGAATACGGTTGTTGTATTTATCGGCGAACAGGATCGTGAAAGGGCCGACCTGAATCATGGCCCGCTCAGGATCGTCATCACTCAATAGGAGGGCTGGTAAAGCGCGGAAGGGCGCTGCTGTCGCCGTGTCCGCAGGCAACTCGCTACGAACCCGCCTGTCAGACGACCAGGTCCATCCAGCTTGACCATCGCTGAATACAATGGTGCGGTTGCCACCGACAGAATCATCGCGAATGCTGAGGGGAGCAGCAAACGTGGTGGTCTGCATCGTCGTTCCGCCGTTCGCAGTCCACGTATTCCTGGTAACGCGTTGCCAATCACGAACCGCACTCAATGCCGGCTTCCCTCCCATCGCTCTCTGTACCTGGCTCAGGAGTTCAAGAGCGTGTGGATCTTTCTGTCCGGGGTCGAGCCGCTGATTGTCAACACCCGTACTGATCGCAGGAGAGATATACGGCACGCGCACAAGCGGTGCAGTTGGAGGCGGAGGTGCGAACGCTGAAGGCTGAGACGCGGGAAGGTTTTGATCAGATCGGGCATCAGAAACTTCGATCGAAAAGTGCGAGCCCGGGCGAAACTCAATATCGGTTCCCGTAGAGGTCAATGTAATTGCAGCGGCCAGTCCCACGCCTGCGCCAATTGCGGCCCCTGCTGCTGCCCCGCTCCCACCTCCTCGGAGTCCTCCCACCAGCGCTCCGACGAATGCTCCTCCCAAAGCAGCCCCCGCGCGCTTCTTGTTTGAAGACTTTCCGATCACTCGACCTTCTTCATCGACGTTTTTGACACCTTTGGAATTCGACACGTCTTTGAGAACGGTCGAGATGCGCGCAGTCCGGCCATTGAACGTGAGGGTGTCGAAAACGAACATTACCTGCGCACTCCCTTTACCTAAACCTCGTTGCGGCCGTTGAACTTTGGTGATGCGTCCCGTAACTACTCCTCCTTGCCAATTGGGTGGAGCATCAACTGTCGCGGTAAACGAGTCACCTTCTTTAGCCGTGGCACTATTGATCGGCGATAAAAGGCGAACATCAAACATCTGGTTTTTCAGTCCGAATCCAGGGCCGTTTGAAGGAGACGGAACCTGAGCGAGCAGATCCCCTGTGAGAATACCCGTCAACAGTGCCACACAAATTAAACGTCCTCGCATATCAACGAACCTTTCTCATTTCCTGTCAGTACTGGACCGCCCAGTCGATGACAATTCGCATCGATCCCTTGCCCACGACTCGAAGAACCAAACGATCGTAATTATTTGTTGGCGAAGGAGTAACGACGATTCCAACCTTTTTTTCATTCGTTGGTTGGATGACGCAGGGCAACCGAGGAAGTGCTCCCTCGACAGAGCCAACATCGGCATGGTCATGATCGATAGTCACCAGTTGGATTCCGGAAACATTACCCGTCCAGATCAATTGTCCAGTCGCCGGTCCCGCCAGTCCAGATATAGAAATATCCACCATTGCATTTGTTTCGCCACCCTGTCCGATGGCGTGAATCGTGTAGGCGGTCTTGCCCATGGGACGAACCATGAGACTTCCAGATTGATCAACTGGACCTAGGTTCGGCTCTAATCGGACGTCGGAAGCTCCGGTAACTTCCCAGCGCAACGAAGTGGTCTGACCGAGTTTCAACTGTGTTGAGTCCGCGGCGAAGCGAACCTTCGGCGGTTGAGGTGGCGTTGGTAGATCGACGTGCATATTCTGAACAACTGGAACGCTCGGTCCTTGATCAAGCTTCGCTGTTGGGCTCTGTTCCTGTGGTCCAAGCTGCATGGTCGGAACCACTGGAGCCACGGGCGTCCTCTGTTGCAGCAGTTCGCCGTTTGCTTGCGGTTGATGCTGAGGAGTCGTCTGATTGCTGACTTGGTCATCCGGCGGGCTAGGAGATTGCAGCAGTGGATGCACGTCGTTCACCGGCGGTGTGCCGGGCTTTACCTGCTCCGGCTGTGATACTCGTTCCTGCGGAATCGGTGCTGGCGGCGGAGTTACTTGCGCCTGCCTTGTTTGTCTTTTGCTGAGCAAACTGATCGCAGTTACCGAAACGACAAGAAAGAGAGCTACTGACATAACCCAAGCAAGAAGGTTCGGCCGTGAGTTGGGCAGAGAATGAATCTGTCCCCCCGCGACAATTGACGGAACGGACGGCGGCCGGTCCGTGTCACATGCCGAAGGGATAACCTCGTTATGTTCAACTTCGGGCTCGGTGAACGCTTCAAGCCCACTGGACTCGATTGCCCGCATCAACTCTGCACTTTCCTCCGATGTCCGGGCCACAACGTAAAACTGCGAACCGTCGGTGAAACTCTCGCAGGCGCGATCTGTTGCGAGTTGCTCCAATGCTGCTAGCCTCTTCCCGGAATCGGTCCCTTCAAGCGCAACCTGTAAAAGCTGCACACTTGACCGATCGGCCTCGTCAATCGCTGACAGGACTCCGCGCGAGACCGGGCCTTCAATTTGAAACCGATAGAGCTGTGTAGGAATGATTTTCATTTGCTTAGCCTGAGATAGAAACGATGACAAACATAAGAGGATTCGTCTCCTCAGCGTTGAGCCGCAATTGCAATGGCAATGATTCCGAACATGAGCAAGCCCAAAAGCACGAGTAGAAGCAGCGCCCGCGATTGGTGATGAGGACGCGCCGTGGCGCTAACTTGATCTCTCTTCTGAGCATTAGCCTTCTCCGGGCTTAGTTCGTTGACGAATTCTCTTGGGGCGCTCAGGTCGGGATGAGTTGCCGCCAATTCCCTGAATAACCGCAGCGCGTGCCCGTGCCCGGACTTCTCATACTCGACCAGAGCCTGGTCATACTTTTGCGTGAACTCGCTTTCTCGCGGATGCACTTTCAGATCGTTCAGAAACTGCCTCGCCAGATCGATCGACTCGGCAAAGTTCACCCCTTGCGTGCCTACCAATTGGAAGGTGGCCAGCCCTACCGCTTCTCCGCGATTGTTGAGCACTGGACCGCCGCTGTTTCCCGGATTGATGGCTGCATCCATTTGAATCACTTGCCAACCACCTGACATATCTTTCACGCCGCTCACATGGCCCACGGTCATCGACGGTTGTATTGAACTGACCAGCGTGAACTCTGGGAACACGGAAACGCTGCCCGGGTAACCCATGACGAAGACGTCGGCTCCTGCGCGGACACCACCAGCCGATATGCTTTCTGCCATTGGGACGGTCGGCAGATCATTACCATCGATCTTCAGAATTGCAATGTCCTTACCAGGCATGGGTTCGCCAATCTTCTCAACCTCGCAATTCAACTGCCGTACCTGGTTGATAGTGTCGCCATGCGCCGAAGGGAGAATTATGCGCACTTCGCGCGAATAGTGGAACCTACTGCGACCGGCGTACTGTTCGGCTAGAACGCTGCGCAGTCGTTCGATTGCCTCAGGTTGGACTTGCTGACCGGGCAGCAATTGTTCAACCGCCCTTCCTATCTCTGTAGCCTGTTCGCCAACAAGTTCAGTCAGAGAGTCGACTGCCGCCTTCTCCAATTCCTGTTCATTCGGTTCCACTACATGGGCATTTGTCAGCACATATCCGTCGGGCGTGATGATAAATCCGGTCCCGAGTGAATACAGCTTTTTATTTATGTTCCGCTGCTCGCCTTCTGTAAGGTAACGGCCGGGATCAGAGTAAAAGGCATTAAAGAGTATTTCGCCCGCTTCCTCCTTGGTAGTTCGTCCGGGGACAATCTGGCCGCGGAGGCTGTCGACCAGCTTGTTCATATTCGGATCTAATTCAGTGACCTGACCCGATGCTTCGAACGCAACGACAACCTGTACGGTCGAAGGGCTGACACGATCCGCAATCTGAGTGGCATCAAGCGAACGGCCGCCATCACTTCCGGCCCTGCGCACGCAGCCGTTCAAAATTAGGAATCCGAGTGCCGGAAGAATTGCGTATCTGCGCAGCATCGGAAACCTCCGCAACCTCGGTTGCTATCTCGATTCCTGAATCTCCGGTTCGTAAATAACGTCGCCCTGCAAGACACGAAGGCCCCGCCGCCGAACCTTGCCCACCGTTATAGCTAACTGTGCGTCTCGTCGCTGGTAGGTATAACCCGGTTTGGGGTCGATCATCTCAAGATTTGCTGATTGAACTAGTCGCCGCAATGCCACTTGGATGTCGGCCCTGCTTCGCTCCCTATCGATGTCCTGATCCGTATCACGAACGGCTCCGTAGACAATCTCCTCGCGCATTTGGCCGAACTTGTCCATGATCGCGTTGGATGTGTGTCCGCGGTGGGTATATTTCAAGCTCTTGAGCAGTGCACCGATCCTGTTCGCATTCTCAAGTGTTTCCTTCGCAAGTGCTTCCGATCGATAGAGTCTCCGGGCAAGATCAGCCCAGATTTCGTATCCGATCAAGAGGCCCGCCACGAACCGCGTGTCCTCTGAGTCGATCGGCGTGGGCAGCATCTTCAGTGTGTTGTCGATTCGTACCGATAGTTCGCTGAACTGCCTGATAAGCTCCTGAGACTCCCAGACCATAGCCTGCGCCGATTCCGAGGCGGGGGGGGTTTTGCTCCCAGATGAGCCTCTCCACCAAGACCAGATCGCCAGTAGCAAGATCAAAAAGGACAGAGCCAACTGAATGACCGCTAGGGTATTCATCGTCTTATTCCCCCTCTCTCTGCAAAGGTCTGAAAGCAACGCTATCCCCGTCAGTGCCGAATGCTTTGACTGTCAGGCGGAACTCCTGAAGACGCACCAACAAGGCCCACTCGTTGCCGGGAACGACATGTCGCGTTGACTCCGGCAGCCAGGTACCAAGACGATCCAGCATCTTCGCTGCCTCATGCGTGTCAATCTGCCGGTCGCTTCCATCCAGATCCTCCCAAAGGACGACCGGTTCATTTCCGTCCCAGGCACGCGCGAGCTGTCCTGCAAGCCCCTCGACAGGGATCACCTGATCCACTTTGAAAATTGGCTGAAAGTGAGGACTGTCAAATCCGAAAGCGCCGATCGTTGAGGTTGTTCGCTGCGTATTCGTGTCGAGTTCGATTACCACGCTGCCACGGTGCAGCGCGCGAGATTGGCACGCTCCGGTGACAACGCACTCCTTCGGCTTCGCCGCACGCTCGATCGCAACGTTGGGAAGTTCTGCCTCAATTGCCTCCCGCACAACACTCAGATAGGTCGTCTTGCCCGAGATTTGAATGATGTCCAGCGTACTCCCGGTGTCCTCCACTGCCTTTCGCAACGTCTTGGCCCGCATCTGGATTTGCTCTCGAGCGAATTCAAGGAACATCTGCGTCAGGCTCTTGCTGGCGAATTGATCCCCTTCGATGTGGGCAAACACAATCGTTTCAGTTCTCGTCTGGCCGTCGTCTAGGACTCGAAGCTGCACTTCTTTGGGAACCTGGTTCCGCGCCTCTTTCCCCTCTTGGCTCAAGCTTGCTTTGAACTGGTTGGCCACGCTACGGAGCTCGGCTCGATTAAGGCGGATATCGTGTTCTGCGGCGCCCACCATTCCCTCCGCGATAAGCACGGACGCGTTGCTCTTGCCGCTGCGGGAGAGATGTTTTTGGCAGCGCGCGGCCAGTTCGTTGGCCAGGTAGTCTGTCAGGTCCTCGCCCCCGAAACGCTCGCCTCGACAATAGAGAACCTGAGGCAGGATGCGCACCTGCTCGCGGTCAATCTCGTGCTGGACGCGCACCAAGGCGATATCTGTCGTCCCACCGCCGAGGTCAAACGAAGCTACCGTGTAGTCCTTGCCGTTCGTTCTTCCGGCTCGTTCAACGAAAAAATCGATCAGCGCGGCGATCGGCTCCTGCATGAAACGCACACGACCGTCATTTGATCCAAAGGCCTGAGCCAGCGCCTCGCGAAGACGAGAAAACTGGCGCAGAGAACAGCGCGCCGGATGCGTTAGGATAAAATCCCGCAGGGCGGCACCTTTGGCCTTCTCTGCCGCGTGCCTTACGTTGCGCAGATAATCTGCGGCTACCTCGCTGGCCCTTCGTTCTACCCAGCGCGCATCCTTTTCGGGGCGAATGCTTAACTGCTGCTCAACGTCGCTGAGTCGCTGCTTCAAGCGGTCTGCCGTGCTGGCCGCGATGTCGGGATACTCAGCCGCCAGGCGTTTGACTCGTGCGCCCGTCTCGATTCCAGGCGGCGTCGTCTCGAGAGTCAGATAGCGGACCGCGGTCGGAGACACCACCGCTTTGTCCTCATCCAGGGCGAGCAGTTCTGGTTCATTTCCCAACGACCAGACGGCGCAGCAACTGTTGCTCGACCCAAAATCAATCGCTGCAACGCCATCGTACAGTGGCATGGGCCTGACTTTGAGCGGTGCCTTCCACTCCCGTACCGGAAGGTTCGTCGCAACTCTCAGGCCTAAGCTAGCAAGCACTGGAGGTTGTCCCTGCAAGGAGCTTAGATCCAGATCGAATTCCACGATGCGCGATGCTCCGCCTTCGATCTCAATCGGTAATTGTGTTAATCGCTGGATACTGATGCCGGACAACGTTCCCGCAAGAAGCTCCGCTTGCTCCACCACCAGAGTTCCGTTGTTCAGTCCGGTTTCGCGACCGTCTTCACTCTGGTTGTGCAATTCAAAGTTCAGCCGCTGGCCCGACGACTGCCACCGTTCCTGCGGCTGGCTGAACTCGCCCGACCACCGCAATTGCGGTGGTCGGCGCATATCGACTTCCAGCCTTGCCCGCGTCTTCTCCACTCCATGCGGACTCTCGTATTCCACTTCAAGTTCGGTGTTGATGTGCGTCTCAATCGCTGATCTTGGAACTCCATCCATGCTAATCTCTACATCGAGATCCTGACCCTCGCCCACACATTCGCCGCCCGGAGCGATCTTCGCGTCTGCGCTCAATCGGCTTCCAACAATGTTCACCTTGTGCACGATGAGCAGGCCGCTGACCGGTCGCAGGGTGACCCGATTGCGGCTGCGCTTTCCATCGGGAGCTACCCATGCTTGCACACGCGGCGGATCACATTCCAGTTTGGGTGCCCGGTCAATCACCAAGAGTTGAGCATGCCCGCTCCCTGCCTCGGTAATCACCGCGATCGGACCCGTCATCACCTGCTGCAGCGGATCCTGTACCTGCAGAATCAGGTTTTGCGTTTCTCCCGGCGCAAGCTTCGCTTTCTTGGTCTCATTGAGTCGCAACCATTTTGGCAGTTGCACTCGCTCCACGGTCAACGAGGCGCAACTTAGATTCGTGACGCGTGCATAGATCCTGGGCGACCGACGTTCGCCCGAATACAGAACCGCGGGCATCAACTCTACGTCGATTTGCGCGCTCGGTTCTCCGCAATATCCGCAGTACGCATCGTCAGCGCGACACAGCCACGCCCCACAAGCCCGGCATAAGCTCTCTTCAGACACGCTCGAAGGCCCCTCGCTCGCGAATGACAAACGTATCCGCCGTCTCTGATGCCACCTTGGCTGGCGTCGCGAGTCGCACCGGCACGCGCTCGGATGGATACTGGAAGACTCCTTCCAGCAACTTGCGCGAATCGTTCGGATTCACTCCGATTGCTGGGAGAACCAGCATCTGGCCACGATAGAGTACGACCATGAAGTTGCCGCGACCATCCACTTTGAAGCGCAACGTCGCGTTCGGATTGCGGTGTTCCTGCAGATTCACGCAAGTCAGCCGCATCATCTCGCCGTATTTGCGAATAAAACGATCCTCAGCGTCATTGATCCCAACCCCCAGGCACTCATTGAAATCCGCTACAGGCCCATCTACCTGCGGAGCAATGGAAAAACTCTGCGGATGAGGCTGCCTTACCACCGGTTCCTGAACCGCAGTCTGTTCCAAAACCGGCGGAGTCACCTCCACCCTTCGCTCCTCGTACTGCGTTGCCGTCGATTCCGGGGCGTGCGCGATTGCTGGAGGTTGTGCGGAAATGGTTGCCGCTAACTGCTCTGCAAGGCCCTTCTGCACGTCTTCTATTCGCTCTACGGCTGACCGCACTTTCTCCGCCGCAGCTTTGGCAGCTTTGAGTGTCGCCTTTTCCGCATCATTTGATTTCTGCGTCACAACGGTCGCCGACTGTGTCCCATCCTTCTGTCGTAGTTGCGTCATTAGCAGAATACCGACTGCAACCAGGGAAAACAGCAACGAAAGGTACCCAACACCGCGAGATTTCGCGCTCAAGAAAAGTCGCTCACTGGATGACTCATCGTTGCCCCCATTCCCGGCGTTTGGATTCGTCACTGATCCCGAATTCAGTCTCTCGAATCGGCTCAGGGAGTCTTGGGCTTGCTCAACCTGGCCGTTCGCTTCGGTTACCACCGCCTGGCCGTATTGCGCAGCAGATGTTACAGACAAAGCCGATATGAGTCCTTTTGCCTTTTCCAAAGAAGCCGAAACTTCGGACTCTTTGCAATCTCGTCTTACCGACAGCCCCCCAGCATCAAATCCAAGATCTAGCGCTGCCTGACGGGTCGCTTGTTGCACAGTATCCAGTAAATCCTGACTCTCCCCCGTTCCCGCTCGGCCATTCTGTTTCCACCCGTCGATGCAGCTAATGACCGTGCTGAGACTAGTTTTCAATTCGCCCGCGCTGTCGTTGAGGCTGGTTTGAGCAGGTGGTTTCAGCGTTCCGGGGCGCACTTGTTCATTGCCTGTAGCGATGGCCGCGAGAAGACTTTCAATATTCTTCTGCGCTGTCGCTTCCGAGCTCCTCTGCGCTGGTGTTAAAGCGTTCAGGGATTCTCTCACGCCTCCCAGGTCTTGTCGCAGGAGATCGAGCGAGCATACGCTTTGCGGCTTACTGGTATGCAGATTTAGAGCCTTTCTAGCGTCGTCCATCGCTTTGCGAATAGTGTTTTGGGTTGCCTTTAGCGAATTGAATGATTCATCGGGACGTGACTTCAGCGATTGGTAGCAAGCATCTGCAACCATGAAGTCCTCGTTGACTCGTTTTCGAGCGTCCGTGTCTTGCGAGGAATCGGGCAACGCGTGCACGCTCTGCATACAAAACATCAGCGCGGCCGCTGCGACTGCCGATGACACGGCAGCGACCTTAAATCTACCCGGCAGGATCGTCTTCATATTTCAATCCATCAACTTCATTGCGCCGAGCTTTCGCACCCGGCCCGTGACCAGATGTGAAAGCCCTAGGATGAAGAGCGGCTGCTTGCGGACCGGGTCATTGGCTTTACCCGGACTAGCTCCCTCAGCCAGAGCGCGCTTGGCTTTTTGCTTCATGTCCTGGATTCCAGCGTCCACGTCGCTCACGAGATCCGCCAGCTGTTCCTGGTTCAGGTTCAAGCCCAGGCTCTTCAGGAATTCGCGGATCACCGGGAGTTCCGGATTGACGCGCACCGGAAGTGTGCCAAGCGTCTGGAGGTCTGGCGCGGTGCTCCATTCCCGCGGTTCACGGTTCTGAGAGCCGCCAACTAAGTAATCCTCTCCAGCCATCGGGTTTACGTAGTCGTCAACCCGATTGCGTTTCTCCGGACGCATCACAAGCCCAAACGCTACCTCCTCCTTCGGACGTTCACTGAGCGAGATAACAACCCTCTTGCCGCGCAGAAGATTGCCAGACGCAAAGTTCGCACCCGCGAGCAAGCTTTGACCGAATCTCTGCACAATCGCAGACTCTTGCTCTGCCTTGCCCAGTGCGCACCAGTCAAAAAGGCGCGATCCGTTGCCGCCGACGAACACTCCGATTCGCTGTTGCGCGGCATCATAAAGCCCATCTTTTACCAGCCGGCCAAGCAATAGACCCGTGTAGAACGCGATCCCGCGCAGCCCTAGTTCAACCACCTCAAGCATTTCCTTCACACCAGGGGCTTGCGCAAACGCAGGCAACTTTTCCAGCAGTTTGGTGCCATGACTCGAGATAATGGCGTCCACCTCAGCGCAATAAGCGCTGCTCTCCTTCTCCAGCCTTTTGTTTAGCCATTCGACCGCATCGCTCACCGCGCCGCCATCATCCACGATCCTCAGCAGTTCAGGTTTCTTGCGCAGCGGCACCAGAAAGATGTCTTGACCGGCGAACTTCACGGACATGTGCGCTAAAAGCGAAGCCTCGCCTTCGGCCCACTGCTCCTCTTGTTCTCCCGATGATTCCTGCTCTATCCGTTTACTTTCCGGCTGCGGGGGAGCAACATTCCACACCGCGATATCCGTAGTGCCGCCTCCAATATCGAGCGAGATCGCCCCTTGATCGGCGATCATCTTTCGCACATTTTCAGAATGGGAGAAATACCGCGCAGCAACAATCGATTCGCAGTTATTCTTCACTTCCTGATAAAGATTGATGGGAACAGATGTTACCTTTCTGAGCTGCTCGAGAACAGACTTCCACATTCCTTGAAAGTGGCTCAAATCGCCTTCGGAGAATGCCGTGGGATACGAGTACCGTATCTCGACATTCTGTGTACCCTCGACGAGCAGTTCGGCCAACGACTGCTGACAAAGCTGCAGGAGGAAGTCTATCGTCGCCTTGTTCACGCTGGGGACCGCGCTCCATTTCAGATCGGTCAGGATGAGCCTCGGATCCCCATGAACGAATTCCCGAGTGGCGGAGTTTTCCAGGAACAACACGTGACCGTCACGCACAGGTTGACGTTCGCCCCTCGCGCCGAAATCTTGGAAAATGCTCAGAATCCTTCCATCCACGAGTTCCGCGTTGGGCAGGAACAGATCACGCGTGAGGCGCTGATACTCGCCCGTGTCGGTGTTGGTGATTTGCACGAGGCGGTTCTCAAAGGAAAGACGCTTGATCTCTCCATTCTTCTCGCCAGTCTGTCCCAGAGCCTGGTAGATGGCTGTACCGGTTGTGCCGAAGTCCACACCCAGGACAGCGTTCATGCCATGGTGAACGTTGGGGGACTTCGCCGGTCGGAGTAGCAGAATCCCCGAAGGCACCCCTTCGCCTCGTTGCAGCGGCCGCTGTTCGCTGCGCGGCATCGAGCAAACGAGCGCCTCGGGATAGGACTTCAATGTCGTAACCTGAAAATACTCTTCGTCAGTACGCTGTCCGTCCTCCTCCTGAGTTAGCATCGTTACCATGCGCTCTTTGCAGTGCATTTCCGCACCAACCGGATTCACCATGAACTGACTGGTGTCGTTGCCCACCTCACGCCATGATTCGAACAGGTAGTACATCGACCATCGGTTTGTGGTCGTCCTCCCATTCTTCTCACTGGCTTTGGTTCTCTCAGGGGAGTCGTCGGCATTCTCCTCCTCGAAGTAGAAATCCGGCCAGATGCAGATGGCCGGGAGCTTAGCTACCCGAACCATCTCGTTCTGCGTATATTTCTTTTCCAGGACGACAGTGAACGGGCCGTCCCTGACGACCGGTACCGTCCCTGGCCTCATGCCGGCAGCCAGTGTCTCTATCTTGAGGCTGAGGCGAAAGTGCGCATCGCCATTGTTCAGCCACTCGAGGGTGAGGCTCTTTTCCAGATCTTCTGGGGTCAGCAGCTCTAAGACCTTTGGATTAATCGGAAGCACAACATGCCGTCCCTCCGATCTCGACCCTTCGACAACCCGGATGCTTCGTGCACCGGGAAACGCTCCAACTTCGCCACCAACGCCGATCGACCTTGTTTGTTCGTAGATCAAGGTGGATTCGAAGAAGAAATCGCTGGTGCACCAATACATCTGCGGCTGGCCTACGGTAATCGGAAGCGGACCCGAGTTCATGCGATCTTGTTCCGGGATATAACGGCGAACCGTCGTCATATTCACCATGCCTTGAACGGTGATGTCCCGCTCGGCTCGATTCAACGAGGACGCAACCGCGGAATCAATCAGGATGTATAGAGGCGCACGCGGCCGGCTGGTTTTGATAGCGCAATCGGAAATCACTTCCGCGGCAGGCCGGATGGGGCGGTCGATGTTCTCATAAAGAGCTACACTACGGAATCCCAACCTGTCTTCCGAAAGCGCCTCCTCATTCTTTAATTTGCCGTCTGCGTTCTTATCGAGGGCTTTGGCGAATTCCTCCAAGGCCTCAATGATTTGTTTGATATTCCCTAAGGGCAGGCCGTCGCGTACCTTCAGCACCCAGTCAGCCATCATGCGGCGTTCCAGGTCCGATAAGTGGGTACAAGGATCTTCCAGCACTCCTCGACCGAACCACGGCACTTCTTCCGAGCTCAAGATTCTTGCGTAATCTGCGCCCGTGGCCACTAGGGTCCATGGTGACGTCATGGCAAACGCCCGGGGCTTGCCCTCCCTACGCGTTCCATGCCATGAGAGCAGGTGGAATGCAGCCCACGTCGCTGCGGGAACAATGGAATTCTCCTTTCCTGGCAGGATCCGGGTAATCGCGTAGCGGAAGGACCCACGATCCGCCTTTTCAGGATTCAGGGAAATATCGCGAACACTGAGTTCGTTGAATCGGCGAATCCTTTTCAGAGCAATCAGTGCCAGGATGCCGCGCCATTCGCCCTGGATACGATCGTGGAGGGGGTGATTGACATCGAACAACGCGCGCCGGAAGAGAATCGCCCGCGCCCACGGGTCGGGAATCGAATACACGCTGCCGGCATCTTGCGGCACATCGATTCCATCGGCTAAGTGACGTAGCCGAATCTGCCCCTGTTGGTCGTCCCATTCACGCAGTTTCTTGGGCAACGACACCGAAACTTGGCTCCCGTCTTTCAGCTTCGGCAAATAAGGAATCAACGTATCGTCTGACATGTTCGAATTCGCCTCAATCGAGTGTGCATGCTTCGTAAATGGCCCGCACGAGTTTGCCCGCGCCACTCGCATCTGGCTCGTGGACCTCAGCAGTCGCGGAATGGAATATTGCACGTAGATTCGGCTTCCGTCGGTGGTCAAGGTTCCGGAAAAGACCAGTGATCTGCTTCTCTTTGAACTCGCCGGAACCACCCAGCCAACCGCGGCTCTGCTCAACCTTCTTCAACCGCCAAGCGTCGTAGCTCACTTTGCGATCACCAACCGCCCGTTCCACCTTCTCCTTCACAGCGAAGACATTCACGTCCACAAGACCTGATTCAAACTGGTCAACCCCGACTCGGTCAGGTGTCGAGACGCTCAGCAGCCACTCGAGGTACGAGGTCAGATAAGTGTCCAGGTCGCTTAGTTCCTCTCCCACTTTGTCGCGAGGTTCATCACCCAGTTGGTCGAACATGGCGTGCGGCTTGCGGATATTTAGCACAATCTCGGGATAAAGCACGTAATGGTAAGCGACGGCAAAAAGCGTGAATTGCTGCAGCAGCGCCATGTGAGTTGGGTGCATACCCTCAAGTGTGGGCAGGTCCGCCCAAGTCACGGTATTGTCTGTCTTGCGCCCGGCGAGGGAAACGACTTTCTGTTTTGTCTCTTTGCCGCTCATGAAGCGGATCGCGCCGAGACCCGCCACGAGTTCCACAAAATGAGGCGGATTTCGCTGGTCCTTCTTGCCCACAGCCGGTATCGGCATCTTCGCGGGATGGCGATCTCCGACCGCGTAAATGGTCTCACACAGTTCGAGGAACTTGCCCTCGTCGTAATACTTCAATGCCTCAGCCGTCGCGGTCGCAAAGGCCTGCGGATCGGCTTGCATTGGTTCGTTCTCTACCTCGTCATAGGTGAAATACGGCAACAGCAGCACCAGCCCCATCCGAAGTTTGTTGATGTTCTCGCCCAATTCCCGCTTCAGCACTTGGCAGATCGTCGGAACCCCCGCTGCTCCGGATCCGCCGAACACCGAGCCGGCAAGGAGAAGCGACACGTCATCCTGATTCCGCGCATTGAGAGCACGAGTGTAGAGGTCCTTCCACATGGAGTCTTCAAGGTTCACGGTTTTGCCGAAGATCGCCGATCCGATGGCGGGGCGTCCGCGAAAACCCTCGAAAATGGCTAGTTCGCGCTCGTCCTCAGAGAACAGGAGATCCATCAGGTCCGCATCTTCCGGGCTGGTCTTCTGCATGCGGGTGTAATCGAAGATGCTGCTGAGACTCGCGGTTTTTACATCCTCGACGGGGGTCCACGGACCGTGGACCACAAGCCTATTCTTGAACAGCGGAGACTTGGTTCCCAAATTCAATTTGTGGCAACGTTCATACTGGCCTACAGCCTGCATGCATGCATCTACATTTCCGTTGGCCTCGTCGGAGTCCACTAACAGACCCATCAGTTCCCGGCCTCCCGACGGGAGCAGTCCGGCCGCGGTAAGATGCACGAGAGCGTGCATCAGTTTGGCTCCACTTCCTCCCACTCCTACATATAAGTAGCTCACAGTATCCTCCTTGCGCGCCAAGTCACCTTACCATCTCCGAATCCGTGAAGCAGGCCAGATCGCGTATTTGGCATACAACGGAGAAAATAGGACCGAGGCCACGTAATAAGTGCCGATTCCGCCCACAACATGCAACCATGGATATGCGTTCGACTGCCCGGATTCCTCGGACAACTCCATCCACGCCACAAATGCCTCGCAGCAGATTACGGCGGCCAGCAAGACAAACCACAGAACGCGGAAGGTCCCGTTGCCGGCGTTTGGGCGCACCACCCATTCAGCCATCACGTACCATATGAGGATCGCGGCGAGCGATCCCACCCAACCGTAGATTGGCCACATCGGTGGGTCATCTCCGGTGAACGATTGCCAGTCGTATACGACAACGATCACAACCGCGTAAATGGCGTATAGCAGAAGAATCAGAGCGAAATCTCTGAATACTTGCAAGTTCGTTACTCGCTGATTCATGTCTCACCTAGCGTTCAAATAGAGGAAATAAGTCTTCAACGTGATCTCGGTCTCGCTGGAATCTCGGCCGGAGCTCAATACACGGTCCAGCAGCGCGCTGAGGAAAAGTGACAAATTTGGCGTTTTGCCCGGGTGCGCGTCAGGGGAAATTGCACGATTGGCTGGGAACATCCTCTGTCCTTCCCGTTGTCCCAGCAGAACCAGCACTTCGTCTGAGCTCATATTCCAGCGGAGCATAAGGTTACTGTCTGCCGCCAAGTTCGCGCTCTGCCCTGCGGCATCCACGACTTGGCTAATTTCCACGAGATACCTTCGCCCATTGGTCAAAAATCTGCGATCAATGACAACCGCGAGCGCCGGGTTGCCGGTCGCATGGCACACCAAGGCATGCCCCGGATCGGGGCTATCACCGCACACTTGGATTCCCTTCTCAGAGGCCTTGCGGTCTACCTGCAGATTTCCACTGCAGGTGCCGCCGCGGGCTTCCTTGGGTACTTCGCAATAGAGCGCGCGGACTCTCCACTGGGCGCCAGTCACCCGCGAGACGTCCGGAGTCTGGAAAATCGGTCCGTCCGGTGAAGGCGGCATTGCAATCCAGCTAACTCCAACCAAATCGTCCTTGAAGACACGCTTCCTCAAGTCCAGAGAAGCGATGCCTCCACGATGATCAGACTCGAAGGCCGGAACCTGTGCAGAAAACTTTCTCTCCATCCCCCGTTCCGGCTGCGATGTTCTTTCTTGTCCTGGTGTCGGTGCCGGATTTGGGACGGCAGAAAAATG
This sequence comes from Occallatibacter sp., assembly GCF_049582745.1. Lineage (GTDB taxonomy): Bacteria > Acidobacteriota > Terriglobia > Terriglobales > Acidobacteriaceae > Telmatobacter. Next base: position 168,126 of record NZ_JBAUUO010000101.1, read on the forward strand.
ACGCGGCTGGCCCTTCCTGGACTTGGTCACGTGTACGTCGTACAACACCAGCTGGCGCGAATAATCGCCCGTCTCCTTGGAAAAAAACAGTGCAAAGAGCCTTCCTTCTGCGTTTGCCCGCCTTAGGGGTGCTCCATATTCGCCAGCGCTTAGTAACTCCTGCGCATGGCGAACGTCGGCGGCATTATCACCTGAAACAATAAGGTAAAAAGGCATCGAGGTTGCAGCATTAGGAAGCGGGGTCTGCCCTTGGCCGGGTATATCTCCAACATTGCCTTGATACGGATTTCGCACTCCGTACACGGCAACTGCGCCATGCTCTCCGGACAGAAACTGGCGCACCAGTGCCATTGCCGGTCGTTCGAGCTTGCCGTCGCTCTGATACAGGTCCGTAATCAGAATGTGCAAGCGCGGCGTACCCGATGCATCAGGCTCCGCATTGACAGCCGACTCTATCGGCGTATCTGGCGCGTTGAACTGGCTCGGGTCTTCTGACAGGGCGCGCAAGCTCCCCTCATCTCCTAGCTCCCCCTTATCCAACCGTGTCGGGCCTTCCTTGGGTCCAAATCTCCAGAACCGTACTTGACGATGGATCGGATCCCATCCACCCTGACTGGCACCTGATTTCAGAGCGAATTCAAGGTTTTGCAAGAGCTCCCGAAATGTATTTGGTCTTCCATCGTTGGTCAGAAAATGCTTCATTGACCCCGACGTATCCACGTACACGTCGATCGCGATAGATTGAGAAAGCTGGCCTGTCGTCGGAAGCGGGTCCAACGACTTGGGACGGCGATGAGGTCCGAACAAGATCAATCCGCCGACTCCAAGCAATATCACAAAGATGACAAAGAAAGGCCACGCCGACTTGCCGCCTGTCATTCCCCCTCCCCCCAAAGCGAACCGCTGTATCGATTTGGCCTGGCTTAATTCCGCCCAGTCAGGCTCCATCGCACCAGTTTCAGTCCGGCCTCATTTTCTCGTGCCCGCAACTCGAGAAAGCAAACCACAAGGTCTTCCCCAACCACATAGGACCCGCAGCAGTTCTCCCCCGTACAGGCGCGATCTTCAAACTCCACGCGAAACTGTTGTCCCGACCAGTCCAGTTTCAGCTTGTGCATCTCCGCATATGGGTGGTCCTCGAACCAGATCAGGAACGGCCCAGCCATGGTAGCCGGCATCCAGCTTTTCAAGCGTCCGCTTATACGTCTCGTCGGACCGGTTCCAAAGACCTCAATCGCGTTCTCGGTGCAAAGGCATGCACTTCCATCAGGCTGCGTACTCAGACAACTTCCAGCGGGAACTTCGCGGAATGTCGGAGTCTGGCTGCTGTCGAAATCAACATGCAACAGCCCCCAGGACCCCTTGCGTTGGCCCGCCACCAGAACACGGCGTGTTGCGCCGTCCCCCTCGATTGCTGCCAGCGGCAGACCGCCTGGCGGCAGATTCAGATTTCCGTTTTGCGGCAGCAGCATAGGCTCGAACCAACGCGGAAAATCCGCTGTCGCAGCCCCACTGCGCGGACTGTAAGTGCCCACCTGTCTTTCGGTGCAATAGATCAACTGGCGAGCCACCAGAAGCGGGCCCGCCCAATTGGAGCCCTCAAGAGACATCAGAATCTCGGGTGGACGATCCAGGTCCAGTTCCACGCTCATTAGGGTCTGCGTCCCCGCACCGCTCGCAACAACGAAAAATGCATGATGCTCATCTGCGGCAAGTCCGCGCATTTTCTGACAATCCGTCTCTCCGCTGTTGGCAGATACTGGTTCCCGGGCTCGCGCTTGATATAGGAGTTGACTTCTTCCGGTCTCCAGCGATAGCGCCTCCAGGCCTCCCGGAGCCGCCACCAAGTAGGTCCAGCCTCGGATCGCTCCCTTCCCCTGCGGAACCACATCCCGGACAACGGCGCGATTGTACCCTGCACCAGCGAGAGTCAGGGTCCCAACCGGACAGGCTTCTGCGTCGAGCCGCGGCGCGAGTTGAAGCACTAGACCCTCTCGAGTGTGAACAAACAGCCAGGGCCCCGCCGCGATGGGTGCCTGTCGAAAAAGCCCAGAGACACCGAGCCTGTTCAGTTTTCCGGGCTGGATCTGCCTCGGAGTCTGGATCTGCGGCCCGCGCACCGCTTTCCTGCAGCCTCGGCAAAAACGTGCATCCAACCGGTTGGCGATTCCGCAATCGCACTGTACTACCGGGCGATTCACGTCGCGCTGTCTTGCACCTGCTCCGTTTTGAATGCAGCGAGGGTAGGGCCCGGTGTGCGATTTCATTAGTTAAGCCCTCTTCGAGGCTTTGACTCAAACGATGGCGCGTCAATCGCCAAGACAACTTAATAAGATTTTGTGAGACGCCTGATTATAGTCCCGATTGTCCTTCCGGAGGAGAATCGGGAGAATAAGGTGGGACAAAGCGACTTTCCCCGCCCACTACAACTGATGGCGGTCTTCTACTCGCCGATACCGATACCGGGCATTCCTCTCACAGGAATGCTGCATCTCACAGCGACCCTGTTGATTGCCCCCTTAAAGTCGATCCCGAGTAGCCCGGAGTGTATACGCGGAATAGCAAGAAGTGGCCTTCCCTCCTAATTCAGACAGGTAAACCGAGTAGCCGCGAAATCGCAAATGGGAATTCCGACTTGAAGCGGCGCATCTGGGAAATCCGCGTCGATTCCATCCTGAAGCTCGACCAGGCCGAAAGTGTGGTATCGGGATGTCACTTACATCCGTGCTGTGCGTTACTGTCCTTACGTCCCTGCTTGGCTCGCAGCACGAGTTCCGTGGCTTTTGGCGGTAATCCTATTTCTATATTGATCAAGAACTGTCCCGCTCAAAACCTATTCTTGGAAACGGTAGTTCCTTTAAGACGTTCGCGGTGTTTTACTTGTCCTCTCGATGCTGGCACCGTAGCGACGTAACACCATTCGGAGCCATTTTCTGCTGTAGTCGTTATAGTCGATGCCCTGTGCTCCCCGTTCACACATGATCGCGTTCATTGCCGAAGTCAGCGGGTGGCGGGCAGCTCTGGCAGCCGATGCGCATGCCTGCGCTGCGAGCGCTGCCTGGAGATTTCTCCAGTCCTTCGATCTCCACAGAGGAATTTCAAGCTTCCCCAGCAATCCCTTGTTATCCCACGTTGGCTCATCGAGCCACTTCTCGGTCGCTTCCAGCGCCTTCCTTGGCCGATCATCATCCGGATACTCTGCTTCGAAGACATGAATACTGCTCTTCGCAGCATCTATCGCGATCGAAACGAGCGTTCGCTCCCAGTCGGTCATCACACCCTCCCTTCTGGCAAGACCTCGTCTCTAATGCTCTTCTTCGAATAAATACAAAAGACCTCGAATAACGAGGTCCAAGATGGCATCGAAAATCCGTTTCACTGCTTAGACGATTCTACGATTTCCCTCAATTCCTTCTGCCGATTTCGATTCCACTGGATCATCCAAAGTGGGGCGAGCGCTCCCCAAATCCATGCATCTCCAACTTCCGTCCCATTGTAGTAGCGCGTTCCGGGTGGGGTCATTATTAGGGGAATATCGTTGTTCTCGTAGTCAATGAGTTGTTTGAGTTCCTCTTCGGGAGTCATAGAGTCCTTTCGAGCACCAGTTCTTGGCCTCAATAATGGAGCCCCCACTTTTACCGTGATCAGAACAATCCCTGGCGAGACTCCGACTGCACTCATCACTCAGTCTCGCGGTTCATTGAACTTTTTGTCCAGAATATTTCTGAGTGTATAGACACTCAATCAAGGACACCCGCCTTTCCAAAAACTATTCCAGCGCTGCATCGAAATCCTCGTTGACACAGTCGGGCATCCGCTCATTTTCTCGAATTCGTGGGTTCGTTAAGGGTTCGATAAGCGTTCCCAAGGGTGCTAAAAGTTACTTTTTAGGCCAATCGTGCTCTTTGTTTTCAGTTAGTTGCGGGCTACGGGGCCCCTTTCACGGCGATAACACGGGTTCAAATCCCGTCGGGGACGCCAACAATCCTTTTTCACCACTGCTCGATTCCAGCACACTGAAAAGGCAAGATTTAGAGCGGTTCAAAATTCCCAACTCCTGCGAGTATTGCAGACCGTCTTTGAAAAGAAGATTTTGAACCCGCTGGCGCGGCTCTGGACCTGCAATCTGCCAAGCCTTCGCAATGTCCAACAGCTGCATTTCAGCAAACCTAACGAACGAGTCCGCAGCAGCGCGACGCGAATTGATTTCCTGCATCTGGGATTCGATTCGGGCAATCTCCTTTGCACAATCTGCTTTCGCCTCATCGAACTCAGCGAGAGTGATCTCGTCACGTATCCTCATCTTCATTAGTCCAGACCTTGTTCTTTTCTGCTCTTCCAGCGATGCAGTGAGCCTCTTTAGGTCTCTCTCGGAATCGCCCAGTTTTTCCGCCCAAACCTTGGCGGCAACCTTCGGGAACGATGAGACGGTTTCTGCATTAGGCGTCAGGCGATTCAAGAACGCTAGGTGTGTGTCGGGCATAGATTCGTGACGGAGCCTATAGCGTAGGGAGCCGGTTCTGTTTTATGTTCGAGCCATGGGCCAGAACTTCATACCTGACACGGTCAACCAGACGCTTCTGTTTCCCCCATCGCTTCACGATTGGCTTCCCGAGGGCCACCTGGCGCGCTTTCTTTTGGATGTGGTCTCGGCGCTGGATCTGAGCGCGATCTACACGTCGTATGAGGAGAAGGATGGCCGCGGGCAGGCGGCCTATGCGCCGGAGATGATGGTCCGTCTGCTGCTGTACGGCTATGCGAGGGGCGTGTACAGTTCGCGCAAGATTGAGACGCGCACCTTCGAGGACGTGGCTTTCCGTTATCTTTCCGGCGACCAGCACCCGGACCACGCCACCATCGCCGAGTTCCGCAAGCGTCATCTGGAGTCGCTCTCGGGTCTGTTCACGCAGGCTCTGCTGCTGTGTTCGGAAGCTGGCCTGGTGAAGCTGGGCCATGTGTCGATCGACGGAACCAAGATCAAGGCGAATGCCAGCAAGCACAAGGCGATGAGCTACAAGCACATGAACGAGACCGAGGCGCGCCTGAAGCAGGAGATCGATGCTCTGCTGGCGGCCGCGGAAAAGACCGATGCCGAAGAGGATGCGCAGTACGGCAAGGATCGGCATGGTGACGAACTGCCTGCCGAGTTACAGCGGCGAGAGAGCCGGCTGCAGAAGATCGGCGCGGCCAAAGCGGCTTTGGAACAGGAAGCCAAAGAAAAGGCTGCGGAGCAACGCGCCGAGACCGAGCAGAAGCTGGCCGAACGCGAAGAAGAGGAGCGGCGCACGGGCAAGAAGAAACCTGGTCGCAAACCTGAGCCTTGCGATCCTGAACAAGCCAGACCGGACGACACGGCGCAGCGCAACTTCACGGATGCGGAGAGCCGGATCATGCCGGACGGCGCGAACAAAGGCAGTTTCGTGCAGGGCTACAACGCGCAGATCGCGGTCGATTCTGCGTCGCAGGTGATCGTGGCCGCCGAGGTTACGCAGGATACGAACGACAAGAAGCAGTTGATCCCGATGATCGCGCAGATCACGGCGAATCTGGAACAGAAACCGGAGAAGGTCAGCGCCGACACGGGCTATTTCAGCGAGGCGAACGTGACTGATGAGTCGGTAAAAGAGGTTGACCTGTACGTAGCCACGGGCCGGGATAAGCATGGCGACGCGGTGAAGACAAGCAGCGATCCGCCGCCTCCCGGCGCGTCGCCGAAAGAGGCGATGCGGGAAAAGCTACGAACCGAGGCTGGCCGCAACGTATACAAGATGCGCAAGGCAATCGTTGAGCCGGTCTTCGGACAGATCAAGGAACAGCGCGGTTTTCGCCGCTTCAGCCTGCGTGGCAAAGAGAATGTCGGCCGCGAGTGGAAGCTGGTGTGCGCGGTCAGCAACCTGCTGAAGCTGTTCCGGGCCAGAGGGGTTCTGGAAATGGCATAAAACGACTGGAAAACGGGCCCGCTTTACCCAAAACCGCACAGAAAGCTTGCTATAAGCTTCCAACGGAATTACTGCCTGCGCACACCAGATCGAACACCAGCCCTGCGAATCGCCGAATCAGCCTTGGCAAAACGCTATGCCCGACACACACCTAG
>NZ_JBAUUO010000102.1:0-1898 GCF_049582745.1 Occallatibacter sp.
GTCCTGCATCCCTATCCCGATGCTCGCTTCTACGCCACTCATCCTTCATAAGAGCCGTATGCGTAGACGCGCTCGTACGGATCTGCGCAGGGGGCGATCAGCAATGATCGTCCCTACTGCGACCGGAGCTCAGAATTGCGCGTCTGAAGGCTCAGTGAGTGACGCTGCGATTACCGCACTCATTGACCGTTGGCCGCTACGAAGCGATCACCCGATAGCCTTCACGGTTTTCGCTGAAGCTATTCTGAAATATTCGCAAACCGGCACTTCTCAAGCGTTCCATCAACTCTTCGTGGCGAAATGCGTAGTAGACAATCGGGTATGACCGCACCGACACTTTTCGAAGTTCTCCCTTTTAGGGGACCGCATTATGCGTGCTTGCTCCCTTATTTAGGTGCCACATTATTCATGTTTTGTGCGGCTTTCTGTTTTAGACTTCTTCATTGACAATCGATCCAATGGCGCTCCCATCCTCCAAACACGCTATCGGAGTGCTTTGCTGCCTCATCGCGCTCGCAGCATGTATCGTCGCATGTATCGTTGCACGGTCCAGGCGTCGGGAATTTCCTCCCGATTGGCCGGTGCTTGTGTCTCTCACCGTCCTTCAGTTGGCGCTCCTGGTCGATATGCTCTTCAGTCTGCGCTGGCTCTTGCACAACAAGCTGGCAAGTGAATTCATGGTTCATCACTTCTATGACCGCCGGGTGGGCCCACAGCATCTTGCCCTTTTTCTTGTGGCTGCCGCGGCGTCAACTGGAATCTGGTTGCTGCTGAAAAGCCTGCGAGGCAGGAGAGGGGCGCAATTGGCGTCCTGCGGAATGATTCTGTGGATATCCACTTGGTTCGCGCAGGTGATCTCTCTCCACTCGATGGACGTCTTCCTCCACAACTCGCTTGATCACGTCACTGTACGCGACGCGGCCTGGATTGTGAGTTCCATCATGATCTCGTGCGGGGTCTTGCTGGATGTTAGAAGAGCGCCGACGACTGCAATCCGGAAGTAATCTGGCTTTGGAGCTACTTCCCGGTAGGCGGTGACAAGAGCGACTCGGACTTGGTTCGTGCTTTCGATCAGCTTTCTGGCTTGTACCAGTCCGGGGAGGCGCCGACGGCAGCTTCAATCTCATTCACCAGAGTACGGTCCAGCTCAGCTACCAGGGCGCCGAGGTTTTCCACGATCTTCCGCCAATTCTCGGCATCGCCAATGGGATACTGCGCCTGTGCAACCGCTCTCGCTGTAGGCGGAATAGACACAGTCGCCTTCCAGCCCATTCCCCAGACCTTGTAGATGGCCAGCATTCTGTGACTCCAAGTGCCAACATCCACGTAGACCTCGACCGTGAAATTCGCAGCCGTACGGCGCTGCAAAGTAAAGCTTCCCGAGCCTCCTCGGCAGCTATAGCCCATGGGCTTGAAGACGCGGTCCAGTTGGGGTTTCTTCGGCCCGGCATTGGTGACCGATTGCAGCTCGTGAGGAATCTCTGCTTGATCCGGCAGATCGTGGGGTAATCGCGCCTGCAGCACAATTTCGGGAATGCGCTCGCGATAGCTCTTAGCGATTTGATGTACAGCGACCGCAGCTTCGGGGTTGGAACTCGCGATCGCCACGCCGGAGGACAGTCGAACAGCTGGAACCGGGCCGGGCAACGGATTTTCCGCGAGCGGGGCCTGCACCGTCTTTCGGACCTTCCCGCAGGCCGCCATCACCGTTGCCACCGCTGTGGCCGGCATCGGCAGCTTTCGGTCTCCGAGCTCCGCCTCAATCACCGTGCACGCAGAGAGAGAACGATTGCGCCCATTGACCCACCACCTATCAATGAGCGACACGCCTGTGCGTAGTCCAGGCGGTGAGGTGAGTGTCGGAACAAGTTCACCAAATTCCGGCGCATGAAAATGAA
>NZ_JBAUUO010000103.1:0-65488 GCF_049582745.1 Occallatibacter sp.
CCACCCCGCTTACCCGGGCCGCGCCCTCGGCGCATACTGCCCCTCGATGCAACTCACAAGCCGCCAAAACACGCACGCTAAGCTTCAACCTCAAAAAACTCAGTACGTGTGAGACATCCAGGCTAGCACCCTGTGTCCTTGATTCTGAGACCCGGGAGTGCAGCGTGATTCGATACCCGGTTCCGCGCTACAATCTCTCCATGGACCGCACCGCCGCCCAGCTTCTCGAAGAAGCACGCCGCTTGCCACCGGAAGAGTTCAATTGGTTGATAGGGGAGCTTCTCCAGGCCGGTGATGGGTCCAGCGACGCCGAGATCGAGGCCTCCTGGAAGGCCGAGGTTGAGCGACGCGTCGCCGACGCCGACGCGGGAACCGGGGCTACCGCTTCCTGGCAAGAGGTGGAACCGCCTTTGCGTGCCCGACTGAACAGGTGAGTCAGAAGCCTCTTCGCATTCGCTTCGAGGCCCAGGAAGAGATCAACTCGGCATTTGACCGGTACTTCCAGCGCAGCCCTCGCGCTGCCGATGCCTTTCTTGCGGAGATTGGCGCGTCATTGGCGCAGATTGTTTCAAATCCCCAACTCTATCCGCAGTACACGAAGAACACCCGCAGACGAATGCTGGAGCGATTTCCCTACTCCGTGATCTTTCAAGAGAAAGACGACGTGATTCTCGTTCACGCGATTGCCCATGCCAAGCGCCGTTTCGATTACTGGCGGGGACGAGTCTGAAACTGGTTCGGCAGGGATTCACCTCCCAAGCCGGGTTTCGAGACATGAAGTTAGAGCATCTCGCTTGTCTAACTTCCGCCTTGTCGACAAGTGACCCAGAACCAAAGAAATCGCATCCAATTAACAAATCAACACGAGTACACTGGTTGCGTTCGGCCAACCTGACTGTCAAACAAACGCAGTCGCGTTCCAGAGGGCCCGATGAAGCCATTCAAAGCGATCACGTTGTTGTTGCTGCTGGCGACCGCCTCCACCACCCTCCAGGCCAAGCCCAAAAAGCCCTACAAGCTGCCCGCCGCGTTTGAGCAGGCGCGCTATGTGTACGTGGAAGCAGAGGACGGCCAGGAGTTTAACCCGCGATTGAATCCAGACGACCGCGGCGCCATCGCCGATGTTGATCGAGCTCTCTACGATTGGAACCGCTACATCGTGACAACCCGCCGCGAGGAGGCAGACTTGATCTTCGCAGTCCGCAAGGGCCGCCTCGCCACCGCAACGCTCGGGGGACAAGTCAGTTCTGCTCCGCAGGCAGGTCCCAACCGTCCCGCTGGTGGCCCGTTGTCAGGAAACGGCATCGCCGTTGGCGGCGAAGTAGGTCCGCCCGATGATTTCCTTGAGGTCTTCCTGCCCAATCCCAACGAAGCTCGCGGAGCACTGCTCTGGCAGCGCGCTCTCCCCGATGGCCTCAACCCGCCCCAGCTCACCCTCTTCAAACAATTAAAAGATGAAGTCGAGCGCACCTATCCCACCCGGCCCCCGAAACTACCCTCAAAGCCCTGATCAGCCGCTCCAAAGTTGCACGCACATATATCTGCTCTCGGTGCCCTGCGAACCAGCATGCAACGCGGGCGATTCTTGGCGCAAATAAATGTGCGGTTTGCTAGCATCAATAATCCAGGACGCCCATGGCACTGCAATCCGGCACGCAATTAGGACCTTACAAGCTCGATTCGCGAATCGGTTCGGGTGGCATGGGAGTGGTGTACAAGGCGCACGACTCGCGTCTTGAGCGTTTTGTAGCGCTCAAGTTCCTACCCGAAGACGTGGCGAAGGATGCGCAGGCGCTAAGCCGTTTTCGGCGAGAAGCCAAAGCGGCATCGGCGCTCAATCATCCAAACATTTGCACCATCTATGAAATCGACGAATGCGCGGGGCAGGCCTTCATCGCCATGGAGTTGCTGGAAGGCCAGACACTGCGCGACATGATCGCCGGCAAGCCCTTGTCGATCGACAGAGTGCTCAATCTGGGCTCACAGATCGCAGACGCTCTGGACGCGGCCCACACTCGAGGGATCATCCATCGCGATATCAAGTCGGCCAACATCTTCGTGACCGTTCGCGGACAAGCAAAAGTTCTGGATTTTGGTCTCGCTAAGTTTTCTGCTCCATCCGGCGGTCACACCATGACCGCACCAACGGTTGAGCCAGAGCAATACCTCACCAGCCCCGGAACGGCGATGGGCACAGTCACCTACATGTCTCCGGAACAGGTGCGCGGCCAGGAACTGGATGCGCGCACAGATCTCTTCTCATTCGGCGTGATCCTGTATGAGATGTGCACAGGCAAGCTGCCATTCCGTGGCGACACCCCTGCGCTCATCTTCAACGCCATACTCGAGCGACCGCTGGTAGCCCCGGTGCGCCTGAATCCCGACGTCCCCGCCGAACTGGAAAGGATCCTCAATAAGGCGCTGGAGAAGGATCGGGATGTGCGCTATCAGTCCGCCGCGGATCTAAGAGCGGACTTGAAACGGCTGAAACGAGAAACGGAATCGAACCGGGTTGCCACGTCGCCGGTCCTGCCGACTAGCTATTTGAGGCGGCGATTGCTCTGGGCCGGACTCGCACTTCTCCCGCTCCTTGCGATTGGTTGGACGTTTCGCGATCGTTTAGTTCCACAACCGGAACCCTTCAAACAGATCGAGATTACGCAGGTCACTCGTTCAGGCAGAGTGGGTACCGCAGCGCTCTCACCGGATGGAAGATATGTCGTCTACTCCAGGTCGGAGACCAGCAGTTCTAAGGAGGGGTTGGTCTTGCGAAGCGTTTGGGTGAAACAGGTCGACGGCGGAGAAGTGCAGATTGTCGCACCCTCGGTATCGATTTACTATGCGTTCACCTTTTCGCCGGATGGAAACAATATCTACGTACTCCGTGCCGAGATAACCGATCCAGACAATGGGATTCTCTACAAACTACCTGCACTCGGAGGAACGCTCCTGCGCGTTGCAGAACACTTGGATTCGCCCGCCTATCCGTCCCCGGACGGGAAACTGTTAGCTTTCGAGCGCGACTCCGATGAAAAACACAACTCGGTGTTGATCGTTGCAAACGAGGACGGCAGTAGAGAGAGAGAGGTTTCGGAGCTTAAGGATCCCGGTGGATTTGAGCGACTTGTGTGGTCTCCGGGGGGGAGAACGATTGCTGCCGTCGTACGCCAGTCCGATACCCCGGGAGCCACTTATCGCAAACTGGTTGAAATCCCGCTGACCGGCGGCCCCGAACGATCCATAAGCTCCGATCGTTGGAGTGCAATATTCGGTCTTGCTTGGCCCGCAGAGGGACACTGCCTGTTGGTAGCAGAGCAATATCAAGCGGGCGGTCCGACTGATATTGCTTGCGTATCGCATGATACCGGCGAGATTCGGAAAATCACGAACGGACTGAATGACACCTTTCAAGATATCAGCGTGAGTTCTGACTCCAAGACCTTAGCGGCTGTGCAAACCAGTGACTTCGAAGATATTTGGGTAGGTCATTTGAACGACTCGGACAGTTTCCGGACAATTACATCCGGCGGCCGATCCGCCTATGCCACGTGGACACCAGACAAACGAATCGTCTACGCCAATTTTGCGGGGGGAAACTCCATCTGGGCTATGCAGGCTAACGGAAACGAGGCGATGCAGTTGACGCCTGCCTTTGAATCCAATGTCAGTTATTTTCGGGTCTCGCCAGATGGTCGACATGTGGTTTTCATTTCATGGAAAACAGGCAGTCTCCATCTCTGGAGGATTGACACAGACGGTACCAACCTCAAACAACTGACCAACGGAAAGTACGACTTTAGCGCCCCAGATATCTCGCCCGATGGGGCTTGGGTGATATATAGCAAATCCGGCGCGGAAAAAGGAGTCTGGAAGGTCGCCATTGATGGTGGGGACCCGGTTCGACTGATTGAGGGCAACGCCGATATTCCTGTCGTTTCACCGGACGGGAAAATGATCGCGTACCTGGACCGCCCCGAGGGCCACACTCCCAGAGTTACCATCATGCCCTTCGCAGGGGGCCCGGCGATCAAGACGTTCGACATACCCAAGGCCACTACCCTGCGTTGGACGCCGGACGGCCGCGAAATTCTCTTTAGCAAGGGCGACGGCGGCATTGCCAATATCTGGCGTCAGCCCCTTAGCGGTGGGAGACCGACCCAGGTCACCCGATTTAACAGCGATCAGATTTGGGACTTCGATATTTCCCGCGACGGTTCACAAATCGTCTTGACCCATGGCCGAAGCGATTCGGACGTGATGCTGATTCGCGACGTTCGCTGAGGTGAAAGCGGCTCATCCGCTTCACGCAAACGAAACACCCCGCGGAATCAACCGGTGCTCATACGCCTGCCGCTCCAGTTCCTCGCGAAAATCCGGATGCGCCAGCCCGATCAGCCCCTTCGCGCGTTCTGCCACCGATCTCCCCTTCAAATTCACCATCCCGTACTCCGTCACCACATACATCACGTCCGACCGCGGCGTCGTCACAATGTTCCCCGCCGTAAGGCTGAACACGATCCGGCTCTTCCGTTCCCCGTGCTTTTCGTACGTCGACGCAAGACAGATGAACGACTTTCCACCCTTCGATGCATAAGCTCCCCGCACAAACTGCAACTGGCCTCCGGTGCCGCTGAGGTGACGCTGACCGTCGGTTTCCGAAGCCGCCTGTCCCTGCAGATCGATCTGTGTAGTGTTATTGATTGAGACGGCCTTCTCGTTCTGCATGATCACGTGCGGCGAGTTCGTGTAATCCACCTGGTGGCAGTACATGTCGGGATTGCGATTTGTCGTGGCATACAGTGAGTGCGACCCCAGCGCAAACGTGTACGTCACCTTGCCCGGATCGAGCGTCTTCCGCGATCCCGTCACCCGGCCCGAACGGTAGAGCAGGCCAATTCCGTCCGTCAGCATCTCCGTGTGGATGCCCAGATCTTTCACCCCGGTCTCAAGCAACAGGCAGCACACGGCATTGGGCATTCCCCCGATCCCGATCTGCAGACATGTGCCATCTTCGATTTCTTCCGCAATCCGCCGCGCCACCATGCTGTCGATCTCGCTCGGGTCCGGGTTGGGCAGTTCCGCGCACGGTTGATGATCACCGTCAATCACAAAATCAACCTCCCGCAGATGGACCCCATTCTCTTTGCCGAATGCATACGGCAACTCTCGATTGATCTCGACGATCACCGTCTTCGCGCGCTCTACTGCGGCTCGTTGCCACAGATTGGTCGGCCCAAAGTTGAAGTAGCCGCCCTCATCCATCGGACAGGTCTTCAGAATGACGATGTCGACCGGATAGAGGAAGCGCCGGTAATAATCCGGCACCTCACCCAGGTTCAGCGGCACGTAGTTACAACGGCCTTCGTCATGCTTTCGGCGGTCGTAGCCTGAAAAATGCCAGCTGAACATGTGAAAGCTCTTGCCTTCCGCATCGTCCTCAATCACCGCGCGCGGACGCATCGACAGGCATGAACGTATCTTCACGTTCGTCAGTTCATCTTTGCGTGCAGCCAGCGCCTTGTCGAAAGCATCCGGCTGGCAAAGCGCCGCGCCATAGTCCAGCCACATGCCCGATTTAACGAGGCCGGCCGCCTCTTCCGGGGAGATCGTTGCTCCAGACATTCGCAGAGTCCTTCATGAGTGGGGAATCGTGTTCGCACAAGAGTCTACGCTGGGTGCTCCATTCATGACGCGCTTTTTGCGTCATGAGTGGGATAGCACAAACCTGGGTGCAATTCCGTCCCCTCTAAAACCCATTTCACCCTCCGCCCCGTCTCACCTGTAGAGACCGTGCGCTCTTCTTACGCCTGCACAATTCACGGGAGGTTGATTCCCCACGCCATGCGCTTGTTTCTTAAGTCCCTCGCTGCATTTCTCTTCTTTTTCAGCGCCATCTTCGTCTGTCCCCAGTCGGCCCCCGATCCCCACAACCTCACCCACCAGGATCTCAATCTCAAAAGCCTTCTCACCGCGCCAGCGCTCAAACTCTCCAAAGTCTTCACCCGGAACAACGCCCTCCGTCCGGGCTCCCGGATGAATCAGAACTACACCTCCGTGCCCAAGGCCCCGCTGGTATTTACCAGTCCCGTCTTCAATCAATCCATCTCCGATACCGCTACCCTCGTGCAGACTTCGACAGCGCAGGGCGACCCCTACGTCACGCCCGTCACCCGCATCGTCTCCTCTGACGGGGGCGTCAACGACACCGCGCCGCTCTACACCTACCACAACTGCAACTACACCGCCGCCAACTCCGCCGCCCCCTGCGTCGGTGCATTCATGATTGCGCAGAACAACCCCGGCGACTTGCACAACGGCGTCTGGGGCATCAATCCCATCGCCATCCAGCGCCACGGCAGCGTCAACTCCCTCACCTACGGCGTCGAAGCCAACATCTTCAACGAAACAGGTCTCGACCCCGGCCCTCCCGGCAAAGCCTCCCCCGCCACGAGCCAGATCTTCGGCATCGCCGCCACCATCGCCGGCAATGCCTCGGGAGTCACCCACGGAACATCCGCCTTTCTCGCCACCGACGAAGACAGCGGCTCCTACTGGTACGACGGCCTCTGGGTCGAACGCGCCATCTATGCGGCGCTTGAGGCCGGGCCTGTCGGCGGAGGGTCCGACTTGCAATGGTCGGTTGTCTCCAACGCAGTCGGCTCCGCAGGACCTCAGCACAACTTCCCGAGCATTCCCCAGGCCGACATCGAATCCTGGTGGGACGGCGACGCCTCGGTGCTCGAAGTCTTCAAGCGCCAGTTCATGCCCAGCGCCGGAGCGCGCCCCATCGGCTGCTACAACTACACGTTCTCAACCGCACTTCGCCAGCAGTTCTGCGACGACGGCAGCAACGTCTTCCTGCCCGCTGCGAACGCGGCTGCCATTCGCATCACTCCCGATGCCAACGGAGAAACCGGCGCAGCCGTCTCCGTCACCAATGCCGCCAACAACGCCTACACCTTCCTCGTCCAGAAGAACGGCGCCACCACCATCGACAACGCGCTCACCGTCACCCGCGCCGCCCGCGCCGCATCGTTCCAGATCGGATCAAAGACCGTACTTCCCGCAAATCTTGACGGCTTTCACGGCTCCGGCCGCAGGGTCCAGATCAGCGATGGCACTGGCGCCGGCGGCAATGTTCCGCAGTGGGACGCGACCGGCAACGTCACCGACAGCGGAGTCTCCGCCGCCCAGCTTCCCGTCGCCTCCCCCAAAGCCAAAGCCGGCCACGTCGCGTGTATCAAGGCCCTCGGCCCACCCGTCCAGATCGGCTCCTGCTCTACCCGCCCCGACGCCGCCGGTGCCTGCTCCTGCAACTGAGGTGTGCTGAGCGACAGATCGCCGTGGCGACCGCAGCCGCAACATCACCTATCGTTGATAACTCCTGATTGACAGTCGGTCAATTCCCCGGTTTAACTCTCATCTGAGAGGTCGCCCCATGACATGGAAAGATGTCGCCATCGCCGCGCGCATCCTCGCCCGGCGTCCCGGCTACACGTTGACAGCCGTCCTGACCATCGCCCTCGGCGTCGGCGCCAGCACCACCATCTTCAGCGTCACCAACGCGGTCCTGCTCGAGCCGCTTCCTTACCGTGATCCCGGCAAGCTGGTCATCGCCGGCATGGACCTGCGCAAGCGCGACGTCCACGATCTCCCCTTCTCCAATGCGGATTACATCGACCTGCGCGAAGGCACCAAGGTCTACTTCTCTGACATGGCCGGCGTCTTCACCGGCCGCATGGTCGTTCCCCAGGAAGATGGATCGCCCGAACAGGTCAGCTTCGCCGTCGCCACCACCAACTTCTTCGATGTGATGGGCGGCAAAATCATGCTCGGCCGCGACTTCAATGCGCAGGATGGAATCCCGCAGCCGCAGCCGCCTGCCAACGCCGCGGCCAATGCCGCACCTGCCCGCTTGCCCGGCATCGCCATCCTCAGTTACGAGTACTTTCGCCGTCGCTACGGCGCCAACACCGCTGTGCTGGGCCATAACATCACGATTCCCGGCCAGCCCGGTCCCTTGATCGTGGGTGTTTTGGCTCCGGGCTTTCGTCTCTACTTTCCACCCGACGCCGACGTCCAGCCCGCCCCCGACATCTACATCGCCAATCGTCTCGGCTACGACTCAGCGGAGCGCAACGACTTCTCCATTCGACCCATTGGCAGGCTTAAAGAGGGAGCGTCGCTCCAAAGTGCGCAAGGCGCAGCCGACGGAATAGCCGCACAGGCGCGGCAGACGTTTACCATCGACGAGACCGCCGGCTATTACATTCATCTCGCGCCCATGCGACAGCATCTCGTGGCAGCGGTGCGCCCCGCCATACTCACCCTCATGGTCTCGGTGATCTTCCTGCTTCTGATCGCCTGCGCCAATGTCGGCAATCTTCTCCTGGTCCGCGCCTCTCTGCGCCAGCAGGAATTCTCAGTGCGTGCAGCCCTGGGAGCAAACCGTGCGCGGCTTATCGCTCCGATCCTCATTGAAGCGGTCTTGCTCGCCGCCTTGGGCACGATCGTAGGTCTCGCCCTTGCCTGGGCCGGAATCCTCGCGTTGCGGGCACTCGCTCCAGCCAACCTTCCTCGTCTTGAAGACGTCCGCATCGATGGCACGGTGCTCGCGTACAGCGCGCTCGCCGGCCTCGTATCCGCGGCCATCTTCGGCATTGTCCCCGCCTTGCAGGCTTCGCGCCCCGCGCTCATGAATGTGTTACGCGGCGTCAGCCGAACCTCCGGCATTGGCAGCGGAGCCTTCCTCCGCAACGCCGTGGTGATGGCCGAAGTCGCGCTCTCGTTCATTCTCCTGATCGGGTCCGGATTGATGTTCCGTAGTTTCCTCAAGCTGCAGCAGATCGATCCGGGCTTCGATCCGCATCATCTTTTGACCTTCCAGCTTCAGGGCATCCGCCTCAACCGGAAGACTCCGGAGCAACGCGCCGCTTTCATGCATGTGATCACCGGGCAGCTTAAATCCATTCCCGGAGTTCAAAGCGCCACCGGCTCATTTCCATTTCCGCTCACTGGCGAATTCAGCCCCATCCGCTGGGGCACCGTGGACGCAGCGCGCGACCCAAGCCGCTTTCAGGCCACCGATCTTCAAATCGTTCTTCCCGGTTACTTTGAAACCATGCGCACGCCCCTCCTCGCAGGGCGCACTTTTACTGAAGAAGACAATCTCCCTGGACGCACAGATGTCGTCGTCGACTACGCTCTCGCTGCCAAAGCATTTCCCGGCCAGTCGGCGATCGGCAAACAAATCCTCATTCGCCTCCGCACGCCCGAAGCAGAGAAGGTACAGATCATCGGCGTTGTTGCGCACCAGCGCGTCACCTCGCTCGCCGAGGTTGGACGCGAGCAGATCTACTTCCCCGACGCATTCCTTGGATCCGGCGTGATCCAATCCTGGGCATTGCGCACCGGCAGCGATCCGGCTTCCTACGAAAACCAGGTCCGCGCAACGCTCAAGGCGCTCGATCCGCAACTTCTCATCACCAAGATGCAGACCGCTGACTCCGTGGTCTACGACTCGCAGGCCGGCACTCGATTTTCGCTTCTGCTGATTTCGGTCTTTGCAGTCATTGCTGCATTGCTCGCGGGGGTTGGCCTTTATGGCGTTATCTCCACCTCGGTACGACAACGCACGTCCGAGATCGGCGTCCGCATGGCCATGGGAGCCGAGCGCGGCGACATCCTTCGCCTCATCGTCGCGCAAGGACTGCGTCTAAGCGCAGCCGGCATTGTCATTGGAGTGATTGGATCGATCTTCCTTGGCCGCGTGATCTCTGCGCTGCTTGTGGGAGGAATCAAACCCTCAGACGTCATGACCTATGTCTCCATGACGGCAGGGTTCCTGGCCATCTCCGCGCTCGCATCCTGGCTGCCCGCCCGTCGAGCGTCCAGCCTCGATCCCGCAAAGGCCCTGCGAGAACAATGATCGTTGTGTCTGGGGTAACTCAGATTCAGGTCTGGACGCGAATGGTCTCAGCTACTCGCTCAGCCGCGCGTGCAGCACCGCGGCCTGCCCCGCGGCCGTGAGAGCACAGCTTGCGTGCTGGTCGCAACGAAAATGAATAAGCGTATAGTTGCTCGCCCATGCCGCCGCGGTCGTCTGCCCATAGCGCTTGTCGATTGCGAAGGTCCGGTCCTCCGCCCACAGCAGCCCGCGTACCTGGTCGTATCCCGTCACGCGGTCATCGCCCTGGATCACAAATCCATCTCCCCACTTGGGCAGGGTTCGCTTCTGGGGATGGCCCGGCCCCTCGAATTCCTTCGCGTGCGCCCTGGGGTCAAGCAGCATGGCCTGCTCGTCGAGTGTCGGGAAATTCGTATTCAAGTCCCAGTAATTGGCGCGCCTGTACTGGTCGGGAGAGCAGGGAAGCGAGCCTTGCGCATTTACGGCGGCTACCTGTCCGTCAGCCGTAGTCTGGTTCTGAAAGATATCTTTCCCGTGCTCTCTCGCTGTTTCCGCAGCCTGCATCTGGGCGACCTGGCTTTGCCGGGCCGCTTGCATTGCCGCGTTCCGTTCCGCAGCCGACAGCTTCTTTCCATTGGCGCCTACCGGCGACACAGAAACCGGCATTCCTGCGCTCTGGGGATTGAAGCGGAAATCGATTTCCTTTCCGCAAAGCGCAAATCCCGTTGAATCCAGCAGTCGAATGTTGACCGACATCGGCATCGGCGGATTGCTCACCGCTCGCGAGAACCCCGCGCCCCAGCGATCCTCCATCGGCACGATCTGCAGTTTGTACGCAAGTCTGCCGGTCTTGGCATTGCCATCCCATCGCGTTTCAAGATGTCCGCGCAAACCGTCCACGGCGACGATTCCCGGTCCCAGATCCCCCGGCGGCGGAGTATCGTCCTTCGGCTTGTTCATGGTCATCACAACAAAAATCCCAAAGGCGACAAGCGCCGCAAACCCGCCGAGCAGCAGCACATTCGGCTTCTTCTTCGGCGGCGGCCCTTGTTCCTCCGCACGCCTTTCTGCCTGATCGACAAACTCATCCGGTTCCGCCTCTTCAGACTCTTCGTGCTCTTCTTCTTCTGGCTCCTCCACGATTGGTTCGTGGGTGACGACCGCCCTGGACTGTGCTGCTGCGGCAGGAGCCGCTGGTGGCGTGGGCGGCGGCGGAGGCGCCGGATGGCTTATCTCTGCATACTCCTCGTCGAACTCGTGTTGGTCGGACTCAAACATAACTACGCCTTCAAGAACGCCGTCCGGAATTGTCCCATGCAGGTAACGCCATAAGCAAAGTACCGGCGTAACCAATGTACCTCCAGCGAGGCCAATTCGCACCCGGGCTTCACGTGACTAGGTAGGTTCTTCGCCCTTGTTCTACACGCGGTTTCCGTCCAGCACATCCCGAAGCGCAAAGCTTGTTTCCAGCCTCGTTACCCCCGGCAACCGCGATAGTTCGTTCTGGTGAAGCCGCCCGTAATCGTCGATGCCCGCTACCCGCGCCACCAGCATATAGTCGTACTGGCCAGCCATCAGGTGGCAGCTCACGATTTCCTTGCAATGCCGCAACGCCGCTTCAAATGAGCTCAAAACCGGAGCCGATTGACGCTCCAGCGTCACGCGGATGTAGACCGTCATTCGCCTCCCCAGCAGCCGGTCGTCTACCATTGCCCGGTAGCCCCGAATCGTTCCCGCACTTTCCAGCGCCTGAATCCTGCGCGAAGCCGCCGAAGCCGACAATCCCACCGCCTCACCCACCTCGTAGTTCGTGGCCCGTCCATAACGCTCCAGATAGCGCAGAATCGAGATATCCAGCTCATCGAGTTCGGATTTGATCTCCGCCTCACCGGTTTTTTGCATGAGAGCGTCTTTTTCTTCACGTTTCGTGTCCATGCCTGTCTTTTTACACGAACTTTGCATACATTGAAACCCCAAATCGCCGTAGGATGTGTCCAAACTGGAAAGCCACCATCGAGCTGCCGCGCCGGATCAAGCCCTCCCCCGGGTACCAAAAACTGTCCGGCGCACAGCTCTCCAGCCTTGCGACTGCCTCCCCTGCGAGTCGAGCCACTGAAGCCGGACGAAGGAGCCCTCCATGATCATCGGCGTTCCCAAAGAGATTAAGGATAACGAAGCCCGCGTTGGCGTCACGCCCGCCGGGGTGAAGGCGCTTACCGAAGCCGGCCACAAAGTCCTGGTCGAAACCCACGCAGGCGAACTCTCGGGCTTCACCGATGCCAGTTACCAGGATGCCGGTGCAGAGATCGTCGGCGACGCCGGCAACGTCTGGGGCAAATCCGACACCGTGGTCAAGGTCAAGGAGCCCATCGAGCAGGAGTACGTCTACTTCCGCGAAGGCCTGGTCCTCTTCACCTATCTCCACCTCGCGCCGCTTCCAGTCCTCACCAACAAGCTCCTCGACTCCAAGGTGATCGGCATTGCTTATGAAACTGTCCGCGATCGCCAGGGCACTCTTCCCCTGCTTACACCGATGAGCGAAGTCGCCGGCCGCATGAGCGTGCAGGTTGGCGCCGCGTATCTCGAAAAGGAGCGCGGTGGCCGCGGAATTCTTCTCGGCGGCGTCCCAGGCGTTCCCCCGGCAAACGTCACCATTATCGGCGGCGGTATCGTCGGCACCAACGCCGCGAAAATCGCCCTCGGCTTCGGCGCCAAAGTCACGCTGGTCGACGTCAACCTAAGCCGCCTGCGCGAACTCGACGACCTCTACAGCGGACGCCTCTACACGCTGGCTTCGAACAGCTACAACGTCTCGCTCGCCACGCGCGAGGCCGATCTAGTCATTGGCGGCGTGCTTATTCCCGGCGCAACCGCCCCCAAGATCGTCACCCGCGCCATGGTCTCTGCCATGAAGAAAGGCGCCGTCATCGTCGATGTCGCCATCGACCAGGGTGGCTGCGTCGAGACCGCCAAACCGACTTCGCACTCCAACCCCAGTTACGTGGTCGACGGTGTCGTTCACTACTGCGTCACCAACATGCCGGGCGCGGTGCCGCACACCTCCACGCTGGCGCTCACCAACTCAACCTTCCCGTACCTGATGCGCATCGCAAATCTGGGCGCTCGTGAAGCTCTCAAGCGCGATCCTGGTTTCGCCGAAGGCCTCAACACCTATCTCGGCACGCTGACCCATCGAGGCGTAGCCGACAGCCAGAAGCGTCCCTGGACAGGAACCGAAATCGTCCTCGGGTAGTCTCGCCTGTCAGGAAGTGCTCACAAGTTTTCTCTTGATTTAGATTTCTATTAGTCATATATCTATTAGTGCTATGGCAAGACGCGTTAGCTCAAGTATGGAAGTTCTGCTCGGCCTGCTGACCATCGAACCGATGTCGGGTTACAACCTCGGCCAGATGATCAAGGAAAGCATTCATCACTTCTGGAACGAAAGCTATGGGCAGATCTATCCCAACCTGAAAAGGCTCGCATCCGGCGGGTTCGTTACGCGCAAAACGGAAAAGCAGAAGGGCAAGCCCGACCGGAACATCTACTCCATCACGAAGAAGGGCAGGGAACGCCTTCAGCGCTGGCTTCAGGTTGAACCGCAGCCCGAAGTTCCGCGCAATGAACTGTTGCTGAAACTATTCTTTGGCGCGAACGCTTCTCCCCAAACGATCAAGGGCTACGTGGAGCAGATGGTTGCGCGCGAGCGGGCGGTGCTCGGGCGATTCGCTGTCATCGAGCGCGAAATCCCAAAAAGTGCAGACTACCCCGACGCTCCCTATTGGCAGATGGCGCTGCGCTTCGGGCAGAATGAACTCGAGGCGCACATGCGGTGGGCTGAAGAAACCTTGGTTGCGTTAGGCAAGCTCGATAAAGAGCGCGACCGAGTGCCGGGCAGTCGAAAGGACGAAGGCCATGCGGGCAAATGAGATTGTTGCGCCGAGAAATTCCGATGAGAGGAAAGCACCAGCGCAGATCGCCTCCTGGAACCGGCTGGTTGGCTTCCTGTTGATTGGGGCCGGCGTCGTGGTATTGGGTTTCCTTGCACAACATACGTCAAGTGCCGGCAACGGTACCGGCGGCCAGCTCGCCAGCCACAGACAAGCGATTCCCATCTACCTGGGCGCCATCCTAATGGATTGGGCCCTGTTTTATTACTGCTGGTCCTCGGTGCATCACTATGGTGGCAGCCTGTGGACACTTTCAGGCGGGCGCTGGCTCTCGTGGAAGGACGTGCTGCTAGACATGGGGATCATGGTGCCATTCCTGGTGATATGGGAGGGCACTGCGTACGGAGTTTCAAAGCTCATGGACGGGACGGCCGCGCCAGGCAGCGCAAAGACCGTCGACAGCCTGCTGCCGCAAAGCCTGATCGAGATATTGATCTGGATTGCAACTTCGATCACTGCGGGTGTTTGCGAGGAGATGGCGTTTCGCGGTTTTCTGCAACGGCAACTCCACGCCCTGAGCGGGAACATCGCGGTCGCAGTGCTGGGCCAGGGCTTGGTCTTTGGATTGTTCCACAGCTACCAGGGCTGGCGGAATGTCGTCGTGATCAGTGTGCTCGGGATGTTGTACGGCGCGCTGGTGGCATGGCGTCGCAATTTGCGCGTTAATATCGTTGCGCACGCCTTCACGGACGTGTGGGAAGGGTGGCTAAAGTTCGTCGTCTGGCGCGTCGCCTGATGTTCGTTGTCCGGCCTGCCTCTCGTTTGCTGCCCGCACTATAATCGCCGCATGCCCTTCGATGGCAGCTCGCGGCGGCGGACGGTCATATTCCTCGGCGCAGGCGTGTTGCTCTTCTTTGCCGTGCTGGGAGCTCTCCAGGCTTTCAACCCCATCCCCTTCCTCCATCCCGAAACCTCCGGCGAAACCCTGGCCTTTACAGGCCTCACCTTCGTCGTCTTCCTTTCGCTCCTCGTTTTTCTTCTCCTATTGCTGCGCGCCATTCTCAAGCTCTATGCGGATCAAAGCAGCAGTGCTCTTGGCGCGCGTTTGCGGACGCGCATGGTGCTCGGCGCCGCCCTCATCGCGCTCACGCCTGCGGTTTTCATGTTTCTGTTCAGCTTTCAGCTCATGAACCGCTCCATCGACCGCTGGTTCTCCCCCAACACTTCGGAATTGCATGAAGACTCCACCCGCGTCGTTCTGGAATTGGCCCAGTACGTCACCAGTAACGCGCGCGGCGAGGCAGAATCCATCGCGGCGTTCGAGGGCCCGCCCTCATCCCTGCAGCAGGTTCTTGCTTCCCATCGCATCACGCTCCAGGGAGGCTTCGTTCTCATTTATGACGAGGGTCGTCATGTGGTGGCCAGCTTCGAGGCCCCTCCGGAAAACAGTCCGGCCAGCCTGATTCCATGGCTGCCGGAAAAAACCGGTGCGGTCCCGATGCAATCTGCAGTGCCGCTGCAAGGGCCGCTCTCCGCGAGCATTCTTACCTCTGCACAGCGCAACGACCAGCCGGTTATCCGCATTGCCGGCCAGGATTACGCATTGGGCAAAGCAGCTACCGGTTCCGGCAAGCTGGTGATTGCCGCGCTTCCCATGCCTCAGGGACTCAGCCAGACCACCGCGCGCATTCGTGCCGGTGCCGCCGAGTACTGGAATCTCTTCCGCTCCCGCCGCAGTATCCGCGACACCTTCTTCCTCATGCTGCTGCTCATCACCGTCGTGGTCTTCTTCTCCAGCGTCTGGCTCGCCCTCTTTCTGTCCAAGCAGATTACGCGGCCCGTTGAAGCCCTCGCCGATGCCATGGATGAGATCGCAGCCGGCAAGTACGAGCACCGCGTCGCTCTCATCACCACTGGTGAGATGGCCGAGCTCGTGCGTTCGTTCAATCACATGGCAGCCGATCTCGACACCAGCCGTAAACTCGCTGAAAGCTCTTCGGCCCAGCTCAGTGCCGCAAACCAGGCCATCGAAGCTCGCCGCCGCGAACTCGAAACCATCCTCGAAACCATCCCATCCGGGGTCGTCACGCTCGACGCGGCAGGAAACGTGCTGCAGGCCAATCGCGCCTTTGGCGTCCTCATGGGGCAGGACGAAACTGCAACCGTTCGGGGCACCAGGATCGACGCTTTGTTACCACAGGATTCCATCGACGAGCTCGCCGGCGTCATCCGGCGCGGCCAGCGCATGGGTGCGGCCTCCACCGAAATCGAATTCCATCTTCACGGCCGCAACATGCATCTCGCCGTCACCAGTGCGCGGCTTGAACTCGCGCAGGGCCGAGCAGGCACCGTACTTGTTGTCGAAGACACATCGGAACTCCTCCGCGCCCAGCGTCAATTGGCGTGGAAGGAGGTGGCGCAGCGCGTAGCCCACGAGATCAAGAACCCGCTCACGCCCATCGCACTCTCCGCCGAGCGCATCGGCCGCCATCTCGATCGAGGCCAGCCTGACTCGACCTCCGTCATTCGCAAGTGCAGCGAAGTTATCCTGGCCTGTGTGGGGACGCTGCGGACGTTGGTCGATCAGTTCTCCGCACTGGCTCAATTTCCGGCTCCCCAGCCGCGCCCCTGCGACATGAACCAGATTGCCGACGAAGCGCTTGCCCTGTTTGCCGGCCGTCTCGAGGGCATCACCGTACAGCGCGATCTGGAACCCGGTCTGCCTCCCGTGCTTGCCGATCGCGAGGCCATCCGCCGCGCGCTCGCCAATCTCATCGACAACGCCGCCGAGGCCATGCAGGGCAGTCTGCTTCGCGTACTCCGCGTGCGCAGTTCTCTTGCGGAAGATGGCGGCGCCGTCGAGATTGAAGTTTCTGACACTGGCCATGGCCTGACCGAAGAAATCCGCGAACGGCTCTTCCTGCCCTTCTACTCCACCAAGCACCGCGGTACCGGCCTTGGCCTTTCCATCGCGGCCAAGATCATTCAGGAACTCGGCGGTTCGATTCGCGCCGAAAGCAACACCCCCAAAGGCGCGCGTTTCCTCATCCGCCTGCCCCTGCTCGATCGCACCGACACGCCCGCGCATGAGGGTGACGCTGCCGGCGCCACTCCTCTTACCGAGGCTCACTCATGAACCATGTCCTCGTGGTCGATGACGAGGCAGAGATCCGCACCTCGCTCGAAGAGATCCTCACCGAGGAGGGCTACGGCGTAGCCACCGCTGCAACCGCCTCTGAAGGCCTCGTCCTCATTCAGGACGCGCCCTACGACGTCGTCCTGCTCGATATCTGGCTACCCGATCGCGATGGCCTCGACGTTCTCGCCGACATTCACGCCCTGGTTCCCGAGAAGCGCCCCGAGGTCGTTATCATCTCCGGCCATGGCACCATCGAGTCGGCTGTCAAAGCCACCAAGCTCGGCGCGTACGACTTCCTCGAAAAGCCGCTCTCCCTCGATCGCACGTTGATTGTTCTCAAGAATGCGGTCGATGCCCGCCGCCTTCGCAGCGAGAACCTTGAATTCAAGCGCCAGTTCAGCCTGAATGCTGCGCTCACCGGCGAAAGCGTTCCCGTCAAGGCGCTGCGTCAACAGATTCGTCTCATGGCGCCGACCAACGGCCGTGTTCTCATCTACGGCGAATCCGGCACCGGCAAGGAACTCATCGCGCGCGCCATTCACGCCGAGAGCCTGCGCCGCGACGGTGTCTTCATCGAACTCAACTGCGCTGCCATCCCTGAAGCGCACATCGAATCGGAACTCTTCGGCTATCGCCACAGCGTGCAGCCGGGCGGCCCGCCCGAGCAGCGCGGCACGCTCGAACGCGCCGATGGCGGATCGCTGTTTCTGGATGAAGTCGGCGACATGAGCCTTAAGACGCAGGCCAAGATGCTCAGCGCCCTCGATGACCAGCTGTTCACTCCGGTCGGCGGCACGCAACCCTTGCGTGTCGACGTCCGCCTTATTGCCTCGACCAACAAGGATCTGGAAGAGGAGATCGCCAAAGGCAACTTCCGCGAAGACCTCTTCTACCGCCTCAATGTTGTTCCGTTTTTCGTGCCGCCGCTCCGCGAGCGCAAACAGGACATCCCGCTCCTCGCCCGCGAATTCCTCGGAGAATTCGGTCGCCAGTACGGCCGCCCGCGCATGGAGATCAGCGACGAGGCGCTCGAAGTCCTCCAGCAATATCACTGGCCGGGCAACGTACGTGAATTAAAAAACGTGATCGAGCGCGTCCTGATCTTGAATCCGCGCACCCTGCGCATCGAGCGCAAACAACTGCCGCCGCTCACTCACAAATCCGGCGCACGTTCGACGGAAGACTTCTCCACGCTCCAGCAGGCTCGCGATGCCTACGAGCGCGACTACATCCTCAAGAAAATTGAAGAAGCCCGCAACAATGTCAGCCGCGCCGCTGAACTCCTCGGCCTCGAACGCAGCCATCTCTATCGGAAGATGAAAACCCTCGGAATCACTGTACGCGAGTAGACAGTGGATCGTCCTGCACGTTTACCAGCGCATAAGTCCGCCTGTCTCCCTTGATCTGCCGCCGGTCGCCGACATTCACACGCCGGTCCCGCGTTCCTGCCCGCCGATCGGATCCGGGCATCCGCAGGACCACCACGCTCCGCCGGTCCTGACCAGTCTGTCGCCGGTCCAGCCAGACCGACATCGAAGATGGCAAAATGATCGGTCCAGATCCATTCTTCCCATTTGCCGCGCTGGTTCCATTGGCGCCCTGCGCCCCGTTTGCCTGTTGTCTGTGCCCGCGTGCCGATTTGTCGAATTGCACCTTGCCGTCGGTCAGCAGCTTATTCAGCACCGGCAGATTGCCCCGTTGCGACTCGATGTAGTCCACACCCTCCGCCGTCAGCGTGAAGTCGGAGTTGTCCGCCCTGGTAATGTAGCTCTTCTTCAGGAGATACCAGGTCGTGAAGTCCAGGTAGTCTCGCGGAAATCCCATTCGCCGTTCAATCTCCGCCAGCGACACTTCAGGAAACCGCGGATTCGCCCGCCGCTTGAAGTAGAGCACCGCCAGCACTGCGATACGACGGTTCAACTCGCCTTCCACGCTGTCCATGAAGTCAACGGAATTCGAGAGCGGCTTGACCTCCATTGCCTCGCGCCGGCAAGCGGCATCGTATTCGGCGCGGCGCGCCGGGTTCGAGAGCGTATCAAAGGCGGTTCTCAGCAGCCGGAACATCTCCGGATCACCCGACTCCGGATTGTCCGGATGCAGCCGTGCCGCGAGGTAGCGATAGACGCGATGAATCGTATCGGCGTCAGCGTGGGGGCTGATTTGCAGGAACTCATAGTAGTCGATCATCCCTGTCTGTCTTTCGTCTCAATTTTCCAGCACGTAGTGATGTTACAGATTGGCCCCAGAGGAATGCCGAATTGTAGCAGTCTTTGTTCAGTTCAGGAAAATTCCTGGAGGACAAATTTTGATTTCCTCGGCGATTACGCCTCTTAGCTTCATGCTGCCTCGAGCCTTGTCCATTACCGGACATGCAGTTGCAAAAACGGCCAGCATTTCCGGTCGATTGGCAGTCTGGACTTTTCGGAACCCATTCCGGCGCAATGCTTTGGGCCCTTGAGCATCGTTGCCGTCTTCGGCCTCCAAATTGCTCCCCACAGGGCGCGTTGCTGTGTCTTTTGGAGGCTCCCATGGCCTATTTCGAGCGTATTCGTGATGTGGTTTCCGAGCCCTTCAGCTCGGATGTGATCCGCCAGCGCGTTGCTGCCGGATGGCAGATGGTCTCAATCGAGTGGCGGCGCGAGCTGCCCGACTCCGAAACTCCGTCGGACGGAGCATTCAGCGAAGCCATCCCTTATGGCCTCCGCATCTCCGAGGATTGCAAGCGGCTCGAAGTCGATCCCCACGAAAACCAGGTCCTCCTTCTGATGATGGATCTGCTGGCCCAGGATTTCTCCTATTCAGCCATCGTCAGCGACCTCAACGAGAAGGGCTTTCGAACCCGCGAAGGCCGTCCTTGGAGCCGCGTTGCGGTCTTCAACATGATGCCGCGGTTGATTGAAGTCGGCCCGCGCATCTTCTCCAGCGAAGAGTGGGAGCAGCGCCGCATCAAGCTCGCTCGCCGCGAAGCGCCATAGCCGGAAACGGTTCAGCCCGCGCAGGATCTCGCTACTTCAAGATCGGTCCCAGCGACGCCGGATTGTCTCCCGTACGCGGATCCACGCGAAAATCCCAAACCGACTGGCTGATATCCGACGACAGAATCTCCACCAGCGCGTATTCCCCGATGGTCAGCGTTGTCTCCGGCGTCAGCTTCAGCCAGTGCTTGCCCGGCATCACTTCCGCTTTGGTCGGAATCACATCCTCGCTCTGCGTCACCTTGCCCGTCGGGCTCACGTGGACAGCGCCGATGATCCTCACCGCCCGGCGCTCGTCCACCTTCACAATCGCAAATCCTGAGCTAGGTGAGTGCGCGCCATGCTTTCGATTCGCCACTTCCTTGGCGCCGTGCGTCTGCACCGTTACAGCGTGCGACAGCACCTGCTCCACATTATCCTGGCCCTCGAGCGAGAGATAGATTGCCGGATCGTTCACGTGCAGGTGCACCTTCGCGTGCGCTCCGTCCAGCTCAACCGTGGCCCTCTGGCCTGCCAGCGGATTCAGCGTCGCCAAGCCCTTCCGGTTTCGCTGATTCAAGCTGAGATTCGACGGCACCAGCTCTACCAGTTCCGGCGTGCCCTGGAAGGTATCCAGCACAAACACGCCGTCCTCGTCGGGCAATTCAAGACCCTTGGCGACTTCCGGCATGCGGGCTTTCAACTCGTTGCGTTCCGCCGCCTCTTCCTTGTCGATCTCCTCAGCCTCTTTCATCCCCGGCGAAGCCGCGTCCGGGCTTTCATACGGACCAACGTGGTGCTGTTCCCATTTGCGCGTCGCGTCCCAATCTACAAGGTCGTAGGGCAGCTCCTCCCATTCATTCCGTTCGAGAGAGAGATAACGCACGCGATCGCCCACGACCTCGTACTTGCGGACCATCTGATAGTTGCCGTCTTTCAGAATGAGGCGATGATTCCGCGCCAGCCCAGGCGCATCCGGCTTGATGACCGTCCCATGATTCGGCTGCCCCTGCTGATCCTGCTGGCTCCAGGCGATCCCCGCGCACGCCAACACCGTTGTCAGCGCCACTGCCAATACCCGCCAAGGATGACTCAAATGCTTCATTGCCCACCAGTTTAGACGCTTTCGGCAACGTCTCGTTTGCGTCCGGTTACTAGAGGCGTGTTTTAGACGCTTACATCTTGGGATGCCGCGCATCCAATCTTGTGTATTCTGCTAGTGGGCTCGTTCTGTAAGGATGCTTAAAGTTTGACCCGACTTCACACATGGACGCGGAGTAACCGAGCCGCAAGGCCCAGAGCCTACGCCGGCATCGTCGTGCTGTGCCTGGCACTGTTGGCCCTGCTCGCCTTCGTCCAGGTAGCCCACGTCCACTCCGTCGACACAGACGCCGATCACTGCTCTCTCTGCATCGTTTTGCATACCGCGGCAGCTCCCGCTGCTGTGGCTGTGCTGGTGATTGTGCTGGTTTCGTTCGAGGCGGTCGCACCGGTAGTGGCGATTCGTCCCCTCGGAATCCTCTGGCGCCAACAGCTTTTCATTCGCCCGCCTCCGCGCCTCTCCCCGGCTTCGTTCTGACCTCGCGTTTCGGCCGGATTCTCAAATCAAGACAGCCCGCACCGGGCTTGATATTCAGCGTTCTCTGGCTTTGACCTGAAGTCAACGATGCCGCCGTTGCACTGACGATGCCGTGCGTTTCCAGCACGGGCCACGCCCATTCAGTCAACAATTGGAGACTTTTCCCATGCTTTTCAAATGCAGCGCAATACTTCGCATTCTTCCGCTGTTTCTCTTCGCCCTTACGTTGCCCTATGCGACTGCGCAGGGCGGCAATGCCGGCATAGTGCGAGGCACTGTGACCGATCCCTCCGGAGCGGTGATTCCAAACGCAACGGTTCACTTATCCAACGAGGTGAGCGGCCTTGACCGCACCACGACCAGCGACGCGACGGGCCAGTTCGTTTTTTCGAATGTTCCGTTCAATCCATATGAGATCAGCGTGTCCGCCAAAGGGTTTTCAGCGATTTCTCAAAAGTTCGAAATTCGTTCGGCCCTGGGAGCAAACCTCAAACTCACCCTTGCGATTCAAGGCGGCAGCTCAACCGTCACGGTCGAAGCCACGGGCGATTTGATCGAAACCGATCCCACTTTCCACACCGATGTGGACCGCGACCTGTTCACCAAAGTGCCATTGGAGAGCCAGTCCTCAACTCTCAGTTCCCTCGTGACGCTTACCACTCCTGGCGTTTCGGCCGACTCTAACGGCCTCTTCCACGGCCTGGGCGATCACGCCTCCAACTCCTTTTCCGTGGATGGCCAGTCCATCACCGATCAGCAAAGTAAAGTCTTCTCCAATCAGCTTCCCTCCAACGCCATTCAATCCATCGAAGTGATCTCAGGCGCCCCTCCCGCCGAGTACGGCGACAAGACCAGCCTGGTCATCGTGGCCACCACCCGCTCCGGACAGGGCGTCACCAAACCTACGGGTAGCATTAACGCCTCGTATGGCAGCTTTGGATCGGCTGCCGCTGGGTCCGATTTGTCCTACGGCGGAAAGAAATGGGGCAACTTCACAGAACTCGATGCCCTTAGCACCGGACGCTTCCTCGATCCACCCGAGTTCTCAGTCTTCCACGACAAGGGGAATGAGCAGAACTTCTTCGATCGCGTCGATTGGAGCTTCACCCCCGCCGATTCTATGCACGTGGACTTCAATTACAGCCGCTCATGGTTCCAGACGCCCGACTCGTTCGACAACCTCAACGTGCAGAACGTGGTAAGCGGGGGTGTGAGCACCGATCCGACCTTCGACACTGTCGGCGATACCGACCAGCGCTCAAAGATCGGCACATTCAATATTTCGCCCACCTATACGCGGGTAATCGACAACAACTCCGTCCTCAATCTCGGCGCCTATGTTCGCCGCGACAACTATAACTACTACCCGAGCAATAGTCCTCTGGCAGATCTGGGACCGATTCAGACTTCATCCATCAGCCAGGATCGAACTCTCACCAACGCTGCGATCCATGCGGACTACACCTACAGCGTCGGCAACCAGAACATAAAAGCCGGTGTGCTCTACCAACAGACGTTCTTGCGCGAGCATGACAACCTCGGCGTTGTGAGCGCAATCTACAACTCCCCCTGCGTAGACGACGCCGGCAATCCGCTTCCGGGTTATTCCGACCCTTCCGAGTGCCCGGGCGGCGATACAGGCCAGAACCCGGACTACCTTCCGGTTCTTGCGCCCTACGATCTCACCCGCAGCGGCAGCTTCTACAGCTACTTTGGGCATACCGATGTTAAAGAACTGTCGATGTATATCGAAGACCAGATCAAGGCCGGAAACTGGAACTTCAATCTGGGCATTCGCGGCGACCTGTATAACGGTCTCGCCATCGCCCGTCAGGCGGAGCCGCGTCTGGGTATTGCCTACAACATCAAGCCCTCGAAGACGGTTCTGAGCGTTTCGTACGCGCGCACTCTGGAGACGCCGTTCAATGAGAATCTGGTGCTCTCAAGCAGCGGATGCTCGAATAATGTTCTGAACCCTCTGCTAGCCTGTAGCCCCGGCGTTTCGGGAACTCTTGATCCAGGCTATCGGAATGAATTTCACGCCGGCATTCAACAAGCCTTTGGAAAGTGGGCTGTCGTCAGCGGCGAGTACATCTGGAAGTACACCCACAACGCCTTCGACTTCGGCGTTCTGGGTAATACCCCCATCTTCTTCCCCATTGACTGGCATAACTCAAAGATCCCTGGGTACGCCCTGCACGTCGACATGCCAGAGTTCCATCACTTCAGTGCTTACTCGGTCATGTCCTCGGTCGCTGCTCGCTTCTTTCCGCCACAGTCGGCCGGTGCTGGCGCCGCGCCCGGACAAGGCGGGTTCCCATTCCGCATCGATCACGACGAAAGGTTCAACCAGACCACCCACGTCCAATATCAATTCGGCAAACGTGGTCCATGGGCGGGCTGGAACTGGCGCTATGACAGCGGCCTCGTCGCCGGTTCGGTTCCTTGCTATAACGTCACCGATCCGAACAGTCTCTGTAATCCGGTCAACGGAGGTCCCTCCATCACGCTGCCCAGCGGCCAGCCTGGAATCGATCTCAGCGGGCTCACTCCCGATCAACAGTTCGAAGCGGGCCTTGCCTGCGATGGCGTGAAAGCTACGCCAACGTCCGGCTTCACTTCCTGCGATGCCGCAGGATTCACATCGTCGCTGGTGAGCATCCCGGCTCCAGGAAAAGAGGACGACGACGAAGATCCACCTCGCATTGCGCCGCGCAACCTGTTCGACATCTCAGTCGGCCAGAACAACATCTTCCACGCGGATCGTCTCAAGACGGATTTCGATATCACAGCCGTCAACGTGACCGATAAGTACGCGCTTTACAACTTTCTCTCCACCTTCAGCGGCACGCACTACGTAACTCCGCGTGCCATAACAGCGAAGATAACCTTTAACTTTTGACCCTGCATCGTCTTCCCAAGCGATCTCCCGCGTCTCTCCTGAGGCGCGGGGGAGGGAGCCCTCGCGCTCTATGTTGGTGTCTGAAATCAATACACTTAGTGTCCAAAACGGCGATGTGCTTCTCCGCCCGGGTAACCGTCCGGTAATCGAATGCGATCTCCAATGATTCGGCAATATGGGTACCGGTGACTGTCAAGATTTTGCGGTTCGACGTGATTCCCCACAAACTCCTGAGATAGAGTTACGGCCATCCGAGGCTCACGTTAAGGCCCCGGAGGAACGAGTCCTCGATGCCCAAACTTCAGAAACTACTGCGAAGCTCATTTGGCTATGCGTCCGTCGTTTCTTTTGCCGTGTCCATAGCGCTCGCTCCTGCGTTTCTCCGGGCGCCACTCCCGCATGCCACTCCGCGCTTTCACGCAGATCCATTCTCGCTGCTGCTTATCGCCATGCGAGAGGTGATTCTCGTCATGCCCGCGGTCATGGCAATTACCACTGGGCTGGCCTGGTGGGCTCTTCGCAAGGGCCTTCCATCCGCGCGGATGCGGGTACTCGCCGCAAGCATCTCGTGCCTGCTGATGAGCATGCCGTTCCTTGTTGCGGGCATTGCCATCGTGAAATATTCCCTGGCCGGCTCCGTTGAATTGGCTGGAGTACTCGTTCTCTTCGTCACGCTCGTGTCGGTCGGAACCGCTGGCCTTGTCGCTTTCGGAAAGCGCAATGCGCCGTTTGCAGCGTCGGTCCAACCGCGTGTCACGAACAGCATGGAAGGCATGGGTGCGCTCGCTTCGACGCTGTAGTTGACGCGCAACCAAACGGTTGCATTTCAATTTCAGAACGTAGAATCGAAGGCTATCCAATTCTGGGCGGCATTCAACCTTGGGTTCTCACCAGCGGCCGCGTCCCATTACGAGCCGCCAGCCGCGTGTATCGCCAGCAGCCTCTCCAGCAGTGGTTTCAGCAGATCCAGGCGGAGCGCATTCGCGCCGTCCGACTTCGCATGTGCCGGGTCGTCGTGCACCTCGAGAAAGATGCCGTCGACGCCAGCAGCCACCGCCGCCCGTGCCAGCAGCGGAATGAATTCCGGCTGCCCGCCGCTCACGCCATTCGCCGCTGAAGGCTGCTGTACCGAATGCGTGCCGTCAAACACCACCGGCGCCATTGCCCGCATCACCGGCAACGAGCGGTAGTCCACAACTAGTGTGTTGTAGCCGAAGCTCGCCCCGCGCTCCGTAAGGAACACGCGTTCATTTCCGGTTGAGCGCACTTTCTCGACAGGATGCGCCATATCCCACGGCGCCACGAATTGCCCCTTCTTGATGTTCACCGCGCGACCGGTTTTTCCCGCCGCCACCAGCAGATCGGTCTGGCGGCAGAGGAACGCCGGAATCTGCAACACGTCCACAGCCTGGGCCGCAACTTCGCAGTGCGCCGGTTCGTGCACATCGGTGAGCACCGGCAAACCAGTATCCTTCGCCAGCCGGCCAAGAATTTTCGTGCCTTCCACCAGCCCCGGCCCGCGAAAACTCTTCACGCTCGTCCGGTTCGCCTTGTCGAAGCTCGCCTTGAAGATGTAGGGGATGCCCAGGTCGCTGGTGATCCGCTGGATCGCCTCCGCCATCCGGCGCACATGTGCCTCGGACTCGATAACACACGGGCCCGCAATCAGAAAAAGCTGTCCCTCGCCTACGCGAACAGGACCAATCTCGAAGGAGTGACTCACGAAGCCGATTCTACCCGCTCAGCCGCGCCCGCGAGAATCGGACAGCCATCCCCGGCTACAACGACCGGTTCCGCGACCACTGCACCAGCGCACGATCCAGCGTGTGCAAAGGCGTTGGCCCCGGCAGATCGGTCTGCGGCATCACAATCCCGCGTTCCACCAGTCGCTGGCAAAACTCCAGGTACTCCTCATAGAACCGAACGTCCTGACGCATCTGCCCCAGCGCTTCAAGGTCGCCCATCTCCAACTCGATGTACCGCTCGGGATAGATGGTCGCCAGGATTGTCGTAGCCAGCGAAATGTCCACGCCGCGCAGTGCCAGCAGGGCGCTCACCGCCTCGGCCGTCGAGCTCTCCGGCGCCGCCGCTACCTCCAGTGCCCGCCGGATGCTGGTCGTGCTGTTGGCAATTACGAACTGCACGAACCTTTCCGATTTCCAGCGGACAATCGCCTCCAGGTTGGCCAGAGAGTAGTCGCCATGCCGGATTGCTTCCCCGGCCTCGAACGCCTCTTCTTCCAGACGCCGCTCCTTGTTGGGAGCTTCCTGCCAGCACTGCTCCGCCAGTTGCTGCAGCTCTTTTTCCGATGGCTGAAGTTCAAAGTGAGCCGTCATGCGAACCCTCCTTTGCCCGTGGCTCAGCCCCTTCTCAGGGGTTTGCCAAAAACGCAGCAACAGTAGGTCCATCCAAAAACGACTGTCAAGCTCATTCCAGCTTCGTCACATAGTCGTGTGACGAAGGCCACATTCCTATGGTGAATTCACTGCAACGAGAATCGTCGCTGTTGAGTGAAGGGCACAGCCGACTAAACCGCTACAGTCTCATGAAGGATTCTCAAGGTCTGAAAACTGAAGCTTGATCTTGGCTGCCATCCACTTCGCCTCTCTCACGGCAATGACGTAGAAGACAATGATCCCGAAAAAATCCCACAGCGACATCCGTCGTCCTTCTAGAGTCATCCATCCCGGCAGCAGAGTCTTCGAATACCGCCACAAATAAGCTGTACCGCTCACAAGTGCCAGAACAACCGTCTGCCGGGTCAGCAGTTTGCTCATGAACTTCATGACCGGAAGGTTCCCAAAGAAATCATCCGAGTCCTTGAAGACCAATCCACAGGTGCAGCAGAACATGAATACAACGTAAGTGAGAGTGATTGCAACCTGCCAGCTCCACGGGTATTGATCGAAGGGAAAATAGATCACGCAGAAGACCGCTACAGCGATCACGTGTGCCCAGGGCCCTATCCACCAATGAGATTTCTGCTCGGCGTCTGGTCCGCTTTGTGTCTCTTCGGATTGATTTTCCAGGTCTTCGAACATCGTCTCGCTCTCCCGCGAAACCTAGCGAACCTCTGCGACTGTCGCCGACTTCTCTATTCCTCGTCCAACCCGGTTCTTGTAGCTAGCCGCAATAAACTCCCGGAACAGCGGATGCGGCTCCAGCGGCTTCGACTTGAACTCCGGATGGAACTGACAGCCGATAAAGTACGGATGCTCCGGCAGTTCCACAATCTCCACATACGTTGAATCCGGCGTCGATCCGCTGATCTGCAACCCGCCACCTGTCAGCAATGCCTCATACTCGCGGTTGAACTCGTAGCGATGCCTGTGCCGCTCGCTGATCTCTGTCGTGCCATACGCGCGATATGCCAGCGTATCGGGCTGAAGTATGCAGGTCCACGCCCCCAACCGCATCGTGCCGCCCATCTCTTCCACACCCAGCAATTCGCGGAGCTTGTAAATCACGCGATGCTGCGCCGCCGGGTCGAACTCGCTCGAATTCGCATCCTTCAGACCGCACACATTACGCGCATACTCGATGCACGCTGTCTGCATGCCCAGGCAAATGCCAAAATATGGCACCTTCTTCTCGCGCGCATACTTGATGGCGTTCAGCATCCCCTCGATGCCGCGCTTACCAAATCCGCCCGGCACCAGGATTCCGTCGAACCCCTCCAGTTGCGATTCATAGCTCGTGTCCTCGGGCGTTTTTGATTCCAGCCCTTCCGCCTCGATCCACGTCACATTCAGCTTCAGGTTGTGCGCCAGCGCCCCGTGTGTCAGCGCCTCTTTCAGCGATTTATAGCTGTCCTCATACTCCACGTACTTGCCCACAATCCCAATCGAAACTTCATCCTTGGGGTGGTAGCAGCGGTCAACCAGGTCCTTCCACTTGCTCAGGTCTGCTTCGGGAGCCTCCTTGTGCAGATACTTTAGGATCAGTCCATCCAGACCCTCCTGCGCAAAGTTCAGTGGCACCTCGTAGATCGACGGCACGGTCGTTGCTCCGATCACCGCCCGCTCCTCCACGTTGCAGAACGCAGCAATCTTCTGTCGCATCTCGCGGCTCAGGTGCCTGTCGCTGCGGCACAGCAGCACGTCGGCCTGGATGCCGATACTCAGCAGTTCCTTCACCGAGTGCTGCGTCGGCTTGGTCTTCAGTTCTTGCGCCGCCGCAATCCACGGCACCAGCGTCAGGTGAACAAACACCGTGTTCTCGCGACCCAGCTCCTGCCGCATCTGGCGGATCGCTTCAAGAAACGGTAGCGACTCGATATCGCCCACCGTCCCGCCAATCTCCACGATCGTCACATCGTGTCCGTTGGCCGAGACCTTGCGCATTGCATTCTTGATCTCGTTCGTCACGTGCGGAATCACCTGCACGGTCTTGCCGAGGTAGTCCCCGCGCCGCTCTTTCAGAATGATCTGCTCGTAGATTCGCCCGGTGGTCAAGTTGTTGTCCCGCGAGAGCGGCGCATGGGTAAAGCGCTCGTAGTGCCCCAGATCGAGATCGGTTTCGGCTCCGTCGTCGGTCACGAAGACCTCGCCGTGCTGAAACGGCGACATCGTCCCCGGATCGACGTTTAAGTACGGGTCAAACTTCATCATGTTCACGCGCAGGCCGCGGCTCTCGAGCAGGCAGCCGATCGACGCCGCTGCAAGACCCTTGCCTAAACTGGACACAACTCCGCCCGTTACAAAGACATACTTTGCCGACATCGCTGCAACCTCGCTATTTGATTGTTGGGTTTGGCCGTACCTGGTGGGCACAGTCAAGTATGGCAGAAAATCGCATCCCGTAGAACGGGAAAATAGATGCCGATGTGCAACAAGCGAAACCTCGATCCGATAAATATAAGTGTCTAAATAGTTTCCGCGATTCTTTAAATACTTTCCTCACCGCTGCCCCGCAGTGCTCGTGCGGAAAAATGGTGATCTGCGACACGGATCGCGCTCCCCGGTGCTTTCTCAACCCCCTCACAACCTTGTTCTCATAGCATGTATACTCCCCGTGTTTGTCGTTAGAGGGAGATGCCCAATGTTGCCTTTCCGAAGTCTAAAGCGATCCCTGATCGTATTGGCAGTGTTTCCAGTTCTCACGAGCGGCGTCTCCTTCGCACAGGCGTCCGCGCCCGCCGCGCGCCAGGTTTCTGCAAACGGCGGCGAGCCGGTTCCATGCAGTCGACTTGCCGATACCGCTACTCCAGTCAGCGCAACCGTCGAAGCCAAGGTCGACGGGCTTGACTCCGCACATTTAAAACTCGGCAAGGAAATCTGGTTCAAAGTTGCGCATGGCGTGATCTATGCAGGCTGCACGCTCGAAGCGGATGCAGTTGTATATGCTCGGATAAAATCCGTCAGTTCTTCTAAAGACCCTGCCGCAGCCGAACTTTCCCTTGCTTTCGACCATGCCGATTGCTCCGGCCGCGGCAAGCAGCCATTGAACCTGAGGCTTATCGGGGTCGTGGGACCTCCCGACGAGAGGCATCGCATGCATAGCGAAATGCCCGCCGAAGTGTCCGGAAGAGGTCGCGATATCAACGATGCCATGGCAGGTACCAATGGCCTCGACATGGAATTGAATCCCGGTGGTCCTCCCCATACCGTGCGCCCGGGTATTGTGGTGGGTGTTCCGCAGTTGAAGTTGGAACCCACCGCCGGTGCGGATTGCAGCGACAAGATGACCAGCTCAAACAGCAGAATTCAGCTTGGACCAGGTTCGGAACTCATTCTGGCCTTGACTGAATTGCGGTAAACAGGATTCCTGGGCCGCGGGTAATCGATAGCCGACAACCCGCAGCCGGACGACAGCGGTGAGCATGATCACATGGCGCGTTCACCTGGCCCGGTTTTGCACGGCTCGGGGAAGAGTTTTCCGCGACGACTGTCGCTGCTGTCCGCAAACTCTGTCACGGGACCTAACTGAACTTCGGCGTCGCGATCACGACTTTCCCGCGTGCGTGTCCCGCTTCCAGATATCGGATCGCCTCCGGCAATTCGCTCAAGCCGTAATACCGGTCAATTACAGGAATCACATCTCCGCTGGTCATCAATTGGCTCAGGATTTCCAGATCTCCCTTGTCTCGCTTTGCCAAAATCCCCACCAGCCGCTGTTTCGTAAACCACCCCTGCACCAGTTGCTTGATCATGCCTGCGAGTGCATCACCAGCCGGCGTCTCCGGACCTCCTCCTCCGCACGCGATGAAGACTCCCTTGGGATTCAAGACACGGCGAAAGTCCGCTAGCGGCCGGTTCCCGACGAGATCGAAGATGACGTCGTAACGTTCTCCGCTGGCCGTGAAGTCCTCACGCGTGTAATCAATCACCCGCCCCGCACCGATTCCACGCACAAGATCCACGTTGCGCGTGCTGCAAACGCCCGTGACCTTCGCGCCCATCCACTTGGAAATCTGTACAGCAAACGTGCCAACGCCCCCTGACGCGCCGTTAATCAGCACGTTTTGCCCCGCTTGAAGATTGCCTTTGTCTCGGAGAGCCTGGAGTGCAGTAAGCCCTCCAATCGGCACAGCGGCTGCCTGCTCGTAAGTCACGTTCAGCGGCTTGAGAGCGACGATCGACGCAGGAGCGCACACATATTCTGCGAACGCCCCGTCGACCGCGCCGAACACCCCATCCCCCGGCTTGAGATTCGCCACGGCGGCACCCACCGTCACCACGTCGCCGGCCATATCCGCACCCAGGCTCGTACGCTTCGGTTTTCGCAACCCGCTGAAAAAGCGCAGAGGCCAGGGCACGCCCCTCATCAAATGCCAATCCAGCGGATTCACAGCCGCCGCGCGGATCTTGATCAGAACTTCATTGTCCGCAGGAGTCGGCTGGGGCACCTCTTCCAGCTTCAGCACATCCGCCGATCCATATTCGCGATACACGATAGCTTTCATCGGAGACACCTGCCTTGCATCACAATCGAAGCATAGTCCCTCGCGAATTTTGCTCCGTGCGCGCCGTCACCTCCAAGGGTGTATCCCGCGTTGCATCATCGCACCGGTTACGTACCTTGCCGCATCTCATCGGCAGGCTTACCATGCTTCCCGGAGAGTTTCCACCATGACCACAGCATCCGCCGTTCAGCTGCGCAAACTTGGCCGTTCCGGCCCCGCCGTCTTCCCCATCGCCCTCGGTTGTATGGGCATGAGCGGCATGTACGGACCCGCCGATGAACCGGAATCCCTCGCCACCATCCATGCCGCCATCGACGCTGGCGTCACCCTCCTCGACACCGGTGATTTCTACGGCATGGGCCACAATGAGATGCTCCTCGGCCAGGCTCTTCGCTTCTTCCGCGAAAGAGTCCTGATCTCCGTCAAGTTCGGCGCCCAGCGCGGCCCCGATGGTGCCTGGCTCGGCTACGACGCGCGTCCCGCCGCCGTCAAAACCGCCCTCGCCTATTCGCTCAAGCGCCTCGGTGTGGACCACATCGACATCTATCGCCCCGCACGCCTCGATCCCAACGTCCCAATTGAAGACACCATTGGCGCCATCGCCGACATGATCAAGGCAGGTTACGTTCGCCACATCGGCCTTTCTGAAGTCGGCCCGGAAACGATCCGCCGCGCCGCCGCAGTCCATCCCGTCGTCGACCTGCAAATCGAATACTCGCTGATCAGCCGTTCGCCCGAGTCGAAAATTCTTCCCGTCCTCGACGAACTCGGCATCGCTGTCACCGCCTACGGCGTCCTCTCGCGCGGGCTGCTCTCCGGCTCCTCAAAAAATGGCCCCGGAGACATCCGCAACCGCTTCCCACGCTTCAACACCGAGAACCAGGCACAGAATCAGAAACTCGTCGCCCGCCTTGCCGAAATTGCAGCCGGAAAAGGCATCACGCAATCGCAGCTCGCCATTGCCTGGGTTCTCGCCAAAAATCCGTCTATCGTTCCTGTCATTGGCGCACGCACCCGCACCCAACTCGGCGAAAGTCTCGCGGCTCTCGACGTCGCGCTCACATCCAAAGACGTTGCCGCTGTTGAAGCCGCCATCCCCGCAGAAGCCATTGCCGGCACCCGCTACGACGCGCATCAGATGCTGGTCCTCGACAGCGAAAAATAGCCGTACTTCAGTGCAGCTATTCCGAACATCGACGGCGGCACCGAACCACATTGTCATCGCAACATCCCATCCCAAGCGGGAACGGTCTTCGGTGAACAATCGGATAACGTGGCACGGACGCTTGCGCCTGATAGCATTTCCGCATGTCACGTATTTCCCTTCGCAAAGCCCTCCATTCCATGCTGGCGTTCGGCGCTTGCTTCGCACTTGTCGCCGTAACCGCACCGCGGATGGACGCGCAAGCAGCTCCAGCCTCCGGCACCACCGATCGTTCCCACATTGAGGAAGTCCTGCGCGGGCTCAATCGCGGCCGGGGCTTCGGGCAGGTTGGAATCTCGCCCGACGACAAAAAGCTAGCATGGATCGAGGGCGGCCGCGGGGGCTCGGGAATTCGTATCGCTTCGCCGTCCGACCTCGCCAAAACTGAGCGTGCTACGGCGGCAACCAACTCCGACCAGCACTGTCGCGAAGGCGGATTCGCGTGGGCGCCCGATTCCAAAAGCTTTGCCTTCTTCTCGGATTGCGCCAACTCCGCGGACCACCAGGTTGACCTCTATCTCTCCAAGCTCGATGGGACTCCGGCAAAACGGCTGACGAGCCTGAAAGGACTTCCGCAGGCCCCCGCATTTTCACCGGACGGCAGTGAAATCGCATTCCTGTACGTGGAAGGCGCAACCCGGCCCGCAGGCGCGCTTGCCGCCATGAAGCCTCCATCCGGCGTCATCGGCGAAGACGGCGTAGAAGTGCAGCGCGTGGCCGTTGCCCGCGTTGACGCTGAGGCAGCTCAGCCCACCCTGGTGACGCCCCCCAATCTCCATATTTACGAATTCAATTGGGCGCCCGATTCCAAAGCGATGGCCTACGTGGCAGCCGAACCGCCTGGCGAAAACAACTGGTGGGTGGCCAAGCTCTATACCCAGACCCTCGACGGCAAGCCAAAACCGATTCTGGAGCCTGAAACGGTATCCGGCCCGCTCCATGGATTGCAGATCGCCGTGCCCCGCTGGTCGCCCGATGGCAAGGCCATCGCTTTTATTGGCGGTCTGATGAGCGACCAGGGTTCCACTGGCGGCGATGTCTGGATCGTTTCGTCTGACGGCGGCCAACCTCGCGATCTCACACAAGGAAGACCGACTTCGCCCGCCTGGATTGCATGGGGCAGCAACGACTATCTCTTTGTCAGCGAACTCGCCGGCGGCAACAGCCAATTGATCCGATACAAGCTCAGCGGCGATCGCACCGGCAGCGGGCAGGTGACCTTCGGTTCGCCCATCTTTTCGATTCCAGGGAGCGTGGGCGACGGCCGCATGGAGATGAGCCTCTCATCCACGGCCGATCGCTCCATGTTTGTATTCGGAGCCAGCAACTTCGAGCATCCCCGCGAAATCTACGCAGCCAAACCCGGCATCGTCATGACCTCGGGCCTCGAAGGCGTCATGCAACTCTCCCACTTCAACGACGGCGTCCAGCCTGCATGGGGCAAAGCCGAATCCGTCAGTTGGAAGAGCGGAGGTTTCCGCGTGCAAGGCTGGCTGCTTTTGCCAAAGGATTACGACCCAAACAAGAAATATCCCCTCATCGTTGAAGTGCACGGCGGCCCTGCCGCAGCGGTCGTGGCGCGCTGGGGCGGCGGAGGCGGCCTCAGCTCCACCGCGTTCTCCGCGCTCGGCTACTTTGTTCTGGAGCCGAATCCCCGCGGCAGCTACGGCCAGGGCGAGGCCTTCACCCAGGCGAACCGGAAAGACTTCGGCTACGGCGACCTGCGCGACATCCTGGCCGGCGTCGATACCGTGCTGGCCAAGTACCCGATCGATCCCCAGCGCGTGGGGATTACGGGTTGGAGCTACGGCGGATTCATGACCATGTTCGCCGTCACCCAAACCAACCGCTTCAAGGCTGCTGTTTCCGGCGCCGGTCTCTCCAACTGGCAGAGCTACTACGGTGAAAACTCCATCAATCAGTGGATGATTCCGTACTTCGGCGCCTCCGTGTATGACGATCCTGCGGTTTACGCCAAAAGCTCGGCCATCAACTACATCAAGCAGGCGCATACCCCCACCCTCGTCGTAGTCGGCGACCGCGACGGCGAATGTCCGGCGCCGCAGTCATACGAGTTCTGGCACGCTCTCCGCGATGAGCACGTTCCAACGCAGCTTGTGGTGTATCCCAACGAAGGGCACGGATTTGTGAATCCGGAACATCGGCGGGATGTCATGGATCGGGCCGTTGAATGGTTCGCCAAATACATGCCGGCAACTCCAGCATCTTCCGATACCGGCGCAGGCTCTCATTAGGCGCTTTTGCTCCCCATCCGTAGACCGGCGAGTCTATTGGAGTACAAGGCAATCAGACAGGGCGGGATAGAGCTGGATGGCCATCCTGTCCTGATACACTTTTCTTTGGAGCAAATCGAGCGTGTTCTGTCGACCGGCTGCATGCAGTGGACGAATGCCGAAGGCCGGTAGCCCGCGCACTTTGAGCCGGCTTCTGGCCGGCGCCGGGCAAAAGCCAGGCTCGCTTTTAACCCATATTTCTTAACGCATTCTGCAGAGACCGTTCCGCGGTTCGATCGGGCGGGGCGGGGAGGATTCATGCGGCGGTATCTGACGCTTGTCTTCATGGTGGTTCTGGCAATTCCAGCGGGGATGTCCGTCTCCGGCTGTTTTCGTAACCCGGCAGGAAATTTTTGCAACGGTCTCGGCTACGGATTGAAAGATACAGAAGTCTACGCGATCGACCTGGAGCCAAAAACGACGGGCGTGTCCATGGCCTTCGGACAGACCCGCCAGATCAATGCCCCCACGGCGACCACCTGCAAGGGCGCAAACGCAAGCGTAGGAAGTTACAGCTATGCCACCACCAACAACCAGATTCTCGACATCGCACCCACCGGGAATATGTGCGCAGGGACATGGAACCGCAACTCCGGCGGCGGCATCCCTGATTACACCATCTGCAATCCTCCCAGCCCTCTTCCCAACACGGGGGGACTGCCTTACCAGACAGCGTACATTTCAGCCTCTGCCAACTCGGTAACCTCAAATCCCGTCGAGGTCTATATACATGCCCAGGTGAGTTCGGTCACGCTCGCAACATCTGGAATATCCCAGGGAGCGCAGCAATGCTATTCCCAGGGTGCGAGCGCCCAGCTCGATTCAGAAGCGTGCTTTACGTCGGGCGGCACGCAGTATGAGTTCTGCGCCCCCTCCACCGTCACCCACTATTCGTGCCCAGGTGGATTGGCTCCCGGCGTCAGTTCAGTTCCGAGCTGCTCCAACTCGATCGGCGCGCTGACGTACTCGGTCGGCACCGCCTCGGTTGCCACCCTGAACAACGCCACCAACGTGATTACCGCGGCACAACCCGGCACCACCACGATCACCGCATCGGTCGCCGGTTCCGGCTCTTCCGCGGGATACTTCAGCACCTGCCCGCCTAAGTCCATCTCCGTAACGGTGAACGGCTCCACCACCGCAACCGTGACCCAGGGAGTGACGCAGAATCTCACGACGACCGTGCTTGATACTAATAATCAGCCGATCACGGGCCTCACCCTTCTCTACCAGTCAACCAACCCGCTCGACATCTCCGTCGGCGGTGCGGGAGCAGTGGTTCCATCCTTTCCGGGCGCCACATCTGTTTACGCCATATGCCAGCCTTCCACGTGCAATCCTGCGCCCATCAACCAGATCGGGCTCTTCGGCACAGGACTTTCGATCTCCAGCAA
This sequence comes from Occallatibacter sp., assembly GCF_049582745.1. Taxonomy (GTDB): domain Bacteria; phylum Acidobacteriota; class Terriglobia; order Terriglobales; family Acidobacteriaceae; genus Telmatobacter. The sequence goes on from NZ_JBAUUO010000103.1 coordinate 36,168, forward strand.
TGCCGTCGGTATCACCACGCCCGGTACCGCCAGTGGCTCTGCGTGGTTCTCAGCCCCCGGACAATCGCAGTACTTTGTACGCTACGACCTTGTCGGCAACTCGCTCGGCTCTACCTCTCGCCTGCCCTACGTTCCCAACTCGATGGTGATGGATCAGCTCGGCTCTACGCTCTACTTCGGATCGTCCCGCGCATTGATGACGGTTAGTACCACAAGCGACGCCTTGTCGGGTACGCCCAACACAGCGGTCCCTGGCGTCGTCCTTGCCGTCGCCCCCAGCAATAAGCAGATTCTCATTAACGATCCCGTCCGGCGTGTCTTCTACATCTACAACACAACGGGTTCGGTTGCCGCCACTTTCACCGGTCTTGCCAATTCCGCTCAGTGGACGCCCGATTCGCAGACGTTGTATGTAAGCGATAGCGCTTCGCTCGGCGCGGGACACTCCGACACGCTGTATGTCTACAACGGAAACACCGGTTGGACTACCTACGATCTGACTCCGTCAGGGGGCGCGACTAATCTCGCGATCACCGTCCCCGGCGTCGGCGCCTATCTCAGCGGCAATCCCACGGTCGCTCACACATGGTGCCCTTCCGGAACTGCAAGCAACTACAGCAGCCTCATCTTCTATCCGCAGGGTGACTCAGTTCCGGTCGAGACAGAGACCCTGGCCGCAACCAACGATGGACAGCACATGCTCGGCGCCGCAATCGTGGGCGGCGGAGCGCAGCTGTCGGATATCGATGTCTCGATCCCCTTCAACCCGAGCACCGGCACGGCAACAGGGGGAACAACCACCCCCGTGAATTTGCCGATCGCCTGTCCGCAGTCCGGCCAGACCCTGGAACCACTGACGATTATGCATCCCTTTGGGACACAGCAATACAGCGTTAGCGGCATCAGCGCGACGGCGGTCAATCAGATTGTTGCTTCGCCTGCGTCCAACCTCGCTTTCCTTACCTATACCGGCTCGACTCCGGGCGCAAAGCTCCCTTACTACTTGCCTGGCTCGGGTGGAGCTCCAGGCGCACTGAATTACGTCACGCTCAATGGCGGCAACGCGGTCACTGCTCCCATTGCCGGTGCCTTCAGCCTAGACGACAAGCTCTTCTTCGTGTCGACGTCAGGCGACAACCTCATTCACTTCGTCAACACATCCACCTTCCAGGACACGCAGCAGATCAATCCCAATTTGCCTGCGTGCACGCCCGGCTCCGATCCGGATTGCCTCATCACGACTCCGACCACGAACTCCGTGCCGGCCACCGCGATTGCCGTCAAGCCGCGCTCGACCACATAGCAACACCCGGGATGCGTCCTTGAAGGCCGGCTTTCTGCCGGCCTTCTTCTTGCGCTCCACATTCGCCTCAGGCGCGCCCGCCACAATCAAGAATCAGCCGCTGCAGCACGATAGAATCAAGGCATGATCAAGGGAATCTCCGTCCTTCGCCCCGCCGGGAACGCCGATGTCTACGAGCGGCTGGCATCCTTCTTTGAGGCGATGGGGTTTGCGAAGGGCTCGGGATGGAACGATCGAGAGAGCTCCGGGACATCGTTTCTCGCTCCCCTGGGAAACCTTGAATTCGTGCACGGCCAGTTTCAGTCGGTTGCCGATCTTATGGTGGAAGTGACGTCGCTCGACTCCGCTCATCAGGCCGCTGCACGATGGCTCCGCGCCGGCGGCAGAGAATCCGAAGCCGCCCGCTTATCCGAAATCACCGACACGTCCTGGAAGTCGCGCATCTTCACCGTCGAGCCGGAACCCGGCTTCGCCTTCACATTCTGGGCGTGGAGCAATCCGGAGAAGGGGAAGCCAATCGCGGTCCAGGGCGACCTCTCTGCGGAAGGCATGCGGTTCGCCGTCGTTGTCGCTCGCTGGAACGCGGTAATCACTGACCGCCTGCTTGACGGCGCTCTCGATGCGCTGGTTCGCAGCGGCGCCAAACGTGCAGACATCGAAGTGGTCCGCGTCCCCGGCGCCTGGGAAATTCCCCCTGCTGCCCGCACCATAGCCGAGCAGCACAAAGTAGACGCCATCATCGCGCTCGGCTGCCTGCTGCGCGGAGAAACTGCGCACTACGAAGCCATCTACAACGAAGTCGCGCGCGGCATCGGGCAGTCGCAGCAGGAAACCGGTATCCCGCACAGTTTTGGCGTGCTGACCTGCGAAACATTGGAGCAGGCGCTGAATCGTGCCGGCATCAAGGCCGGAAACAAGGGCTTCGAGGCTGCCCTGGCGGCAATCGAGATGGTGAGCCTGCGGGGCAAGCTCGCGGAAAGCGGGAAAGCTTGACCGCTGGCACTCGACGCAAATCCCGCGAAATCGCCATGCAGATGCTCTTTCAGGCGGACGTCGGCAAGCAAACGCCTGACCATGTGCGTGCAACTTTCTTCAGGTCGGTTGACGACGTCGAGCCCGAAGTCAGAAGCTTTGCCGAAGATCTCTTCAACGCGGCAATTACCCACCAGCAGCAGATCGACGAACTGCTCGCCGTGAATTCGCGCCACTGGCGTCTTGAACGCATGCCGGCCGTCGACCGCAACCTGCTCCGCATGTCCGTGGGTGAAATGATCGGGTTCAAGTCGACTCCATTCCCCATCGTCATCAACGAAGCTCTTGAGATCGCAAGGCGCTACTCCGCTCCGGAGTCCATTAACTTCCTCAACGGCATCCTCGATGCAATCGCTCGCAGCCTCCTGCCGAAGTGAAGGGCACTCCGCCCGCCCGGCTATTCCTCCCGAGGTCACCCGCCAGAACTTGCAACTGATTTCGATCCAACGGCGTCCAATGCCAGAAGAGCCGGGCAAGTTAAAGCCGATGCTCCGGCAAATTCCGCAATTCGATTCACACGGCGTATAGTGCAATTTCAGCGCGTCGGCGTATTTGCGGCGTAACATGGAGTTTTGATAGGCTCAGGTTTCTTGATACTGGGCAAAAAGGAGATATAGGTTATGAGCGAAGATACGAGCAAGGGTCAGGGAGTGGCATGGTTTCTGGCCGGATTGGGTGTAGGCGCTTTAATCGGCATTTTGTATGCCCCGAAGAGCGGTCGTGAAACGCGCGAAGACCTTGCGCAAGGCGCTCGTGAAGGGTCTGAGTATTTGCGCGCCCGCGGACGTCAGGCGGCCGAGCAGGTCGGCCAGATAGTCGACAAGGGCAAGGAACAGGTCAATCAATATGTCGGGCGCGGACGCGAAGTTGTCGATCGCGGCCGGGCACAATGGGAAGATTTCGTCGAGCGTGGCAAGAACCTGGTGCAGGATCAGACCACCCGCGTTGGTGCAGCCGTTGACGCGGGTCGCGAAGCCTACCAGTCAAATGCCAAGCCTTCTGAACCCACGGCCTGACGATGGATTGAGCCTGAATCGTCCTTTCGATTCAGGCTCCTTTCGGTAGTTTCAAGGCCAGAGCTCGTTGCGAAGATCGAAATCGGCGCTCCGGCCCGCTTGCCGCCCTTTCCCTGAGTGCGCGGAATTGCTGAATGGGCTTGACCAATTAGAAAGTTAGCGTCGGAGCCGAAATGAACAATGAAACAACCTTGCTGGTAATTTTTGTTGGAATCACGGGGCTCGCCTTGGTCGTGCAGGCCATCGTCATGCTGGTGGCTTTCCTCACCATGCGGAAGACCATCGTGTCTCTGCAGTCCGACGTGCAGGAACTCCGTACGACGGCCATGCCGATCCTCTCCCGGACCAGGGAGACCCTGGAGAAAGTCGCTCCCAAGATCGAGTCGGTTGCGACCGACGTGGCCGATCTTGCTCACCTCCTGAAAGAGCAGAGCGTAGAATTCCAGGCCGTCGCTGCGGAAATTCTGGAACGCGTGCATCGCCAGACCAGCCGCGTGGACAACATGTTCACCGGAATGGTCGACGGCGTCGAGCAAGCCAGCAACATGGTCGTTGATTCCGTTGCCAAACCGGTTCGGCGAATTACGGCGATGCTGACCGGGGCAAAAGCATTCTTCACCGTGCTGGCCACCGGGCGCAGACCCGATCAACAGGCTGAAATCGTCGCCGATCAGGACATGTTCGTCTAACTGGAAGAACCTATGAAGATCAAGAAGAGCTTTTGGCAGGCGGCCGCTCTGGCCGCCTGCTCCGCTTTCTTCGCGGTGGCCCTGATCGCGCAGCGTTCGTCGCCGCAGTCTCCCCAATCCACAACCCCGAAGGCAGCGCTGCTCGTTCTCTCCAAGCAAGACCACACCCTCGCTATCGTGGACCCCGCAACGCTACAGGTTGTCGCGCGAATTCCCGTAGGCGATGATCCCCACGAAGTCGTTGCCTCCGCCGATGGTCACACCGCTTATGTTTCAAATTACGGTTTCGGCGCATTCCATACGCTCGCCGTGGTTGACCTCATCGGCCAGAAAGCGGAACCTCAAATCGATCTTGGCGCCCTTGGAGGTCCGCATGGCCTCGCATTCGCAGAGGGCAAGGTCTGGTTTACAGCCGAGGCCGCAAAGGCCATCGGCAGCTACGATCCCCTCAGCGGAAAAATTAACTGGATCATGGGCACCGGCCAGAACCGCACCCACATGATTTACATCTTCCCCGGTGCCGGGAAAATCGTCACCACCAACGTGAATTCAGCCACAGTCACGATTCTCGAGCACACCTCGGGACAAGCCGGTGGTCGGCCACAGGGTCCGCCGCCCGCAGGTGCCGGCGTTCCTCCTCCCGGAATGCGCGCACCCGGCGACCCTCCGCCCCTGCCTCCCGGCGGTGACTGGAACGAAACCGTCATCCCCGTCGGCCGCGGTTCTGAAGGCTTCGATGTCACTCCTGACGGTAAACAGGCATGGGTTGCCAACGCGCGGGATGGCACCCTCTCCGTCATCGATATCGCCTCCAAAAAAGTCACAGCGACTCTCCAGGCCAACGCCCGTGGCGCCAACCGGCTCAAATTCACCCCCGACGGCACCAAAGCCCTCATCTCCGCTGGCGGTGACCTCGTGTTCTTCGACGTGGCCACGCAGAAAGAAATCAAGCGCCTTCACATCGGCCGCGGCGGCGGAGGCGGCATTCAAGTCCAGCCCGACGGCGAGCGCGCCTACGTTTCATTCGCTGCCGACAACTTCGTCGCGGTCATCGACCTGAAGACACTTGAAGTCGTCGGAAAAATCGATGCGGGCGGAAACCCCGATGGCCTCGCCTGGGCCGTGCAGCAATAGACTCCGAATGCTGCAAAGAAATCCCGGCGACATGGATTGAACTTCCAGCGCATCGCTCAAGCCAGTTCCACGCCCCGCGTCTCGGGCAGCAACAGCGCGACGCACGCCGCCGCCGCAAAGGCCACCGCACTCGCGCCGAACGCCCACGCCAGTCCATGCCGCTCGCTCAACGCACCGATCGTCACCGGTGCCAGCGCACTCAACCCCCGCGCCACGTTATATGAAATGCCCAGCGCCGTAGCCCTGCTCTCCGTCGGAAAAATCTCGCTCCCGATGATCCCGGATCCGGTGAAGAACCCTGTTCCAAAAAACGCCGCCACGCAGGCAAACACGAGAATCCAACCCGCCTCGCGCGCCCCTGCCAGCAGCGGAACGGCCGCCGCTGCCGCCGCAAGATACACCGCAAACGTCCGCTTCCGTCCAAACCGATCCGCAAACGCGCCGAACAGCAAATAACCGGGAAGCATTCCCGCAAGATTCACGGTCACTAGAAATCCCGTCAAACTCAGCGCCGCAAATCCCCGCCCGCCCTGCGAAACCGGCAATACGAGATACGCCGGAATCCACGTAAACAGCCCCCACCACCCGAACATGCCAAACGTGTTCGTAGCCGTCAGCACCACCAGCGCCTTTACCGACCCCGGTACCTTGCCGCGTCTTCCAGCGTTTGGGGACCCCGCGTGCGCCCGCTCCCACAACGGCGGCTCCGGCACGTGACTCTGGATCCAGAACACCAGCACTGCCGGCAAAATCCCCGCGAAAAACACCCAGCGCCAGCTTCCGTGCGCCCCCCCCGTATAAGAAAAGATCGCCCCCGCCACCACCGCCGAAATCGCATACCCCACGGCCCAGCTGCTTTGCACAATCCCCAGCGCGCGTCCCCGCAGCGCAGAGGGCCACGTCTCCGCCACAAGCGCCGCGCCCGTATTCCACTCGCCACCCATTCCCAGCCCCAACAGAAAACGGAAAGTAGCGAGCATCGCGATCGACGTCGACAAGCCGCATGCGAACGTGAAAATCGAATAGACAAGTATGCTCGCGCCCAGCATCCGCCGCCGCCCATACCGGTCCGCCAGCATGCCAAACCCCAGCCCACCCATCGCCGACGCAACCAGTGTCAGCGCATTCAGCAACCCCGCCGTCGTTCGGCTCATGCTGAACGCGCGCATCAGCGTCGCCAGCACAATCGAGTACAGCATCACATCAAATGCATCCAGCATCCACCCCAGCGCCGCTGCAATCACCACGCGCCGCTGCGCAGTCGTCGCCGCTCTCCAGCTGAATGCCGCTGGGCCGTTCGTCTTTATCGAAATAGGGGAAGCTTCGTCGCGCATGGCCTTCGATTGAACTCTAACGTCTCATTCCCTTTTACTCATGGTCTACTGACTTGCCGCCTCTGCCTGATATGTTTTTTGAGAATGACCCCACACCTCACCATCGCCATCGACACCGGCGGTACCTTCACTGACTGCGTCTATCGCATCGGCCCCCGCGTCGAAGTCCTCAAGCTTCCTTCAACCCCAGACGATCCCAGCCGCGCCATCCTTGAAGCCGTCCGCAAGATTGCCGCGCTCATCCCTGAAGCTTCCGTCGAAGTCCGTCACGGCACCACTGTCGCCACCAACGCGCTGCTCGAACGCAAAGGCGCGCGCGTCGCCTTCATCACAACTGCGGGATTTGAAGACACACTCGCCATCGCCCGTCAGGCCCGCCCCGACCTTTACGACTGGAATCACCACCGCCCTGCGCCTGTCACCAATCAGTGCTTCGGCATCGCCGAGCGCATCGGCCCCGACGGCTCCGTACTCCTCGCACCAACCGATGTGGCCCTCGATCAACTTCGCCGCGACATCCGCAAATCGAAATCGGAATCCATCGCCGTCTCGCTCCTTTTCTCCTTCGCCAATCCCGCTCACGAGCAAGCCATCGCCGCCGCATTAAGTTCGCTCCGCCTGCCCATCTCGCTCTCCCACCAGATCCTTCCTGAATTCCGCGAATACGAGCGCGGCTCGACCGTCGCCCTCAACGCCTACCTCGCCCCGCTCCTGCAGCAGTACATCCAAGCGCTCCAACGCGGCCTCGCCAAGCGCGGCGCGCGTCTCAGCATCATGCAATCCTCTGGCGGCATCCTCTCCGCCGCATCCGCCGCGCGCGAGCCCGTCCGCACGATTCTTTCAGGCCCAGCCGGAGGCGTCATCGGCGCACTCAGCGTAGCCCGAGCCGCGCGCATGCCTCGCATTCTCACCTTCGACATGGGCGGAACATCCACCGACGTCGCTGTCCTCGACACATCACGCGAACCTCCCACCACCACCGAAGGCCAGGTCGCCGGTCTACCTGTCGGCGTGCCCATGCTCGACATCCACACCGCTGGCGCAGGCGGCGGCTCCCTTGCATGGATGGATCATGCCGGCGCTCTGCAAGTCGGTCCGCAATCCGCCGGCGCCGATCCCGGCCCCGCCTGCTACGGCTGCGGAGATCGCGCTACCGTCACTGACGCCAACCTCGTCCTTGGCCGCCTCCACCCAGATCACTTCCTCGGCGGCGCCATGCATCTCGATGAAGCCCGCGCCCGCCGTGCACTCAAAGCGGTCCCCACCAAATCTTTCGCAACTCTCGAACATCTCGCCGAAGGCATTCTTCGTGTCGCCAATGCGCGCATGGAGTCAGCCCTGCGCCGCGTCTCCGTCGAACGCGGTCACGATCCCCGCACCTTCACGCTACTGGCCTTCGGTGGCGCCGGCCCGCTCCACGCCTGCGCGCTTGCACAATCGCTCGGCATCCGCCGCGTCCTCATTCCCAACGCGCCCGGTGCGCTCTCTGCTCTCGGCATCCTCGATGCGGATCTGCGCCGCGAGTTCTCCCGCACCGTGATGCTTGCGCCCGGCTCTCCGCAAATTGCATCGCATTTTTGCTCTCTCGAAGACGAAGCGCGCGCCGCCTTCAGTACTGAAAAAGCAAAGCCCATCTTCGTCCGCTTCGCCGACCTCCGCTATCACGGCCAGGGATTCGAACTTCGCGTCGACTGGTCCGCCAACGCCGTCGCCCGCTTTCACAAACTCCACGCCCAGTCCTACGGTTATGCCGACCCCGCACGCCCCGTTGAAATCGTCACTCTCCGCGTGCAGGCCATCGCGCGCACGCATAATCCGGGTGCCCCATCCATCGCACAGCTTCATCGTGCGATGGGTGGGAAGCCAACGAAGACCGATTCAGGTCACGCCCTCATCTCCTCCACCCGCATCTTCGAGGCCGGCCGCTGGCGAATTGCAACGCTCTATGATCGCTCCCGTCTCCATCCCGGCAAACGCATCGCCGGCCCCGCCGTCATCACCGAACTCAGCGCGACAACCTATCTCCCCACCGGCTGGACCGCCACCGTCGACCCACTCTCAAATCTCATACTCCGTCCAAACTCAGGAGCACGCCAATGACCGCGCGCCGCCCTCTCGATCCCGCCGAGATCGCCGTCATCGGCCACGCGCTCCACTCCGTCGCTGTCGAAATGGGCGCAGCCTTACGCCGCACCGCCTTCTCGCCCAACATCAAGGAGCGTCGCGATTATTCTTCCGCCGTCTTCTCAGCGGAGACCGGGGTTCCCTCAGGCAGGTCTTCGTCTGAGGGGTGGAATGGCGACCACATCGCCATGGGCGACGACATGCCCGTCCACCTCGGCTCCATGCCCATGTCGGTCGCTGCCGTCCTCGCCGATCTGCGCCTCAACCCAGGTGACGTCGCGCTGCTCAACGATCCCTATCGCGGCGGCACGCATTTGCCCGACATCACCATGGTCGCGCCCGTCTTCCTGCCCGGCCGATCGCGCGCTTCCTTCTACGTCGCCAATCGCGCCCACCACGCCGACGTGGGCGGCATGTATCCAGGTTCCATGGGCCCCTGTCGCGAGATTGCGCAGGAAGGCATCCGCATCCCGCCCGTCAAGCTCATGCGTGCCGGCAAAATGGACACACAACTTCTCTCCGTCATCCTCGCCAACGTACGCACGCCAAAGGAACGTGAAGGCGACCTCACCGCGCAACTCGGCGCCTGCCGCATCGGCGCCACGCGCATGATCGAACTCGTCGAGCGCTTCGGCTACGCGCGCCTCCTCCAAGGTGTGAGCGAGATGCTCACCGGCTCCGAGCGCCTCATGCGCAATGTGCTTGCCTCGCTGCCCGCAGGTAAATGGCAAGCCGAAGATTTCCTCGACGACGACGGCGTCATCCCCGGCCCCATCGCCATCCGCGTCTGCATCACCAACGATCCCAAACGCCGGCGTGCCACGGTTGATTTTGCTGGCACCGACCCGCAGGTCCCCGGCAGCATCAACGCCGTCTACGCCATCACCTGGTCCGCGGTTTTCTACGTCTTCCGTTGCCTGCTGCCCAGTGCCGCCATCGCTACTGCCGGCCTCATGCGTCCCGTTACAGTTCTCGCGCCCCCGGGGTCCATCGTCAACGCGCGCCCGCCCGCAGCCGTTGCCGGTGGCAATGTTGAAACCTCGCAGCGCATCGTCGACACGCTCATGCGTGCGCTAGCCCCCGCGCTCCCCGATCGCATCCCCGCCGCCAGCTCCGGCACCATGAACAACCTGACCATCGGCGGAATCGATCCTCGCCCCGGTCCGAACTTTGCCCAGTCGTTTACGTATTACGAAACCATCGCCGGTGGCCACGGAGCCTCGCCGCAATCGCACGGCGCTAGCGGCCATCACGCGCATATGACCAACTCCCTCAACACGCCCGTCGAAGCCCTCGAATACGCGTATCCCTTCCGCATGATTCAATACGCGCTACGCCGAAATTCCGGCGGGGCAGGGAAGCACCGCGGCGGCGACGGCATTATCCGCGAATTGGAATTGTTGGGCGACGCGCAAGTCACGCTCTTGGCCGACCGCCGCAAAACCCAGCCTTGGGGTCTCGCCGGCGGCGACCCTGGCTCCAGCGGCCAGACCACCATTCTCCGCGACAACACCGAAGAAAACCTTCCCGGCAAATGCACCCGCGAACTCCGCGCAGGTTCGCGCATCCGCATACAATCCCCCGGCGGCGGCGCCTGGGGCAAAGTGGACAAAGTGTAATCGTTGAAGTGTCATCCTGAGCCCCGCACGCTCGGGGCCCCACACAGTGGGGTAAAGGGGGCGAAGGATCTGCTTTTGCTTTCTCTCAGTAGGGTCCTATTTCGGTCCCCACACCCGAAACTCCCCACTCACATGCATCAGGCTCATCAAGTAAAGCATCCCATCGTAATATCGCCCCTGCCCTGACGGTATCGGCGTCTTCCACAATGCCTCCGTGAACTCCTTCGCCCGCGCTCGATCTGTAGCCGCTAGCCCCGCCACCGCATTCGTCCCTGCCAGCCCTGCCGGATGATCCTCATGCGTCAGCCCCGGCGTCGCGCCCATATCTTTTCCGTCGAGCGTGTACACTGGCCCGTATTTATCGATGCCCTGCGACGCAAAAAACTCCTGAATGCGACCGCTCAGTTCCCGCTCCTCCGGCGCCTTGTGCCACCACGACCAATCCACTGACCAGTTGCTCGCCGTGCGCCAAGCGTCATAACCAAATTCGCCAGACTGCGGAAAGCGATTCGCATGCGGCGTCCCATCAAAATTCGCGTAATCCGGCGCCAGCCCCGTCTGCGGATTTGTCGTCTTTACAAAAAATGCCCTGCTCGTCTCCGCGGCCTTCGCCCAGAACGCGCGATCCTCCTCCGGCCCCCACCGCGACCACAATTCGTAAAACGCCGGCAAATGATACGAAGGATCGGTGAACGGCTGGCCAAACACATCCGGCACAAACAAGATCATCGGCGGATCAGGATTCATCATCGGCCCTACCGTGTGTGGCCCATACTTGCCAGGAGCAGTGATCCGCTCCCGATGCACCATCGCCGTCAGCAACTTCTCCGCCTCGGCATGATAATCGTAGATTCCTTTTCTATCTCCCCACCGGTTCGACGCAAACAGCAGGGCCATGGCAAAATACGATTCTCCATCGGGCGCCGCACCTTCCGAGTTGTGCGTTCCATCCGTCTTGCACGACCACGCAAAAAACTCGTAACTCGGCGCCTTCGGGTCGGAGATATACATGTAGGTCTTCGCCCAATTCCAGATCGCATCAAACTCGACCTTCTTGCCCAGTTCGACCGTGATCATCATTCCGTACGACAAGCCCTCCGTCCGCACATCGTGGTTCGCCCAGTCCGTCACGTACATCAGAGGTCCGTTCGCGTTGCTGCCCGCATCAAACGCAATCGCCTGCGTCTGTTTGTCCCCGTGAAACAACTGCTGGTACGCAGCATCGATCTTCGCCCGGATCTCCTTTTGTGAGTGCCCATCCTCGGCAAACAGGTTGCGATATTTTCCCGTCGCATAAGCCCCACCGCCATCCTGCGGCGAAGTCTTCGCCATCGCCATTGCTCCACAAACGATCCACAACATCCCAACCATGACCATCATCCGAGAACCAACACGCATGTACACATCTGCCTCCCGCCGCCATTCAGTGAACCGATTTACTCGCGATCACAAGTATAACTTTCCATGCATCGGGAACCGCAAAAAGAAAGCCTGGGCAACTGCCCAGGCCTGTTTCTCACTCGTTCACTTCTTCACTCATTCACTGCTTCACTCATTCACTGCCTTCACGGCTTCCGATGCAGCACATGCGTAGCAATGTCCGGCCAGAACTCGCGAAACGTATTCGTCAGCGCATCGCGCATGATCGCATATCCGTACTTCTCCGCGATCTCCGGTGCGGAAGTGTCAGAACTGGGATAGTAAGTCGTCGAAATCCCCTGCGCAATCCCGCGCCCCAGCAACTCCGATGCATTGAAAGTATTATGGCCGTGATAATCCGGTGTAATCAGGACTCGCGTCGACGAATACCACGCGCGCTTCAAGATCGGACCCTCTCCCTTTGCGAAGTAACGCTCGTCCTCGTGGAACACCGTCGGCAACGCGAAAATCACCCAGTAATTGCCATCCACCTTGTCCACAAATCCGCGCCACGTATACGCCCAGTAACCGGGAAACCCCTTGCCCAGCGAAGGATGAGCGTCCTCGCCCTTCGCGATCAGCGAAGTCAATCCCACAAACACAAACGACGAATAGTCGAAGCTGTTGTCAGTTGCGATCTTGAACGCCTCCTTCGGCGTCGGCGGCGGCGGAATCGCTCCCGCACTCACCGCGCGGTAGTTCGGCATAATTCCAAGAATTCGTTTCGGCTCCTGCTTCGATGCCGGGGTACCCTCATTTGCCGGCGCCTGTTTCGAATTCGGATCCTTCACCTGCGTCTGTTGCGGCTCCGGCGCATCCGGCAGCAATGACGCGGATTCCGCTGCCTCTACCTGCAGGATTTGTACATCGGAAAGATTGGGTGCTGGGTTCTGGGCGAGCACAGCCACTGAAGTCGACAATACTACTGTGCCTAAGATCAAACGGGGAAAAAATCGCATGCAATCACCACGGCCTGTAAAAGCCTTCAAATTGAATTCAATTCGGCGGAAAGAAACAAGGCTGATTCAATCCGCCTATACCTGCTCTTGCCGGATCTGGAAATCTTGCTCGTCCGGCTCACTCCAGTTTAGTTCATCGATTGCTGAAATCTTATGCAGCGCCGCGATCGTTCAGTTTCGATCCTTCGCGCTTGGCGTCAACCTGCGCAGCACAAACTCCTGCACCACGCTGCTCACCTCGCGCTCGCCTGTGCTGAGCAGCAGGTTTCCAAACACCAGGCCGGCTCCACGATTAGACGGTGGATAGTACGCATTCGATATCGAGCTCGAAATCAGGTCGCCCCCGATGCTCGAGTAATTCGGTTGCAGCTTCCCGTTATCGCCGCGACAGATGAACGGATTCGAAAGCGCGTGACGCAAGCGCGACTTCACCGTGCCCGTGCCCTGATAGAAATACCGCGGATCCTGGTGCAGCAGCGATGGAAGAATCGCGCCACCGAACATGATGTCCGTGATCCCGTCGGCATACGTCGCGCCCAGGCGCTCTCCGTACCCTTTAGCGCCGAGCGGATAATTCAGATCGTCCCCGCCCTGATCCATCCCGGCCAGAGTCGCCGCGCCGACAAAACTGACAGGATCGATCGCCACCCGGTACGCCATCTGAAATTTCAACTTCGTCGTCAGGGGCACCGCGTTCTTCGAGTCATACACAACATAAAAGTTCGGAATGAATCCAAGTATCCGCTGCTGTTCCTCAAGCTCAACCTGCTGCGTGGCAATCTGCTCCGTCGACGAATACACCGTCACAGACGAAACGTCTCCCGCGAGTTTCAACTTGATATCGGCTACGCCGAAAAATTGCCCTGCCGCAAGCGTAATTGGCGGCGAGACCCAGTTTTCAAAGCCTTTTGCGCTGATGGTCAGCCGATACGGAATCCCCGCCTTCAGCCCTGGAAAATTGAAGAACGCGTTATCATTCGCCGCCTGGCTTTGACGATCCGCCGGGCTCGCGCCCTCCAGAACAACCGTCGCGCCCGGAACCAGATCGCCGTTCTCATCGGTCACAGTTCCATTCAGATCCGTGGTCGACGGAGCATCCGGCGTTGACTGTGTGCCTGGGTTCGCTGATTGTTGATTTGCCGCGACCGGAGCATCGGGAATCGATGTTGCAGGAGCTGTGCTTACATCGACAGCAGGTCGGGCAGCGACCGGCTGCTGGCCGCGAGCTACGTCCGCCGATCCTGCAAAACACACGAATAGCGTAATGAGAGCGGTAACAAACAAAGGTCTATGGCGCATCCATTCACCCTTGGGGGAAATCAGGTGCGCGGCTCCAAATCAGCTCTTCCAAGCTGGACCGACGCACCTCGGGGTGCATCCGCCACTGATCAGGCGGCGGATGCGTCACATAAAGTTCACCTGCGCTTTAGACGTAGTTTGCCACGCCGGGATACAAAATTTGTCGTCCAGCCGGCTCAGTCCATGATCACATTAGTCACATCTACTGAACCGACTGCCGGCTCTTGATTTCTTTCAACATCAGCTCCACCTGGTCCTCGCTCTCGAGCGTCCTGAACTTGTCTTCAAGCGATTCAGGTGTAAGCACTTCGGTAGCCGCTGCGTTTTCGGCAGCGGTCACGCGTACCTTGCTCTTCATGCGGCCAATAGCGCTCTCCTGGTCATTGGCCACCACGTGTTGCGCCTTCGCCGCGCGGCCCACAACCTTCGCTCTGCGATGTTCTGCGATCAGCATCTCGCAATGTGCGCGCGTCTCCGTCAGCTTTTGCTCCAGCTTGTGCAGAGCCTGCCGCAGATTATCCGCCTCGTGCTTCTGGTCCTCGGCCTGCGTCGTGAATCCGATTGCAAGCTGATCCTGGCTCAGCGCACGCTCCAGCGCGGCACGAGCCAGATCATCCTGTCCCTTCTGCACCGCGAGCTCCGCCTTGCGCCGCCACTCTGTAGACTGCAGTTCGTGCTCCGCCTTCTTCTTCTGCAGCAGATGCTGATCCGCAATCGCAATCGCCACCTGTGTCTTCACCTGCATAAGCTGGTTCTCCATATCCAGAACAACCTGCTTCAACATCCGCTCCGGATCCTCGGCCTTCTCCACCAGGTCATTCAAATTCGCCCTCAACAGCGTGCTTACTCTATCCAGTAACGACATACAATCCCTCCTCTTAATCCCGAACTTCGATTCAAATTCCGCTTGAACCACCACGTCGAACAACTACTCTGCCTTCGGTTTTGTAGTTCCTTGCTTCGCTGCCGGCTTTGTTCCACCAGGTTTTGTCGATGGCGCAATCGCCGCCATCTCCTTCATCATTTCTTGCGTCAACACCCGGCTTCTTTCTGAAACTTTCCCCATCACCAGCGGCATATATTCCTGAGAGATCACCGGCTGCGCATCCAGCAGATGCTGTCCCGGGGGAGAACTGTAGAACGCAATCAGCCCATCCACATCATCCTTGCTGAGATGCTTCTGATAAATGGCCGTCATGTCCGTGAGCATCTCGTCAGTGGGATATAAATCCATCGACTTCCCCACGTACTTGGTCATTAGCTGCTGCATGCGCTCGCGCTGTTCTGCAGTGGGCTTGCTACCCGCCGGAAGCCCCTCCATGGTCTGCTTCATCGACGTCTGGATCTGCTGCGCCACCAGCGATGGCACCATCTGCCGCACCGATTGCATCTGCTGCTTGATCCGCATTACCTCAAACAGTTTGCCCAGTTGCTCGGTCGTTGCCTGATTCTCCGGTGCAATCGCTGTAGCCTGCTTCTCCTGCTGCATCTGCCCATTCGCGCCGACCGCGTAAGCCTGCGCGCGTCCTGCGTCGGCTCCCGCCGACAACATCAGCAGAGCCACTGTTCCGATCATTGCTTGTGCTTTCATTCGGTCCTCTCAAACGTTTCGTCGCGTTTGCCAATCTCGCTTTGCTTTAGCCCGTCCAAACCAGCACCCCGGTTCCGCGCAGCGCAGAACCGGGGATTGCTGTCACTTCTTCGCCGCATCCCCATTCTGCGACTTATCGTCTCCCGGCTTGTTCTTGATCGCTTGCACATTCGACATCAACTGCTTGATGTCCATCCCGCTCAGCGCTTCAAACAAAGCCGGCACCTGCGCCGCAATCCGCGTCATGTCGCCCGTAATCTTGTGCGCGCCCGCGGCGTCGTCATTGCCAGTCGACACAATCGTGATGTGATCCACCTTGCTCAATGGTTCCGCCATCGCACGGACAACGTCGGCCATGTTGGTCAGCAATTTGTCGACCACAGCGGCCTGGTTCCACTGCTGGTAAGCCTCGGCCTTCACGTTCATCGCCTTTGCTTCCGCTTCACCTTTCTGGAAGATGATGCTGGCTTCGGCTTCGCCTTGCGAACGAATCGCAGCCGCGCGGCCTTCTGCCTCTGTAGTTAACCGCGACCTCTCTGCAGACGCCAGGTTCTCAATCCTCTGACGCTCAATCTCGGCGCCCTTCAGCACCGTCGCAATCAACTCCTTCTCGTGACGCGCAATCTCGGCTTCCTGCACCTTGATCTGGCCTTCCTTCTCCACCTGTTGCACCTTCACCTGCTCCGCCGTCACCTGCTGCAGCATCACGTTGGTCTGCAATTCATACGCCTTGTCGGCCGTGGCCTGCTGGCGCCGGCTCTGCTCCGCATACTCGGCCTTCTTGATCTCAAGGTCGCGCTGCGCCTCAGCCTGTCTCGTAGCCGATGCCGTCTCTGCAATCACGCGCTCCTGGTCTGCTTGTGCTTTGGCAACTGCCGACTCGCGCAGTGCCGTGGCCCGCTTGATCGCCGTATCGCGTTCCGCATCCGCCGTCGCCATCTCTGCATCGCGCTTGATGCGCGCCACATCCGGTTTGCCCATGTTCGAGATGTAGTCGTTCTTGTCGCGCACTTCCTTGATGGTGAACGAAATCACTTCGAGCCCCATCTTGCTCATGTCTTCGGCGCACGTCGCACGCATGCGCTCGCCCACCATCTCCGGCTCCTTCACAATCTGCTCCACCGTTAGCTGGCCGATGATCCCCCGCAGGTGCCCTTCCATCACCAGCCGAATCAAACCTTCGCGCTGTGGCGGGGTCTTGGTCAAAAACTGCTCGGCAGCCGTCAAAATCGAAGCCTGGTCGCTGCGAACCTTGATCTGCGCGACGGCTTCAACCGTTACGGCCACGCCCTGCTTGGTGTAGAGATCCTGCTGCGGAGCGACATCGAAGCTCATCAGCTCCAGGCTCAACTCGCGACAGTTCTCTACCATGGGGAAGATCACCGTGCCATGTCCCTTGATCACACGAGGCCCGCGAAATCCGTACACAATCAGAGCCTCGTTCGGCCCCGCCTTGCGATACATCCTGGCCAAAATGCCCATCAGGAAGATCAGCGCCAACACTCCCAGACCGACAATCAAAATCATTTCATTCGTCATTCGATCCCTGTCCTTTCAACAGGGGTTGAATTCGGTTGATGGTTGAACTTCAGTTCAGAGTGAACAGTCATCAGCGCGAATCAGCCCGATCCCTGATCCCTGACCCCTGATCTCTGCCGGGGTCCCCAACGTACGATCTGTGTTCGTCAGGGTGGATGTTCCCCGTCCTTCTCGGAAACAACTTCGCCAGCAATCCCAGCAGAAAAATCCCCACCAGGACAGCCATATCCGCAATCAGCACGGTTGAGTTCGTCATTGCAATCCCGGTCCTTCAGCCGGGCAAAACGTCCCTTAGTCCCTATGTCCCTTTGTCCCTATGTCCCAAGTCCCTGGCTTTTTACTCCCTGTTCCCTACTCCCTGTTCCCTGAGGATTTGCTGTCAGCAAATCCTCTTCCCACCGCCTCACGTACGCGACCCCTTTCTCGTAGCGGATCACGAAGACCTCCTCGTCTTTCCTCAGCACCCCGCCACCGTCCTCAGCCCGCGCAATCGCCGACCGCGTGGCTCCCATTTGCTGATAAACAATCGCACCCGTCCCGCCCGCACGAATCGGAGACGACACGCGCCCCACTACGCCCACAACATCCGTCTCATCCGCGGTCAGTTCGCGATCGTGCGGCATCAGCACCCTGGTCAGAAACATGAAGATGATTGCCCCGCCCGCAATCCCGCAAATCGCCGCGAGCACCACCACCAGGCCCGCCACAAAGCTTCCATACTTCGTCAGCAGAAAGCCCGCCGCGCCAAACCAGCACAGAAAAATCATGATCGAAAACGCGTTCCACCACGGAACCTCCGGCCCAACCCCGCGCCCCGCTGCGCCACCACCGCCCGCATTTACAGGATGAGAAACGCCCACACCTCCATGCGGCGCATGTCCAGCATGCGGAAGATGGAAGTGCGGTGCGTGTACATGCCCGCCAAAATGTCCCATCCCGCCCAGAAGCGAAATGAAACTCAGCATCAGCCCCGCTAAAAAACAAGCCAGATAGAAACTTTCCCAATTCATCTCCGTGCCCCCAAATGCCTGTTGTCCCTATGTCCCTTTGTCCCTATGTCCCTTTGTCCCTATGTTCCTTTGTCCCTATGTCCCTTTGTCCCTATGTCCCTATGTCCCTAATCCCTGTCTTCTTTCTCAGCACTTCCATCAACCTCGGCATCAGCCCCGGCGTCTCCAGAATCGCCTCGAGAAGCAACAAGCATTCCCGCGACTTCTCATGCTGCGCCAGTGTCAGCAGCGCACTTTTCAATTCTGGATCGCGCCGGAACCGCTCCGCTCCCGAAACCAGCCACAGGTCCAGCTTGTCTTCCAGGCCCCTTACCTCACTCATCAGCTCTGGGTGATAGCCCGCCGGATCGTCCACCAGGTATCCGGGATGAACCTTGAAGAACTGCGCCAGCACCTGCCGCGTCGTGTTGGTCAGGTGCGGACGCGCCCCGCTTTCAATCTGCGAGAGGTAGCTCTGGCTCAGCTTCGAGCCCGTCTCCGCCGCGATCGCCCGTGTCAGTTCCTGCTGGCTCATCGCGCGGCTCATGCCCCTGAGACTGCCCTCCACTTCGCGCAAATACCTGATTTTTTCGCCCAGCTTCATCCGGTCCGTCCGCGATCAGCACTCAAGACCACTTCCAAGTCAATCGCAAATTGCAATAACAATATCGCAATCCGTAATACGCGTCAAGAAAAATCGTATTTCTGTCGAGACTCAAGCAGAGTCAATAGCGTCTTCTGATCGTCGGCCTCTAACTCCAGCAATCCAAAAGGAAAATTCCTCATGCGCAATTTGCAGGTAATTTCCCCATTTGGCGCACACTGGAAGAATTGAGGCGAGAGTCCGCTCGGGCTCCTGGGCATGCGCCCACCCGCCGCGCCTCTAAGTCCTTTATATAGAAATATATGCAGCCAAATCCAATACCAGGAATATCTTGCAGACTTGCCGTCGCGTAACCCAATCAAATGAGCAGACGCATCCCCAAAGTATGGGGGGAACTCCCTCCTTCGCCCGCGCGGGTACCCCAGACATGCGAAGGCCCTCCGGGCAACCGGAGGGCCTTCAAGGGTACTGCCCCAACCCGCCTAGGCTGTCACTGTCCGCGTAGGCTTGGATCCCCACAACCCGTAGTAGGCAATGAAGAGATAACAAATCATCGGAATGACAAACGCATGCTGAATACCGAAGCGGTCGGCTGCTGCGCCCAGCGCCAGCGGCACGATTGCTCCGCCCACCACCGCGGTCATGATCAGTCCCGATCCCTTGCTCGTCATCGGTCCGAGACCCTTGATGCCCAGCGCGAAGATGTTCGGGAACATGATGGAGTTGAAGAATCCGCAAATCACAATCGTCCAGATTGCCACCTGGCCGGTGGTCACCATGGAGATGAGCACGAAGAGGGCCGCAGCAAATCCGAAACCACCCAACAGCCTTCCCGACTTGATCTTGGTCAACACCCACGATCCAAGCAGGCGGCCAACGAGTGCACCACCCCAATACAGCGATACGAGAAACGATGCTGTCTTCGCGCTGTCCACTCCCTGCGTCTTGAAGTAGTTCACCGCGATCGAAGCCAGTCCCACCTCAACGCCGACGTACAGAAAGATTCCAACCGCTCCCAGAACCGTGTGTCGATAGCCCCAGATGCTCCGGCTAAGAATAGGATCGCCTTCCTTCGCCGGCCGAAACTCCTGCGTCTGCGCGATGTGCGGCAAATGCATGAACGCAACTGCCACGCCAAGAATCAGCAGCCCGGCCGCAATCGCGATATAAGGTCCGCGCACCGTGTTGGCAACGGCAGCCTTGGTCGCAGTGCTTGCCGGATCAGTCAGAATGTATGCGCCCGCAACGAGCGGCGCAATCGTGCCGCCCAGCGAGTTCAATGCCTGCGCCAGCGTCAACCTCACCGGCGCGCTGTGCTCCGGTCCAAGAATCGCAACATACGGATTCGCCGCCGTCTGCAGAGCCGTCACGCCCGCTCCAACAATAAACACTGCAGTCAGGAAGAGCGGAAAGCTGACCAGCTTGGCCGCCGGAACAAACAACAGGCATCCCACCACCTGGATGAAAAGCGAAACGACCATCGTCTTCTTGTACCCGATCGTCTCAATCAGTTTCGACGTCGGCGACGAAAATACAAAGTACGCCAGGAAGAAGGCCGACTCCGCCAGCATGGCCCACGCATACGGCAGGTCGAAAATCGACCGCAGATGCGGCACCAGTGCCATGTTCAAGTTGGTGATGAACCCGAAGATAAAGAACAGCACTGCCACCGTAATGAACGGTCCGGTGTAGTTCGGCGTCGTTGCAGCCGCTCCCGGCGTAGATCGTGTTGCCATAATCTGTTTGCTCCCCCGCTTCCTCAGAAATTCTGCCCGGTAAGGGCACACTCAAGCGCATTTGCGTTCGTCGCGCTCTTGTTTAGACCAGCTTGTTTTGCGCTGGGATCGCACTGTGCCGCCAAATCTCCGGCAAAATTGCTGCACACAACACTATACGGAAAACCCCGGCTTGGGGAAGTGATGCGCCCAACTGCCCGCGAATCTTTCTCGCTCCCGGCTCCGTTCCGCTCGCGGCCCCTACTGCAACCACCGTTTTCAGTTCGCCGGTCACTGCGATTTCTCCTGAAAATGCCTTATCCTCAAAGGAACCCGAAGGAGACGTATCGTGGCCACCACCGCCCTCAGCAGCGCCAAGTTGAAAAAGATTCTGGCCGCTCTCGAAGCCAACTGGCAGGCAGAGATGGAGGGCTACCACACCTACCAGACTCTCGCCGACCGCGACAGCGACCCCGTCCGCGCCCAAGTCCTGCGCCACCTCGCCGGTGCCGAGTGGGAGCATGCTGCCCTCTGGCATGGCCGCATCGTTGAACTCGGTGGCACTGAGCCTGTCTACAACGGCAATCCCGGCGGCGAAGCCAACTCCCTCGCCAACCGCGCCGGCGGCGTCCGCATGGCCCTGCGTCGCCTCGAAATCGAAGAAAGCCGCCACATCGCCAACTACGGCAAGCAACTGAAAGAACTCGGCGACGAAGGCTCCATCGCCATCCTCGACCACGTCATCGAAGACGAGAAGGACCACCACCGCGAACTCGGCTCGCTCCTGCGCGGCCACTACCAGGCTCCTGCCGGCGCACCCAGTGTCGACCCCAAGGCCGTCCTCGATGAACTCCTCGCCAAGCGCGCCCAGGGCCGCAAGCAGCCCGGCGCATGGATCGGCGACGCCATCTACGGCGTCAACGACGGCCTCGGAGCCATCTTCGGCATCGTCTCCGGCGTCTCCGGCGCCACGGCCGGCGACAGCAAATACGTTCTCCTCGCAGGCCTCTCCGGCATGATCGCCTCCGCGCTCTCCATGGGCTCCGGCGCCTATCTTGCCGCCAAAAGCGAACGCGAAATCTACCACGCTGAAATCGCTCGCGAGCGCGAAGCCATCCATATGAACGGCCCTGAAGCCCGCGAACTCCTCTCGCTCTACTACCAGGTCAAAGGCCTGCCCGAAGCCGACGCCGACCACATGGTCAACCACATCGCCAGCGACCCCGAGCAGATGCTGCGTGCGCTGGCCGGCGAACGCCTGGGCACTTCGGAAGAGGCGTTGTCGAATCCCATGGTCTCCGCGACTTCAGGCGCGCTATCCACCGCCGTCGGCGCCATGATCCCCGTCATTCCGTTCTTCTTCATGAGCGGCGTTCCGGCCGTCATCGCCGCCGCGATCATCTCCCTCATCGCGCACTTCGCTGTCGGCGCGGCCAAGAGCCTCATCACCATCCGCTCCTGGTGGGCGTCAGGCCTCGAAATGACGATTATCGGCGCCGTCGAAGGCGCCGTCACCTACGGCATCGGCATCCTGCTGGGTAAAGGCGGAATGTAGTGGGTGGCCTGATTCCGCTTGGCGATGCCTCGCGTCCGCCGACCCGCTTCGCCGTCGTCACCACGCTGATCATCGTCCTCAACGTCTGGGCGTTTTTTCAGGAACTGACCTATGGCGACCGCTTTATCTGGATGTGGTCCGCCGTTCCGATCCGCATCATCCACGGTCGCGCGCTCGTCACGATCGTCACCTCCATGTTCATGCACGCCAGCTGGATGCACATTATCGGCAACATGGTCTACCTCTGGGCCTTCGGGCGCGAAATCGAAAACGCCATGGGCTCATTTCGCTTCGCGGTCTTCTATTTGATCGGCGGCATCGTTGCCATGTCCGCGCAAATTCTTGGCGATCCCTTCTCCCGCATCCCGGCCCTCGGAGCCAGCGGAGCCATCGCCGCCGTCATGGGAGCATTCCTCATCACTTTTCCCCGCGACCGCATTCGCACCTTCGTCTTCTTCATCATCTTTTTTCGGATCACGATGATTCCCGCCGCGCTCCTCATCGGCTTCTGGTTCCTGATGCAGGTCCTCAATCTCGGCGTAGTCGCCCAGGCAAAAACCGGCGGAGTAGCCTACCTCGCCCACATCGGCGGATTCCTTTTTGGAGTAGTCACCGCCCGCCTCTTCGTCAATCCGCAGCGCATGACCTACCGTCGCTTAAGCTGACATGAGCGCCTGACTCAAGAGGCCGTCATCCTGAGCGAAGTCGATGAACTGCTTTGTCCTGGGAAGCGCAACCATGAAGTTGCATATAATTATCTGGAGATCTATCGCGGCGACTCGTCAACTTCCAGGCTCATCAGAATATCTTTCGCCGCCTGCCGTCCCGTCCGAATGCAATCCGGAATTCCGATACCGTCATAGGCATTCCCGGCCAGCCGCAGGCCCGGCAGCTCGGCCACCAGTTCTTTCACCCGCTTCATCCGCTCCTGGTGGCCAACCGAATACTGCGCCATGGCCCGCCGCCACCGCGAAACCTGCGTCGCTTCCGCTGGAATATGCGGCCCCACCACGCGCAGCCCGAGAATCTCGCTCAGCTCTCGCCGCACCGTCGCCACGAGCACTTCATCGCTTTGGTCGAGGAGTCCTTCATTCCTCGCACCGCCCAGGAACGCCCGCAACACTGCTTTGCCCGTCGGTGTCCGCCCCACAAACTTGCGATGCACAAACGTGCACGCCAGCATCGCGCGCCCCTCCACCGCCGGCACCAGGAATCCGAAACCATCCGGCAACCGTCCCAGCTGCGCCTCGTCGAAAACCAGATTCACGGTGATCGAAGACGAGTAGGGAATTGCGCTCAGCTCATCGCCCAGCGCAGCATCGGTAGCTGCAAGCAACCCGCCCGAAGCCCACGCCGGCGAAGCCAGAATCACCGCGTCATACGTCTCATCCGCATACGCCGACCGAACCCGCCAGCCGTTCCCCACTCGCTCCAACGCGGTCACCGGCGTTGACTTGCGCACCCACTTTGGATTGAGCTTTCCTTCCAGCGCATCCACCAGTTGCTGCAAACCGCCCTTCAACGTCGTAAAAATCGATCGCGGCACTGCGCGCATTTCACCGCCGTGTGCTGGCGCGGCGCCATTCGCACCCACGCTCCGCGCCGCCATCCTGGCACGCATCTGCTTGTGCGCCGCCAGCATTCCGCGCGTCAGCGATCCGTACTCAGTTTCCATCTCCACCAGTTTCGGCAGCACCGTGCGCGCACTCAGCTGAGTCGCGTCGCCGCCGTAAATCCCCGACAACAGCGGATCCGCCAGCCTGTCCACCGCCTCCTGGCCAAAGTGCCTCTTCACCAGCGCCGCCACTGACTCGTCCTGCCCGCTCGGACGCGGCGGATGCAGCAGTTCAAGCGCCATCCGAATCTTTGTCGCTGGGCTGAACAATCCCGACAGCGCTGTCGGCACCAGCTTCGTCGGAATCAGAAACATCAGCCCGTCCGGCAATGAAACCAGCCGGTTTTTCACTACAATATAGGTTTTCCTATTTGCATCGTTCGATGGCGTCAGTTGATCGGCCAGCCCCAACTCGCGGCAAAGCTCTGCCCCAGACAGCTTCTCGCTCAGAAAAGAATCAGGTCCACGCTCCAGCACCACCCCGTTCACGGTCTCCGATGCGAGCGACCCTCCCAGCTTTTCCCGCGTCTCAAACAGCGTGTACTCGACCTCTGCTCCCGCTTTGCGCGCTTTCTCGAGTTCATAGGCGGCTGTCAGCCCCGCGATTCCGCCTCCGATGATGGCTACCCGCATCCGTTTCCTCAGTCCCTTGATAACACACCGGGCATCGGGCCGACCCAGCCAGCGAAACTCCGGGTCAGACCACATGCGACTGACACCAGAATTAACCTCCAGGCTCGATCCGGGTGTGATTTAAATCACTTCCTTACCGTCGCAGGAGTCGATAATTGAAGTCGTTGGAAATCTTCCTGCGACTGCAGCGATCAAGCTGCCGTTCCCATTCCCCTTTTTTGCCTTTAACCAGGAGTCGTTCATGACTGCCGAGTTGATCCACCGGTTGCATTTTGCCTTTACCATCACATTCCATTACCTTTTCCCCCAACTCACCATGGGCCTTGCTCTGCTGATCGTCGTTCTCAAGACGGTTGCGCTCCGCACCGGCAGCGAAGAGTGGGACAAAGCCTCCCGCTTCTGGGCGCGCATCTTTGCCATCAACTTCGTTTTCGGCGTGGTCACCGGCATCCCCATGGAGTTCGAATTCGGCACCAACTGGGCTCGTTTTTCGCGCCTCTCCGGCGGAGTCATCGGCCAGCCGCTCGCCATGGAGGGCGTCTTCAGCTTCTTCCTTGAATCGGCCTTCCTTGGCCTCTTCCTCTATGGCGAGAAACGCATTTCCAAGACGATGCACTGGTTTTCAGCCGTGATGGTGTTCGCCGGTTCCTGGATCTCCGGCTTCTTCATCATCGTTACCGATGCATGGATGCAGCATCCCGTGGCCTATAACCATCTGCCCAACGGTCAGTTCGAAGTCGTCAGCTTCTGGCAATTGCTTCTCAATCCGTGGGGCCTGCTCCAGTACATGCACAACATGACCGGTGCGGTCGTCACGGCGTCGTTTGTGATGGCCGCCGTCGGTGCGTTCTATCTGCTCGATGGAAAGAACACGAACTACGGTCGTATCTTCACCCGCGTCGGAGTCATCTCCGGCGTAATCTCGACCATCCTCATCATCTTTCCCACCGGAGACCTGCATGGCAAATACGTAGCGCGCCATCAGCCCGCCGCCATGGCCGCCATGGAAGGCCTCTTCCATTCCGAAACCGGCGCAGGCATCGTCCTCATGGGTCAGCCCAACGAAGAAACGGGCCTGATCGACAATCCGCTGGTCGTCAACAACGTGCTCAGCTTCCTCATCTACGGCACCACCAAGGCGGAAGTCACCGGCCTCGATCGCATCCCGCACGACCAGTGGCCATCCGCTCTCCCGCTGCTCTTCTACGCCTACCACATCATGGCCGGCCTCGGAACCTACTTCGTCCTGCTCATGATCGCGGCTGCCTTTCTGCTCTGGCGCAAAAAGCTCTACACCGCGCGCTGGATCCTCTGGCTCCTGCTCATCAGCTTTCCGTTGCCCTACATCGCCAACACCGCCGGATGGATGACCGCCGAGATCGGCCGCCAACCCTGGCTTATCTACGGCCTCATGCGCACCAGTGAAGGCTTCTCCAACACCGTGTCTGTCGGCAACGGCCTCTTTACGCTCATTGGATTCATGGGGCTCTACGCCTTGCTTGGCCTGCTCTTCACCGTCCTCGTCTACCGCGAGATCAGCCTCGGCCCGACTCCTAAAGCAAGGATTGTTGAAACCACGACTGCCCATTGAGCCTGTTGCAGCATGGACTTGGCAGCTCTGAACTGCGAGCTAAGAACTAAGAACTATGAACTATGAACTGAGGTTCTCATCATGATGGGTTTCATCTGGTTCTGGCTGGTTGCCGTAATGATCGTTGGCTACGTCGTTCTCGACGGCTTCGATCTCGGCGTCGGCGTACTGCACCTTTTCCTTCCGCGCGACGATGCGCAACGCAAGACCGCGCTTCGTTCGATCGGCCCCGTCTGGGATGGGAATGAAGTCTGGCTTCTCGCCGGCGGTGGAACACTCTACTTCGCCTTCCCGCTTCTCTATGCCTCGGCCTTCTCCGGCTTCTACCTGCCCCTCATGATCGTGCTCTGGCTTCTCGTCCTGCGCGGCATCAGCATCGAACTCCGCAACCACGTCGACATTGGCGTATGGATCGCGCTCCTCGACGGCGTCTTCGGCATCTCCAGCGCATTGCTCGCCATCTTCTATGGAGCAGCCCTCGCCAACGTCCTGCGCGGCGTGCCGCTTCAGGCCGATGGCTACTTCTTTCTACCCCTCTGGACCAACTGGCAACCCGGCCCGCATCCCGGCATTCTGGACTGGTATACGGTCATCGGTGGCCTCGTTGCCCTTGCTGCACTCACGCTTCACGGAGCCCTATGGCTCATCATCAAAGTCTCCGGCGACCTCGCGCAACGTGCCTGCCGCCTCGTCAATCCGCTACTCATTCTCGTATCGCTGCTCACCGTCGTGAGCCTCGTTGCCACCATCGCCGTTCGCCCCGCCAGCCTCGACAACTACTACCACTACCCCGTCACCTTCATTGTTCCCGTCGGAGTCCTGGCAGCATTGGCCGGCATCTGGTACTTCAGTCGCAACCAGCATCCGGGGAAAGCGTTTCTCTCATCGGCGCTCTACCTGTTCTTCATGCTGGCCGGCGCATGCTGGGGTGTCTATCCCACATTGCTGCCCGCAACCACCGGCTCTGATCGCGACATCACGCTAGCCCGCGCCATCTCCGGACCTCACACGCTCGCGGTGGGCCTCGCCTGGTGGTCCTTCGGCATGACCCTCGCCGTAGCCTACGTCGTCTTCGTCTACAGCCGCTTCAAAGGCAAAGTAGACGCAGACACAACCCACTGAGACTCACGCCGACCCATGCTGGATTCCGCCCCGAGCGAGTATTTCTCAATCGCCTGACCGCACATGAGTCCAATCTTGGGATAACTTCCGAATTGACCACCACACGCTCGGAACCCTCCAACTCCGGATAGCCGTGAGCGCCGGTCCTCAATAGTAGAGTCTCGCGGCAGCCGCAGAAGAAGCCACGACACGGTTCGTCTTTGGCCACGGAGGCCGCCACTGCTACATGAATGCTCCGTGGAATCGGGTTATGGGCCTTCGCGGTAGAATCATTTCGTTCCCACCTTCCTCTTCTCAACTCGGAATCTAAGGGGCAAGAATGCGCTTGCAAGGCGTTGCACTCTTCATCGCGGTTGCGGTTATTGCGCCCTCCGCCTTCAGTGCGCGTCCGACGGCTCTAACAATTCCCCTGCAGGGATGCGTGTGGCACTCCGGCGACAACCCTGACTGGTCGGCTCCCTCACTCGACGAGTCCGGCTGGCAGCACTACGCGCTGCACCAGCAA
Source organism: Occallatibacter sp. (assembly GCF_049582745.1). Lineage (GTDB taxonomy): Bacteria > Acidobacteriota > Terriglobia > Terriglobales > Acidobacteriaceae > Telmatobacter. The sequence continues at coordinate 63,555 of NZ_JBAUUO010000103.1, forward strand.
GTCTCTCAGTCTCATCTGTGGATCCGTTGTCATGCCGATCTCTCTCCTATCGTCGACTTCGACGAGCCCGCGCTTCAGGTCAGGCTCTACGCAGCCTATGAGGTCTACGTAGACGGTCGTCTTATCGGAACGTTCGGAAATCTTCAGAGCGGCAGTTTTGACATGAACCTCATCCAGCAATGGCCGCTGCCGCGCGATCTCCGGCACACCTCATCCATCGCCATTCGCTCCGCATGGCATTTCACGTCTGCCATTCCCTTCGCCCCGTACCCGTCTCTCGAACTGCGCGCTGGGAGCGAACCTTCCTTGCGTGATCGCCGGAGCACCGTGATCGTTGCGGAGAGCGAGCGCCGTCTCATCCCTGCCATCTGTTTCTGCATCGTCGGCATTCTCGGCCTCATTGTGCTTGGTCTCTGGATCAACGACCCGGATCGCCGCGAACTGCTCGTCCTTGGAATCAACTGCGTTGCCCTCCCACCCATCTACCTCAACTACCTGGGAGCCGCAGCACTTCTCGCCTATCCTGCTTCGGCTTACTTTATCGTCTGGGCTGTTCCGGCTTTCCTCACCAACATCTGCCGGACTGTCTTCTTCTTCCAGCTGGCCCGTCGCCGGGTTCCATTCCTCTTTTGGGCGCTGATCGCTTTAGCGACGGCCATTCACCTAATCACGTTCGCAGTTGCCGTTCTCCCTCCGTCGGCCGCTCTTTGGCTCGATGGGCTTCGCTCTGGCCAGCTTGGTGCCATCTCTCAGTTCGCATCCGTCCTCGAGTCGTCGGCGCCCTTCTTCGCATTCATGCCTTGGCGCCGCCTCTCACGCCGCATGAGACCCCTGGCCGCTCTGTGCATGGTCTGGGGCGTCACGATGATGCTCTTCTTCTCCGTGCGTTTCACCAGCGCCCGCGTGCCTGGTCTGCCCGATCTGCAAAGCCAATGGAGCAACACCGTCTCAGACTTTGAGGCGATCGCGACGCTCGGTGTTCTCGTCGCCCTTCTCACGTTGCTCTCCCGTGAACAGCAACAAGTTACTCGCGAGAGGGCCGTCCTCGCCGGAGAACTCCAGGCCGCCCAGCAGGTCCAGCAGCTTCTCGCTCCCAGCACCCTCGATACGCTTCCCGGTTTCCGCCTCGCCGTTGCCTTCCATCCCGTAAGCGAAGTAGGAGGCGATTTCTACAACTGCAGCATTCTCCCGGGGAAGCGCCAGCGCATCATCATCGGCGATGTAAGCGGCAAGGGTGCCGCTGCTGCCATGACCGCCGCGGTAATTCTTGGCGCCGCACAACGGCGTGAGGACGAATCACCGGCCGCATTGCTGCATCACCTCAACTTGGTGCTGGCCAATATGCGCGTCATTGGATTCGCCACCTGTCTGTGTGCCGAGATCTCCTCGGACCGGGAACTTCTCCTTGCGAATGCCGGCCACCTCGCCCCGTATCGCAACGGACAAGAACTCTCCATCCTGAACGGATTACCACTCGGCATCGCTCCGGAAGCCGAATACGCTGAAACAACACTCCAGCTTTTGTCCGGCGACTTACTCACGTTCTTCTCTGACGGGGTGGTGGAAGCGCGCAATCGGGCTGGCGAACTCTTCGGCTTCGACCGCGCAGCCGCAATCTCTACTCAACCGACTGAGTCGATTGCTTCCGCTATCCAGGCATTCGGCCAGGAAGACGACGTCACGATTGTTACCCTCGCTCTATGACTGTCCCAGCGGTTGAAACCGTGTGAATTACTAATACGAGAACCGCGTCTCGTTTGCGCTTGGCATCTTGTCTTTTTGCTGATTGTCTTGGGCGCGTCACCGTCTAACCGGAATGTATGGTCCGCCGCCGTTTTGCAAGCGAAAAGTGAGGATGACAGAATTGGTCTGCGCGAATGTATCCGGCCTTTGTTGGAGTAGCGAACTCCTGGCCTGAATGGGATGCGCTGCGC
>NZ_JBAUUO010000104.1:0-29220 GCF_049582745.1 Occallatibacter sp.
GCTTTGACGGGAACATTTCCGCTCATCGGCCTTGAAGGGGCAGTTACCGCGATTCTCGTGGGATGCGCATTTGCGTGGCCCCGAGTTTGCGCCGGGCTTTTCTCTCGAATTGAGAGCCAATTTCGTATTCTCGCCCGAAGGCCTAAAACCGCGATAGCAGTTGTGGGTCTCACCGCTCTCTTGCTGCGACTTGCAATTCTTCCTATTCTTCCAATTCCGATTCCTCTCCGCCCCGACGAATTCAGTAACCTGCTTGCCGCAGATACGTTCTGTCATGGGCGTTTGACCAACCCCACGCCGACAATGTGGGTCCATTTTGAAACCATACACGTCGATATGGTTCCGACTTACATGTCGATGTATTTTCCTGCCGAGGGTTTGGTTCTGGCAGCTGCAAAGGTATTGTTCGGGCAGCCCTGGTTTGGCGTCATGATCGGCGGAGCCGCGATGTGTGCGGCCGTGTGCTGGATGCTTCAGGCGTGGCTCCCGCCATCCTGGGCGTTGCTGGGTGGATTTCTGGCTGTGATGAGGATCGCGCTCTTCAGCTACTGGACGAGCACGTACGACAATGCCGGACCGATCTCTGCGCTTGGAGGGGCGCTTGTGCTTGGCAGCCTGCCGCGTTTCAGGAAAGATCGTTGCGCGCACAACCTGCTATTGATGGGCGTTGGAGTCGTAATTCTGGGTCTTTCTCGCCCCTACGAGGGAGTTCTTCTTTGCATACCGGTCGCGGTGTCGCTCCTCCACTGGTTCACGACAGCAAGGCGGCTGCCGGTCGAGACGCTTCTAAAGCGCGCGGTGCCATGCTTGGTTCTGCTTCTGATGGGAGGGGGGTGGTTGGGATACTACAACTACCGAGCGTTCGGAAGTCCACTTACGCTGCCGTACACAATTAACCGCGCAACTTACGCCACTACCCCCTATTACGTATGGGAGGAGCCCCGCCCCGAACCACATTATCGTCACCCGGAGATGCGGCTCTTTTACAAGACCGACGCCATCGACTACTACCGCGTCCATTCCATTGCAGGATTCCCTGAGATGACGCTGATCAAAGCCGTTCGAGGGGTGTACTTCTTCTCTGGCATAGCCCTGATCCCGCCGTTGTTCATGATTCCGTGGGCCTTACGTGACCGCCGCATCCGTTTGCTCGTCATTTGTCTGCTCTTTTTGGCGGCTGGTATGACGATTGAGATATATCTCTTTCCGCATTATCTGGCGCCATTTACATCGGCATTTTACGCGGTGGGATTGCAGGCGATGCGCCATCTGAGGCTTTGGAAACCGGGAGGACTGGAAGTGGGAATGGCCTTGACCCGATTTTCCGTTGCTATTTGCGTTCTAATGGTTTGCGTGCGGCTCTTCAACAAGCAGCTGGATTGCCCGGTCCCCGAGCGGCCGGTAGCGACATGGATTCTCAATTGGTTTGGCCCCGATCACTTCGTCACGCAGCGCTCCATCGTGGAAAATCGACTTGAGCAGATTCCCGGCGGGCAGATTGCCATCGTTCGATACGCCGCAGACCACGATACCCTGGATGAATGGGTGTTCAATGCTGCGGACATCGATCGGTCCAAGGTAATCTGGGCTCGCGATATGGGTGATGCAGATAATCAAGAACTCCTTCAGTACTACAAGAACCGAAAAGCATGGTTGGTTCAGCCGGATTTACCCTCGGCGGAGGTCACTCCGTACCCAATGACAGGGAAGGTTACTGCGGTGCCTTCAGGCGGATCCGCAGCATGGCCAAAGATGTGAAAATAGAGACTCAGTGGGGTATGGTGTTGAAACAATGATCAACGGAAAACGCATCGCGGTGGTCATGCCGGCGTTCAACGCGGAAAAGACGTTGGAAATGACTGTGCGCGAACTGTCAGATCTGGTCGACATCAAGATCCTTGTTGATGACTCGAGCAGGGACCAGACCGTGGCACTTTCCCGTCAACTTGGCGTCCAGACTTTTGTCCATGATTCAAATTACGGATACGGCCGCAACCAGCAAACCTGTTACCGCGAAGCGCTCGCCGCGGGTGCGGACATTGTTGTGATGGTTCATCCTGACTACCAGTACACACCCCTGCTGGTTCCCGCCATGGCTGGTATGATCTCCAGCGGTGTCTACGATATGGTTCTCGCGTCGCGCATTCTTGGCGGCGGAGCATTGCGCGGCGGAATGCCGATTTACAAATACATTTCAAACCGATTTCTCACGGCATTCCAGAACCTGTTTTTGGGCGTGAAGTTGTCAGAGTACCATACGGGCTTCCGCGCATTCTCGCGCAAACTGCTTGAGACGCTCCCGATTCTCGAGAACTCCGACGACTTTGTCTTCGACAACCAGATGATCGCTCAGGCCGTAATGTTCGGCTTCCGAATCGGCGAGATCTCTTGCCCGACGAAGTACTTCGAAGAAGCGTCTTCGATCAATTTCAAGCGCAGCATGCAGTACGGTTTGGGCGTTCTGGCCACTACGCTCACCTTTGTCCTGCACAGATTCGGCGTGATGCACTTGGCGCGATTCGACGCCAACGGTCGAACGGTTGGTCAACAGCTCTATGCTGCCGGAAATCACCCTTGAAGGATTGAAAGCGAAACAGGATATGCCAAACATACGCGCGATGAGTGTGTTCATGATCCTGTTGAGCAGCGGGATTTCGATCCTATTGGGCGTTCTTGTCGATCGAACGTCTCCGGGTGGAACCGAAAACTATAGAGCTGTCTATTACGGCGCCCGCTGCCTGATTGATCGCAGCGACCCTTATCGGGCCGGCGAGTTCCTTCGTGTCTACGCGGCTGAGAGTGGGGAGTTCCCGTCCGATCCGTTCAAGAAATTCCTCTTTCTTCGCGCCGTCTCAATATGTGTAAATCTTCCCACCACGCTCTTCCTGGTGGCTTCGCTCGCGATACTCCCCTGGGGAGCGTCGCATGTGCTTTGGCTCGCGTTGATTTCTGTCAGTCTCACAATCGCGGCGTTTCTGGTGCACGATTTGGCGAGAATATACGCGCCCCGCATTTCCCTCCTCCTCATCTGCATCCTGCTCGCGAACAGCGAGGTACTCTTCGCGGTGGGCAATACCGCGGGAATCGCGGTGAGCCTTTGCGTAATTGCCGTCTGGTGCTTCGTCAAGAAAAGGTATGAGTGGCTCGGCGTTGTCGGCCTTGGCGTTAGCCTGGCTCTCAAGCCGCATGACTCCGGCCTGGCGTGGCTCTTTCTGGTCGTCGCGGGAGGTGCATTGCGGAAACGCGCTCTGGAGGCCCTGGCAATCACAGTTCTGCTGGCTGTTCCGGCGCTCCTATGGGTTTCGAACGTTGCCCCCCACTGGCCCCGGGAACTGGCTGCTAATCTTGCGGTGACATCCGCCCCTGGCGATATCAGCGACCCGGGCCCTCATTCGATCAGTCGACGTGGCAGCGCTGACGTAATCATCGACCTGCAAACGGTTGCCAGCGTGTTTCGCGACGAACCGCGTTTCTACAATCCCGTGGCGTTGGCGATCTGCGCATCTATCCTGGTCATTTTGCTGATCACCATGCTCCGCAGGTCGGATGCACAGGCAAGTATCTGGTGCGGACTGGCTTCGATTGCTGCACTCTCGATGCTCCCAAGCTATCACCGGCCATACGATGCCAAGCTCTTGCTCCTTGCGGTTCCAGCCTGCGCCATGCTATGGGCGGGTGGGGGTTGGCTCGCGCGGGCCGCCGTTGTGTTGACCACTTTGGCCGCGACATTGACGGGAGACATTCCGCTCGCGATCATCTCGATTCTTACGCGGAATATCAACGTGTTTCAAATGGGACTGACCGCAAAGGTGCTTACGATCTGGCTGCTGCGTCCGGCCCCGCTCATTTTGCTCTGCACGGCGATTTTTTACACGTGGATATACGTCCGGCGGGCGGTTGGAACGGAAACCGGAACATTGAAGAAGACGCCTGAACATCCCGTATCCTCTGTCACGGGCAGGTCCTATCGATTGCCAAAAGCGGCAGGAATTTGAGAGTCATTGCATCGGCTCTCGCTGAAGGATGGCGAACCATGAAGAGATCGCGGTTGAGCGGCGTTTCCGCCCTCCTTTTCGGAACGGCTCTCTTCATCTTCCTCGGTTCTGTCTTTGAGATTCACGCGCCGGGGGTAGCCGGAGATTTCAAAGCTTCCTATTACAGCGCGCGCTGCTTCGTCCAACGGGGATGTGACCCATACGCCGAAGGCGACGTATTTCGATTGTACGAGGAGCAGGAACACGCGCACCTTCCCGTTTCCGACAGCAGCCGGTCAGTGGTTACGCGCTACGTTTATTTGCCGACCGCATTCCTCTTTACAGCCCCCTTCGCGTTGCTTCCTGTTGGGCCGGCGCATGTCCTCTGGATGACCGTGACCGCGGCCAGCCTGGCTCTTGCCGGATTTCTGATGTGGAGCTTCGGTCTTAATGACGCGCCTCTGGCGTCTGGCGTGCTTCTGGGGTTCCTGCTTGCCAACAGCGGGATGGCCCTTGCCATCGGCAATCCGGCCGGCGTTACCGTCGGTTTATGCGTCATAGCCGTCTGGTGCTTCGTGAACGAAAGATTTGTTCCAGCGGGGGTCATCTGTCTGGCGATCAGCCTCGCCCTGAAGCCTCACGATGCAGGTTTCGTCTGGTTGTATTTACTGCTTGCCGGCGGAACACTCAGACGGTGTGCGCTGCGTTCTGTCGCTGTCTACGTGGTGTTCACTCTTCCCATCCTTTTATGGACGACCCGCATCTCGCCGCACTGGATACAGGCTCTACACTCCAACCTGCTGTGGTTTTCACAGCAAGGTGGAATCAATGATCCGGGTCCGTCCTCCTTTACGGGCCACGGAGTCATTCGCGCGATCGATTTACAGGCCGCGATCAGCGTCTTCAAAGACGATCCGCATTTCTATAATGGAATGAGCTTTCTTGCATGCGGCTTACTCTTCTTCGCGTGGACCTTCGTCGTTTTGCGTTCGCGCCAGAGTTCTGCCGGGCTCTGGTTCGTGTTCGCAGGCATTGCAGCGCTCTCAATGCTGCCCAGCTATCATCGGCCTTACGATGCCAAACTGCTTCTGTTGACGGTTCCCGGTTTCGCTATTCTGTGGGCGGAGGGAGGTGTGGTTCGGTGGGCCGCCCTTCTGGTCACAGGCTCGGCCATATGTGCTACGGGAGACTTTCCATTGGCAATGCTCGCCTTGTTCGCTCGGCGACTACCGCTATCGGCTGACAGTTTCTTCGGAAAGCTCATCACGGTTTTGCTCTGGAGCCCAACTCCACTCATCTTGTTGGTCACTTCCATCTTCTTCTTATGGGCCTTTGTGCGGCGGAGTTCCCGCAGTGTTGCAATCAGTCCCTTTGCAGGCTCCACAAACACTTTCACTTCCGGGATAACCGTTTCATGACTGACTCAGCGTCTTTGTAGACATCCAGGAAATCAAACTTGCTCTGACACAGAATGGGACTTGCATATGAAGAAAGGACGGCTGGATGGACTGATCCTGGTGTTGCTGGGCATGATTGTATTTCTGGTCGTCGGCATTGCATGGCGGCACGTTTCCCTGATCGAAATGGGTGATTTCAAGGTCGTGTATTACCCTGCTCGATGCCTCCTCCAGCATGGCGATCCCTACAGCGAAAGGGATGTTCTTCGCGTCTACCAGGGCGAAGATCGAGAGCGGCCCAACGAACCGATTCTGGACCGCCAGGTCAAGACCCGTTTCTTCTATCCGCCCACGGCTCTCATTGTTACGCTTCCGTTCGCCTTCGTCGGGTTTGCTGCGGGGAAACTGCTTTGGACCGTTTTTCTGACCCTGAGTCTCGTTCTTGCCTCGATTCTCGCGTGTGATATGGCTGGCGACCTTGCTCCCCTGCTTTCTGGTTTTCTGGCCGGGTTTGCCCTCATGAACAGCTTCTGGCTGTTCATGGTTGGCAACGCAGCAGCGATAGCCGTTGGTTTGTGCGTGATTGCGGTCTGGTGCTTCTATCGTGGGCGTCTTGTAGTGCTCGGCGTGCTCTGCCTCGCTCTAAGCCTTGCGCTCAAGCCCAACGATTCAGGTCTGGTGTGGTTGTGCCTTCTTCTCGTGGGAGGCGCCTTCCGCAAACGTGCGTTGCAGGCTCTATTCACCGTTGTAATCCTGAGCCTTCCGGTCGTTCTCTGGGTCACTTACGTGTCTTCGCATTGGCTGCAGGAACTTCAAGCCAACATGGCATTCTTTTCCGGCGTCGGCAGCATTGTTGATCCCGCGGCAACCGGCATGACCGGGCGCAATATGGACTCGCTCGTGCAACTTCAGTCGGTTGCCGGCATCTTTTTTACGAATCCCTCGACTTATAACCTGATCGCGTACGCCATCGGCATTGTGCTGATACTCATTTGGGTAGTCTTGACAGCACGCACCCGGCCCACCCCGATTGGAGTTTCTCTGGCGCTTGCGGCCGCTGCGCCGCTCTCGATGCTTCCCACATATCACATGCAGCACGACGCGAAACTCATCCTGCTCACGATTCCAGCATGTGCCATGCTCTGGGCCAGAAGGGGAGCGCTCGGCTGGCTGGCCATGCTCGTTACCGCCGCGGGATTTGTCGTCAACGGGGATATCTTCTCGGGCATTCGCATCCTGCTTACGCGCGGCATCCTGGTGCCGCAGCCTACGTTCGCAAGCCGCTTGATAACCGTCGTTTTTACCCGTCCAGCTCCGCTTGTCTTGCTCTTGATGGCGGTCTTCTACCTCTGGGTCTTAGCAAAGCACTCTTTGCTCGATCAAGAAAATCGAGGCTTTGAAGCATTGCCTGAGCAGGTTACCGTTTCAAATCGAATTCGCAGTTCCCCGTTCTCAACCATGAAAATAAAGGCCAATCCTCAGGCGAAGCTCGTTATGTGGCAAGGAGATTGAGATTTACGGCGCTCACAACATCGCAGTGACCGAGATCCGCGACGTTCTGCTGTCCATTGCGGCTTTCTTTCCCGTCGCGGTGTGCCCAGGCTACCTTGTCAGCTGGATCACTGACCTTTATCGCTTTCGCTCCCGTTCGTTTGTGGAACGGATATTGTGGAGTATCCCGGCATCGTTTGCTGTTTCAACTATCGCATCGGTGTTGATCGCGTGGGCTTTTTCCCTGATCGCCGTGGTACGGGTCTTCGAGGCCGGCGCAGCCCTTTGGCTGGCCCTTCTTGTCTGGGAGAGCAGGAAACTGCGCCGGAACAACGCGAACTTGATTACCGGCTGGCAGCCTTTAGGTGGCTCAGCCATCGTCTGGGCTGCCCTCTGGATCGCAGTTGCCGTCCTGTCCCTCGTTGATTTCGAGTATCACCATCAGCTTTTCATGAGCCTCACCATCTACGATCAAGGGGCGAGGGTCAGCTGGACTGAAAGCATCCTGCGCACCGGCGTTCCACCGGCCAATCCGTACTACTGGTACCAACACGCGAGCGCCATGCGCAACTACTATTTCTGGTATGTCATTTGCGCGGTAGTGGCTCTCATGGTGCATGTTTCTGCTCGTACCGCACTGATGGCCAGCTGTGTGTGGTCGGGATTTGGCTTGGCAGCTCTCATCGGTCTCTACCTCAAGCACTTTCTCGGCGTCACGGAGAAATTGCGCCGGCATTTCATTGTCGCCATTTCGCTGCTGATGGTTAGCGGACTCGATATCATCGTTCACATCTGGAATTACATTTATTGGCGAATCCCGATCTTCAGCCATCCGCGAGCATGGTTCGTTGGCCAAATCGACAGTTGGTTCGTGACGCTTTTATTCGCCCCGCATCACGTTGTCAGCCTTGTGTGCTGCATGTTCGCCTTTCTCTTGGCATGGATGGGAAACAAAGATGGCAGCGGGCGCCTTGCCCCGATCGTGATGCTTATCGCCTTTGCGTTGGCCAGCGCTTTCGGCCTCTCGCTCTACGTTACATTTGCATTTGCTTTGGTGATGTTGGCCTGGGGACTGTGGCAGTTCATATTCGAGCGGAGTTTTCGTTCTTCGATGATGCTGGCGGCTGGTTGTTTGGGCTCTGGCCTTCTCCTCATTCCCTACCTCAGGCAACTGGCCGGTTCATCATCCGGGATGCACGGCACCTCCCCCTTTGGTTTTGCCGTTCGCGAAACCGTCCCCCCCGGCCGGCTGCTTTCATCGGGACTGTTCCAGTCCATCGCCTTATCTCACCCGTTAGCGGCTAAGAACCTCGCCAAACTTCTGCTCCTCACTCCGGGCTTGGCCGTTGAGCTGGGCTTCTTCTTCGGTGTGTTTCTCCTTTACCTGCTTCCTGCCCTTCGTTTTCGCGCGCAACTCACTCCCGCACGACGCACGCTCATCTTCATCAGTGCGGCTTCACTCATCATTACGTCCCTCATCCGATCCTCTGTGATTTCCTACAATGACTTCGGCTTTCGGGGAGCTCTGTTCATGCAATTCTCGTTGCTTCTACTGGGCTCAGAAGTCGTGATGAGCTGGCAGGGCCGGGATTCGAAGCAGAAGTTGGCCGAGGATCAGTCGCCGGCGCCTGCCAGAGCACCTAACTGGCTGCGGTCGATCCTTGCTCTTGTTTGCGTCGTCGGAGTGCTGACCACTGCCTACTATGGGGTGATGTTCCGGTTCACCGTTCCTCTGGTGGAGGCGGCTCACGAGCGCGCCGTTCACGATCCAATAGCCGGCAATCTCTCTCACGACGCTTACATCTCATCCATTGGATACGCTCAGCTGGACGCGGTTATCCCGCGCGCTGCTATCGTGCAATTCAACCCGTCTCTCCCGAACGACTTCTGGGGACTTGTGAACCTCGTGGCTATCGATCGCCAAGTCGCGATTGCGGGGGACAAGCCGTGGTGCGGTTCTGAACTGGGGGGAGATCCAACCGGCTGCGCGGCTATGGCCTCAGCCCTTGATGCCCTTTTTATCGACTCTACCGACGAACAAGCCCGCTCAATCTGTCGCCGGTTCGGAATTCAGTACCTCGTCACCACCATTTACGATCCCGTATGGAAAGAAAGGCGAAGCTGGGTCTGGACGCTTACGCCGGTTGTACAAGACCCGGAGTTTCGAGCGCTCGATTGCCGTTAGCGAAGACGCAGCCAGGTTCGCTTGCCCAAAGTCTCGCGGGAATGGAAAGATTCGCATCGAGAGCAGGAGGACAACATCTCTATTCTCCAGTCAGTCACAGCGTCCCAGCTCATCGAGAGCTTACTCGCAATTCCGGCCTTTGCTCCTGTGACAATCTTCCCCGGATACGTTGTGGCCTGGTTCACCAATCTGCACGGCTTTCGCCAGCGGACGGTTATAGAGCGCCTTTTCTGGAGCATTCCGCTATCCATCGGGATCTCGACGATCTCCTCAGTATTAGTCAGTCGATTCCTCTCGCTTACGACAGCAGCCGTCTCGCTCAGTCTTTGCGGTGTGGTTTTCCTCGGATGCCTCGGTTGGGAATGGTTCCATCTGCACCGGACCGGTGCGAAGTGGCCCTTGGGTTTTCATCCGCTGGGCGGCATCGGAATTGCGCTGGCATTCGCGTGGACCGCTCTTGCGATTCTGTCGTTGATTGACTTTCAACGCGGCCAACAATTGTTTCTGAGTCTGACGTTTTTCGATCACGGTACGCGTGTCAACTGGGCCGATGCTGTCCTCCGGACGGGACTACCGCCTGATAATCCCCTCTACTTTTTCGAACACGCAGCCAATCTGCGTTATTACTATTTCTGGCTCGTCGACTGCGCCGTGATCGCGCGGATTACGCCATTCCCCATGCGCGTGATCGTGATCGCCAGCTGCATATGGTCCGGATTCAGTTTGGCAGCTCTCGTCGGTCTCTATCTCAAACACTTCCTGCAAGTGGGCGCTCAGCTGCGTAAGCAATTTCTGGTATCGATTGGGCTTCTCGCAATCACCGGTCCCTACATTGTGGTCGATGTGTGGGACATTTTCATCTTGCACAAATCGCCCCCGGGCATCGAGGTATGGCCCGAAGGCCAAATTACGAGTTGGATCGACAATTTCTACTTCTATCCGCATCATGTCGCGAGCCTGGTTTGCTGCATGCTGGCGTTCCTGCTGGCTTGGATGGCTAAGGAGCATCGTGGCGGGCTGCAGCTTGGGACTGCGGTCATGATTGGGGTGTCCTTTGCCAGCGCGTTCGGGCTGTCTATTTATGTCGCTTTCGTTTTTTTCCTGATCGTTCTTGCCTGGGGGATATGGCAGCTCGCCGTGGAGCGCGAACCAAAGCCGGTTTTGTACCTGGCGGCGGGCGGCGTGCTGGCCGCTGTCCTGCTCCTCCCCTATTTGCAGGAGTTGACCCAGGGATCGTCTAGAGTACATGGCGGCCATGTTTTTGGTTTTGCAATTCGCGAAACAATCTCTCCGGCCGGCTTGCTTGCCCTGCCTATTTTCCGGAACATTGCAATTGCGCATCCGGGGCCCGCACGGGCTTTCGCCAAACTCATCTTGATGATCCCCGGATATGCCGTGGAGTTGGGATTCTACTTCCTGGTAATGGTTGCTTACCTCGTCCCTCGCTGGCGAGCTGAGAAGCCCCTGAATTCCGCGCAGAGAGCGCTGCTGTTCCTCGCATTTGCGACGTTTCCCCTCATCTCCTTCCTCCGTTCAGAGGTTTTGACCATAAACGACTTCGGCATTCATGGTGGCATGTTTGTGGAGTTCCCCCTTCTCTTGCTGGCATCGGGCTTCGTAATTGGCTGGAGTCGCGGAAAGCACAAAAGCGCGGCGCTTGTCCGCGGTCCCGAAGCTCCCCAGGCTCCGCTCTGGCTGACATCGAGTGCCAAGGTCTGCATGTTTCTGGGTGCGCTCAGTACCGTTTATATTGCAGCCATCCTTCGTTTCGGAATCCTCGCTCTACCCGATGTGCGAAATGGCACTCTCCCTCATAAGGCGTACATCTCCGCACTTGGCTATGCGCAGTTGAATACTGAGATCGCTCGCAATGCCATCGTGCAGTTCAACCCCAGTTCTCCTGACACATTCTGGACAAACATCGATCTGGCCAACATCAACCACCAGGCCGCCATCACCTCAGACCAGCTCTGGTGCGGTTCCGAGCTCGGCGGTGATCCCTCCGGCTGCCCGGACATGATCGCAGCCATTCCGCCGCTCTTCAAGCATGCCACCGCTGAAACGGCACGAGACGTGTGCCACATCTACCACATCGACTATCTCATCGCGAATATTTACGACCCCGTCTGGAACGACCGCACCAGCTGGGTCTGGACACTTAACGCCGCAGTCACCAACCCCGAGTTTCGCGCGCTCGACTGTCGGCGTTAATGCTGAGGTAGCGGCCTCAACCCTAACACTTGTCGCTGACTATCAACTGCACGCCTTTTAAGCCGCGTTCCTTCAACTCTGCAAAAACTGCGTCCAGCTGATCTTGTTTTCCTTGGCTCCCTCACTCACTGCCAGAATCTCCCGGTACCCGGTCTGCGCCACTCCAATGGCCACCAGCACGGAGACGTTCTTGAGTTCCTGACTTCTCCGCCCCACGACCGCTTCAGCCACAACCCGTCTAGGAACACATACGGGAAGTCGCCCACCAAGGGCCGCAACCGCCACTCGTCTATCTTGCCGTAGATCTTCTGGTTCAGATCGCTCACCATCGAGGCCGATACCTTCGTACAGCTTCGCATCGACTTAAATATAGATGCCCATATTTACTCAAGTACTCAAGCGCCAACCGGCCTCTAGGTGGAGAAGCTCGTCATCGACTTTATGGACATGTCGATTCCGGAGGTCGGCTCGATCCTACTGCTATTCCGGCACGCTCTGGCTCTGAATCCGGATTACTGCGTGGCGACGCTGAACTTGAGGTCCCGACCTTCTTCGAGCCAGTGAAGGAGAGAGGCTTGATCAAGGAGAGCGAATGGCAGGAGGGGAAAGTACCAGTCGGAGCAGGTGCCGTCATTGCCGCCCGGGCAATTACAGACTGGAATACACGTACACCAACAGCTGAATTGCTGCTGGCATGGGAATCAACTAGGAAGTTCTGGACATCAAGTCGGGAGAGACCCTAGCCGAATCTGCAGATCTCTCGAACTAAGCCGCACAGCCGACTGCGATCTACTTTCCACCCGTCGCCGACCCTGAATTCCAGGCTTCGGACTGCCGCTGACAACAAGACTCTGAATCATCTTGATCGATGATGATTGGGATCACGATTTGGCCACGCCGGACAATTGAACATAGGCCCCATGTTCTCCAGGGCTCCTCAAAGCTGCAGGAGGATAGGGAGTCGACGTGTCATCAAACTTCAAATCTGGCATTATGCCGCAGCATCGAAAGCACATTGGTAAGATGCGCTCTTTCCGCAAAAGAGCCATGAGCTCGGCTCGCTGAGGTCCATTCCACGCGTCGTAGATGCTGCCGCTCAAGATGTTTCCAAGTGTGTGTCCGTCACCGCATGATGCGATCCTGCCGTCAGGGAAAACGTCAACCCGGTGGAATGGCAGTGAGCACTTGGAAGAGCTGGCAGGTCGGCGCGGGGAATAATAATCGTTCAGATCCAGATCAAAATTGAAGTCAACGCGCATGTCTGGGTACTGCCGTTTCAGCTTCTCGCGTGTCCTGGCAAGAGAAGCCTGAAGATCGCGCACTTCGGAACGATCGAAGTAGGCGTCCGCATCGGGGATATGATGCATCATGAGTTGGTCGCCAATTCCTGTCTCCGCCTTCATCTTGTGGTGTGCTGCCATGGCATCGTCGTTCATGAAGCAGTAATTTTGTATCATCCAGCGCCGCACGCCCATTCCATAAACCGCATCCGCAATGCGGTCAATGTCGCGATAGTTTGCTTTCGTTATTACTGACGATATACGGAGGATCGGAAAGATGCCGCGGCGAAGGCGATTGACTTCTTCGATGCCCGCCCGAATCGCTTCGAACGATCCCGGCACAAGCCCACGCTTGTAGCTCGATTCCTCGTCCCAGCCATCCATCGAAACGAGAAGCACCTTCAGCCCTGCTTCTATCACTTCGTGGGCCCGTTTCTTAAGGTTGAAACCGTTCGTAACGATATAGGAAGGAAGTCGGTACTTCGTGAGAAGAGCAATCGTGTCGAAAAGCCGGCCATACAGGGAAGGTTCTCCGCCCAGCAACTCAACGTAGCAGCCGTGTTTGGCAGCTTCGGTGATCGCTTTCTCGACGACTTCCCAAGGGGAATCGCCTCGGCCCTCCTTCTGACGTTCCTCGCGCGCAACTCCAATCGAGCACATCGGACAAGCGAAGTTACAACGGTTTGCGAGATGCAGGAGGATTCTCCGAGGGAATCGAATCGATCCATTCCCCGCGATGCGGTCGCGCACCGCGTTCATCGAGCAGCGCGGGCTGGCCAGGGAGAGTCGAAACGCCTCATACGGCGACAGTAGAGACGAATTTCCAAATCTAAACATGCGTTCCTAGTCCTTCAAATCTCCGCTAAAAACCAATGCAAGTCAAGGGCGAAGTACCACTGCTGCATTACCTTGGATGAACAGTTGGCGCAAAAAAGCTATGAAACGAGATATCATCTTGGAATCCGACCGCGAAAGGGCTGAATGTGCAGGAAGCGCATCGATGCGTAATTTGCAATGGGGATATCCAACTCCTCAAGAAAGCCCTCGTTTCTCCATTTCTGGCTCAACGAATATGGAACCGTAAGGCGTTCGATGTAAATCTCGTGCGGTGCACAGATTGCGGCTTCTCGTTTTACAATCCCCGGCTCGAAAATGACGAACTCCAAAGGCTCTACGAGAGCTATCGCCTTCCCGAGTACCTCGAAATGCGCAACTCCTTCGAGCCTTGGTATACGCCGAAAATGAACGCAGAGCTTGCATCCTCCTCCTTCTACAAAAAAAGACGGGAGAGGCTCAGCAAGACCCTTGCGCCGCACCTTGAAGGCAGGCAGATCCGCAGGGTCCTCGATCATGGCGGCGATCGAGGAGACCTGGTCGCGGGCCTCTTTCCAGAGGCCGAAGCATTCGTCTTCGATATCTCCGGCGTTGCCCCGGCCGACGGGGTCAAAGCGGTTTCCGACCCCACTGAATGTGCCGCAGACCTGATCATCAACAGCAATGTTCTCGAACACGTCGGCTTCCCGTTGGCTCTGGCGAAACAAATACTGGATAGCGCCCAGGCCGACAGTCTCGTGTTTCTCGAGGTTCCTTGCGAAATCCCCACTGGCGCGTATCGCGTGGCTCGGCGGGTCGCGCAAATCGCCGTGACCACAGCGATGCGCCCTGCCAAGTCATCCGCGTTGATGACTCCGAAGGCTCTTTATCTCATGCACGAACACATTAACTACTTCACAGTGCGCTCGCTTGAGACTCTGATGAAATGTGCCGGCGGAACGATTATCGCCGCGGGCTCTTATGAGAGCAGCTCGGTAGCTGGAATGGCCCAGTTCGCCTGGTGCCTCGGAACGCCGGAGAAGAGGAAATAACCATTCGAGGACATCCTCTGCACCGAAGCCGCGCACACCCCATCGGCGGGTATTTCCTATGCTAGACTTTGGGTCATAACGACATGTCCATCACACCAGATGATCAGATCGAACCCCAACCAGCAGGAGTTCGGGGAGGCCAGAAACTGATCACGATCCTGACTCCCTGCTACAACGAAGTGCTCAATGTGCGCGAGATTCACAGGCGGGTGATGGCATTGGCAGATCAGCTCCCTGAATATCGATTCGAGCATCTCATTGTCGACAACGCGTCGACAGACGGCACCGTCGAACTGCTCCGCCAGATGGCATCGGAGGATTCCACCGTCAAGGTGATCCTCAACGCTCGCAACTTCGGCGCCGATCGTTCGGGAATGAACGGACTTTTGCAGGCCCGGGGTGATGTCGTCGGTGTTGTCGCGGCAGACGGGCAGGATCCGCCCGAACTCTTCGTCGAGATGATTCGCCAATGGGAGAAAGGATTCCCGATCGTCGCCGCTATCAAGAACTCGAGCGACGAGAGCGGCCTGATGTATAGCATTCGTACTGCCTACTATCGCCTCGTGGCCCGCCTCACCAACGTCCAGATCCTCGAACACTTCACCGGATTCGGCCTCTACGACCGCTCCGTGATCGACCAGATACGCGCCAACTTCCGGGATCCCTATCCCTACTTCCGCGGCATGATCGCCGAACTGGGACTGCCCATCGCCCGGGTCACTTACAACCAGGCCCGCCGTGAGCGGGGCATCACCTCGAACAGTTTCTATTCCCTCTACGACCTTGCTATGTTGGGCATCACCAACCTCTCCAAGGTTCCCTTGCGCTTCGTCATCTTCGCCGGCTTCATCTCCGCATTTTTCAGCTTCCTGGTCGGAATGTTCTACATGGTCTATAAGCTCGTCTTCTGGGCCAACTTTAACGTCGGCATAGCCCCAGTCGTCCTCGGTCTCTTCTTTCTCGGCTCCGTCCAGCTCATCGCCCTGGGAATCATCGGAGAATATGTCGGCTCAATCCACACGCTTGTGCTCAAGCGACCTCTTGTCACCGAAAAAGAGCGCATCAATTGGTAGGTCCTCTTTCCGTGAAGATCCGCCCATCAGAATCATCCAGGCACTTTGTTCGCTATCTTTTTGTTGGTGGCTTCAATACGCTTTTCGGCTTCGCCATATTTGCGTTCTTGAATTGGTTATTTAGCGGACTTGGATCGTTTAGTTACATGCTGGCATGGGCGTTGGGTAATGTCATCGCAATCACGGTGGCGTTCCTAGGGTACAAATGGTTTGTATTCCGTACGCGCGGCAATTACCTAGTCGAATGGGTACGCTGCTTTGGCGTTTATAGCAGCGGCTTGCTTTTTAGTGCCATAGCTTTGCCCGTGACGGTTATGATCCTGCACAGAACGATGCACAGACCGGAATACGCTCCTTATTTTGCCGCTGCCGTTCTAACGGTTGTGACCGTGGTTTTCAACTTCCTGGGCCACAAGCACTTTTCCTTCAGGTCAAAGTCGACCGAAATCTGACCGGACCCGTGCTCTTCGCCCTAACCAATCCAGGTAAATCCCTCTGCTATAAAGAGCTTTCTGATGCCGTTCCCTATTGAAAACAATTGGATATAGAATAATTGCAATTCAGCAGTTTTCCTTCGGATTAGCGGAGCGGAGGTGTTCCCAAGTTCGGCAAAGCGACGACATCTTCTCATACGCGTCCGGGAGTCTCTGGAAGTTCTTCCAGTCGGCGCGTCATCCTGCGCGATGACGAGATTCCGCTTTCCCCAAGCTTCGCGCGGCTGCTTGCTCAGTGATGCCACATGAACGATCGGATCTCGGATTCCTGTAGAGTCACCAAATTCCACAACTAACTTGCTGGAAACGAAAGTACCGAAGCAGATACTACCGGTCAAGGCCCATTTTGCCTATCAGTTGCACCGTTTTTGTTACACTCGGTGGGAGTCATGGGATCATCTTAGCTAAATTGGCTCTTCAAGCAAAAGAGTGTTTGTTCGCTTAACCAGCGCTCCAAGGCTTTTGACGCCCGGCTAGGTGGTCCGCATGGGGCGTCGACCCTTGGGGTGAATTTAAGGGGTGGTCGGTTGATCAAGGTTTCTGACTATGTCGTCCAGTTTCTGGTGGACCATGGGATCCGGGATGTCTTTCTGGTTTCTGGCGGCGGAATCATGCATCTTCTGGATGCGGTGGGCCGGAATCCCGATATCACCTATTACTGCAACTATCACGAACAAGCTTGTGCAATTGCGGCCGAGTCCTACGCGCGTGTGCGCTGCCACGTTGGAGCCTGTTTGGTAACGACAGGTCCCGGCAGCACGAATGCACTCTCTGGAATCGCCGGAGCGTGGGTCGACTCCATACCCCTAGTCGTGATCTCCGGGCAGGTGAGACGCTCCCTCATTGCCGATTACACCAAGCTCCGGCAATTTGGGCCGCAGGAGATCAACATCGACGCGCTGGCTTCCCCCGTTGTGAAGTACTTCAAGACCATCACCGATTCAACCACGATTCGCCGAGAATTGGAGTGCGCGTGGTGGCATGCGACCACCGGAAGGCCCGGACCCGTGTGGATCAACCTCCCATTGGATGTTCAGGGAGAGTCTTTTGATGAACAGTCTGCTTCGGGCTTTGTCCCGCCGCAGGAAGATCTCATGGAAGAGTCTTGCCGCGTTGCGGAGCAAATCTCGGAGACCATCCGTCTTTTAAAGTCGGCGCGACGTCCGATCGTCATTGCAGGCAACGGGATTCACTTGAGCCGCGCTCACGATTCCTTTCGTTCCTTTATTGATAAGGTGAAGGCTCCTGTTTTGCTGACGGTTGGCGCTCCTGACCTGCTCGATGAAGAGGACACGCAGAATATGGGCCGATTCGGCCCGCTCGGCCAACGACGGGCCAACTTTGCTTTGCAGAATTCAGATCTGCTCATCTCAGTGGGAGCGAGTATGTCTGTTGGTTCCATCGGATTCAACGACAAGGCATTCGCTCCCAAAGCGACACGAATCATGGTGAACATCGACGGCAATGAAATGGAAAAACCCAATTTCACGCCGCACTTGTCAATCGTTGCCGATGCAGGCCAGTTCTTCAAGGAATTCCTGAAGCAAGCTGCGGAGTTCACATTCGAGCCGTCCACTAAATGGATGGACGTGTGCCGGAATTGGAGGGAGAAATACTCTACCATCACGCCCGATTATCTGGCCGACAAGGAATTCGTCAACAGCTACTATTTTGCGCGGAAGCTCTCGGACCATTTGCCATCGTCTGCAGTTGTTGTAACCGGGAATTCACTGGATTTTTGGTCCGCTTACCAATCATTCGGTATCCGGGCGGGACAACGCCTGTTCACGAACATCAACTATGGCGCTATGGGCTGGGATTTACCAGCCGGTGTGGGTGCCGCCGTTGCTTCCCGAGGGCGGATTGTATGCCTCTCGACCGGCGACGGCAGCCTGCTATTTAACATTCAAGAGCTTATGACAATCGGAAAGTACCGGTTGGCTCTAAAGATCTTCGTTCACAATAATCAGGGCTACGAAGCGATTCGCTCCACCCAAAAGAACTTTTTCGAAGGCAGATTTGTGGGGGCCGACTTCCAGTCAGGGATTGGCAATCCAAGCTTCCGCGATCTTGCTTCCGCTTTTGGTCTTCAATATGTGCACATCGCCAGAAATGACGATATCGAACGGGGCTTGGATGAAGTATTCAACATCGACGGCCCGGTTATTTGCGAGCTGAATCTCTCCCCGGTCCAGGCCCGTAGCCCGAAGACGTCAACCGTGCGGCGTCCGGACGGCTCGATGGAAAGTCGTCCGCTGGAAGATATGTTTCCATTCCTTCCGCCAGAGGAAGTCGCACGAAATATGCATCTTTTCGATGGTGAAGAGTGAAATGACTGCAACACACACGATCTATGACGTCGGAATGGTTGGCTTGGGGTCCGTCGGAGGGCGCCGCGTGCGGATTTTGAGATCCCTTCGTCGGAATTCGACGTTGCACTTGGATCGACGGAGGTTGGACCGCGTGGTAACGAGCAGTTCCTCGTCGCATTCGAGCCAGCCTATTGCGGGGCGTTTATGAAATCCCGACTCAACGCAGCCGTGTTCATTCCGGCAATGGGGAGTTGCCACCAGATCCCGCGCAAGTTCGTCCGTTTATTGAATGATCGTCCCTTGATTAGCTATTCCATCACGCTGGCATTGGAGATCGCCGTCTCAAAGGATGTTTTTCTTCTGACCGACGACGAAGAGATTCAACTCATCGGAAGCCGTGCGGGAGTGAGATCGATTCTGATTCAGGATCGCGCGGATTTTCCTCGCGTATTTGGTCGGGCTTACACGATAGATTTGCTTCTGAAACGGGAGGAAGCCCGCAAGCGACCATTCGATCACGTCATTTGGATGGGAGCATCTTCTCCCTTGGTTCGCGCGCGCGACATCGGGCAGGCTGTCTGGTACCTTGACGAGAGTAGTTATGATGCGGTCTTTAGTACGTCGGAGGAACCGCAGCGCAGCTGGATGCGGCGCGAGGACCGCACCTTCTTGCCTGCTTTTAATGAGGTTCAGAATGCCATGGGCACCGATTTCATGCATAAGGAAACCGGTGCTTTCTTCATCATGAAACGGCGTGCCATTTCGCCGCAAGGTTATATCGGCAACCTGGCGAGGCCGTTTCTTTTGCCGGAATCCCACTCCTTGGAAATCTGCAGTTTCAATGACTGGTGGGTTGCGGAGAAGATCCTCCGGCGGAAGCAAATCGTCTTCGTCGTTACCGGATCGCTGCAAATCGGCATGGGGCATGTTTTTCGCGCGCTGATGCTGGCCCAGGAGCTAACCGACCACGAGATCCAGTTTGTCTGCACACGAGGAAGTGAATTGGCCGGCAAATACATCGCGGAAGATCTATACCCGGTCTTTTATCAGGGCACCAATGAATCGCTGACGACAGCGGTTGCTCACCTTTCGCCCGACTTGGTAATCAATGACATTCTCGACACAGATGCATCCTACATGAAGGCTCTGAAGGATCGGCATATCAGGGTTGTCAATTTCGAGGACCGCGGTTCCGGCGGTCCGGTGGCAGATTTATGCATTAATGCCCTTTATCTCGGACACTCCGCGCCTAATGTTCTGTCCGGTTATAAATACTTCTGGCTCCGTTCTGAATTTGTAACGGCCAAGCCACAACCGCCACGAGAGAAAGTACGCGCTGTCCTGGTGACATTTGGTGGTACGGACGATCGCAATATGACTCTCCGGCTGATCCGGCTGCTCTTGCCGCTGGCGCTGGAGCACTCCTTCAAGATCATTGCAGTCGCAGGTCCGGGCAACGTACATCGCCATCAGACGGAGCGTTTTCTCGAACAGTGTCCATCGCGGCAGCGGAAGGCGGTCAAGTGGATCGCCAACGGCACACGGCAGATTTCAGAGCATATGTCCAGCTGCGACCTGGCAATTTGCTCGGCTGGGCGGACTGTCTATGAGCTGACAGCGTTGCGCGTGCCTGCCGTGGTGATTCCCGTTAACGAACGCGAAGAGCAGCATACCTTTGGCAAGAATGCTGGGATGGTATTCCTTCCGCTGTACAGCAAACTTTCTGATCAGAAACTGCTCGCGTGTATCTCAGAGTTGGTGAGCAACCGCGCCATGCGAGAGAAGATCCATAAAAAGCTTGGATCATTCGATTTCTCACAGGGTAAGCGCAACATAACTTCCAAAATCATTGAGCTCCTTCAACAAACATGAATGCCATTACGTTAGGAAAGAAGACTGTTACCGACGATCCCAATGCTCAGCCGTACATCATCGCGGAGGTTGGGGTGAATCACGAAGGTTCATTGGCCAGGGCGAAAGAACTTATCGATTTGGCAAGAGAAGGTGGCGCCGACGCAGTTAAGTTTCAGACATATAAGGCGGAGACGCTTGCTTCGAAACATTCACCTGCGTATTGGGACACGACCAAGGAACCTACGCTTAGCCAATACGAGTTATTCAAGAAGCACGATAAATTCGGTCGCGATGAGTTCGCCGCCTTGGCAGAGCATGCTACAAACGCAGGTATCGATTTTCTATCGACCCCATTCGACGATGCCGCGGTCGAGTTTCTCGACCCTCTCATGCGGTTCTTCAAGATCGCATCGGCCGATCTTACAAACACACCTTTCTTGCGGAAGATTGCTCGTAAGGGCAAACCCATCGTTTTGTCGGTTGGAGCATCAACACTGGAGGAAATCCGCACTGCAGTTCAGGAGGTAACCTCTCATGGTTGTTCTCAGATTGCACTTCTGCACTGCGTGTTGAACTACCCCACTCCAGACGAGGATGCCAATTTGAACATGATCCCAACGCTGGTACGCGTGTTTCCTAATTATGTTATTGGATATTCCGACCATACGCTCCCCGATCCAGCGATGGTCGTGACTACCACGGCTTTTTTGAAGGGAGCAAGGATTATTGAGAAACATTTCACGGCTGATAAGACACTTATTGGAAACGATCACTACCATTCCATGGATGTGAACGATCTGAAGGTTCTACGTAAGAATCTGGCGAAAATTCTGTCGCTCGGAGGCTCTTCGGAGAAAGTGCCGCTGGAATCAGAGCGCATAAGCCGCTGGAATGCACGGCGTTCTATCGTGGTGCAGCGGAGCCTCGCCACGGGAACGGTGATCACGGAAGACGCTATCACCTATAAGCGTCCAGCACATGGCATCAGTCCCGCAAATTGGGATCAGGTACTTGGCAGACGGGTAGCGAGAGATCTTGAAGAGGACCATGTCCTCCAATGGGCGGACTTGCTATAGCACTTCGCTTGCGAATTACCCGATTTGACCTTTACTTCCAGATTCGCGGCGACTGCTCGCTTGCCCTTAACGCTCACCTTCTCGGTCTTGGTACCACGAAGCCGTCCGGCGAATGGCCTCGTGCAAATCGACGCCAACGACGAGGCCGAGTTCTTCTCTTGCTGCGCGAATCGCCGGCACGTAGCGTTGGACAGGAGCGCCTGGCAAAGCATGCTGTTCGATGATGATCTCTGCCTTTGGAGACAAGATATCTGCAACAGTTTGTGCTAGCTTCGCGATGTTGATCGCCTCGTCAGACCCCAGATTGTATGGGCGCAGGGTTGGAGCACGAAAGAGAATGGTCCAGAGCCAAATCATTGCATCCGCCATATATAGGTAGGATCGCAAAGGAGTTCCATCCCCTTTCACCCGGAGAGGCTCCCCGCGAAGAGCATTACCGATAAAGTTGCCGATTGCGAAATGTGAATCTAGAGGCAGATGCGCGCCAACAAACGTGAAGCAGCGCGCAACTTTACAATCAATTGCGAAATCGCGGGAATATAGATGGCATAGCAGCTCCGCGACTCGCTTTCCTTCACCGTAAGCTGCGTTTTGTCCGGTCAACACTGGAGACCCCACGAAAGACTCGTCCGTCAATTCGATAGACGGAGGCTGGGAACCGTAAACGGCTCCTGAACTGGCAAGTAGAAGCTTCCTGGCTCTGCATGCCCGTGCGAATTCCAGCGTATGACGTGTGCCCTCAACGATCGTGTCCAGCGTTTGCAAGGGGGGTACCCCGCCTTCTGACGCCGCATGTACCACGTAATCAAATGTGTCTGTAGGAAAGTTGAAGTCGCGTACATCCCCGGGCAGCAGCCTGATTGCACCATCTCCAGCCAGATGCGGAGCGCTCTTCGCGAACGCCGTCGGCTTTCGCGTCAGCACCACCGCCGACGCGTCCAGCGCCAGCGCCCGATTTGCCGCACAAAAGCTCTCCACGATCCAACGGCCAAAGAAACCGGAGCCACCCGTGATGAAGAAGCGCTTTCCGCGCGCCTCTTCCCACAGTCCAGCTGTCTGCTGCGTGATGTACTCCAGGTCACACTTCAGCAGATTCATAATTCATCGATCCGGCCTTTCCCAACATAAGGGATCAGTTGTTCTCGTCAAGCGCATGCAGCCTTCCAGTAGCGGCGCCGACAACTTGTTTGAATAAGGCGGTTTTCTGTATAGCGACAAATTCGTGCATCGTTTCAGCGAGGTAATCCAGCATCTCCGCGGTCAATCCGGGATAGACGCCGACCCAGAACACGTTGTTCATGATGAATTCCGTGTTCTTCAGGTCGCCGACGATTCTGTATTCGCTTTCCTCGTAAGCGGGCTGCCGAAGCAGGTTCCCCCCAAACAAGAGCCGTGTCCCAATCTTTTTCGCCTCCAAGGCGCGCACGAGGTCCTGGCGCGTGAATGGCGCCGACTCGCGCACACCGATGAGGAATCCGAACCACGACGGGTCCGAGCCGGGCGTCGCCTGCGGGAGCATAAGGCAATCCTGCAACGGCTCCAAAGCATTGAAAAGATGTCGAAAGTTTTCATTTCGCCGCTCGACGAAGTGCGGCAGTTTCATGATCTGCGATGACCCGAGCGCAGCCTGCATGTCGGTGATTTTCAGGTTGTAGCCTATATGCGAATAGATGTACTTATGGTCATAGCCGCAGGGAAGAGTGCCCTGTTGCCATTCGAATCTCTTGCCGCAGGTGTTGTCCTTCCCGGGGTCGCACCAGCAGTCTCGTCCCCAGTCGCGGAATGACTCGATCAGCAGTTGCAGATTCGGCTTGTCGGTGAGCACGGCTCCGCCTTCACCCACGGTGATGTGGTGCGCAGGATAGAAGCTCGCTGTGGCGATGTCGCCGAAGGTGCCCACATGTCTGCCCTTCCATTTCGCCCCGAGGGCGTCGCAGCAATCCTCGATCAGCCACAGGTCATGCTTCTTGGCGAAGGCCGAGACCGCGTCCAGATCGAAAGCGTTGCCCAGCGTGTGCGCTACCATGATGGCGCGCGTCTTGTTGCTTCGCGCCAACTCAAGCTGAGTCACATCGATCTCGTAGGTTGGTAGCGTCACATCCACGAAGACCGGTATGAGCCTGTTCTGGATAATCGGATTGATCGTGGTAGGGAATCCCGCGGCAACCGTGATGACCTCATCTCCTGGCTTCAGCCGCCGGTCGCCCAGCTTAGGCGAAGTAAGGGCGGAGAGCGCCACAAGGTTTGCCGATGATCCCGAATTGACGAGGGACGCGCTGCGCACGCCCACAAAGCGCGCCAGTTTTCGTTCAAAGTCCTCGGCAAAACGCCCCGTGGTGAACCAGGCATCGAGGGCGGACTCGACCACCGCGCTCACATCGGCCGCGTCGATTACCTTGCCGGAAACCGGGATGGGCGTGACTCCGGGCTTGAACTCCGATGCCGGGAAGGCCTCGTCAAAATACTGGGCCGTGAGGTTTAGAATTTGCTGCCGAAGCTGTCCACTGACATTAGTCATCGGGGTCCACTCCCCAAGCATACCCAATCGAATCACCGCAGTGTACTGTATTAGTCAAGGAAAGCCACCAACGTACCTAGTTGTATTCTGCCTGCCGTGCAGTTGTCTGTTAATCGGCAGCAAGGGGATGAAATGAAAGCAGTTATCCTTGCCGGCGGTCTCGGCACGCGGCTCAGCGAAGAGACAGTTCTTCGTCCCAAGCCGATGGTCGAAATCGGGGGCCGGCCGATCCTTTGGCACATACTCAAAATCTACTCGCAGCACCAGATCAACGACTTCATCATCTGCTGCGGTTACAAGGGCTATCTCATCAAGGAATATTTCGCGAACTATTTTCTCCACATGTCCGACGTGACCTTTGACATGCAAAGAAACCAGATGGAGGTCCACCAGAGCGTGGCAGAACCCTGGCGCGTGACCCTCGTCGATACCGGTGAAACCACCGGCACAGGCGGACGTTTGCTCAATGTCGCTCGCTACCTGGAGGGCGAAGAGGTGTTCTGCATGACCTATGGCGATGGCGTGAGCGACGTTGACATCACTGCCTCCATCGCCTTTCACAGGAAGCACGGCAAACAGGCCACCATCACTGCTGTGCATCCCGCTGCCCGCTTCGGCGGCCTTAGCCTCGAGGGGACCGAAATCACAGCTTTTCAGGAGAAGCCCAAAGGCGAAGGTGGGTGGATCAATGGCGGTTTCTTCGTCCTTTCGCCATCGGTAATCAACGAGATTCCCGACGAGGCCACGGCGTTTGAAGGTGGGGCGATCCAGAGACTCACCGCCAGAAAACAGGTGGAGGCCTACTTCCACTATGGCTTCTGGCAGCCTATGGACACCCTTCGCGAAAAGCAGCGACTGGAGGAACTCTGGGCCAGCGGGAAGGCACCGTGGAGGACATGGTGACGCCCTGGCAGGGGCGCCGCGTCTTCCTCACCGGCCACACTGGATTCAAGGGCGGTTGGCTTGCTCTATGGCTTGCCGCGAAGGGTGCACACGTCAGAGGCTACGCTCTCGATCCGCCATCGGAGCCTAACTTGTTTCATCTGGCTTCTGTTGCCGATGTACTCGAAGATGTTCGCGGCGACATCCGGGACTATCCCAAGCTGGAGGCCTCACTTACCGGCTTTGCTCCCGAGGTCGTCTTCCACCTCGCCGCGCAGTCTTTGGTGCGCCGTTCCTATGCTGATCCGCTCGGCACCTACGACACAAACGTGATGGGCACGGCAAACCTGCTTGAGGCAGTGCGGAAGTCTGCCAGTGTTCGAGCCATTGTATGCGTCACGACCGACAAGTGCTATGAGAATCTCGAAACGGGCCAGTCTTACCGCGAATCCGACCCGCTCGGGGGGCATGATCCCTATTCCTCCAGCAAAGCTTGTGCCGAGATTGTGGTGGCAGCCTATCGCGATTCGTACTTTCCCTTGGATCGAATCGGCGGACATCATGTAGCGATTGCCACGGCCCGAGCCGGCAATGTGATCGGCGGTGGTGACTGGTCAGAAGATCGCCTGATTCCCGACCTGATCCGCGGATTTGGTTCGGGCAAGCCTGTGCTCATTCGCAATCCCAAGGCAATTCGCCCGTGGCAACATGTGCTCGAACCGCTGCACGGTTACATCATGCTCGCGGAGCAACTTCTGGCCGCTCGAACAGAGGCGGCCTCCGCTTTTAACTTCGGCCCCAGGGAAGCCGAAGAGTGGCAAGTTGAGCGAATCGCAACGAAATTCGCTGCCATGTGGGGGGAAGGTGCATCATGGTCGGACGATTCGAGTGAGAGCGTTCATGAAGCTCACACTCTGCGTCTCGATTCTCAGAAGGCACGCACCGTTCTGGGATGGCAGCCACGTCTGAATCTCGAGACCACATTTGAGTGGACGCTCGATTGGTATCGGCGCTGGAATAATGGGGCGAACATGGCACTGGGAACACAAGCCCAAATCGCAACTTACGAAGGCTTGGATCATTAATCTCGACCTTCCCGAGAGAAGGCGAGGCCGGAATCCCAACCAATCCCGTAGGTTTCTCCAACCAAATTGTGACCGTTGTCATCATCCGGCCGGCTCTCTTATTCTGCTCGCAATTTGCATCCTTCACCTTTCTGTACGTGCGGCGGCCGAAGTCGACTGTGGCTGCAAATGCTATCGAATCTTCTTGAACGATTTCTGCATCCTGGCACTCAGAAAGCGGGAGCAGGACAGTTTCGCCGTCGCTGGTAAACTCGTTACCGTGCCAGATCAGCAAAAGCCGCCCGTATTCCTACTCGACGCGATGTCGTTTATCTTTCGCGCATATCATGCGATGCAGCGCAGCAGACCTATGTCGACGCGGTCCGGCCTGCCTACGGCGGCTACGTACGTCTTCGTCAACATGATCAAGAAGCTGCGCCAGGATTTCACCCCGCGCTACTTTGCCGCCGTCTTCGATCCCAGCGGTGCAGTCTTTCGCGACGAACGCGCCCAGGCTATGGGAATGCTGCGCAAGTGGAACTCGAAATTGCAGAGCTTCGAAGATGTGAGCTATGAGGGCTACAAGGCAAAGCGTGAATCCATGCCCGATGATCTTCGACGGCAGATCCCTTACATTCGCCGCTCTCTCGAAGCGCTGCATATTCCGATTCTCGAAGCCCAGGGATTTGAGGCAGACGATGTCATCGGCACTTTGGCTCGCGAAGCCGCCGAGCTTGGTCACGAAGTCTTCATCGTCTCCGGCGACAAGGACATGATGCAGCTCGTTACTGAGCATGTGAAGGTGCTGAATCCGCAGAAAGACAACCTCATCCTTGATGCCGCTAAAGTAACCGAGGTCCTCGGCGTCCCTCCGGAAAAGGTCGTCGACGTCATGGCTTTGCGAGGCGACACCGTCGACAACATTCCGGGTGCACCGGGAATCGGCGACAAGGGAAGTGTCGACCTGATCGTCGAATTCGGAAGTGTGGAAGCTGTTCTTGATCGTGCTTCAGAGGTTAAGCGCAAAAGTTACCGCGAATCGCTGGAACAGAATCGCGATGCGGTGTTGCTTTCAAAGGAATTGGTCACCATCGATTGCCATGTTCCGCTCCCGCTCGATCTGAAAGCCATGGAGACGATGGAACCGGACCTGGAAGCCTGCCGCATTCTCTTCAGCGAGCTCGAGTTCACGTCGATGCTTCGCGAACTTGCGCCCTCTGCGTCTGCGCCCGCGATCGAGCTCATTGACAAAGCCACCAAACAACAGGAGACGGAATTTTACGGAGCGGCTCGCAAAAACGGCTTTGCATTCGCCTTGGCCGCCAAGGAACCAACGGAGGTGGAGCCGGAATCCGATGAGCAACCGGTTCCACAGACCATGTCGCTGCTGGATGTTGTCGAAGAGGCTGAAAAGAAGACGGAATCGAGCATCGGTGTCAGTGCCGAAGCCGGCAAAGGTCTTTGCCTCCCGCTGACGCCTGAGCTGAAGGATTTGCTTGAAGATCCAGCCGTGCCGAAACGGGTGCACGATCTAAAGCTCGCGCTGCATGTTCTGGGCGGTCTTGAGATCAATCTGCGGGGCAAAATCGATGACTCAATGCTGCTCTCTTACGCGCTGAATCCGACGCACACCACGCAGACCCTGGCCGATGTAGCTGCGCGACACAACCAGTCCGCACCAAATTCTCTGCCGGCCGCTGCCGCTGCAACACAAGCTCTGGTGACCGATCTTCGTACTGAAGCCGAACGCTCCAATGTCACAAGAGTCTATGAGGACATAGACCTGCCTCTCGCGCCGGTTCTGTTTCGCATGGAAAAGAACGGGGTTCGCATCGACACGTCAGTTCTTGACGGGCTTTCCAGGCGATTCGGGAAGGAACTTGAGCGCGTCGGTGAGCGCATCTTCACTCTAGCCGGCCGCCGCTTCAACATCAACTCGCCCAAGCAACTCGGCGAAGTGCTCTTTAAGAACTTGGGTCTTCCGGTGCCGGTGAAGTATGGCAAGGGCAAGACTGTCTCTACCGCGCAGGACGTGCTTGAAAACCTTGCTGAGACCAGCGAGGTTCCGCGGCTCGTCCTCGAGTTTCGGCATCTTTCCAAGCTCAAATCAAACTATGTCGACTCGTTGCCGCTGCTCGTTGATTCCGACTCGCGCGTTCACACCACCTTTCAGGCTGCAGCTACTGCAACGGGGCGACTCTCATCCGTTAATCCGAATTTGCAGAACATCCCAATCCGCACCGAATTGGGGCGCGAAATCCGTGCTGCATTTGTCGCTGCACCCGGCACGGAACTTCTCTCCGCAGACTACTCGCAGATCGAGCTGCGGCTCCTCGCACACTTCAGCGGCGATCCGCTCCTTGTGCGTGCCTATCAGAACAACGAAGACATCCATACTCTCACAGCGAGCGAAGTATTCGGTGTTGCTGCTGACACAATGGACAAGGAGACGCGCAATCGCGCCAAGGCTGTGAATTTCGGAATCGTGTACGGGATCTCTCCCTTTGGCCTCGCTGCGCAATTGGGCATTGCCCAGGCCGAAGCAAAGGCCTACATCGATCGCTACTTCGCACGCTACCGGGGCGTGAGGGCTTTTATCGAGAAGACCCTGGAAGACACGCGCCGCGATGGCGCGGTGCGCACACTCTTCGGACGCGTCCGGCCCATTCCCGACATCGCGAGCCGGAATCCGAATTCCCGCGGATTTGCCGAGCGCACCGCCGTCAATACGCCTCTGCAGGGAACGGCGGCCGACCTGATCAAGCTGGCGATGATCGCACTCGATCGGAAGCTAACCGAGCGCAAGCTGAAAACCCGCATGGTACTGCAAGTTCACGACGAACTGCTTTTTGAGGTTCCCGCAGCGGAAAAAGAAGAAGTGTCAGAAATGGTCCGCGGTGAGATGGAGGGAGTGATCAAGCTCATTGTGCCCCTGATTGCCGACCTGGGATTCGGTCCCAACTGGCGCGATCTTTAGAGAGATTCAAGCCTGGTTATCTATGAATTACTTTGGGTTGTTGCCGGGGCCCGTGCCACCTGATCCTGCAATACGCGGGGGCTCCTAGAGCATTTTCATAATTACTGTACTCCGTAACCGCAGTGCCGGAAGAACGCCTGCGCGTTTTGGGGAGTGATGGCGTCGATGGCGCGCGCGATGGCTGGTTCCAGCTGATCGAGCGCGCGGGCCTTCACAGCTCGCAGGAGTTGTTTCAGCTTGGACCAGGCTTGCTCAATGGGATTGAAATCGGGCGAGTAGGGCGGCAGATAGAGCAGCTGCGCACCACGGCTTTCAATCAGTCCACGCACTCCCTCCACCTTGTGCGCGCTGAGATTGTCGAGGACGACAATGTGGCCAGGCTGCAACTTTGGCCCGAGCACCTGTTCCAGAAAAGCCAGAAATACATCGCCGTCGGTAGACGATTCAATGGTCATGCTGGCCAGCATGCCATCCAGGGTCAGCGCCGCCAGCACCGTCAGTGTGCGCCAGTGGCCTGCCGGAACCGCTTCCGACACTCGTTCCGGACGCGGCGCCCAACCATAGCGG
>NZ_JBAUUO010000105.1:0-3386 GCF_049582745.1 Occallatibacter sp.
AGACAGCCTGACAAGGTCTTTTCGCCGTGTGACAAAAGGCCTCGAAAAACACCTCTCGTAAACCCCACCAAATCAACGGCCGGATCCATGAGATCCGGCCGTGTCAAAAGCTATAGCTTGAGTAACACAATTACTCGCGATAAGCCGACTTTTCGTTCCCTATCTGCGGTCGCTGTGTGCGCTGGCGATGATGCGCTCGTTGACGGTCAGGGGGAAATCGGCACGGATCAGTAATAGGGTCGATGGCGGACAGTAGTGGTGGCGCGAGCTTCCCTCCCAGGTCTGCAAAACCGGTAGACCCTTCGGCTACGCTCAGTGCGGGCTCTGGGGCACCCATATTGGTTTTGTGCAGAGCGGAGATCTGGGCCATCAGCCGCCCCAATAACCCGGGCTGAGCTTGTCGCCCGGCTGTCCGGAAACGCACACCCCATGGCGAAAGTGGACAAGACCCACCGAAGCGGCCTCGCATCTCGGGCGCCCTAAGGTCTTGATTGTTTTGGCGCAAAGGCCCGGTCGCTTTTGGTCCGCCGCGTGCACCTAATTCTTCAACATCACCCAAATGGCTTGAGGAGAATCGCGATGACCTCCGTGATTCAAGACCTGCGGCATAGCTTGGCAGCCGTGATTGCCAGGCCCGCTCATACAGCGGTGATCGTTCTCACCACTGCACTTGGCATCGGGGCCAACACTGTGATCCTCAGCTACGTGGACGCGACCTGGTTGCGGCCTGTACCGGTGCCGGATTCCAGCCGCCTGCTTCATGTGAACACGACAGCTCGCAGCGCATCCGGCATCGAGATAAACGGGGAATCGTCATACGCCGACTACCTCGATATCCGCCACCAATCCCAGTTCCTCCAGGATGTGATCGCCTACGAGCATCGGGGCGCTCTGCTTCACCTGCCCGGCGAGGTCGTGCACCTCGCCGCCGATACCGTTTCGCCAAACTACTTCATCGCACTTGGGGTGACGGCCGAGATCGGCCGCACATTTACTGAGAACGATTTTGCGCAGGCCTATTTTCCGGTCGTCATCAGCCATGAGTTATGGCAGCAACAGTTCGGCGCCGACCGCGGCATCATCGGAAAAGACATCCGGTTGTCGAACGGAACCGTCACCATCGTCGGCGTAATGCCGCGCAGGTTTTACGGGGTGGACCTGGGAACGCGGGTCCAGGTGTGGATACCCGCCCCCACCTGGACGCACATCACCGGAGACTCGGCAAGCTTTACCAGGCGAGGGTCACGCCGGCAAGACATCCTTGCCAGGATCGCGAAAGGCTCCTCGTTGCCCGCCGTACGAGCCGAACTGCAGACGATCCAGGGGCGGCTGAAACAAACATACCCCGATGCGGATAAGGATCTGAGCCTGCGCGTTGAGAGCGAGCGTGAGGCGCGCGACGCTTCCAGCAAGCACCAGGGTTGGATGCTGCTAGCCATCGCAGCCATGGTCCTGCTCATCGCCTGCGCGAACGTGGTCAACTTGCAACTCACCCGTACAGAGAGCCGTCGCAAGGAGTTTGCGACGCGGCGCGCACTCGGTGGAAGCACTCGCAGGCTGGTGCAGCAACTCATGGCCGAAAGTGTTGTCCAGGTGGCGCTGGGACTCGCGATCGGACTGGCCATCGCCAGAGCCATTATCGACGCGATGTCGCGGCTGATCGTGAACAGCGCGAGCGCCTCGGCATTCGATTTCCGCCTCGACACCAGGGTTGTGTCCGCCAGCTGCGCCGTAGCGCTTCTCATCGCCGCCGTGTTCGGCCTGGTCGCCGGGTGGAGGGCCTCGCGCGTCCGGATCATCGAAGCCCTGAAAGGCACCGAGATCGTTGTCTCGCGGGATTTCGGCCTGGTGCTGCGGGATTTGCTCGTCGCGGCGCAGGTGGCGCTGTCGTTGGTGCTGCTGGTGGCCGCGGGACTCCTAATTCGCACCTTCTTCAACATCGAGGGCGTTGATCCAGGTTTCAATGTGCGAAAGCCCATGCTGCTTGTCCAACTGGTGCCGGGACTCGCCGATTACGAGGGCGCTAAGCTCGCGAGCTATTACAGGGCGGTCGCGGAACAAATGAACACGCTGCCCGGGGTAGAAAGGGCGGCACTCGCCGTGCGAGCGCCATTGTCCGAAAATAGCGGCGGAGCCCAGCTCGAAATGCTTCCGCCCGGAGCTGCCGCGCCCGCTGGTCAAAAAGGATATGCGGCGAACTTTACATGGGTCGGGCCTGAGTACTTTTCGGTGATGGGTACGCGCTTGCTCGCCGGTCGCGCCTTTAGCGATGAGGACGGCCCGAGTTCTGAGCGTGTTGCCATCGTCAATCGCACGCTGGCCAATCAACTGTGGGGCACCGGGCAGGCAGTCGGACAGCGGGTAAACGCACTCAGCATGTTCGGACAGAGCCTCGCTCATCCGCGGCAGTTTAGGGTTGTGGGTGTCGTTGAGGATTCCAAGTGGAAATCCATCACGGAAAAACCGCGGCCCATTATCTATCTTTCGCTTTGGCAAGGAGCCGACAGCGAGGCGACCTTGTTGGTGCGCACGCGCGGAAATCCCGTCGAGATGATCGGCACCATACGCCGGGAGCTCTTCCAACTCGATAGCAACGTGCCCATGCTCTCCGCTACCACGCTCGCAGAACAGATCGATCAAACCACATCCAGCGAACGCGATCGCGTACTCATCTCATCGGCGTTGAGCGCGGTTGGCCTGCTGCTCTCAGCCGCCGGAATCTACGGTGTGCTGTCCTTTTTCGTCACGCTCCGCACGCGCGAGATCGGGCTGCGCATGGCAGTCGGCGGCTCACGACCCCACATCATGGCATGGGTGTTGCGCCGCGGCATGCGTCTGCTGGGGCTTGGAACCGCAATCGGCCTGGGGATCTCGATGCTGCTCACCCGTCTGTTGGTAAGCCTGTTGTATGGAATTCCTCATTTCGACGCGGTGTCGATGCTCGGTGGAACCGCGCTCATGGCGTGCATCGGGCTCGCGGCCATTTACTTTCCGGCGCGGCGTGCGAGTAAACTGCAGCCGATGGACGCTCTTCGCACGTTATAGACGTTCCCATCGCCGGCCGCTCAGTATCGATTCGTTCTTGGGGAATGTTCTGTGCGGTCAAGTGCCCTGGGGAGCGAGACCGCACCAATGCTTGCTCTTACGTCAATTGTCAGTTGGCGACAGCAGGCCAAAGCGCGTTTCGAGGCTGGTTTACACCGATCAGTCCTGAAACGCCGATGTGGCCAGCGAGTCACCGTGAAGAAACACCGGCCTCTGTTACTCAAGCTATAGCTTTTGACACGGCCGGATCTCATGGATCCGGCCGTTGATTTGGTGGGGTTTACGAGAGGTGTTTTTCGAGGCCTTTTGTCACACGGCGAAAAGACCTTGTCAGGCTGTCT
>NZ_JBAUUO010000106.1:0-5057 GCF_049582745.1 Occallatibacter sp.
GCTCCTTTTGTAAGCATTTAGCTACGCTTCGACAACGCAGTTATGCCACAAAAACAGCGGCCTTTTCCCACTTTCTTTTTCCCGGACCTTTACTTCTTGCCTACTCCCCGTGAGAAATGCAGGCTAGGTGCACTCGCATCGAGCAGGTGTTGGCTGCCTTCAAAACAAAAGACCCGCCGTCAGGCGGGCTTTTTGTGTGTTGCGATCATTTGACGCTGGCGGTGCACCCGCTTTTTGCAACAGCGGTGACTAATGCGCGGGCGAAGAGGCCGTGGATGCATCCCGGCACGGGCCGTAATCCCGATTGAGCTTCTCGACCCTGAAGACTCCAGGGCCGGTACTGTCTTTGGTCTTCTTGATCTTCGATCCGTGAACCTTCACCTTGTCGCCAACCTTGATGCTGGCGGCGTCGCCTTCGAGCGCGTAGGTCTTTCCCTCACTGGTCTGCAACTCGAGTCCGTTGGCGCCGGTCATCACGCACCCGGTCACGATGTGATGGCTGTGGCTGATCTCGACCGGGACGATAATCGCCACAGCGATGACCGCACCGACGCCGATAGCGACGCCGGCAACTTCGCCGCCGGATGGACCGATACTGCTCTGGCATTGGGTAGGTGCGGTTGAGCCCGAGCAGAGGAGAACGGTTAGCCCGGCAAAAGCGGCGACGCCCAGGCGGCGGCCAGGAGTTGCGAACCACTTTGATGACTTTGATGGTCTGGAGTCCGGTCGAGAGATCTGCATGCCTGCCTCAATTCGCGGAGAAGTTCTCCAATCAGGAATCTGAGTGCCCAAAGGATGGCCCATATCCGCAAGACCGCTAGGGCCGAACGGGCGCGATATCGCTCTGAAGGAAGCTGATTGAGAGTACCAGCAGTTTCGTGTGAAGGGGAAAATAGTTGCGGCTTTTCCCTGGAATCGGGTAATGGTCAAGGACCATTACCTGGAATCGACCTAGCTGGTGTGGTCCATGATGATCTTCCACCCATGCGGGCCTTTGCGCCATACGAGAGAAAAGATGCCGTCATCCTTCTTGGCCTCGCCGTGCGCGGTGCGGGCAAGGTGGAATTTGCCGGTCACGACAGCGTATTCCGTCTTGCCGCAGGAGTTGGGGAGCAGCCGAACGTCGAGGTCGTCAAAGCTCAGTTTGCCCATCTGTTCGGGGGTGGTGTAGTTGAGCATGTAGCGCTCGCGAATGGGCTGGAATCCCTTGCGCAGCGTCAGGCCGATAAAGGTAGTGTCGGGCGAGTCCTCGTAGGCCTGCATGAAAGTTTGGATATCGGCGCGGTTCCACGCCTCGGACTGGGCCTTGATCGCGGCGCGAATCTCTGTTTCGTCAGCCGGTGCCTGCGGTTTGGGGGTCTCCGCCCGCGCGGAAAAAAGATTCACCGACAGCGCGGCAAGGAGAAGGAAAAGGAACGACAGGACGCGTTTCATGGGCTGACCTCCAAGGCTCAGGGACTCGCAATCAGCTTACAATGAGTCCATGATAGCCGCGGCTGCAACTTCCCCATTTCGTGTGGTGCATACGGTTTGCTCGCACGACTGCCCGGATAGCTGCGCCGTGCTGGTGACCGTCGATGCGGCCGGACGAGCCGTGAAACTCCAGGGTGATCTCTCGCAACCGGTGACGCAGGGATTCCTGTGCGGCAAGGTGGCGAAGTACCTCGACCGGGTCTACGCCCCGCAACGCATTCTCTACCCGCTCCGCAGGAAAATCGGCGTCGCTAAGCGACCCCTGAAACGAGGCGAGGATCACCAGGCCTTTGAGCGCGTCAGCTGGGACGAGGCACTGAGCGCCGTCGCTTCCCGATTGCAGCAAATCAGCGAAACCTATGGGCCGGAGTCCATCCTTCCCTACAGCTACGCAGGCACCATCGGGGTGCTTGGATTCGGATCGATGGACCGGCGATTCTTTCACCGCCTTGGCGGCAGCCAGCTCGACCGGACAATCTGTTCAGAGGCCGGGGGCGTGGCCTGGAACCTGGTCTACGGCAAAAAGCTTGGAACGCCAACGGAAGATTTTAGTCGGGCGAAACTGATCGTGGCGTGGGGCGCGAACATCCACGGCAACAACATCCATCTCTGGCCCATGGTTGAG
Organism: Occallatibacter sp.; assembly: GCF_049582745.1. GTDB lineage: Bacteria > Acidobacteriota > Terriglobia > Terriglobales > Acidobacteriaceae > Telmatobacter. The sequence continues at coordinate 2,099 of NZ_JBAUUO010000106.1, forward strand.
CAGGCGCGGCGCAATGGCGCGCGGCTGATCGTGATTGACCCCTACAAGACGCGCACGGCCGCGCTGGCCGACTGGCATATTGCGATCCGACCAGGAACGGATGCGGCGCTGGCGCTGGGGATGATGCACGTGATCCTGCGCGAAGGCCTCGAAGATCGCGCCTACATTGACGAGATGACGCACGGGTTTGCGCAGCTTGGCGAGCGGGCTCGCGAATACACGCCCGACCGCGTAGCAAGATGGACAGGAATGACCGCTGCCCAAGTGGAGCGTCTGGCGCGCGAATACGCGACCACGCGGCCGGCCGCCCTGCGCCTGAACTATGGCGTGCAGCGCAGCGAAAACGGCGGCACGGCGGTGCGGGCCATTGCTATGCTGCCGGCACTTACCGGAGCGTGGAAATATCGTGGCGGCGGCGGTGCTCTGTCGACCTCCGGCGCGTTTGCGTGGAACAAGCGCGAGCTGGAACGGAGAGACCTGGCGCTCGATTCGCCGCTGGGGCGCGAGGCCCGCGTGGTGAACATGTCGGTGCTGGGACAGGCGCTGACGCAGGGAATAGAAAGCCACAATTCTACCGATAATGATGTGCTGAGCGGCGGTCCGCCGGTGCATGCGCTGTTTGTGTACAACTCAAATCCTGGAGCGGTTGCGCCGAACCAAAACGCCGTGCGCCGCGGGCTGGCGCGGACGGATCTGTTTACGGTGGTGCACGATCTGTTCCTCAACGACACAACCGACTACGCGGATTACGTGCTGCCGGCGACGACGTTCCTCGAACATACCGATATTCAGGGCGCCTACGGGCACTACTTTGTGCAGCTATCTAATCAGGCCATCGAACCACCGGGCGAGGCGCGGTCGAATGTGTGGCTCTTCAGCCAACTGGCCCAGACCATGGGCTTCACTGAGCAGTGCTTCCGCGACACCGAAGAGCAGTTGATCCGCCAGGCGCTTGCAATCGGGCTCGACGGACGCTCGAAAAATCCCGACATGGGGCACATCGGCTTCGAGGATTTAAAAGAGGTGGGGCACATTCCGCTGGCATTTCATCGCGAACCGGAGAGCGCGCCATTCCTGCCGTTTGCTTCGGGTCCGCTCCCAACACCTTCCGGAAAGATCGAGTTTTATTCGGCAACGCTTGCCGCGCAAGGGCAGGATCCGGTCCCCGGCTTCACTCCGCCATCCGAATCGCGCTGGGGTGAAGGCGCGGAGCGCTTCCCGCTGGAGTTTCTGAGCAGGAAAGCGGATAACTACATGAACTCGACCTTCGCGAATCTTGACGGGCATCGCAAGATGGAAGCGCGGACAAGCCAGCGGCTGGAAATGCATCCCACGGACGCGAAGGCGCGGGGCATTGCGGATGGCGACAAGGTTCGCGTGTGGAACGATCGCGGAGAAATCCTGCTGACCGCGCTGGTCGATGGCGCTGTTGCAGAAGGTGTGGTGGCTGGGCGGTTGGACTGGGCCAAATTCAATACAGGCGGCGTGAATGTGAACACACTGACGAGCGAGAGGTTCACGGATATTGGCGCGGGAGCCACGTTCTACTCCGTCCTGGTGGAAGTAGCTAAGGCCTGACGTTCGCGGCCGTTCGCGTTAGCTGTGATTTAAGAAACAAACCAAACAGGCAGGGCAAGTGTACTTGAGGCGTGTGCATGAGCCGGGCCGGATTTCATAAAAGGCGGTAAACTCGTTCTATGTCTTGGATCGGCTTTTTAGTTGTTCTGGTACTGGCCCTTGGTTACATGTACATGAAGCGTTCCGGCCAGGTTTCGTCGAAAGATGCCACGGAATATCTGAAAAACGGAGCGATCATTGTCGACGTTCGAAACCCGAATGAGTATGAAGCCGGGCATCTGATGCGGGCGCAGAACATGCCGCTGGATCGTATTGAGATGCTCGCGACCTCGATGGTCAAGGATAAGAACAAGCCGCTGCTGCTGCACTGCTCTTCGGGGGTGCGCAGTTCGATGGCCAAGAAAAAGCTTGAGGCTCTCGGATATAAAAACGTCTTCAACTTGGGATCGTACGACCGCGCCGGCAAGATTATCACCGGCCGCTGATCGCGGGAATCTCGCACAATCGAGCATGAAAGCTACTTTTCAGTTGCGTCTTGCGACCGACGACGATGTTCCTGCGCTGCATGCGCTGGTTGAAGCATCAGTGCGTGGACTGCAAGCTGAGGACTATGCGCCGGCTCAGATTGAGGGTGCGCTGGGAACCGTGCTGGGGCTGGATACACAACTGATACGCGACCGCACTTACTTCATCGCTGAGATCCTGGACCAAAACACAAAAGCGCGGCACGCCGCGGGGTGCGGCGGCTGGTCGAAGCGGAAGACGCTGTTTGGCGCCGATGCCGGCCCGGGCCGCGAATCGGAATTACTGGATCCGTCGGTAGATGCGGCAAAGGTGCGAGCCATCTTTGTGCATCCCGATTTTGCACGGCAGGGCCTGGGGTCACTGATTCTGGCCACGGTCGAGAATGCGGCCTACGCCGCAGGATTTCGCCGCTTTGAGATGGGCTCCACTCTCACGGGAGTGCCGCTCTACCGCCTCAAGGGTTACATCGAGACCGAACGCATCGCAGTGCCGCTGAAGAACGGCGAGGCGCTGCCGATCGTGAAAATGGTGAAGGGCGCGAACTGAGGGCGCGTGCCTAGGTCACGTTGCCGAAGGGATCTTCCAGCGATGGGCATTGCGGCGTCAGCAACTCGGCGCCACTCGCGGTGATGTGCATATCGTCTTCAAGGCGAATGCCGAACTCGCCGGGAATATAGATTCCGGGTTCGTCGCTGAAGGTCATGCCTGCCTGCAGGTGCGGCGCCAGATCCCAACCGAACATGTCATTTCTCACGAGATAAGGCCACTCGTGACCGTCCATCCCGATGCCGTGGCCAACGCGATGCGTGAAGTACTTGAATCCCGGGCCGTAGCCGCCGCCGACGATGACCTTGCG
>NZ_JBAUUO010000107.1:0-65947 GCF_049582745.1 Occallatibacter sp.
GGGGAAACAGAAGCGTCTGGTTGACCGTGTCAGGTATGAAGTTCTGGCCCATGGCTCGAACATAAAACAGAACCGGCTCCCTACGCTATAGGCTCCGTCACGAATCTATGCCCGACACACACCTAGAGCGACTGGAATGCCTGCGACCAGCAAGGAACGAAGCGGCTGGGTCTTTGTCTTTTGAAAAACGTTGCGCAGACCAGGATTGAAATTTGCAAGGGCCAGATGGGTTGGATTCTGCACCACGACGATCCCCATTTTCTTCACCTGTGGAATCAAATCCGGTATGAGGCCGTCGCCGTGCTCGAAGCGGACTCGCTGTTTGGCCCAAACCTGCGCTCCGCCCGCGGATTGCATCGCGTTGAGCATCGCCGCAGCAGGCGGGTATGACGATACGTGAAGGAGCAGTTGATCGTGGTCGTGTAACGACTCGCGCAACATGGCGGCGAGCTCTGTTTTGGGGAACGTCAACTGCTCGTGTAGAACGAAATATTCCACAGTTGCAGGATCGTTGCGGGGTGCAAACGTTCCTTCAAGCGGAGTTCCATCGAGCATCCACTTGGTGCCACTGACGGTGATGAGGGGATTCGAGCTGTGTGGCGCAGGCCTGCCTTCCTGTATGTCGCGGCCGGCGGGAGTTGTCACCGGCATTCGCATGACGCGAACGCGAATGGGAGTGGGCATTTTCTCAAGGAGCGCGACGGCTCGATCGGGGGGCATGGAATTCGACATGTCCTGGATGGTCGTGATGCCCCATTTGGCGGCCGCAGAAAGGGTTTTGCGCAACTCCGCAAGAGCGTCGGCCTCGCTGATCTGGTTGGCAAAGGTGCGCTCAATATCGAATACGGCGTACTCGCGGATGACGCCGGTGAGTTTGCCGTCCGGGGACTTTTCGTACCGTCCTCCATCCGGGTCCGGCTGACCATCTCGAAGTCCAGCTCGCGCCAGCGCTGCACTGTTTATTATCCAAGCGTGGTTCGACAGAGTTTGAAGAATAACCGGGTTGTCGGGAGCCACCTGGTCGAGGGTGTTCCGATTTACAGAAGGATCGCGGAATATCTTCCAGGCCATTTCGCCGAAGATGAACGTTCCTTGCGGCGCCTTCAGCGCGGCTGCGGCAATCGCAGCCTTCATTTCAGGCCAGGCCGGATCCGGACTCGTAAGTTCCAGGTCAATGTGATGGGGAGGAGCGATTTCGAGGTGGTTGTGCGCGTCGTTGATTCCTGGAATTACGGTGCGGCCGCCGAGGTCGATTTGCTTCGTATGGGGTCCGACAAGAGATTTGATTTTCGCCGAGTCTCCGGTCGCCGTGATTCGGTCTCCGCGGATCGCGATAGCCTGCACGTAGGGTTGCGCGGCGATGCTGGTAAAGATCTTTCCGTTGAGCAGAACCAAGTCCGGGGCAGGCTGCTGGGCTTCTGCCGCGAGGGACGACAACGCCAGGACGAAGACGGCGACGCAGGTTTTGATTGATCTGCTGACCATGTTTGCCTCGCTTTTTTCCAAATCAGATTCTCAGCGAAGAAGACGATTAAGATCGGTGCTTTCCCAGCGCCAAAAGCGATCCGTTTCGAGTTTGCGGAGGGCAGGGTCTGGGGCGGGCACCCGGCTCTTGTCTATGGGGAACTTCTAGGGTTGAGGGGATGCCGGAGGAACGGATCGAATTCTATCTCCAGCGCGGGGATGGATCAGGTTTGTTGTTGGCGTAACGGGGATTCGCTGTCGGTCACCCCTGCAGGAATGCGGAGGGGAAGGGGTTTGAGCGGCTTTCCTGTGGGGCGACTCGTCAGAATGAGAGAGCAACAGGTACCTAATTCCACAAATGGCAGGGCGGCTGTAAACCTGGGACTCAATGGGGCGTCTACCCAAGTGATGGCAGCCTGCACAGCATTGGAACCAATGAGCAAGGCTACGGCGGAAGAGATTGCCGCGCAGGAGTTTGACGGTGTGGTGAGCAGCCACAGGCCGCAGATTTTTCGATTTCTGCTGGCATCGACGCGGGATGTGGACCTGGCCGAGACGCTGACGCAAGACTGTTTTTTGAAGGCGCACCGGAACTGGTCGAATTTCAGGGGCGAATCGAGCGCGCTGACCTGGTTGATGCGGATTGCGATCAACCTGCAGAAGGACCACTGGCGAAACCGGCGGATGCAGTTCTGGCGGCATACGCGGACCAATGCGGTGGATCTGGACGAAGCCAGCGACTGGCTGCCCAGCGGCGAGCGCACCGTGGAGCAGCGGATGCTGGCGCGGGAGCAGGTGGGACAGGTGTGGCGCTCGGTGGAGAATCTGAGCGAGCGGCAGCGAACTGTGTTTCTGCTCCGCTTTGTGGATGAGATGGAGTTGAAAGAGATCGCGGCCATGACCGGCATGGGTGAGGGAACGGTAAAGGCACATCTGTCGCGGGCGCTGGCGCGGGTGCGGAAGGAATTTGGTAGGGACTAAAGGACGTAGGGACATAGGGACTAGGGACATAGGGACTAGGGACAGAGGATTCGGTATGAAATTCAATGACGAACACGGAAAGACGGCCGGAGAGCTGGAAAAACTGGAAACGCTGGAGCCGGAACTGCGCGAAGCGCTGGGCAATTTCAAAGCGAGTGTGGATGCGTGGAGCGATGCGATGACGAGCCGTCCGCGCGAAGCTAAGGCGCCGGCAAGGGCGAACTGGAGCGCGATAACCAAGTGGGCGCTGGGGTGCGTGGTGTTTGCGGGGACGGTTTCAGGCGGGGTGTACCAGAATTACCGGCAGCAGGAAGCTGCGAAGGTGGAGGCGGCACGCATCGCCGAGCAGCAGCGTGAGCTGGCCGCGACCAAGGTGAAGATCCAGGACGATGACCTGATGGCGAATGTGGATAGCGACATTGCGCGGGAAGTTCCGAGCGCGCTGGAGCCGATGGCATCGTTGATGACGGACGATAGCCGAGGCAATTGAAAGAATTAATGATTTGCGGAAATTCAACGAAGGAGAAAGACATGAAACTTCAAATGGCAGTACGGTTGGGAATTGTGATTGCGGCAACTTTTGCCGCCGGCGTGGCGGTGGCACAGGGACCGGGTGGCCCGGGCGGAATGGGACCGGGTGGTATGGGACCGGGTGGTCCGGGATTTGGGGACCATCGGCCTCCCATGGAAAGGGCGATGCGCGGCGAACATGGACAGTGGTGGAACAATCCCAAGGTCGCCGAGAAGCTGAAACTCACCGACGATCAGCGCAAGGCGATGGACGCGATTTTCCAGCAGCATCGCGAAAAGCTTGTCGACCTGCGCGGAAACGTGGAGAAGGCGGAGATTGAGATGGAGCCGCTGGTGAAGGCGGATCAGCCGAATGAGCAGGCGGTGCTGGCGCAGATCGACAAGGTGGCGCAGGCGCGGGCTGAGCTGGAAAAGGCGAATGCCCGCTTCCTTTTTGAGTTGCGCGCCAAGCTGACGCCGGAACAATGGAAGCAGGTTCAGGAATTCCGCCAGAACCGGCCGGAGATACGCCGGGATTGGAGAAATGGCGATCGTGGTCCCAGGGGCAGAAACGATCGTAGCCCCGGAGACGGAAATGATAAAGCTGCGCCTCCGCCGCCTCCCGGGCCACAGGGCATGCTGGACGATGGGGGCCCCGGTGGAGATTCTTCCGCGCCGAGTGTAAACCAGTAGCGGAGATTTTCCGTCATTTGAAGTGTAAGCAGAGAGCAAATGCGGTTTTAGTTAATACCGGTGGCGGCAGAGGGCGATCCTTCTGCCGCCGATTTATTTTGAAGCATGGGATGAGGAAGTCCGGGGATCGAGCACATCCAGGCCGAAGGCTTGCAGGGGATGTTAACGAAAAGAGAACTTCCGGTTAGATGGTGATACACCCCGGATGCGAACATCGACTCACGCTTTTGCGCTTGTTGGCTTCGGAAGCCGGTCGGAACGAAAGTCCCCGGGGCTGTGCCGGGGACGACAAGTCAGCCTAAAATCTCTGAAGGCTCAACATGAGAGTACGCATTTTCCCGGACGCATTGATCGTCGTCCTCGCGCTCCTTGGCGCTCTGAGTCTGATCGACGAATTGTGGCGCGCGCCAACGCCATTTCCACTCGTTCAGTTTCTTCAGGCGCATCATCTGTGGCGCATTTGGCTCGAATTGAGGTGGCAACATATGTATTCGCATGAGGTTCTTCATTTCCTTTCCGGCGTCGTCGGCTCTATCGTGGGATGCTGGATTTACTTTGCAGTCCAAAGGAAAAGGAATGACTCCAAATGATGGACTCCGAGAGAGTTGTGGTCCATCCGGGCGTGTCCATCCGGGCGTTACTTTTTCGGCAATATTTCCCTAATCCCTATTCCCTGCATTTACACATGCTGGACGGCCTGGGCGAGGTGGGTGAGGCTGGATTTGGCGTCGCCGTAGAGCATGGACGTGCAGGATTTGAAGAAGAGCGGATTCTCCAGCCCGGAGAATCCGCGGCCCTGTCCGCGCTTGAGCACGATCACACTTTTGGCGCGATCAACTTCGAGGATAGGCATGCCGGCAATGAGGGACTTGGGATTGTCGCGCGCATCGGGATTGACGACGTCGTTGGCGCCGATGACGACGGCTACGTCCGTGGTTGGGAATTCGGGATTGATCTGCTCCATCTCGTACAGCGATGAATAGGGCACGTTGGCTTCGGCAAGGAGGACATTCATGTGTCCGGGCATGCGTCCGGCAACGGGATGGATGGCGTACTTGACGGTGACGCCGCGTTCTTCAAGGAGTTCGGCGAGTTCGCGCACGGCGTGCTGGGCCTGGGCAGTCGCAAGTCCGTAGCCGGGCACAAAGATCACGCGGCTGGCGAAGGCCAGTTGCATGGCGGCATCGTCGAGGGAGATTTCGCGCATTACTCCGCCGGCGTCGGTGGTGGCTTCGGCGATCACGGCGCCGAATCCGCCGAAGAGAACGTTGGTGATGGAGCGGTTCATAGCCTTGCACATCAGAACCGAAAGAATAAACCCTGAGAATCCGTCGAGCGTGCCGGCGATGATGAGCACGTTGTTGCCGAGGACGAAGCCCGTGGCCGCGGCGGCGAGGCCGGCGTAGGAGTTCAGCAGCGACATCACGACTGGCATGTCCGCCGAGCCGATGGGGATGACGAGCATGACGCCGAATACGAAGGCCAGCCCAAGCATGATGTAGAAGACAGCCGTCTTTTCAGGGTGCGCGATGAAGATGAAAAAACACGTCGTCATCACGAGGAAGATGAGGGCATTGACGACGTTCTGGCCCTTGAACTGGACCGGCTTGCCGTGGATGACGCCCTGCAGCTTTCCGGCAGCGATGAGAGAGCCGGTTGTCGTCAAGGCGCCCAGCATCACTTCAAAGCCAAGGGCGGTGCGGGTGACGGGGTGCATTTCGCCGGCGTGGACAAGGAATTCGCCAACGCCGACGAGGGCCGCGGCCAGCGCTCCGAAGGCGTGGGAGAGCGCGGTTCGCTGCGGCATGGCGGTCATCGGAACCCAGATGGCCATCCATGCGCCGATGATGGATCCGATGGAGAGACCCGCGATGATCCAGACCCAGGTAACGATGTGCGCGCCGATGAGGGTGCCGAGGATGGCGGCGAGCATTCCGCCTTCCGCGAGGAACATGCCGCGTCGCGCTGTTTCTGGGTGCGACATGCCCTTGAGCGCGAAGACGAAGAGGATGGAGGCGACGAGGTACGTGGCTTCCATGAAGTAGGTGGACAGGGTCATTTGGCCACCGCCTTTTCCGCAGGCTTGGTTTCCTTGCGCTTGTTGAACATCTTGAGCATGCGGTCGGTGATGCCGAATCCGCCGACCACATTGATGGTGGCGGTGGTAACGGCAACGAATCCGAGGATGTGCGCAAACAGTGGATAGTGCGCGGCTCCGGCCAGCACGATCGAACCGATCAGCGAGATGCCCGAGATGGCGTTGGTGGCCGACATCAGCGGCGTATGCAGCAGAGGTGGCACGCGGCTGATGACCTGATAGCCCAGGAAAGCGGCCAGGGCGAATACGTAAACCGAAGCGATAAGAACAGCGGGAGTCATGGTTGTTCCAGAAGAGCAGCGGCGTCAGGGTTGTGTGGCGGCACTTTGCACCGTTTGGCCGGTTAGCAAGTTAGCTGGTGCTTCGCACCGGTTAGCGAGTTGGCGAGTTGGTGGAGACTTGCATCCCAAGTTTCAAAAAGCGACACATGGGCACCCAGTGTTTTCAATTAACTGGCGGCACTTGTTGTTTCGAGCAGCTTGACGACGCGCGGATTTACGGGACTGCCTTTGTGGGCGACACAGGCTCCGGCCAGGACTTCATCACCCAGGTCGATGCCGAGTTCGCCCTTCTTCACGATCAGGGAAAGAAAGTTGAGGATATTGCGTGCATAGAGGGCACTGGCGTCGACCGGACACTCCGCCGCAATGTTTATCGGCGCCATCAGGGTGACGCTGCCGATGGTCTGTGTCAGGCCTGGAATCGTCAGTTCGCAATTCCCTCCCGCGGGCGCGGCGAGATCGACCAGCACCGAGCCCGGTCGCATGGCTTCGATGGCCTCACGTCGAATGAGCCGCGGCGCGGGGCGACCCGGGACCTGTGCTGTGGTGATGACAACATCGGAATGGGCAGCCGTGCGCACGATTAGATCGCGGCCCCGGTCGAGGGCTTCTTCGCTGAGTTCGGCGGCATAGCCTCCGCCGCCCTCGGTGTTGGTGCCGCCGAGATCAACGTCGAGAAACTTGGCACCTAGCGAGCGGACCTGCTCTCCGGCGGCTGCGCGCACGTCGTAGGCTTCAACGACGGCGCCAAGGCGGCGGGCGGTGGCAATGGCTTGCAGGCCTGCCACACCGGCGCCGATCACGAAAATGCGTGCGGGCGGAATGGTTCCGGCGGCCGTCATCAGCATGGGGAAGAGGCGCGGCAGGATTCCGGCAGCATTGATAACGGCTTTGTACCCGGCAACGGTGGCCATCGAAGAGAGCGCGTCCATCGACTGGGCGCGGCTGATGCGCGGCACCAGTTCCATGCTGAACAAGGTCACGTGCAGGGCGATGGCTGTTGCCAGCGCCGAGGGAGCGTCGAGCGGACGCAGAAATCCGATGACGACGGCGCCGGATGTGAGCAACGCCTGGTCAGAGGCACCGGGCGCGTTGACCACCGGAATCAGATCGGCCTCGCCGAGAAGGTAGGGGCGGTCGCCGGTGACGGTGGCGCCCACGGCTGTGTAGGCCGCGTCGCTCGCTCCTGACGCCTTGCCCGCACCGGATTCAACGACGACCGTAATGCCCTGGGCGATGAGTGATTTCAGGCTCTCGGGAAGAAGAGAGACACGGGTCTCGCCGAGAGCGGTTTCCTTGAGAATGCCGAGGAGCAATTTGCCTCCAGGTCGATGCGTGGGGTAGGACGCCTACAACGGTACGCGGAAAGGCGTGCCGCGTCATCCTGAAAAGAATTATTGAACCTGGGAGGGGGTGAATCGTGTGATATTGGTCACTCGGGGCGGTCGATGTTCGGGATTTTGGATTACGATGTCGGCGAGAGATCGCGATGTCCGAGGATTTTGAGGGCGGCTGTACGGGGCCGGGCACAATGTCGGTTATCCCTTAGAAATGCTCCCGAGGCTAATCAGCCCAAACTACCGTGCCGGTGCTAAGCTTTAGACCTTGGAACTGCGACTGCTTCTGACATACGACTTACATGTTGGAGCAGGCATCTAAAGCCACCGGCGGGGTGCCAAGATTGGGGACGACTTGCACGCGAACAAATTCAAGAACAGTCTCTTGAATGCCTTAGATGCGGACACAATCCGACGTCTGGCGTTGAAGCCTGTTGAGTTTGAGGTGATGCACGAAATCGAGTTCCCTGGGCGTCCGATCGATCAGGTCTATTTTCTGGAAGAGGGGATGGCGTCGATGACCGCGACCTTCAAAGATGGAGATCAGGTCGAGGTTGGGATGTTCGGATTCGAGTCCGTTATTGGCATATCCGCTCTCATGGGTACAAAGAGGAGTCTGAACCGCGTCTACACGCAGATTGCGGGCCATGGCTACTCAACCTCTCTTGAAGCCGCAAGAACTGAGTTCCGGCTGGGCGGTCTTTTCCAAGATCTGGTATTGCACTATGTTCAGGCACAACTCGTTCAGGCGATGCAGTCTGCCGGATGCAATGCAAAGCACAACTTTGAGCAGAGGCTCGCGCGGTGGCTTCTAATCTGCGCCGACCGCGCGCACTCGAACTCGTTCAAGATGTCGCATGAGTTTCTCGCGGATATGTTAGGAGCGGGCCGTCCAACGGTTACCATCACCGCCGGAATTCTCAAGCGAAAAGGACTCATTGAATACTCGCGGGGTAAGATCCACATTCTGGATGTTCCTGGCCTTGCCGCGACTTCGTGCGAGTGCTACAAGATCATCAAGAATCACCTGGACAATTATGCGGAGTTCGATTCCGCAATCCTTGCCTAGCTGCTCGATCCGCTTCGGGCGCGTGGTCACCGGTGCCATCGACGGAGCCCTGCACCGAAGTTCGTGCAAATGGGTTTGGCGCGGTCACGCGCTGGACTTCGACTGAAAAGGGTGATTGAGCGCCAAGAGGGCGAATCGTGCGATGCCGGGCACCCGGAAATCGAGCCGAACGTGTCACTTGCGAACGTGTACATCCTCGATCAAACTTTCGGTCTCGAAACACTCAGTGAGGTGACTCAAATGAGGCCTGACCGACCCTTGATCCTCTCCGTTCTCTTAATGGCAGCCGGTCTCGGACTGACATTTTTCTATTGCACTGGGAATGTTGGTTTGAATGCAGCCTACCCGCTGTCGGGGGCGGCTTTGAAAATCAATCTCGCGACCTATGGTCCCGCCGCTCTCGGTGGACCCGCGCTTACCGCGCTGGGGCTGGTGCTGCTGCTCTGGTCCTGGATTTGCGCGATCTTCAGGCAGATGGGCCTGTTTGGAACCCCCGCAGACCGCGGGGAGGAAGGTCCAACGCGCCTGTTCGGCCCGTCAACAGACCACGGAGAAGAGCCAAGCAGGCAACTGCAATAGGCAACGGCACCTGCTCCCACATCTCCATATCGCAATTGCCGCGCCCTTCGTGTGCCCGCAAGTTGATTGTGCCTCTGAGTTGATGTTGATAATCCGTGGCGCACCGCGAATTCACGTGTGGGAATTGGCAGGAGTGCTATACTTCGGCTCCGCAATGTGGGGGTCAATATGGCACGTCGTTCGTTTCTGCGTCAGATGTTTGTGCTTCCCTTCGTTGGTGTTGCTTCGAGTTGGGGGCAAAGCAGTGGTCACAAACAGTTAAACATCATGATGAAGAGCGCCTGGGGATCGGATGATCCCACCAAGGCTGCATTTCCTTTCCTTCATGGTCTGGCACTCTCAGAGGCAGGGCATACGGTCCAAATATTTCTGCTCGGCGAAGCGGTCTCGCTGATGCGATCTTCTGTTGCCGCCGCTGTGGTGCCAGTTGGATGGCCGCCCCTCGAAGGCACTCTCAAAAAAGTGGCCGACCGGAAGGTCCAGATCTACGCGTGCGGAGCCTGCTGTCGCGCCCGCAGTGTTGTGCAGACAGATCTGGATCAATGGGGAGCAAAGTTTGGCAGCCCCCCGATCTTTGTCTCCCTGGTAGAGTGGGCGAACCGTGTAATCACAGAGTAAGGAAGGGTACGGGCAGACATCCAAAGTCCGCCCGCATCTGTGTTGCCGTTATTTCGGCAGCGGGGCCGTTCCTGCCACTGTGAATGCTGCTTCGGATTTTGCTTCGGCTTCTTCGGGCTGTGCGCCGCCGAGGGTGAGGATGTATCTGCCTGCGAGGATGGAGCGGTTGCCCTGGTCGTCGACGCTGGAGAGCGAGCGCGGATCGATCTTGAGCGTGACTTCCTTGCTGGCGCCGGGACCGATGGTGACGCGAGCAAAGCCGACAAGAGAATGGATCGGACCACCTTCCTGCGGTGTCTTCAGATAGGCTTCGACAACTTCATCGCCAGTCATGGTTCCGCTGTTGGTGACGGTGACGGTGGCGGTGATCGGGGCATTTAGCGCTTCGGGGGCCTTGAGCGTGGAAGCAGAAAGCTTGATCGGCCCATAGGTGAATTTGGAGTAACTGAGGCCGTAGCCGAATCCCCAGAGCGGTTTGCCGGTGAAGTAACGGTAGGTACGGCGTTTCAGCGAGTAGTCAGTAAACGCCGGCAAGCCATCGAGCGATTTGTAGAAGGTCACGGGCAAACGGCCGGCGGGGTTGTTGAGTCCGGCGAGGGTGCGGGCGATCGCGTCTCCGCCTTCGACGCCGGGATACCACGCCTCAAGCACTGCGGCGGCATGCTCGTTGGCCCAGTTGAGGGCGACGGCACTGCCGCTCTGCAGCACAACGACGAGCGGCTTGCCAGTGGCGGCGAGGGCCTGGAGCAATTTCTCCTGCGGTTCCGGCAGATCGAGGCTGGTACGGTCGCCGCCGCTGAAGCCGGGAATCTTGATGGGCATCTCTTCGCCTTCGAGCTGCGGAGAGAGGCCGACGAAAGCGACCACGACACTTGCTTCTTTGGCGCGGGCGACAGCTTCATCGAGCTGCGCATGGGCAGGAGCTTGCCACTTGAGCGTGATGCCGCCGCCGGACCGGTCGGCGGAGTGGGAGTATTCGAGCTTGAATTCGTGCTCCTTGGTGTCGGTGAAGTCGACTGGAATCTGCGGGACTTTGACATTCAACTGTTCGGGCGGCGCGGTGGGTGAGGCTCCGGGAGCGGACTTGAAGTGTCCCATCTGCGAGAGATCGCGGCCCTGGCGCAGTTTTCCTTCACCGAGGATCTTGCCATCGAGAATGAAGCGATATGTCTCGTCGGGGGTGTACGGGAATGCGTCGCCGGGTTCGATCGAGAAAACGTAGTGGCCGGATGCGGGCGCGGCGATCGATCCGCTCCAGCGTACGGAGTAGTTGTGCGTATCGACCTCCGGGTTCGGCTTGGCATTTTCCCAGTCGGCCTGGATCAGGTGTTCGGTTTCCGTCGCGACGGGGCGGCCGGTCCAATCCGGCGTGGCAAAGAATTCCGTCTTCAGGCCTTTGTTCAGCCCGAATGCCGTACGCGGAACGGGCACAGCAAAGCCCTCGGCAAGCGTGGAGCCCTGTGCGTAGAGGATGGGCGTGCTCTTGAACCGATTCATCATGCCGTCGAGTGGAGTAACGGGATGAAGAGGCGTGCCGACGTAGTTGCCTAGAATGGATGGCAGCAAATCGGCCGCGGGACCAATGACGGCAATCCTTTCCGGCACCTTGAGCGGCAGAATGCCGTTGTTCTTGAGCAGGACGATGCTTTCTTCAGCAGCTTTGAGCGAGGTCTGACGATTGGACTCGGATGCGACCGCGGAGAAGGGAATGCGATCGAGCGAAGAGCCTTGCGGATCGAACATGCCGAGTTGGAAGCGCGCGGTATAGAGACGCTCGGCGGCCTGTGTGACCAGGTCTTCGGTTACGAGTCCCTTGCGCACGGCGTCGGCGAGGGTGTTGAAGCCGGGCGTCCACATACTGCAGGAGAGGTCGGTGCCTCCCTGGAGAGAAAGCGCAGCCGCATGTTCGATGTCGGTGGTCTTTTTGTGGCCCTGATAGACGTCGACGATGGCGCCGCAGTCGGAAACAACGAATCCCTTGAATCCCCAGGCATCGCGGAGGTGATCTTTCAGCAGCATCTTGTTGGTGCAGGCCGGCCAGTCGTCGATCGAGTTGTAGGCGCACATGACGGATTGCACATGGCCTTCGGTGACGGTGGCGCGGAAGGCGGGGAGGTAGGTTTCTTCGAGGTCGCGGGGGCTGGGATCGACGTTAAAGCCGTGACGCAATTGTTCGGGTCCGCTATGCACGGCGAAGTGTTTGCTGGTGGCGACGGCGCGCAGATGCTCGAGATCGCTGCCTTGCACGCCACCGATGAAGGCGATGCCCATGCGGCCGGTGAGGTAAGGATCTTCGCCGTACGTCTCCTGCCCGCGGCCCCAGCGCGGATCGCGAAAGATGTTGATGTTCGGTGACCAGAAGGTCAAACCGTAAAAGATGCGGTGGTTGCCTTCGCGCTGGGCCTGGTTGTACTTGGCGCGGGCTTCAGAGGAAATGACGTTGCCCATGCCCTGCACCATGCGCGGATCCCATGTGGCCGCCATGCCGATGGCCTGCGGAAAGACGGTGGCATATCCGGCGCGAGCGACGCCGTGCAGCGCTTCATTCCATGTCTGGTAGTCGGGAATGCCCAGCCTTGGGATGGCGGTCGCCCAGTCTTCGAGCTGCGAGGCTTTTTCATCCAGCGTCATGCGGCCCACCAGGTCGTGCGCACGTTCTTGCGGCGAGAGATTTGCGTTGAGGTAGGCAGGTTGCTGAGCGGCGGAGGTGGTGACAAAACCAGCGGAAGTGAAAAGCGAAATGAAAAGCCAGCGACGAAGCGGCATGGGTCGTTCTCCATTGACTGCACTCGGTGTTATAAAAAAGATCGGTTTCATTTCCCGGCAAAGCCGGCCGACGAAGAACCGGCGATGAGTGCACTGGAGTGCGCCAGATTCCGCCCTTGCAAGAGATAAGTTCAGCCGGGAGAAATTTACTAGGTCAGGGCCATCATTGGCGAGGTTTATCGGTTTACTTCGAGAGAGTTTGCCGAATCGGCCGGGGACTAAAGGTCGCCGGCACTCTTCATGTCGTCCGCATTCTCCATCTGCTCGAGAATCCCGCGCATTCTGGCGAATTGAGGATGGCCCTGCAACGGTGCGAGACGAGGATCAGCAAGCGCCTGGAAGAACCAGGGACATCGCGAATCGGCGGCAGTCTGCAGTTCCGCAAGGGCGCCGTCGGTGTCTCCCAAAGCAACACAGATTGTCGCGGTAAGAGAACTCAAAACAAAGCGTTCACGGCTCAGCCACTGCAACCGTTCCAGAATGGCGCGAGCTTCGTCGAGGCGTCCGCCTTGAGCAAGCGTGTAGCCGTAGACGCCCGCAGCGGGATCGAAGTAGGGCAATCGGCGGACCAGATTCTCCGATACAGCGATGGCGTTATCGGTCTTGCCGTTGAAGGCAAGGATGATGGCGCCGTAGATATTGCTGCTCTCGTGATCAGGAAAAAGGTCGAGCGCGTGCTCCGCCTGCGCAACGCTCCTGGCCGATTCGCCGGCCAGGTGAAAGGCCCAAGCAAGGCGAGCGTTCAGCCAGGGTGAATATGGATCGGACTGCAGCGCGTCGTTGAGCATGGTGATGGCTTCAGAAAAGCGATGCCGACTGAGAGCGAACATTGTACGGAGGCGCGTAATCGAGGTCTCGTGAGGAAGATGGGCGCTGGCCGAGAAAGCGCGGACGGCGCCCGCTAAGTCATGGTCGACGTGAAAACGCATCCAACCCATCGGTGGAAGGATCGCCTCTGCACCTTCAGCGTAGGGTGGAATGGCCTCGGCAGCAAGCCGTACTTGTTCGGACGCCTGTGCAGGGGCGGTAAATCCGCAGAGGATCTGGATCACGCTTGCATTTGCGAGATCAACATGCGCTGCATAAAGCGACGGATCGTGTTCGATCGCGCGCGAGAGATGCTGGATCCCGTCCTGCATGCGGTGGCGTTGCAGAGTCTGCCATTCGTGGTGTCCGCGCAGGAACAACCTATAGGCTTCGCGGCGTTCAGGGTTCTGCTCACTGCCGGAAGCGGGCGACTGCGGTTTGGATTGAAACGGATCGCAGGACCCAAGGCGAACAAAGAGACGATGAGCCAATTCCGATTCCAAGCCCGCAACTCTTGACTGCGGAACAAGCATGTCTTCAACCCAGATCTGGGTGCCGTCGGCCACGCGAATCATCTCGGCGCGGAGTCGAAAATGCAAAGGCAGCGAGCGCAGAGTTCCAGTAAGCACAAGATCGGCGCGGAGCGCTTCGCCCACCTGCTGCGCGTGCATTCCGCGTGCGGCGAGGGAGAAGGCCGAATCTCTGGCAAGCACGCGAACCGGTAAGAGGGGATCGCCCGTGAGAAGCGCGATGGTCTCTTCCGCGATTGAGGATCCGAGGTAGGGCTCGACATTCGTCTCCGCCGAAAACGGCATGATGACCAGGCGCGGTCTCTCTTCATCATCATTCGCCACGCTCTTGTGCACTTCCGCGAAAAGCCGGTAACCGCGCTTATACACAGTCTGAATGCAGTCGTCGGGCGCGAGCAATTCGCGGAGCGATGACATGCATTTGGACACGCTGTCGTCGGTGACGTGTACACCGACCCAGAGCGCATTCTTGAGTTGTTGATGAGTCAGGATCTGACCAGCGTGAGCGAGCAGAAGCTTCAGAGCCGCCAATTCTTTGGGAGGAAGATGAATGATTTCGTCGCCGCGCGCAAGTGTATCGTCGGGATCGAGATGAAGATTTCCAAACGTGAATGCGCGACCGGGGAATTCAGGTGAACTCGCTGCCGAACTAGACTCAACCATCATCTTCCTTAAAGTTCCGAACAGTCTGCTTTGCTGGCCCATTAAACTCCAAAGGCGTGAGGCCTACTTTGGTGGTATCGAACTCTGTCTCGAAACCAAGGGGAAGAGCGAGGACCGAAAATTCCTCCGATCTGGATGAATTGAAGCAAAACCAGTTTCGAATCGCGCACCAATTATGTATCTAAACTGCAACATTGCCGTGTGATGAGCAATGGAAAACCCGCGGAGATTTAGTAACTTTCCGCAAAGTTACCCTGGTTGTTTCACTATGGGAAAAACATGGCGATTTTTATTGCGGAGGGCGAACAGGCTTCAGGGGCGGGATGTTTCTGGAGGCATGTCTCATCACGGCGGCAGCGCTTGCGGTCGATCCAAAAGGTGAGTCCCGCCGGGGGGCGGGACTCGAGAAAACCCGGATGAAGGGGGCGAGAGGCTGTTTCCGGTTCTAATACTTCGATTTGATCGCGTAGGTAATGCCCATGGTGAACTGGAAGGAATTGTGTTTGGTGGGCGGTTCCGACGACGGTGTGTCGTTGAGATAGCTGTCCAGCGTTCCGAGAGAGAAACTCAGATTCTTGTACGCCGGAAACGCGAGCGTATTGGTTTCATCCGCGGAATAGGCGTGCGGATGATTGAACGCAGGGATGAAAGCGAGTCCTTGCGTATAGGTCACGAGCTTGCGATGAAGAACGTAGGACAGCGAGATCGTCGACCCGATGAGATTCTCGTTCGTCGTCGAGCCGGTGATAAATTGCTGCTTCTCGTATTGGATCGTTGCTTTGAGGTCGGCTTCCTGTTTGGGAGTCTTGAGCGCGGTCCATCCGATACCGCCGCCGTAGATCTGCTGCAGGTCGAGGTCCTGGGCGAAGTTGTGATCGAAGGCCGTTTGCCCGAGGGCGAAGAAGCGCGGCGAGAAGTATTCATCGCGTTCTGCGTCGGCGTGGTAAAGGGCGGACTTGGTGACGATCGCAGCGACGAAGACAGGAGGCGTGGTTCCCGTTGCGGGAATTGTGAAGGACGGTTGCGTGATTTTTCCGTAGGAGCCGGTGAAATCGAAGGACGTGCGATCGCGCGGGTTGAGCCAACTCGCGGTGGGCACCACGCGCACCATGCCTACGCCGCCGGAGAAGGTGTACTGATTCTGGGTTGCCGTAACGATGGCAGCACCGGCAGTGGCAGCGCCATTCCAGCCGGAGAGGAAGCCGGGAGAGTGGAAGAGCTGTTTATCGAGGGTGGCCTTGTCCACAATGAATGCCGCATCGGCAACGGGAATCGGCGCGGGAGCCGCGGCGCTGTCGGTGTGCAGGGCGACTGACTGATTTGTCACTTCGATTGTGCCGGTGGGGATTGAGCGGGAGCTTTTCTTGCCGCGAATCTTCACGTTTTTGTCGATCACGGCGAAGCTGCCTGCGGTATGCAGTTCCTTGATTTTGCCCCATTCGAGGGTGACATCGCCGAGGGGATCGGAATGGAACGTGACTTTGCCGCCAATTTCGCTCACGAATTTTCCGTGCAGGGTATCTCCGTTGCTGAGGACGAGAGTGTCAGGCGGTGTATTTTGAGCAGCGAGATGTGCGGTAGACGTAAGTGAGATGAAGAAGATTGCGATGGCCGTAAGGACGTAGCGAGAATGCGGGAGAAAAGGAAGCAGGGTCATGGGGGATGATCCTTTGCATGAATTTTGAAAGCTCTACAGATGTGTGTCGGGCCGAATCCAAGAACGCTTTCATCATGCTAAAACGTTGCTCTCCAACGCGCCACCTTTCATAATTCAGAAATCCTTCAGAAGATGGAAGATGGATTTGCGGAAGACTCTATGCGAGGTAATTGTCATGGCGAATGGACCGTCTTACGCGCGCTGGTCACTTGAGCCCTACAGCATCGGCATGAAGCTGCGCTCGCTGCGCACGCAAAAGCATCTGACGCTTTCGCGGCTTGCGGCAGAAACTGGCTTGTCGACCGCACTGCTGTCAAAACTGGAAACCGACCGGATGATTCCCACTTTGCCGACGCTGGCGAATATCTGCCGGGTTTATGGCGTCGGAATGAGCTATTTCTTCAGCGACGCCACAAAGCATACGCTGGCCATCACCCGGAAAGCCCACCTGGTTGGAAATGGGAGAGGCCAGGAGGCGGCGAAGCAGATTCCGCTTCACGCACCGAGCATCGACGCGCGGCTGATTGCTCGCATCATGGAGTATCCTTGCGGCGCCGTAGGCCTTTTGTCTGAAGCTGGTCGATCCGAGTGCGCCGTGGTCTACGTGATCGAGGGCAAATTGTATCTGGACTCGGGTGGCATGCACGAGGTTCTTGAGACCGGAGACTGCGCCTATGTCGACAGCGAGATGGCCATGGCATGGAGTGCAGGAGATTCTGGCCGCTGCCGCGCGCTCGTTGTCACTCCTGGAGGCTCGCGCAAGATTTGATTCAGCTAAGATCAGGCGGTGCATTTATACAGCTCATCATCAAGGGGTTTGCTGCTCCGGGTTCCGGTCTGTAGGATGTTCTGGGCATTGAAGGACCAAGGGGCAAGGACAGCGAGACTATGCGACCCAACCTGAACCTGATGAAAGCGACTCTCACCGGAGCGCTTGGCGGCCTGCTTTTTGGCTTCGACACGGTTGTCATCTCCGGGGCAATCGATGCGTTGGTCAAACTCTATGGGCTGAGTCCGCAGAATAAGGGACTGACCGTCGCCATCGGGCTTGTGGGCACGGTGATCGGAGCCCTGGGCGCAGGAACCGCCGGGCAGAAGCTCGGCGGCCGCGAGACCTTGAGAATCACCGCTGTTCTCTATGTTTTATCCGCACTTGGCTGCGGGCTTGCATGGGACTGGCCTTCTTTCATGCTCTTCAGGTTTATTGGCGGGCTGGGTATCGGCGCGTCTTCGGTACTCGGCCCGGTATACATTGCGGAACTTGCACCGGCGAAATGGCGCGGACGGCTTGTCGGCGCGTTTCAATTCAACGTGGTGTTTGGAATTCTCGTAGCCTACACCTCTAATTACCTGATCCGTCTGCTGCATCTGGGAGCGACCGAGTGGCGTTGGCAGGTGGGTATCGCGGCGATACCGGCGGCGGGATTTCTGGCGCTTCTCTTTTTCATTCCGCGGAGCCCGCGCTGGTCCGCCTCAAAGAATCGTATCGATGAAGCACTGGCCGTGCTTAAGCTGATGGGCGATCCGGATCCGGAAGCTGAGCTGGCCGATATCCGCGCTGCACTTGCAGAGGAGCATGCGTCAGCCCACGAGCCGGTGTTCCGCTGGAAATACCGCTATCCCCTGTTTCTGGCGATCACCATTGGCGCCTTTAACCAGCTGGCGGGCATTAACGCCATTCTCTATTACCTGCCCAGCATTTTTGCGTCGGCGGGATTTACCCAGATCTCGGGGGATAAACAGGCAATTGCCATCGGGTTCACCAACCTGGTCTTCACGATTGTGGGCATGTCGCTGATTGACAAGGCGGGCCGCAAGACGCTTCTTCTGATTGGCGCGGCGGGCACGGCGAGCTGCCTCGCCGCGGTATCGTGGCTCTTCACCAGCCATTCGCACCCGGGGGCGCTGGTATGGATCTTCATCACCTACATCGCCTTCTTTGCGCTTTCACAGGGAGCGGTGATCTGGGTCTACATCGGGGAGG
Organism: Occallatibacter sp.; assembly: GCF_049582745.1. Taxonomy (GTDB): domain Bacteria; phylum Acidobacteriota; class Terriglobia; order Terriglobales; family Acidobacteriaceae; genus Telmatobacter. Next base: position 18,038 of record NZ_JBAUUO010000107.1, read on the forward strand.
TCTTCCCCAATCACGTGCGCTCAAAGGGGCAGGGAGTGGGCAATGCCAGCCACTGGATCATGAACACGATCATTGCGCTGGAGTTTCCGGTACTGGTTGTGAGCCTGGGGCGTAGCGCGCCATTTACGTTTTTCGCCATCATGACCACCATCCAGTTCCTGACCGTGCTGTTTACCTATCCGGAGACGAAGGGGCAGACGCTGGAAGCGCTGCAGAGGAAGCTGGTGGCTGCGGATTGAAACCCGCTCATCGATGAACGGGGCACAGCTTTCGAAGAGATTACTTAGAGTCGATGGGCGGGCCGGCTGCAGGGCGAAACCGCTGGGTTGACTGGTCCTTGTTCGGTGATCCATGTCACTAACAGGGATGGTCATTCGGACCTATATGTAGAGGTGGGAACTCGAACGGGCGGGTTGCATCCGCGCCGCACTGGAGCTGTCCCAGCGAGGTCTGCATGGAACAGTTTGCGAATCCAATTTCAGAACAGGTGAGGGAAGTCGTTGAGGCCGTTGTGGAGGCTCTACGGGTACCCAAACCTGATGAACTTTCCCCTTCTGCAGCATCGATTTCGTTTGAGGCCGAGGCTCTGCGTGCGGAGATCATTCGCGTGGGGCGAAAGCTTTGGGAGCGGCAGTACGTGGACGGCAATGGCGGCAATATCAGCTGCCGGCTGGGCACGAAGTACGTGCTCTGCACGCCGACCATGATGAGCAAGCGCGACCTGGAGCCGGCGGATATCTGTCTTTCGGATATGGACGGCAACATTGTGGCCGGGGATCGGCTGCGCACCAGCGAACTGCTGCTGCACCTGGAGATTTATCGTGCCAATGCGCGTGCGCGTGCGGTTGTGCATTGCCATCCGCCGTATGCAACGGCGTTTTCGCTTACGGGTACCACGCCGCCGGTTGGTCTGATTTCGGAGTACGAGATTTTTATCGGGCCTGCGGCGCTGGCGCGTTATGAGACGCCGGGTACGCATGCCTTTGCCGAGACGGTGCTGCCGTTTGTGCATGACCACAACACGATTCTGCTGGCGAATCACGGCGTAGTTTGCTGGAGCGACACGGTGACGCATGCCGAGTGGCTGACGGAGATTCTTGAGTCGTATTGCAAGACGTACCTGATTGCCGAGCAGATCGGAAAGCCGCTGACTTATATTCCTGACGAGAAGATACAGGAGATCCTGGTGCTGAAGCGGAAACTTGGATTCCCGGATGCGCGGATGGCGCCGCTGCCGGCGCCGGATGCTGCGAATGCGCCGGTCAATGCGGAACTGGAGAAGCTGGTGCGGCAGGTGGTTTCGCGGCTGGAAGAGCGGTAGCTAAGTCGAACAGGGTGAGCGCGGACTCGCACGAAGGCGAGAAAAAGGCGAAACCGTGCTATACTAGCTTTGCGCTCAGTGATTTGGACGTGAGCGGCGGTTTGCCCATTCTTATCAAGGCAATTCAGCCTGGCACAGATTTCCCCCAAGCCCCTACAGCGTAACCACTTCCGGCTGGAGCAGTGTGCTCCGAGCAGTTTGTTGAGTGTGGTGCCTGCGGACAATGAGTCCAACGGCGGCATGAAGTAGCGTGTGGCAGGTCCGGACCTCAGAAGTCGTTGGAAAGTCTGATGGTCAGTCCCAGGGACGTATTTGGTTCTCCCTTACGCATAAATTGAAGAGCAGGCTCGCACGCGAACAGGATTCGTGTGTGCGGCTGCAAGGTCGGGTTCCGATTGCAGGCCCCAGGGAAGACGGGCTCCGGAACTCAGGAAATGAATATATTTTGACGACACAGTTCTCGCAGTTCACCCTTTCGGCCGCCCTGATGGCGCGGCTCAACCAAAACAATTTTGTAACTCCCACGCCGGTGCAGGCGGGCTGCATTCCTCCGGCTCTCGAAGGCCGCGACGTGCTGGCAACGGCGCAGACCGGAACCGGCAAGACGCTCGGCTTCTTGATTCCGATTGTGGAAATGCTGCAGAAGATGCAGGACCGGAACGCGGCACAGGCACTGATTCTGTTGCCGACGCGCGAACTGGCGATGCAGGTCGAGGTGGCATTCAAGGCCGTTCGGACCAGCCCGCTGCAGACCGTTGCGCTGGTGGTAGGAGGCATGCAGGAGCGTCCGCAACTGGACGCCATTCGCCGCGGTGCACGGCTGATCGTGGCTACACCGGGCAGGCTTGAGGATTACCTAAAACGGAAACTCGTGCGGATGGACCAGATTCAAATACTGGTGCTGGATGAAGTGGACCGGATGCTCGATATGGGCTTTCAGCCGGCCATTGCACGCATTGCGACGACGCTGCCGCAGTCGAGGCAGACGCTTTGCTACTCCGCCACGCTAGAAGGCGCGGTGAAGGAAGTGGCGCGCAAGTATCTCAACAACCCGGTACGCATCGAGATCGGTTCTGTTTTGAAGCCGGCGGAGAACGTGGAGTTGCGCACGTTCGAAGTGGCTGCCGACAAGAAACAGGAGCTTCTCGAGCATCTTCTGGAATCAGAGGATGGGAGCTTCCTGGTGTTTGTGCGCACCAAGCACGGTGCGGATCGCGTGGCGCGCAGGCTCAGCCGTTCGGGCTGGTCGGCGACGCAGATTCACGGGGACCGCTCGCAGTCGCAGCGAAACTCGGCACTGCGGAGTTTCTCTGAAGGTCATCACCGCGTGCTGGTTGCTACGGATGTTGCCGCTCGCGGCATCGACGTAGCCAACGTGGCGCACGTGATCAATTTCGACATGCCGAAACTGGCGGAAGACTTTGTTCACCGCGTAGGCCGGACAGGTCGCGCATCGGCCAAGGGTGTTGCTTCAACGTTCGCCGGACCGGCGGAGCGCGGCGACCTGCGCAAGATCGAGCGGACGCTGTCGATCCAGATGAAGCGGTTCAGGGTGAAGTCGATGAACGAAACCGCGGCGTAAAAGCAGTTATAAGTTTTCAGTTGTCAGTCTTCAGCTAAACCACCCGGAACCGAACCTGGTTCCGGGTGGTTCTGTTTGTGCGAGATTTTTTGGGGGAAGGCGCAGCAAAACCAAAGCAGATCCTTCGCTCACCACCCCGAACTCCGCCCCAAAAAGCACAAATCGCTTTTGGGGGACCCCTGAAATCCGTTCGGGGCCCCGTTCGATCAGGATGACACAGCAAACACAATGATTCTGCTCGGGAACGCCACAGGATGACGCGGTATGCGGCCTCATTCCGTATGATGTTTTCGGTGTCTGGAGAGGTTCCGATGCGCGCTTTGAAGTTCTGTTGGTCGGTTGTTCTTGTATTGGCCGGTTTGTCAGGGTTGGTTGTATTTGCGCAGAGCGCTGCTCCGAGCAAAGCTCCGCCCTCAGCACCGTCAACTGCTCCTGCAAAGGCGATGAGCGATGCGGAGAAGGCGGAGATGGCGGAGCGGGTTCGCGCGGCGACGCTGCATGCGTGGAACGGCTACAAGAAGTACGCCTGGGGGCACGACGCGCTGAAGCCGCTTACGCTCAAGCCATTCGACTGGTATGGCGAGGGACACAGCCTGCTGATGACGCCGGTGGATGCGCTGGACACGCTGACGCTGATGGGACTGAAACCGCAGGCCGACGAGGCGCGCACGCTGATCGATACGAAGCTGAATCTCGACCAGGACATCTACGTCAAGGATTTCGAAATCACGATCCGCCTGCTGGGGAGCCTGATCTCCTGCTACGAGATGACGGGCGACAAGCGGCTGCTGGAACTGGCCGACGACCTCGGACGGCGCATGGCTCCCATGTTCGACTCGCCAACGGGGATGCCGTATGAGTACGTCAATCTGCACACGGGCGCGGTGCGCGGGACGAAGAGCAATCCGGCGGAGATCGGGACCTTGTTGCTGGAGTACGGGATGCTGGCGCGGCTCACGGGCAAGCAGAATTACTACGACATGGCCAAGCGCGCCGTTGTGGATCTCTACAAGCGGCGTTCCCCGATCGGGCTGGTCGGGTCGGAGATCGACGTCGAGACGGGGAAGTGGACCGATCCGACGGCAGGCATTATGGGTGGCATCGATTCCTACTACGAGTACCTGCTGAAGGCGTCGATCCTTTTCGACGACAAGGACTGCGCGCGCATGTGGCAGGAGAGCGAGGAGGCGATCGACAAATATCTCGCCGACAACGAGCCGAACGGACTGTGGTTCGGGCAGGCGGATATGAACAGCGGACAGCGGACGCATACGAATTATGGCGCGCTTGATGCCTTCTATCCCGCGGTGCTCGCGCTGGGGAATGACGTTCACCGGGCGGCGGAACTGCAGGACTCCAGCTACAAGATGTGGAACCTGGCTGGCATTGAGCCGGAGACGCTGGACTACACAAAGATGCAGATTACGAGCCCCGGTTACGAGTTGCGTCCGGAGATTATCGAGTCGACCTACTACCTCTACCACTACGCGCACGACGCCAAGTACCTGGCGATGGGGCGAACGTACCTGGATGGGCTGGTGAAGTATTGCCGGACCGACGAGGCATATGCGGCGCTGGCCGACGTGCGCAGCAAGCAGAAGAAGGACGACATGGAGAGCTTCTTCTTCGCCGAGACGCTGAAGTATCTCTATCTGCTCTTCGCGCCCGAGTCGACGCTGGAATTTGATTCGGTCATTTTTAATACTGAGGCGCATCCTATGAAGCGGGATTTGGGGCTGAAGGCGGGGGATTGAGTGAGCCGATCCCACTCATGCGATGAAACTGCATGAATGGGGCACCCGGCACTGGTCACCCGTCGAAAGTCGGCCCCGACAAGACATGATAAAAATAACTACCAATCCGACAACCACTTGGCGGAAGCGCAACGCCGTAATAGCGGTAGCTATAATCATCCTTCTGGCTGCCATTGGTCTGGGCGTGTTCTGGATGGTTGGTGAGGCCGCCTATAATCAGAGTGCCCCTAGTCGAATTTCAAACTGACCCACTCCCGAAAGCTGCATTTCGTTGACTCTGCTTGGAGATTCGGGTATCCTAAGGGTCTTGTGCGGTGTTGCGCCTGGGGTCTGTTGTGGGCCCTCTGAGACAGCTTTCAAGTCGATGAGGAGATGGGGTTTAGCCCGGACCCGGCTGATTGAACTCCTGTGTTGGATTCGACCGGAACAGGCACCTTCGGCTGGGACAGCAGGCTAAGTCCAGCAGAGTCAGGGCCCTTTTTGAGGGCAAGCGCCGCAGTCCTCACCCGAACAGGATTGTTTGGAAGTGGGCAGAATTGAATCCCATGCGCGGATGCCATGGGGAGAGCGGTTGTTCGATTTTTCGAGTCCTTGCGGCGAAGTGCAAGGTGGCCCTTTCTTAAGGAAAGCGCCACTAGGCATAAGTGGCTTCGAGAAACGGCGAATCGAAAAACCGCTGGCGCGCGTTGCGCTGCAGTTTTTGAGTTGATAGAGGGCAGGAGAGAGATGAGCACCTTTGTTCCGAGCGGCAAGGATATTGACCGCAAGTGGTATGTAGTGGATGCCAGCGGCCAGACCCTGGGGCGCCTGGCGACCAAGGCGGCCGATGTGCTGAGCGGCAAGCTGAACCCGAAGTACGTTCCTTACATCGACATGGGCGACCATGTGATCGTGATCAACGCCGAGAAGGTTCGCCTGACGGGCTTAAAGAGCCAGAAGAAGGTCTATCGCCGGTACACGGGATTCCCCGGCGGTCTGCGCGAAGAGGAATTCTCGCGTCTGCTGGCTCGCAGGCCGGAGAAGATTCTGGAAGAGGCGATCAAGGGCATGTTGCCGAAGTCGAAGCTGGGCCGTGCGATGGGATCGAAGCTGAAGGTCTATCGCGGCGACAAGCATCCTCATTTTGCGCAGCAGCCGGTGGCACTCCAAATTGGAGTGCGCAGCTTTTAGCTTTCAGCCGTCAGCTTTCAGACGGTTTGGAGCAGTGAAGATTGGGTTCGGAAAGAACAAGCTGAAGGCTGAAAGCTGACAGCAAAGAGCTAAGAGGATTGAATGGCAGATTTGGTTCAGTATTACGGGACGGGGCGCCGCAAGTCGGCGATTGCCCGCGTTTTTCTGCGTCCGGGCACCGGTGAGTGGAAGGTGAACGGCAAGCCCTTCGAGACCTACTTCGTAACCGAGGCGCAGCGTGTTGCCGCAAAGCGCACCCTCGTGGTTGCGGAGTTGGCGTCGAGCTTCGACGTGGTGACCACGGTTTCGAGTGGTGGCGTCTCTTCGCAGGCCGATGCAGTGAAGATGGGCATTGCCCGCGCACTGGTTCTCTTCAACCCCGAGCTGCGCAAGCTGCTGAAGGCTGAAGGCCTGATGACGCGCGATGCTCGCCAGAAGGAACGCAAGAAGTACGGACAGAAGGGTGCACGCAAGCGGTTCCAGTTCAGCAAGCGCTAGCGCTTGCAGTATGCAGTTCGTAGTTCAGAGTTCTTAGTTTCAGAGCGCGTTCTCGCTATGAACTTTGAACTCAGAACTTGGTGTTAAATCTCCCGCGTGAGCGGGTTTCAATCCGGGCCAGACGAAGGTTAGCCCGGATGCAATCCACGAAGGAGGCCAATGGCCACGATCACAATGAAGGAGCTGCTCGAAGCTGGTGTTCACTTCGGGCATCAAACGAAGCGCTGGAATCCCAAGATGAAGGAATACATCTTTGGCGAGCGCAACGGCATTTACATCATCGACCTGCAGAAGACGCTGAAGCTTTTCAAGGACGCGTCGAAGTTTGTGACTGAACTGTGCGCGAGCGGCAAGACGATTCTGTTTGTCGGCACCAAGCGCCAGGCACAGGACGCCGTGGCTGAAGAGGCCAACCGGGCGGGCATGCCGTACATCAACCAGCGCTGGCTGGGCGGCCTGCTGACCAACTGGGTGACGGTGCAGAAGTCGGTGAAGCGCCTTCAGGAATTGGATGATATGGCCACGGACGGCCGGTACGAATTGCTGACCAAGAAGGAAGTGATTCGCCTGGAGCGGGAGCGGAAGCACCTGCAGGCGAATTTGGCCGGCATCAAGAATATGAAGCGTCTGCCGGATGCGCTGTTCATCGTCGACTCAAACAACGAGGCGATTGCGGTGAAGGAAGCGCGCAAGCTGGGCATCCCGGTGGTGGCGGTGGTGGATACCAACTGCGACCCGACGGTGGTGGATTACGTGATTCCGGGCAACGACGACGCGCTGCGCGCGATCCGCCTGTTCACTTCGAAGATCGCCGATTCGGCAGCCGAAGGCGTGAACCTGGTGGGCGACAAGGCGTTTGCTGCGGCGGAAGAAGCTCCGGTGGCTGCGAGTGAAGCTCCTGCTGCGGCGGAAGCGGCACCCGTGGAAGACGTCGATTTTGATGCGGCGCTTGGTGCGGGAGTTCGCAAGGCTCCAGCAGCAGAGGCGGCGATCGACGAAGAGGAAGTGGCCGAACGCGCCCTGTAAGTTCTTAAGTAGACCGAGACAAGCGTGGCCGCGCAGTCTGGTTGCCACGCTTTTCTTATGTCAGGCACAGCGGAGCAACACTGGGTGAGGGCCGGGCGACAATGCCCATGAAACACGAATATTGATTCGCAAACGAGAAGGAAGCGAGATGACGACAGTGGCAGAGAAGATAGATGCAAAGTTGGTGAAGGAGCTCCGCGAAAAATCTGGCGCGCCGATGGGCGACTGCCTGAAGGCTCTGCAGGAGACCAAGGGAAATATCGAAGATGCTTTTGTGGTGCTGCGGAAGCGTGGCATGGCTTCAGCGCAGAAGAAGGCTGCCCGCACAACCAATGAGGGTGCGGTGGGAACCTATATTCACGCCGGCGGAAAGATTGGCGTGATGGTGGAAGTGAACTGCGAGAGCGACTTTGTGGCGCGCACCGAGGACTTTCAGGAATTACTGAAGGATATCGCGATGCATATCGCCGCGAGCGATCCGCGCTACATCAAGCCTGAGGATGTGAGCCCCGAGGATATGGAGCGCGAGAAGGAGATCTATCGCGCCCAGGCAGCAGCGACCGGTAAGCCTGCAAACATTGTGGAGAAAATGCTGGAAGGCAAGATGGCGAAGTTCTACGAAGAGGTTTGCCTGCTGGAGCAGCCGTTCATCAAGGACCAGGCGATCAGCATCAAGGAGCTCATTGCGCAGAAGGTCGGCAAGCTCGGTGAGAACCTCACTGTTCGACGCTTTGCGCGGTTTAAAGTAGGTGCGCCGGACTGGACTGTGTCTCAGACCAAGGCCGTGGAAGCGGCGGCGGAGTAAGCCGGCATATCTAAGCGATCCATCCCTGGGGGGTGGATGCAAGATGGCAGAGGCCCGGAGCGCAAGCTTCGGGCCTTTGTTGTTTATGCGCGATTGCTACCGGTCAAGTTGGAATGTCGGGCGAGATGATCGGGAACGGGTTGGGTATCTGGCTGGCGCGAGGGGGCGGCGCAGTCCTGGTGACGCGTGAGAGGACGGCTTCAAGCAGAGGCGTCACGCGGGTGAGTTGACGGGCGCGAATCAGCATGTCCCAGAGCGGCTCGAATTTCTTCCATCCGGATGCGTAAAAGAAATGCTTCAACTGGTGTTTGAGTGTGCCGTGATGCAGCGAGGCCTGCGCGATGGATGACCAGCGATAGAACTCGCGATAGGCCCAGTCGTATCCATTCTTAAGTGCTTCGGGAGAGAGGCGTGCGGGGCGGTAGACGACGTGACGCGTGTCGTAGGCGTTCCAGTCGCGCGTAACGATGCGCCCTTCGCGCATCATGCGGGCGTGAAGTTGCGTGCCTGGATAAGGAGTCATAATGTGGAAGGTCGCCGTTGTGATGCCGTGTTCGACGGCCCAGTCCACGGTGCGGCGGAAGACGTCATCGCCATCGTCGTCCATGCCGAAGACGAAGCTGCCGTTAATCATGATGCCTAGCGAGTGCAGGCGGTCAGCTACAGCTTTGTAGTCGCGACCCAGGTTCTGGCGCTTGTTGCTGCGGCGGAGATTGTCGGGAGTGAGGGTTTCAAAACCGACGAAGATGCTGCGCAGACCGGCTTCAGCGGCGCGCTCGATGAGGTCTCCGCGGAGGATGGAGTCGACAGTGGCTGCACCTTGGAAGAGCCGGCCCATGCCTTTCATACCGGAGAAGAGCGCATCAGAGAAATGACGGTCACCGAGAAGGTGATCGTCGAGGAAGTAGAGATGGCGGCCGGGAAGACGGTCGATCTCGGCAAGAGCCTCGTCGACGCGCTGCGTGTAAAAGCCGCGGCCGCCCTGAAAGAACGCATCCTTGTAGCAGAAGTCGCAATGCTGCGGGCAGCCGCGGGTGACGACGATGGAGTTGGGAACGAGATACGAAGCGCGGCGGATTAGGTCGCGACGAATCGGCGGGATGCGTTCGAGTGTACGACCCGATGTTGAGGTGTAGACAGGTTGCGGCGTGCCGGCGCGAAAGTCTTTGAGGAATTGCGGGAAGGTCTGATCGCCGGGGCCGAGAAAGATCGAGTCCGCATGGGGCGCAGCTTCGTTGGGAAGGGACGTTACGTGAAGTCCGCCGAGACATACAAACGCTCCGATGGTGCGGTAGTGGTCGGCGATCTTGTATGCGCGGTAAGCGTTGGTGATGTAGGCCTGAATAACGACGAGATCGGGCGCGTCGTTGAGCGTGAGCGGCTGAACATGTTCGTCGACGATGACGGCGTGGTCATCGGGCGAGAGATAGGCAGCGAGCGTCGCGAGGCCGAGGGGCGGGAAGAGGGAGTACTTGATGGGACGCCAGTAAGGATCGGTGGCCTCAGTGAGCGCGGGCAGGATGAATTTCACGCAGAGCGGGCGCGAAGCATGAGCGCGGCGGGAGATCGCGGTCATTGCGCGTTATCCGGGAGATGGCAGGAGGGTTCGAGAGGCAGGTTGGGAATCGCGCCGAAGCGACGTTCGCGGTGGTTGAATTCGCCGACGGCACGGGCGAGATCGGATTCGTCGAAATCCGGCCACATGCGGTGGGTAAACACCAACTCGGCGTACGCCGTTTCCCAGAGAAGAAAGTCGGAAAGACGCTGTTCGCCGCCAGTCCGAATGAGCAAGTCGACCGCTCCGCTTTCAGAGGAGAGCCCTTGGGTTACGATGTTGCGCAATTTATCTGCGGTGATTGACTCATGTGGAGGAATGGCTGCGAATGCATCGGCCGCAGCTTGAGCAATGGCGGTGCGAGCGGAGTAGTCGATGGCGATGCGCAGATTCAGGGTGTGTCCGTTCGCAGTAGCGCATTCGGTGCGTTCGATCTCGCGCAAGAGCGGCGAAGGAATACGGTCGCGACGCCCGATGACTTCGAGGCGGGCGCCCTGCTGGCGGAGCCGCTCGCACTCGAGACGAAGGAAGGCGCGGATGATCCAGAAGATGCTTTGGACCTCCTGTGGGGGGCGCGCCCAGTTGTCGGACGAGAAGGCATAGAGGGTGAGGACACGGATGCCAAGGTCTGGCGCGTGTTCAACGGCGCGCCTCACGGCTGAGACGCCGGCGCGATGGCCGGCGACGCGTGGCAGCCCTCGCTGGGTGGCCCAGCGGCCGTTGCCGTCCATGATGATCGCAACGTGGAGGCCGGTTTGCGATTTGCTTTGCGTCATAAAGTAAATTCCTGCAGATCGTGATTTTGGATGATTCCTGTACTTCCGACTCTGCACTTTGCACTGCAAAGTTATTGGGCAAAAAATTTTAAGTACGCGAAGGGGCGAGATTCTGGAGGAAGGCAGAAACCGCTGGATCTGGTTTTGCGCCGCCGGCGGCGTCGCGGACTACCTGCTCGAGGGTAGTGAGGTATTCGAGGTAGCGTTTGCGGCCGGATGGTGTAATGCGGCAGATGGTTTGGGGGCGGTTGCGGTCGTGGCCGCGGATGATTTCGACCATCTTGGCTGTTTCGAGAACGCTGAGATGACGGCTCAGGTTACCGTCGGTAAGGGCACATAGCTGCTTGAGATCGTTGAAGGGCACGCCTTTGGGATTGGTGATGAGCGAGGTCAGCACGCTGAGGCGCGCGCGTTCGTGGATGACGCGATCGAGGCCTTCGTAGGCAAAGCGGCCTTCGCTGCTGGACGACTTAGTCTTCATCGCGATCTTCTTTCGAGCCCCAGAGGAGAACCGCGGCGACGATCAACTGGCCGACACCGTAGGCCACTCCCATGGTCCATGGAGTGAGTGCGCGCGTATCACCGAGGCCGATGCAGGTGAGACCTGTGAGTAGATACCAGCAACCTGCGGCCGTCATCGGCTTGGGCAGGAATCGGCAGGATGCGAAGACGCCGAGGCTGAAAGTGATTTGCCAAAGCCCGGGAAGCAGCCACACAGATCCAGGGACAAACCGGACGAGGATGACAGATATGAGTGCACCGGCGCCGACGGAAGGAAGAAACTGCTCGACTGCCATGAGGATCATTTCGTCGGCTAGACCGGAATGGATGCGGCGCGTCCGGGTGAGAGTCTGCATGCCGATGAGGACGGCGGAGAGGACGGCGGTGGTGATCCAGATGCGGAGGTAGTTGCCGATGTGGTTGACGGGATCGGGCAGCAGGAAGCCTTGCGCGACAGCAGCGAGGATGGCGAAGATGCCGGTGGCGGCGAGTGTGGCGGCGCCATAGCCGCGGAATTCAGTGGTGCGCGCGACCTGACGGCGAATGCTGGTGATATCGCCGAGTGCCTTGTCGAGGGGATGAATCGGGAAGCTCATCAGGAACTCACTTTACGTTGCAAAGTAAAATAAACCAGTGCGAAGGCACTGTCAAGTTACGAGGGTGGTTCAGGACTCGCCGGAGTTAACGTGGTTTGTTCTAAGTCTGGATACAAGTATGGGTTACATCGATGAAGGAAAGAGGACCTTGAAATCTGGAATCACGAGCGGAAGAGAGCCAGCTGCGATATGATTTGGCGCGTGAAAAGAACAACTGTTTTGCTTGCACTAGGATTTGTCTTCGCCGCGATTTCAATTGACCAAACCTTCGCGCAGCAGAGTTCGAACGCTGCGAAAGCCGAATCAACCGTCCACAACTCTGCTGCACGGGTGAACGGGTATGAGCCGATGTGGTGGAAGGAAGCCGTGGTGTACCAGGTTTATCCCCGCAGTTTTCAGGATTCAAACGGTGATGGGATCGGTGATCTGAACGGCATCACGCAGCGTCTCGATTACTTGAAGAAGCTGGGTGTGAATGTGATCTGGCTGTCGCCGCATTATGACTCGCCGAATGCGGACAACGGGTATGACATTCGCGATTACCGCAAGGTGATGAAGGAGTTCGGCACCATGGCGGACTTTGATCGCATGCTGGCGGGGATCAAGGCGCGTCACATGCGGTTGATCGTTGACCTGGTGGTGAATCACACGTCGGATGAGCATCGCTGGTTTGTGGAGTCGCGGTCGTCGAAGGACAGTCCATATCGCGATTACTACTTCTGGCGCGATGGGAAGCCGAATCCGGCAGATCCCGCGCATCCGTTGCCGCCGAATAATTATCCGAGCTTTTTTTCGGGCTCGGCGTGGCAATGGGACGGGACGACGAAGCAGTTCTATCTGCACTATTTCGCGGTAAAGCAGCCGGATCTGAACTGGGACAATCCCAAGGTGCGCGAGGATGTGTTTGCGCTGATGAAGTTCTGGCTGGACAAGGGTGTGGATGGATTCCGGATGGACGTGATTCCGCTGATCTCAAAGCAGCCGGGATTGCCGGATCTTACGCCGGAAGAAATGAAAGATCCGCCGCGCCTTTGGGCCAATGGGCCGCATCGTGATGAGTATCTGCAGCAGATGAATCGCGAGGTGCTGTCGAAGTACGACGTGATGACGGTGGGCGAGGCGATTGGGATCACGCTTGAAGAGGAGCCGAAGATCATCAACAGCCAACGGCACGAACTGAATATGGTGTTCAATTTCGATGCGGTGCGGTTGAATCGCGGGGAGTTCTACTCGGAGGCGAAGTGGACGCTGCCACAGTTGAAGGCGATCTACGATCACCATGCGACGGCGCTGAGCAAGACGGATTGGGACACGGTATTTTTGTCGAACCACGACAATCCGCGGCTTGTGTCGAACTATGGCGATACCTCAACGGCGGAGTTTCGTATACGCTCGGCGAAGTTGCTTGAGACAATGCTGCTGACACTGCGTGGTACGCCTTTTATTTTCCAGGGCGATGAATTGGGCATGACGAATTATCCGTTCACGCGGCTCGACCAGTTCAACGATATCGAAGTGAAGAACGCGTACAAGGAGAAGGTGCTCGGCGGAAAGATGACGGAAGGGGAATTTATTGCCGAGTCGCGGAGATTTGGCCGCGACAATTCCCGTACGCCGATGCAATGGAGCGATGCGCCGAATGCGGGATTCACGAGCGACGCGGCGAAGCCGTGGCTGGCGATGAATCCAAATTACAAGGAGATCAACGCGTCGAAAGAGGGGGCCGATCCGGAGTCGATCTTGCGCTATACGCAGGAGGCGATTGGGCTTCATCATGCGCATCTGGCTTTTGTTTACGGGGACTACAAGGATCTCGATCCGGACAATACGCAGGTGTTTGCTTACACGCGTACGCTAAAGGTGCCGGCCAAACCGGATCAGCGGTTCCTGGTGGTGCTGAACTTTGGGGAAAAGCCTTTGGACTACACACTTCCCGAGGGAGTAACAGCGGGCAAGCTGGTGCTGGCCAATGTGCAGGGCACGCCCGAGACGGGCGGCTCGAAGCTCAAACTGGGCGCGTGGGATGCGCGGGTGTACACCTACTAAAGGCTTTGAAGCAAAGCTCCGGACGGGCTCCTTTTGTTTCAGAATTGAAACTTTGGGAGCCTTCCTGAGTAGTTTGGGACCAGCATCCGTTGGGTCTCGGTGCGTGTGCGATACTCGAAAAGGCATGTATAAGCGGATTATTCTCAAGCTTTCGGGAGAGGCACTGGCGGGTCCGAACCGGTTTGGTCTGGATGCTGAAAAGGTCGCTGAGATCACCGAAGAGATTGCCGAGGTCCACAATTTGGGGGTGGAAATCGGGATCGTGGTCGGTGGTGGCAATTTCTTTCGCGGGGTAGCGCAGCAGGCGAAGGAGATGGACCGTGTGGCCGCGGACAACATGGGCATGCTGTCGACGGTGATGAACGCCATCGCGATGCAGGACGCCCTGGAGCAGCGCGGCGTGCAGTGTCGAGTGATGACCGCGGTATTCATGAACCAGGTGGCGGAGCCATATATCCGCCGGCGGGCGGTGCGGCACCTTGAAAAGGGCCGGGTCGTGATCTTTGCGGCGGGCATCGGGAATCCGTTTTTTTCTACCGACACGGCGGCGAGCTTGCGTGCAATGGAGATTAAAGCCGACGTACTGCTGAAGGGAACCAAGGTGGAGGGCGTCTATAGTGCCGACCCGGTGCTGGTGAAGGACGCCGTGAAGTACGACGAGATAACCTACATGGAGATCCTGAAGCAAGGGCTCAAGGTGATGGACCTTACCGCGGTGAGTCTTTGCAAAGACAACAACCTTCCAATGATCATCTTCAACATGAACCAGCCGGGGAACATCCGGCGAGTCGTGCTGGGCGAAAAGGTCGGTTCACTCGTGACGGCGTAGCGGCAGTTCACATTTCATGGTTTGAAGTTCACAGTTTTCCTTGACTGGTAATCCGAAGATCCGGGTCGGTATGCGCAGTTCGATGAAATCCTGGGCCCTCGGTAATTGCGTCAGCCGGCGGCGATTTGGCGTCTAAACAGCAAGTGGAAATGAAAAAGCCAGCGCGGCTTGATGCATTGACGGGCCTACGGTGTTTTGCGGCTGTCAACATCGTTTTATTCCATTTTTCCAATCCAAACTGGTTCGGGCCGCTGGCGCCGGTTGTAAACGCCGGCTACGCTTCTGTGAGCTTTTTCATTCTGCTTTCGGGCTTCGTGCTGGGGTACAACTACAACGCGAAAGCGCGCGCGGGTGAACTGAGCAATGTGCGGTTCTACGAGGCGCGATTCACGCGACTCTATCCGATCTATCTGTTGAGCCTCATCCTGGCGTTCAAGATCATTCCCCTGGAGTGGGGATCCCATACGCATGCGATGTTCTGGACGGGCATGGCGCTGTCGCCGCTGCTACTGCAGGGGTGGATCCCGGATATTGCGACGTTCTTGAATACTCCGGCATGGACGATGTCGGCCGAGTCTTTCTACTATGTGCTCTTTCCGTGGATGGCACGGTGGAAGAAGCCGGAGCGGATCGGACCGCACCTGGCGAAGATGGGTCTGGTGTGGATGGCCGGACTGATTCCGGGAACACTATACGTGATTTTCAATCCCGATGGGCTGGCGCACGTGGATCGCTTCAGCTCTGGGCCGTGGCTGCAGGCGCTGAAATATACGCCGATCCCGCACCTTGCGAGTTTTGTTTTTGGAGTTCTGTTAGCGGAGCTGGATGAAGTGGTTCCGCGCATGGGGAACCGTCGGCTGGTGCTGGGGATCTTCGGTTTTACGGCGACATTTGTGACTCTAACCCAGGCATACCGGCTTCCATATCCGCTGTTGCATGACGGCTTCTTTATGCCACTGTTTGGTTGCATGATTCTCGGGCTGGCAGGAATCAATCCGCTATCGAAGGTGATGGGGATGCGGCCCTTGGTGTTTGTGGGCGAGGCGAGCTATTGCCTCTATCTTCTCCATTTCAACATGTGGAATATGATTCATGATTCGCACGTGCTGAACAGGCTAGGTCTAGCGCGGTTCGATCCCTGGATCAGTTACGTACTGCTGATCGCGATGGCGTTGCTGGCGCTCCACTTTGTAGAGAAGCCCGTGCAGCGCATTTTGCGCGGATGGATGCACGTGTGGAGATGAACGAAGTTCATAGTTCATAGTTCTTAGTTCACAGAGGCCACAGCGGGTTCCTGACGCGGGCGTCGGGAGCACCGCCTTCCTTGTTATTGTTCTTCCGCAAATGCCATAAAGCTGTGGGGTTGAAGGGTGATTTTGAAGACGTCAAACAGGGCGCAATGCGGCGAGCGAATACATTGTGGAATGGAGTAGGGGCGGATCAATTTGCCGGTCGCGAGATTGCGGAGGTGCGATGGCGCTCCGGCCGCGTTGACGGTGATATCGGCCGGTGCATCCAGGAACGACTCGACTACGAAGGTGTGGTTGTCGTAAGCAAAGAGGCTGACCTTGCTTGGCGCGTCGACGATGAACGGGAATCCTGATTGAATGTAGCGGCGAATTGCGGTGAGAACCGGCTGTGGGAGCGCGTAGAGATCGTTGGCGTTTTCGGGAATTGCCAGGACAAATAGAATGCCTTTTGAATAGCGATCCATGAGCAGCAGCGGCGCGCCTCGGCCGTTTGCAGTGCCGCGGACGATGGGCCACGCATCATTGGTTTGGAAGGCGACCTCAGGGACAAGAATGTCGGCGGTTTTGCCAAAATCGGCTCCACTGCCCGCACCATAGCCGCCCCAGAACTCATTGACGCGGAGTACGTTTCCAGTGGTGTGGATTTCGGCGATCTGTTTAATTCCTTTGTCCTGCAGCAGGTTCAGAAGGCCCGTGGTGATGATGACGTTGCCGCCTTGTTCAAGGTGGGTGCGGATCTTGCTGACCAGATCCGGATCGAAGGCGGCTTCCTGCGTGAGCACGATGGTGTGGGCTTCGGTCGGAAAGTCGGGGTGCATTTCGATGGGGATGCCGATCATGCCGAGGTAGTTCTGCAGGAAATCTTCGCCTGTGGACTGGTAGGGCTTGTAGCTGGCGATGCCGATGGGCTTGCCGAGTTTGCCGAGGACGGCATTGACCTGGGAGAGCGCATAGCCGGCGGTGGTTGCGTAGCTGACTGATGCGCTGCTGCCCGAGTCGGCGTGCCACTTTTCGAGGCCGGCGGCAGTGAAGGTGGTAGGCAGGTTGCTCCATGCCTGGCGATTGCCCATCCCGGCGGGGCGAAGCAGATCGCTGTATTGAAATAGCATCATCTGCGGCGTCTTGGCGAGCATGGTGTCCCATAGCTGCTCGGCGTAGCGATCAATGTACCGGCTGTCGTAGGTATCGACCCAGCCTCCGCCGTTGCGGCCGGGCGCGATGTTTTCGAAGTAGCGAACAATCTCGTAGCTCTCGTATTGCTGCAGGTGCTGATCGTTGTCAACCGGGTCTCGGGTCTCGGTGCCGGTATAGATGCCGTCGAAGAGCTTCGGTTCCTGGTCGAGGTCGTAGCCGTTGGCCTGGAAATGCTCGTACCAGTTGGGGAATTTGATGATGATTTTGACCTTGGGATTGATGGCGCGCGCTGGGCCAAGAACGAGATCGCGGGAGACGTTATCCATGAGTTTGAGGCGGAATGCATCCCAGGAGAGATTGCCCTTGGCGGCAATGTCGGAATCGTACTTGGTGTTATTGAAGAAAAAGTCATCGAGCATGATTTCGTCAAAATGGCGCGCGGTGATTTCGGCGATGTGTTTGACGTAATCGCGCTGTTTGGGGTCGGTGTAGCACATGGAGACGAATTGTCCGCCGCTGTCATCGGGTGCGTCGGCGCCTGCCGTGTCGCCGCGGCCAACGTAGGCGATGCCGCCGGCGGTCTCGACATGATGAGAGGCGAAGAAGGCCTTAACTTGTTCGAGATTCGCGTCTTCGGCAATGGTTCCGCTGCGATAGGTCTCGATGTAGACCTTGTCGATTTTGACCTGGCTGGAGAGGTCGTCCCAGGACTTCTGAAGGTAGGCAGGATCCTTCATCTTCTGCACAACGGAGACGGGGATGTAGACAGCGACACGAAACCGATCGTGATCGGGCGCAGGCGCCGCGACGAGAGTTTGGCAAGGTGTGGCAAGCAGGACAGAGATGACAAGCAAAGTGAAGCGAAGGCGCTGAGACACGAGGCGATCTCCTTGTGTGTTTGCGCGCGGCTTTGTTCGCGCGCCGGACGCGGAGCCAGTATAGCGATGCGGGAACCGCTGGTAAAACGTTTAGGTGAATTCATTCCATCTGCGCCGCAAAAGCAGAAGCCCAGCCGATTGGCTGGGCTTCAAGGTTCCCCTTATCCAGTGGGTTACGGGGTCACCGTTTGTGTGGAGTGGTTGCCATGCGGCACCAGGACGAGGGCCGCCGGGTGCACTCCGGTGGGATAGGGTGTTGTCTGCGTCTGTTTCAGCGTACCCGCAGTTGGATCGAGCCGGAAACCGGAGACCGAGTTGCCGAGGAAGTTGGCTGTGTAGACGAAGCGGCCAAGTGCAGGATCAACGGCGACAGAGACGGGCTGCGTATCGGTGCTGTTGGTTTGCGAGCCGGTTGAGTTGATTGCAGTCGATGGCGTACCGGTCGTCAGATCGATTACGTATGCGGTCACACTGGCGTCAAGCGAATTGGAGGCGTAGATGAACTTGCCGCGAGGATCGATCGCAATGGACGAAGGTTGTCCACCGGTCTTGTAGGGGCCGTTGACCAGGAAGTTGAGGGTGTAGCCGGAGTAGATGCCATAGCCGATCAACTGGTTCGATGCGAAATCGGTAACGTAAACGAATCGATTGGTTGGGTCTGCAGCCAGGGCAGAAGGCTTGACGCCCGCGTTGTAGGGGCTTCCGGGTGTTGCGGTCAATGCTCCCCCGGAGCCGGTTGTGAATCCAAACAACCATCCGGGGTTTGCGGTGCTGGTTGTGACTCCTCCGGGGTTGTAGGAGGACAAGTCGTAAGCAGTCACATAAACGGCATTTCCGTTTGCGAGGACGGTGACACCGGTCGGCACGACGGAATCCGAGGCAAAGCCCGGGATCGTGAGGCTGACCTGATTAGCCGCTGAGCCCAGTGCACCTGAAGAAAGCGAATAGGCCGTGAGGGTTGCTGTCGTGGTTCCGGAAACGACATAGAGGGTATTGCCGTCGGGACTGACCGACATGGCAACGGGCGTTGTGCCGAGCTGAGCGCTCTCCTTTTTAGTCAGGACGCCGTTGGCGGCGACGGCGAAGTGGACGACGTTCATATCCACCTGGTTGGCGACATAGAGATTCTGGTAACCGGGAGAGATGGCGATTGCCGTTGGCGTGGTGCCGCCGGAACAGACCTGGGGCTGCGCCGAGCGGATGGCACCGGACTCAGAATCGACGGCGAAGGTTTCGATCTCACCGGCGGGACAGGCGCTGCCATTTGAGCCGATTTTGCTTGCGGAAGTGGCGACAAACAGATAGTCGATCGTCACAAGCTGACAACCTGAAAAGAGCGTGGCCACAACGAGGCCGATGGCAGAGACCAGCATGAGCTGTCTCAATTTGCTGAACTTCATGCGCTTCCTTCGTCACGGGCTGTCAAGGTCAAGCCCCGAGAATGCTGGTTGAGGTTCCTATCAGTCATTGTAAAAGCCCTGAAAGGGGGTGCTGCTGCAAGTCGAATTGGGTCTTTCTGAGCGCAGCCGGCCGGAGGACGTCTACTGCTGAGCTATTTCTTTCTGCTTCCATGCGTAATTGCCGCTACCGCTGTTGGATTGGCGTTGGAGGCGGACGGTGAAAATTGCGAATTGATAAGAGAACCGTCGCTGGAGTTCAACTGAAATCCCGATACGTTGTTGCCGAGGAAATTTGCGGTATAGACGTACTGATTCAGCGAAGGGTCGATGCCGATGGCAACGGGCTGCGTACCAGTTGTGTACGTTCCGAGCCGACTCAGATTGCCGGAGGCGACAGAGTAGACGCTCAGATTTGAATCCTGACCGTTGGCGACGAAGGCATACTTGGCGTTTGCGTCGAGCAGGATGGCACTTGGCCGTCCGCCTGTGGCGAACGGGCTGCCGCTCAGGGCGGTTAGTGCCCCGCCATTGATCTGGAAACCGTAGACCAGGTTCTGGGTGGAATCTGCGACGTAGAGATAGGCGCCGGATGCGTCGCTCGCGATTCCGCTGGGATGAGTTCCAACGGCCAGGGGAAAACCGGGAATCGAGGTGAGGGTGCCATCGGAGCCGCTGACAAATCCGAAAACGTAGCCGATGCCGGTGTTGGAATCATAGCCCGCGATGTACACATAGGGCCCCGATGCAGCCACCGCGACCGCAGTGGGAACGAAGACGTCAGATGCGGCACCGCCCGACAGCGAGAGTGGCCAATAGCTGGCGCTGATGGCAGTGTTCACCACGGGAGTTCCCAGCGTGTCGGCGGGTTGCGGGGGCTTGAGAGCACCAGCCTGCGCTGCATCCAAAATGGGTAAAACGGCCACAGATCCCGAGCAGGGTGAAGCCGGGCTGCACGTTGGCAGCGGCTGATAGAGATCGACGACGTAGAGGAATTTCCCTGAGACAGCTGTCGCGAGCGGGAAGATGCCGGGCGTATTCACGGTGTTCTGAGGGTAGAGCTTGCCGTCGCTGCCGATGACGAACTGAACGATAGAATTGTCGTCTTCATTGACGACATAGAGATCTGCCTCGTCGGGCGACACGGCTTCAGCAACGGGATTGCGGCCGCCGGAAGGGAAGGGCGAAGTGACGATCTGGCGCATGCGGCCTGATTCGGAGTTGATCTCGAAAACGTCGACTTCTCCGTAGCTGTTGGGGCCCGCCGCCAAGGCACTGGTCACGTACACGAAATCCACGGTGAGCGTGGCGCAGGCTGCGAGGAAGGAGGCTGCCAGCAGACATGCCGCCGAGATGGCCAGCAATTGAATCGGTTTGTTCAACTTCATGCGCATCTTTCGTGTTGGAGCCAACTTCGTGACCTTCTGAAAATCGAATCTTCGAACTGAATCGTCCGATGCCTGATTCTGCAATTGCACTCTGATCGAATCTGCTGCGTCCTACACCTTCAAGAGCCTTTGCGGGTCGAGTAAGAGCAGCCATAGGCGCCGCTCTCACTCGGTGAAGAACATTGCCGCGAAGGTATTAGCTTGTGCGCCCGGTGACAACGCACCATGTCCCGGGGCCGGGAAGCTTGTAACTGCTTTTTGCCTTCGTCGACTGATTAAGCGGAGTTAGATTTCCGTCGTTCTGGTCAATCGAGAGGCCCGTGACGGATGAATCGTTGAAGTTAGCGGTGTAGATGTACTGGTTGGACGGGTCCTCAAGAATGCACTGAGGGCCGGCGCCTGTCCCGCCTGTGTCACCGGTCTGGCCGGAAATCGGCGACGCCTGAAACGGGGTCGTAATGGTGAAGGCTGCGATCCCGCTCTGAGCAACAGTCGTGTTGGCATTGTCGCCTTCATTGAGGACGTAAAGCCAGCTCTTGCCATTTGCCTGGAGCGCAAGGATGGGCTTGGAGAATGTGGCACTATCGGGAATATTGCCGTTGGCTAAGGATTGAAGGGATCCGTTTGTACCCGCAGTGAAGGCAAAGATCTGGCCATTCGAAGGTGGAGTGTTCGTATTCGGGCCATCATCGAGGACGTAGATTTGGCTGCCGGCCGAGACGATCGCCGTTGCCTGGCTGATGCCAAGCGGCTGCGAGCTGTTCTGATTGATGGTCAGCTGGCCGTTTCCCGCATTGTAGGCATACGGAAAAACCGAATCGCCGGTCGCCGGAGTGCCGCTCAGCGTGAGGAAGAAGTTTCCTGTAAGCACGAAGTCGATAGGGTTCGCCGGGATCGGGAAGTAGGGTAGCGGCGCGCCGGTGGAAGCGGTGACCTGCGAATTGAGGACGTAGCTCAGGCGTCCGGTGGTGGAGTCGACCGAAAACGCGGTAATGTCGCCGCAAGTGGTCACCTGTACACCGAAGACCAGCGAGCATCCTGCGCCACTGGGAGCATCATGATCGAGCACAAAGATGTGTGAGCCGGTCGAGTCGGCAACCAGGCGGAAGGGATTGTTTCCCTGGGTAAAGTAGGTTCCCTGGGGGGCCAGCACACCGTTGCCGCCGATGGAAAATTGGGTGATATTTGCGTTGGAGCAGACATCGGTGGGGCTGCAAGGTCCGCCGTCCTTGGTTGAGCCCTGGTTGAGCACATAGAGGAACCGTCCTCCAGTCAGCAGCACGGCCCGGACGGGGTTAGCCCCGCCGGAGCTGACCGGAAGGCCTGCGATGGGGACCAGATTGCCGGTATTGTGGTCGATTTTGAAGCCGCTGATAATGCCTGCGCCGGTGGTGGAGGCTGTTTGCGTTCCGGTGATGTAGAGATAGCCAACCGAAAAACTTTGCACGCAAGACGAGATGCCGAAGACTACGCCAGCGGAGAGCGCGGTCATCAGAAGAGCCTTGCCGAATTTCCTGAACTTCATGCGATTCCTTCATCCTGGTCAGGCGAAAGCCGCCAAGTGTGCTGATTCCGCAGCAGAGCTGGGTTGGGATGGGTCCCTGCTGCATTGTAAAAGGCGAGGGCTTGTTATGCCTAGTTTCAGCGCAAGATAGACCGGTTTCACAATTCATGTAGCCATTTCCGGCCTCCATCGAGGTGGCTTTTCCAGATGAAAAAGCCACTTGCCTTCGTGGCTTCGGTATACGGCGATCGAGGAACCGCTGTAGCCCAAAGCAAGGTGTTTGAAGCTGGATCGCTACGGGGAAACGCGGCGTGATAGAACATGTCGCCCTCGAGCCAATCAGATGCGGATAACCGATGCAAATTGGACGCGGAAATGACAGCAACGTCACCTCGCGGAAGGAGAACCGGAACCGCTGTGTGGCGAGAATGCGTCGGGGGGTCTCAGCGCGGTCTGCATGGGCTGAAGCCGCGGCTGACGATGCGCCGCGGCTCCTGAAGGAAGGGGTTGTTACCAGACGCGGCAGGAGTTTTCGGGATACATCGGCTGACCCTTGTGGCAGCCAAATGCCTTTCCGAATTCATCGAAGTTCTGGACCGTACCATTCACGCGCCAGCGTCCGGGCGAATGGGGATCGACCATGGCCGACTGGCGGGCTGCCTGTTCGGTCTCGTTCTGGCACCAAACCTGGGCGAACCCGAGGAAGTAGCGCTGCGCCTCGGTGTATCCGTCGATCTTTTCGTCGATGGTCTTGCCTTCCTTGGCCAGCACGTCAAGCAGGGCCAAATAGGCGATGCGGAGGCCGCCATTGTCGGCGGTGTTCTCGCCGAGGGTCAGCCTGCCATTGAGCTTGGCTTCGGGCACGTCACCGTGAGCCGGGGCCGCTTCAAAGCCGCCGTATTCGGAAACTTCGCAGTCGGTGCGCTCGACGAATTTCTTGCGATCTTCGGCGGTCTGCCACTCGCGCAGGTTGCCGTGGCCGTCGTATTTCGAGCCTTGGTCGTCAAAGCCGTGCGTCATCTCGTGTCCGATAACCACGCCGATACCACCGAAGTTGACGGCGGGATCGATGTCGGGATCGAAGAACGGGGGCTGGAGAATACCCGCGGGAAAGTTGATGTCGTTCATCGACGGGTTGTAATACGCGTTGACCGTCGGCGGCGTCATGCCCCACTCCTTCTCATTGACGGGTTTTCCGAGTTTGTTGAGGTTGAAGTTACGTTGGAAGACCGCATCGCGATGCATGTTGCCGATGGGTTCGTCCCGTTTGACGATCAGGGCGGAGTAGTCCCGCCATTTTTCGGGGTAACCAATCTTGTTGCGGTAGAGGGCGAGCTTCGCTTCGGCAGCCTTCTTGGTGTCTTCGCTCATCCAGGGCAGCGTCTGGATGTCATCGCCAAGAGCCTTTTCAAGTGCGGCGACCAGTTTATCCATGCTGGCCTTTGATTTGGGCGGGAAGTGCGCCTTCACCCAGTCCTGGCCGACGGCTTCGCCGAGAGCTCGATCGGTTTCAGCGGTGCACTGCTTCCACCGGGGGGTGGGTTCCTTCTGGCCGGCGAGGGTTTTGCCGAAGAAGTTGAAGTTTTCGTCGTAGAAGGCCTTGGGCAGGTTACCGGCCGAGGCGTGAATCGTGTGCCAGCGCAGGTACGACTTCCAAGCATCGACGGGCTCGGATGAGACCAGTTCGTTCAACTCCTTAAAGAAATCGGGGGTGGCGACATTGAGGGTATCGAAGGGCCGCACCTGGACATCCTTAAAATACGCCGCGAAATCAAAATCGGGCGCGAGTTTCTGGAAGTCGGCGACGGTGTAGATGTGGTAGCGATTTTCAGGATCGCGCAGGGCAGTGCGGCTGGTAGACGCCTTGGCGAGAGCGGTTTCGATGGTGAGTACGGCATCGGCTTCCTTGGCGGCATCCTCAGGCGAATCGCCGGCAAGGGTGAACATTTTGGTCATGTGTTCGCGATATTGTTGGCGAATGGTTTGAAAGCGCTTGCCTTCGGAGAGGTAGTATTCGCGGTCTGGCAGCGACAGTCCGGCCTGGCCGACGCTGGCGATTTGTTTGGATGCGTCCTTTTCATCGACTTGGACACCAAAGCGGAAGAGCGGGGCGGGATCTCCGCGCTCGGCGAGACCTCCGACCAGCGGGGCGAGGCTCCTGGTGTCTTTAAGCGCGGCGATGCGGTCAAGGGCCGGCTTGATGGGCTCGAGGCCTTCCTTTTGGATCAGATCCGTATTCATGCAGGCGGCATAGAAGTCGCCGTATTTTTTCTGGAGCGGGGTCTTGGGATCTTTTGAAGCGGCATCGAGTTCCTGCCACAGCAGGTAACGATTACGTTCCCCGAGAAGCGAGAACGAGCGAGCCCAGCGGACCTGGTCGGCGGGAATGGGATTTTCCTTGACCCAGTTTCCGCATGCATATTGATAGAAGTCTTGACAGGGGTCGGCGGATTTGTCGATGGCCGAAAGATCGAAGCTCTTGGAGGCGGGAGGCGGCGTGGGCTTGGAATCGTCACTGGAAGATGGGGCAGGAGATTGGGCAACCGCGATTCCGGTAGCAATCAGCAATACGGGCACGAGCTCAGAAAGCTTCATAGGTTCTCCTCTGAATTGGCGAATTGACAGGCCGCGCTCGTTCGGCAAAGGGGGTTGAAGAGGAGGCCTGGAAGAAGCGTAGCAGGATCGAGCGCCGCTGCGCCGCAGAGAAGATTACCAGACGCAGCCGAGGAGCGGCTTCAGGAATCTGAGGGCAAGAAAATGTTCGGACTGCGGATACGATTTGCTAAACTCCGCTAGCAGTTCCCCGAAATGGAGAAGACGGAATGAGTTTGAGACGGAAGCTCGCGCTTTCTTTGTGCCTTGCGTTTGGCGCTGGAGCAGTTTCGATGGCGGCGGTTGCTCAACGACAGGAAAAGGTTGATGCCAAGCGCACGCTCGTACGGGCCGGACATGTGCTTGACGTGAAGACCGGCAAGATTGCAGATGCGCAGACGATCGTGGTGGTCGGGGATAGGATTCAGTCGATCGCGCCGTCAGCCTCAGTGGCCGCCGAGCCGGGCGATGCGGTTGTGGATCTGGGCGGGATGACGGTGATGCCGGGGCTGATCGACGTCCATACGCATCTGACGATGAATCCAGATTTCGATCCATATAAAGAGCTGACGTCGACCTCGGCGAAAGAAGCGATCAATGGCGTGGTGAATGCGCGTACGACGCTGATGGCCGGTTTCACGACTGTGCGCAATGTGGGCGCCTACGGATTTGTGGATGTAGACCTGCGCGATGCGATCAATGCCGGACAGGTGCCGGGACCGCACATGCAAGTGAGCGGGCCGCTGCTGGGCATCACCGGCGGACACTGCGATGAGAACCTGTTGCCGATCCAGTATCACCTGGTGGGCGACGGTGTGGCGGATGGCATTGCGCAGGTGCAGCACAAAGTACGCGAGAACATTAAGTATGGGGCGGACCTGATCAAGATATGCGCGACCGGCGGCGTGCTTTCGAAGGGCGACGACCCGCAGGCATCGCAATTCACACTCGAAGAGATGCAGGCGATTGTGGCGGACGCGCATCGGCTGGGACGCAAGGTGGCGGCGCATGCGCACGGAGCGCAGGGAATTCTGTGGGCGACGGAGGCGGGCGTGGACTCGATCGAACACGGAAGCTACATCAACGACGAAGCCATCGCGGAGATGAAGAAGCGCGGGACCTATCTGGTGCCGACACTCTATCTGGAGGACTGGATGGTGGAAAAGGGCAATCTGCCCGCCCTATATCACCAGAAGATGCTGGATGTAAGCGCGGTGGCGAAGAAGAACATCAAGCACGCGATAGAGGCGGGGGTGAAGATCGCGCTAGGGACGGATGCGGCGGTGTATCCGCATGGGTTGAATGCTCATGAGCTGGACGTGTATGTGAATCAGATGGGGATGTCTCCGCTGGCTGCGCTGCAGACGGCGACGGTGAATGCGGCGGACCTGATGGGGTGGACGACGAAGACGGGTTCGCTGGAGCCGGGGAAATGGGCAGACATTATCGGGGTGGAGAAGAATCCGCTGGAAGATGTTCGGGTGCTGCAGGACGTGAAGTTTGTGATGAAGGGCGGGGTGGTTTACAAGGGCGAAGGCAGCGTGGCGAAGTAAAGCGTGGCATGTGTCGAGCCGGGATTGGCGGGGGAGTGGGGGGGAGCGTAAATCTCAGACGCTCCCCTTTGAATTCGATTTTCTGGCTGGGGCGGCATGGCGCGCATTGCGGCGACTCTTGTGGGCGAGAGCGACGGCCTGGTGTTGCATGCTGTAGTGCAAGCGTGCTGACTCGGAATCGAAATCCGTGGGAACAAACCAGTTGGTGATGCGCTGGGCTCTGGTGGCGCGATGGGCGACCCAGAGCTTAATCGCAAGAATGAATACGGCGGGCACGCCAAAGAGCAGGACAACAAAAAGCTCGACATGATTGCGGATCACGGAGAGGTTGGCGCCGATGCTCGATGGATCCACTGGACGATCTCCTTGGAGTACGAGGATCCTGGATGAAATGGTGGTCCCATTCAGCTGATCTGGCTCGTTCGCTACTCAGACTTTATTTCCGAAATCGGCGGCGCACCATATTGCTTTAGTGCTCGCGAAAGAGTGCCTCAGGTTAGGACACTTCGGCGACAGTAATGCCCCCAAAACGTTACTTATGGGGAGTGTTCGGCAGGCTGCTACAAAATTCACGCGGGTTATCAAGGTGCGATAGAAGTGAGGTTCAGGAATCGTTGCGCTATCTTTTGCGGCGACGATCCGGGGGGCCGTTGGAAAGGTCTGACTTCGCCGCGAGATTTTTGTGTGGAGTGAATCGGCGTGGAAGGATCTATCGGTTCTTTACAGGGCGGCGTGGCCCCTGCCACACTGGAACGTGGACACCCAAACCATCGTTATTCTTGATTTCGGCTCGCAGTACACGCAGCTGATTGCGCGTCGTATTCGCGAGCTGAATGTGTTTTCAGTCGTGCTGCCGTGTACGGTGCCGCTCGCCGAGGTTGAGGCCTACAAGCCAATCGGCATCATCCTCTCGGGCGGACCTTCGTCGGTGTACGACGCGGACGCGCCGAATGCCGATCCCAAGCTGCTGGAGATGAAGGTGCCGACGCTGGGCATCTGCTACGGGTTGCACTTTATCGTGCATCACCTGGGGGGCAAGGTGCGCACGGCGCCGAAGCGCGAATACGGACATGCCGAGGTTGCGCTGGAAGACAGGTCGACGCCGCTCTTTGCAGGACTGCCGCCCGCGATCCAGGTGTGGATGAGCCATGGGGACGAGGCTCTGGAATTGCCTCCGGGATTTCGCCGGACCGCGGTGACTTCGAATGCGCTGGCGGCGATTGCGAATGAAGAGCGACGGACATGGGCGGTGCAGTTTCATCCCGAGGTGCACCATACGCCGCTTGGGCCGCAACTGATCAAGAACTTTGTGTTCGGCATTTGCGGGGCGAAGGGCGACTGGACGGCGGCACACTTTATCGAGACAACGGTTGCGGGAATTCGCGAGAAGGTCGGCAAGGGGCACGTGATCTGCGGGCTCTCCGGCGGCGTGGATTCATCGGTTGCGGCGATGCTGGTGCACAAAGCGATTGGGAGCCAGCTGACCTGCATATTTGTGAACAATGGCGTCCTTCGCAAGAATGAATTCCAAAGCGTACAAAAAAATCTGCGCGACAAGCTGGGGCTGAATATTGTTGCGGTGGATGCTAGCGAGAGGTTTTTGAAGCAGTTGGCCGGTGTCACCGATCCGGAGACGAAGCGCAAGAGGATTGGCGCGGAGTTCATCGCGGTGTTTGACGATGAGGCGAACAGAATTGCGCAACAGTCGGGGGGCGTGGACTGGCTGGTGCAGGGAACGCTGTATCCGGATGTGATTGAGTCGAGCAGCGTGAAGGGGCCGAGCCAGACGATCAAGAGCCACCATAATGTGGGCGGGCTACCGCTGGGGATGAAGCTGAAGCTGATCGAGCCACTGCGCGATTTATTCAAAGACGAAGTGCGGCGGATCGGACGGGACATGGGGATGCCGGAAGACGTTTTGGGACGTCAGCCGTTTCCGGGGCCCGGGCTGGCGGTGCGCATCCTGGGGGAAGTGACGGCGGACCGCGTGGCGCTGCTGCAGGAGGCCGATGACATCGTAGTCAGCGAGATCAAGGCGGCGGGGCTCTATTCGAGCATCTGGCAGAGCTTTGCGGTGCTGCTGCCGGTGATGAGCGTGGGCGTGATGGGCGATCAGCGTACGTATGCTTACACCTGTGCGGTTCGGGCAGTGCATTCCGAAGACGGCATGACGGCGGATTGGACGCCGCTCCCACACGAGGTGCTGAAGCGAATTTCGAGCCGGATTGTGAATGAGGTGCGGGGGATCAATCGCGTGGTGTATGACATCACGTCGAAGCCGCCGGGCACCATCGAGTGGGAGTGAGAAGTAGCTGCCCAGGCGTAGGCACCTTTGGCGCCATTCGCACTGCTCCTGATTGCTTCAACTTTTGACGCTGGAGCGATGCGCCGAATGCTGAAAAGCAGGAATGGCCACGCCTGCCGCCGATGGCTCCTCAAGCGTAG
Source organism: Occallatibacter sp. (assembly GCF_049582745.1). GTDB lineage: Bacteria > Acidobacteriota > Terriglobia > Terriglobales > Acidobacteriaceae > Telmatobacter. The sequence continues at coordinate 46,638 of NZ_JBAUUO010000107.1, forward strand.
GCCGATCTCAGGTTGCGGGGGAACTACCGTGAAGCCGGCTGCGTAAACTCAGTCAGGCCACGAGTGGACGTCTGCGTGGAAGTTCGCAAGTCATCGTTGGAGTTGTGAAAGGACTTTTCACCATGCATCCACGGGAGAAAGGTTTTCCCCTCCTGGCCGCGCTTTCTGCTGCCCTCTGCTTTCCCGTTGCGATTGCCGCACAGACCCTGCCTAACGGCAAGGCGATCGACGCGGAGGTGGGAAAGATCATGGCTCACACGCACGCCAATGGCATGGCTGTTGCGGTGATCGATCATGGCAAGACTGCTTACGTCAATTCCTACGGCATCCGTAATGCCAAGGGCGACCCGTTGACGACAGACACGGTGATGTACGGCGCATCGCTGACCAAGACCGTGTTTGCGTATACCGTGATGCAGATGGTGGATCAGGGCAAGATAAGGCTCGATACACCCCTGATGAGCGATCTCGACAATCCACTGCCAAGTTATGGCCCCGATCCGGTTTTCCCAGACAAGTACGGACCCTATAGGGATCTGGCCGACGATCCGCGCTGGAAAAAAATCACGCCCCGTATGTGCCTGACTCATTCCACCGGCTTCAGCAATTTCTGGTTCATCGAACCGGACCAGAAGCTGCATATTCATTTTGATCCGGGCACGCGTTTCAGCTACTCCGGTGAAGGCTTCATTCTGCTGCAATTCGTAATTGAGCATGGCCGCAAGGCGCAGGGATTGGGGCTGGATGTCGGAGATCTGACCAAGGCGAACTTTGATCGCCTGGGGATGAGCCGAACAAGCCTGGTGTGGCGTAACGGTCAGGATCCCAATGTTGCAGATGGATGGAACGATCAGGGCCAGCCACAACTGCATGACAAGCGCAGCAAGGTGCGGGCGGCCGGCTCAATGAATACGACCATCAATGATCTGTCAAAGTTCACCGCCGCCTTGGTCCGCGGCGACGGACTGAGTGCTGCCTCGCGCGCCGAAATCACGAGGCCCGTGCAGCACATTGGCACTCCTAGTCTGTTCCCTCTCTTTCTGCCTGACTTGCCGCCAGCGGAGCAGCGGAAGGATCTGTACGCCGGATTGGGCGTCGTGCTGTTCGATGGCCCGCAGGGGCATGGTTTTTACAAAGGCGGCCACGACGGGCAGACGGCGAACAGCATGGTCTGCATTGAGGCCAGTCAGCGCTGCGTCCTGATCCTCTCGAACGATGTTCGCTCCGAAGCAGGCTTCGCCGAGTTGGTCAGGTTGATCCTGGGTGATACCGGCGTGCCGTATGACTGGGAATATGGGGACCACGCAGGCAAGTCGTGAGTGCTCAAGTTTATGGCTAAAGATTTCCACGTGCAGGACAGGTTCGGGGACAAGTCCGCTCAATTAGAGTTGCTCGTGTGAGGCCAGCGGAACGCTGGATTTCAAGGATGTATTTCGAATTGAGGATGGAATGACAGAAAAGCCGTATCGGCCGCAGGAAGACATTGTTGCGTTGATGACGCAGTTTGAGCAGGAAGTGAAGGAGTCGCCTGAACTGCCGAATGCGGCGACGCGGCTGCTGCGGGCGCGGCTGGTGTTTGAGGAGGCGCTGGAGTTCGTACGGTCTTGCGGCTGCACGGTCACGATGTCGGGATCAAGCGACGAAGGGCCTGCGGTCATCGACGATATACGCGTGGTTCTCGACCCGAACGGCGCGCCGGACTTTACGGAGTATGTGGATGGGTGCATCGACCAGCTTGTGGTGACGTATGGGGCGCTGGTTGCGGCGGGAGTGAAGGCGCAGAGCGCATGGGATGAAGTACAGCGGAGCAACATGAGTAAAGCGTGGCCGCATTGCAGCGTGTGTGACGCGGTTCTGGTGCGCGGGGACCGCGAGGAACTGGTTCACCCGAACCACGCGGATGCGCATGGCGGGAACTGGCACGCGGTTCTGAAGGTGCACAAGCGCGAAGACGGCAAGTTCATCAAAGCACCGACGTATTCGCCGGCAAATCTGAAGCGGGTGATCGAGGAGCAGATCGAGCAGGCGCGTGTTACTGCCCTTCTGGCTTGATAATGGGGGCACGGAGCGGGGTGGTTTCGATTTCGATGCGGGTATCGCGGGGAAAGACGACATCGCGGCCGGAATGCAGGAAGTTGTCGTAGACGGAAAGCGCAGCGGCATAGAATCCGATGCTGGCGGCGAGATTGCGATTGCCGGCAGCGACGCCGACGATGCGTCCGATGAGTCCGAATCCGTTGGACGCTACGCCGGTCTGGGCAGTGAGGTTGCCATCCTCGTCGAGGGCGCGGCCAGCGAGCATCGTGAGCAGCAAGGGAGCGATGGCGCTCGACTGGCTGCGCGGCGTGATGGTGCCTTCGGCGTCAAGAGAAAGGTTCTGCGTCTTTTCGGTGGCCGCGCCTGCGAGCGCGCCTTCTACCTGGCGACGATAGCCCTCGGGGAACCGGACCTGCTGAAAGGTGAAGCGAAGTTTGCCATTGCGGCCGAAGGAGCGGGCGGCCCGGGCGGAGGAAACCTTGCCGACCAGTTTCGAGCCCTGGGGAACGACGAGCTGGCGGTCTTTGTTGTAGACGGGTTCAACGACGAGAGCTTCCACGGAATCGCCGGGCTTGGCGCTGGCGGAAGTCAAATCGCGCGCGAGAGTGGCGTTGACGGACCAGACCTCGGTCTTGCCGGAGCCTGATGCGGTGGACGGCGGCGCAGGAAGAGTGGCGGCGGTTTCAGCCAGGGCGGATTCGGGTAGGTCGAGGGGTGCGGTGAGTTCGAAAGACCAGGCGGTGTGCGCGTCGATGCGCTCGGGGTGGTAAGGGAGCTGGTGGTAGAGCAATTGCAGAGCGCGATCGCCTTTGCCGGGTGCGGTGAAATAGGCAATGCGGTCGTGGAGATTGGCCTTGGCCTCGGCCCAGTGCCGGGCGATGAAGGACTGCCTGCGCGAGACGCCGGGGGCGCTGAGTTTGAGCACGGGCGCGCCGTTAGCGGCTGGAGCGGCGGCGATGGGGACTGTGCCGGCGGGAAGGTCGAGCTTGTCGAACTGAACCTCGACGATATGGAAGGGCGTGAAGTCGCCGCGGAGGCGGGCGTGCCAGCGCGTCTTCCTGTCGGCTTGAAGAGCGACGACGTGGCCCTCGAGCGGTGTGTTTTGGGGAACGACGAGTTTGCCCTGGGCGTAGATAGGGTGCATCAGGCGAGCTTCGATGGGCTCACCGACTTTGACCGGATGATTTCGGCTTATTTCGACCTGGAGGCTTGTTCCTTTGGCGAGGACGGGCTGAGAAGGCGCCATGCCAGAGGGCGTGGCTGTTTCCGGTGCGGGGGTAGCGGAACGGTGCTGGAGAGATTGCGGACACGCAAAGGCACAGAACGCTAGGGCTGCCAGGGCCGGAAAAAGGCAGGGATGGCAGCGGGCGGAAAACGACATCAGGGAAGCTCCTGTTTGCGGAGATTGTACTTCTGAGACGCGGATGAAGGCCAATCGCGAGCAAGCTAGGAGGTTGCGGGACGAACGCGAAGTGCAGCGATCTCCTTGTTCAGCGCTTCGAGCTTTGACAACAGTTCGTCATGCCGCTTGTCGGCGATGGACGGATCCTTGGCTTCAATGAAGAACGAGCCGTTCGGTTCGAGTTCGCAATGGTGAACGTCATGCAAGTGTTCGAAGCCCTGGCGGTGAATGACCTCGACAAGTTCTTCACGGGTGAGCGCTTCGTGTTTGAGCGCCTTGCGATCGATGATCCCGTCGCGGATGAGGACGACGGCCCGTCCTTCGAGAACACGTGTCAATCGCGGAGAACGGAAGAGGACGCGGACGACGAACCAATTGATGGCGAGCAGGGTGAAGGCTCCAATAACGCCACCGGTGATGGAGTTGTCTTCGCCGATGATGGCATTCTGCACGGTGTTGGAAAGAGAAAGCAGAACGACGAGGTCAAAGGGATTCAACTGCGCCAGCTCGCGCTTTCCGAAGAGACGCAGCAGGAGCACGAGCGCGAGGTAAACGATGATGGGACGCAACAGCTTCTCGATGATGGGAATCGGGAGCTGGAACATGTGGTCGAAGGCTGGAGTGAGATTCATGCAGCGAGGATAGCGTGCTGCCTATTGCTTTGCTAGTCGAAAACCGACGTTCACATCGATCCGAAATCGGGTGGGGGGGATCAAAGGGCCATTATTATTCGCCTCATTCTGCCGTTGGTTATGCTTGACACTCGCGCCGCATTCAACCGGAGGCTTGGCATCGGGGCATACGATAGAATCCGCTCAAGCGATCCTGTGTCCCATGGGGAAGGTCGCACATCCCAGAAGGAAACCAGTGGACCGCATGCCTGTGACCGAGCGGAACGTATTTGCAGCAATGGCGCCATTCCGGGTAGAGCCGCGCTTTGTTGGCCGCGTGTGGGGATGGAAGGATTTGCATCCCTGGTACGACCGCACGGCGAAGGACGAACCTATCGGCGAGGTGTGGCTGACGGGGGATGATTGCGCGGTTGCGACAGGGCCGCATGCAGGCAAGACGCTGGGCGAAATCTTCGCCGAAATGCCGCGGGCGATGCTGGGAGAGAATGCGCCGTCAGGCGATTCACCGCTATTAATCAAGGTGATTCTTGCCCGCGAGAAATTGAGCGTACAAGTGCATCCGGACGATCGGCTGGCTCGGAAATACGGTGAGCCGCGAGGCAAGACCGAGTGCTGGTATGTGCTCGCGGCAGAAGCCGGAGCGCAGGTAGCGGCAGGGCTCAAGGCAGGAGTCACCATGGATGCGGTGAAGGCGGGCATTGAGGGCGGCACACTGGAAGAGAGTCTCAAGATGCTGCCGGTGCACGCAGGCGACATGATCTATGTGGATGCGGGAACGGTGCACGCGATCTGGCCGGGATCGGTACTGCTGGAGACGCAGCAGAATTGCGATCTGACATACAGGATGTATGACTACGGGCGCGGCCGCGAATTGCACATTGAGAAATCGCTGGAGGCTGCACGGCTGAAGACGAAAGCCGGCAAGGTGATGGCGAAGGTTTTAGAAGATCGCACGGTGCTGGTGGAGGGCGAATATTTCTGTGTGGAGAGGATCCCGGTGGAGGTAAGTCGTTCGAGCACGAGCTTGCGTCGCGAAGATGAATCGAAAGCGGGGCTGGCGTACTTGTTTGCGGCGGAAGGAACCGGGCGGCTGGCGAGCGCCGGCTTCGGAACGGTGGAGTTGCCCGCGCGTGGAATTGTCGCGGTTCCGGCATCGTCGCCGGTTTTTGCGATTCAGGATACGGGAGGGTTGGATTTGATTCGGATAACGCCGCGCTGGCCCGAGAAGACAGAATGACGAACCAAGGCTGGCGGGAGTCGGTGGTTGCGTATATTCGGGTGGAAGCTCAGCCAGAAGACAAATTTGGCCACCAGCCAAGGCTGTACGTACTGGCCACGCAGGTCGGCCAAGGGATGGACTTTGACGACGACATTCTGTTTGCCGCGGCCTGGATGCATGACCTTGGAGTGTTTTTGGGGCATCGGCCAAAGGATCCTGGGCAAATTTCCCAGTGGGATCACGTGCCGTACACCCTACGCCGCAGCAGGGAGCTTTTGACGGAGTGGGGTTTTCCTCCAGAAAAACTGGACGGCGTTGAGGCAGCGATCCGTTATCACCGGGCCACGGACAAACCAACGACAGTGGAGGGTATGTTGATTCGAGATGCAGATATCCTGGAGCAGCTGGGCGCAATCGGGATCCTGCGGGCAGCGGTAAAGGTAGGACGGGATTCGCGTTACCCCAATTTCAGTTCAATTGTCCCGGTTTTGAGCAATGCGGTTAACCATTTGGCCAACGAGACACGTCTAATAGGATCAAAGCCCATGGCTGAATCAAGAGCAAGGATGCTACGCTCATTTCTAGATGCCATCTACCATGAGGCGGGCGACATGCTTCATTAGGGCAAGTTTTTCTCTGCCGCGCATGCCGACCGGTGTGCGGCTTGTATGACACTGCAGTGATTGGTCCAATTCGATTTGCCAAACTTGCAGAATGTTGAACGCTTTTCCCGTGAAGCCGCAAGCCGGGAGAGTGGGCAATCCGGGAGGGAGAGACAACATGCGATGGAAGTTAATGGTATTGCCGGTCCTGGCCTTATTTTTTATTGCAGTAGCGTTGCCGGCGCGCGCACAGGTGACATATTCGGCACATGAAGGGAAGCTGCCATTCACGGTTGGTGCGGGTGTGTCCGATTTTTCGGATGACTGGGGCATCAAGGATCCGCGCCAGGTCGGAATTACGATGTGGGTCGATTGGCGCGTTCCTCACTTGCCGCCGAGCCTCGATGGCCTTGGTATTGAATTTGAAGGCCGCGATATAAACTACGCGACCCCGTCGTATTTGCCGGGCCACCGGATGGATACAGCACTCGGTGGACCGATGTATCAGTTCCGCCGGAAGGGATCGATTCGCCCCTTTGGGAAGTATCTAATGGGAGTGGGCAGCATCGATTTTCCGAGCCCTGGGGCAACCTACTCTCATGACACAAGGACTGTCTTTGAGCCCGGCGTGGGTGCCGATGTTCGGTTCTGGAGTCGCTTCTCTGCAAGAGCGGAGTACGATTACCAGTTTTGGCACGCGATTTTCGGACCGCGCGATTTGAATCCCAACGGAATCACAATCGGCGTGGTGTATGACTTCGGACGGCTTTCGTCGAAGTGAGAGGTCCGCGGATCGAGGTCTGACCATCGTGTTACACAGGTAGAGAGGGCGTCATGAACTGGCGTCCTCTCTTTACGTGCGAGTGCGGGGCGCGACTTCGAGCCGGTAAGGATCCGCTCTTGGAGTTTGCTGGTGCACTCTCCTTTATGATTTGCCTGGAAAGCATATGAGCGAATCGTCATCGGGTGAGCTGAAATTCAGAAACTCCGCGACGGACTGGGCCTTGCGCGCAGTCATCTTTGCAGTATTTGTCTTCTTTGGCGGCGGAAAACTCAAGCCGGATACGAATGCAGCCTGGATTCAGCTGTTCAACGAGATTGGATTCGGGCAGTGGTTCCGCTACGCGACCGGGGTTGTGGAACTCTTGGGAGCATTTCTGACACTGTTTCCGCAAACGGCGTCTGCCGGACTCGGCGTTCTGGGAATGACGATGTTGGGTGCGATCCTGATCGATGCGATCGTCCTGCGCCGGTCTCTCGATGCGGTAATTCCGTTTGCAATTCTGTGTGCGCTGATTGCTCTGTGGTTGCGGCGGCGGCGAGTGTGAACGACTGCTGAGGAATCTTCCAAGGCATCATGGGAAATCGAGAGAATGGGGTTTGAACAGGCCATCGCTGTCTGGTGATCCAGACACGGCGTGCGGCATACAGTGGTGCGGGGTGGGAAAGCCTGCCGCATACGAACGCGTGACATGCAGTCGATCCATGAAGACGTAACGTGTGCGGATGCCGTTCAAGGTGGATGGGAGCGGCGCTGGAATGTGTTGGCGGTCTACGTAGATTACGAGGGCTGCTTCGCGGGGATTGTCTAAACTTTGGCCCACGCCCACTGCGAAGAAAGCGGGGTTCTGCTGCATGAGCTTGCGTGCGATCTGGTGCTTGGCGGCCAGAGCCGACGCCATGGCGGACGCGGTAAGCGGGGGCACGCCGGCAGCAGTTGCCATCGAGGGTGCCGAACCGAGGGCAACCGCGCGGGCGGTGGCGGGAATGACGACGGTACGCACGCCTTCGATTGCCGCGGGAACGACCGGCGCAAGGTTCTCGTCGACATAAACGATCAAGGATGCAGAGCCGGGCTGATCATTGCTTTTTCCAGGGGCGATGCCGAGGATGCCGAACGAAGGATTGACGAGCGCTCGGCCGGCGGCAAGCGCAGCCTGCTGGCGGGACGATTCAGCGTCGTTGAGCACACGCTCCTGGGCTGAAGCGATGGTGCTATTGCCGTAGCTGAGGCAACTTACCGCGTGGTCTGTGGCGCCAACGAAGGAGAAACTCGTGTCGCCGGCCATCTGCGTGCCGAGGGCATTGAGCACGTCGGGGGCGGGGTTGGCGATGCCGTGGCTGACACCGGAAGCGTCGATGCCTCCGGCAAAAAACAGCCCGATCGGCTCGGCATCCGCGGCGTCGACAATCAGCGAGCCCGAGTCGCCGGCGTCGCCGAAGCGATCCCCACTGACCGCGATCTGATTGGTGAAGATCTTGGAGAAGTAGGGCCTGGTTTCGGCGCAGTCGCGATAGTAATCGACCGCGACATCGAGATCGATGGCGCTGACGCTGCCGCAGGTGAGGCCGGTAGTGCGACCACTTTTAGCGACGCGCAACTGGAGGGTTGCATTTTCGCCCTTGCCGCCGCTGGACGAAATTCCAGGAGGCGCAGCGCCGAGCGAGCCATCGGGCTGCCGCACGCCGAGCTCGAGAATGTTGCCGGCAGGATCGACGGTATGCGATGCAACCTGGGCAATGGCGGCGTCGACGTTGGTTTGCGCGGAACGAAGCGGCAGCCATGCGGTCAGCGCCGCGACAGGAACCGTTCCAGTGCCGTCGCCGTTGGGGGTGCAGTTGTTATCAATGAGCCCCGGCTGGACGATCGTGTCGCCGACGGTGGCCTGATCGCTGCGCGCCAGAACATGGTTGTTGCTGAGCAGGTACTGACGGCCGCTTGCGTCCTGAACCAGGGCGCCGAGGGTTCCGCTGCAGCAGTCGACAATGTTGCTGCCTTTTTCGTCGAAGTCGTTGTTGTTGCCTCCGGAACTGCCGAGGAGAATGGGGGCCGCCAGGGAGCCCTGATGGGCTGCGGGGCTGCTGCTCACGCCTGGAGAATTCAGAAGGAGGGCAGTCTCAATCTTCGCGGATGAACCGGGGAGCGTTGCCACGACATATGTGACTCCCGTGCCTGAAACCGATGGTGGCGCGGAATAGGTGACGGAGCAGGATGTGAAGGCGCGACGAGAGCGCTGGCAGGTCGTCGCGGTTAAGGTGCCTTCGCCGCCGGTGTCGCCGGAAGCTGAATTCGCGAGCGCGAAGTGGATTTGGCTGGTTCCACCCGCTTCGGCGAGGTAACCGGTTACGGTGACGGAGCCGTTCGACCCGAGGGCGGCATTCTCCGGCGTGAGCGGCTGCAGAAATCCAGGCGTCAGTGTCAGCAGGGACGTTGCACGCAGGCTGGGCTGAGATTTCAGGGTTGCGGTGACCAGGACCTCGACCCGGTCGGAGCTGAGATAACCGGGGGGTGTGTACTGGCCCCGATCGTTGATTCTGCCAGGGCCCGAGGCCGGATCGCCTCCGCTGACGGACCAGGTGACGGGAGCGGCTCCGCCGCCGGTTAGAGTGGCGGTGAACTGGTGAATAGGGGCGGCATGTGTATTGAGGGCATTACAGCCTGTGCAACTGGTATCAATGAGCGTGGAGCCCGGTGAAATGGAGAACGCCGAGTTCGACGCGGTCGCGGTCACTGGGCCGGCTCCGCATCCGGCCAGAAAGGCTGCGCCCACACAGAGAATCGCGGAGATGATCCTCAGGCCTGGCTTTCTGTAACGGCGAGGCGCCGGCAGGACACACGCAAAGTGCTGATGCTTCACGGGATGTATAGCTTGCTGCACCGGAGGCAGATTGTCCTTGGTTGAAGATGGTCTCGTCGGCTTCGACGGGAGCGCAGGTTCTAGGTTAGCTCTTTTTGGCCGGGCCGAAGCAGCACCTGAGCGCCTAATTGATCAAAACGTAACGTTTAGAGCGGCAGTTTAGGCAGTAAATCGACCGCCGGCCAGGTTTCGCGGCGGCCATACGATGACAAGTTAAGATCCCAGTGCCCTGGTATATCGGTCCGCTGTGTTGGTTCAACTGAACCCCAGCACCGGATGCGGTGTGTAGGGCTCCTCCAGTGCGGCAATCTCCTCCGGCGTCAGTTTCAACTCCAGCGTCGCTACCGCGTCTGCCAGGTGATGTGGCTTGGTGGCGCCCACAATCGGGGCCGTAATTGCCGGCTTGCTCAACATCCACGCGAGCGCAACCTGTGCCCGGGGCACGCCGCGCTTCTCCGCAATCTGGCCCAGACGGTCGACGACTTTTCTGTCGTCCTCCTCGGTGCGCGCATACATTGTGTTGCCGAACCTGTCCGTCTCTGACCGCTTGGTTGTTTCTGCAGCCCATGCGCGCGTCAGTCGTCCGCGCGCCAGGGGGCTCCACGGAATCACGGCGATGCCCTCTTCTGCGCACAAACCCATCATCTCCCGCTCTTCTTCGCGATAGAGCAGGTTGTAATGGTTCTGCATGGACACAAACCGCGTCCAGCCGTTCAGTTCGGCGAGATAAAGCGCCTTTGCAAACTGCCACGCAAACATCGACGACGCGCCGATATAGCGAACCTTTCCCGCCTTTACCACGTCATGCAGCGCCTCCAGCGTTTCCTCAATCGGCGTTTCATAGTCCCACCGATGAATCTGGTAAAGGTCCACGTAATCGGTGCCGAGCCGACTCAGACTCTGATCCAGCTCGAAGAAAATCGCCTTTCGTGACAACCCGCGCCCGTTCGGCTCATCGCGCATTTCGCCATGCACCTTGGTGGCGATCACTACCGCTTCGCGCCGCGTATTCGCTTTCAGAAACTTGCCCACAACGCGCTCGCTGTCGCCGCTCGAGTAGACATTCGCCGTATCGAAGAAATTGATCCCCAGTTCCAGCGCCTGGCGCAGGAACGGCTGGCTCTCCTCTTCATTCAAGGCCCACAGATGCCTTCCGCCCTTCAATTCGCCGGGCGCAGGCGGCTTGCCATAGGTCATGCAGCCCAGGCAAATGCGCGAGACCTTGAGTCCGGTGCGACCAAGATTTACGTAGTCCATCTCAACTCCTCGATTGAATTGATTCGTTGTGTATCGCGAAGACTCAAGCGATCGGCGGACGTGGTATTTCAACCAGAAAATCATCGTAGATCGCCAGCGTCTCGGCATTGAAGCAGGCGAACCGCACTACTTCGACTCCACTCGCATCTACATGTTTCCTAACTGTGTCGATCGCAATACGCGCCGCGCGCTTCGGGGGAAAGTGGTAGACGCCCGTGCTGATCGCCGGAAACGCAATGCTCTTGACCTGGTGCTGCTTCGCCAGTTCAAGGCATCGCCGATAGCAGCTTGCCAGCAATTCGTCTTCGCCGTGCTCGCCGCCCTGCCACACGGGACCGACCGCATGAAACACCCATTTCGCGGGAAGATGAAAGCCGGGTGTTGGCTTGGCGTCTCCGGTTGCGCAGCCGCCCAGCTTTCTGCATTCGGCCAGCAGATCCGGCCGCGCCGCGCGATGGATAGCTCCATCGACTCCACCGCCACCGAGGAGGGAAGTATTAGCCGCGTTGACAATCGCATCGACCCTCAAGGTGGTGATATCGCCCTGGATTGCGATCAGTTGTGCCATGGCTATGCTTCGAGTATGCCACTTTGAAGCAATGAAGCAATGAAGCGATGAAGCAGTGAAGCAGTGAAGAAGCGAATGAGTGAGCGAGTGAATAAGTGAACAAGTGAACTAGAGAACGGTCTGTCGTAGTCTTCGCAGTTTAGCGGGCCGGTTCTTGAGATGGATGAAGTGAGGAGCTAACTCGCTATGAAGATGAGGGTTAAGTTAGTCGCGGTGGGAGCAGACGTGGTCAGGTATGAGGGTTTGGACAGAGGCGACCGGGCACCCTAAACAGGTACAACTGGGTAGCCCTAATTTGTTCCGTGGCTCAGGTTGTTAGCGTTGGCGGGGCAGGCTGAAGAAGATCGACGGACATGAGCCGACATTCGCCCAGATCCTAGAACCGGCTTCCAGTGCGCTACGATGGGTCGAGAATTTTGAATACATCGGAGAATGATCCAATGCCCAGATGCTTCCCCGCGGTTCTGCTGATCGTGTGTTGTGTGTGCTCGCTAGTGTCGGCGGCGCAGACGATGGATCCGGACTACGCGGCACGCGTAAAGGAATGGACGACGAAGCCTGAGTTCACAAGCCCTCTTGTGGACCATCTACCCGCCGGCTCCGCTGTACCTTCCCCTCACGATGTGCTCGGGCATCATATTGGGGCGCCGAAGCAGCTCACCTACTACGCCGATGTACTGCGCTACTACGACACGCTGGCGGCGCACACGGGGCGAGTGAAGGTGATGCGTATCGGCAAGACGGAGGAAGGGCGCGACTCCGTTATTGTTTTTGTCGGTTCGGAGGATTCGATTGCCCATCTGGATGAGGAACGCAAGAATCTTGCGCGGCTTGCCGATCCGCGCGGATTGAGCGATGCGGAGGCTCATGCGCTGATTGCGAAGACGAAGCCGATTTACACGCTTTCAGGCGGACTGCACAGCGCCGAACTGGGGCCACCGGAGATGTTGATGGAACTGGCGTATCGGCTGGTGACGGAGGATTCGCCGCTGATTCAGAAGATTCGATCGGAGGTGATTGTGGCGATCATGCCGGTGGCCGATCCGGATGGGCGCGATCGCGCGATCGACTGGTATTACGCCCACAACGTGGATGTTACAGACTACGAAAAGATGTCGGGAGTGCCGTATTGGGGTAAGTACACCAAGCACGACGACAACCGCGATATCAATTATGCCGGGATGGCGAACCAGAATTTTTTGCGATGGTATCTGGAGTGGCATCCGCCGATCATGCACGACCTGCACGAATCGGTGCCGTTTCTCTATATTTATAGCGGTCAGGCACCGCAAAACCCGCTTTGGGATCCGATTGTGTACGGCGAGCTGCCGATGCTGGCGAACTGGGATATGAGCCGGTTGACGAGCTACGGCATGCCGGGTGTTTGGACCCACGGTTATGTGGACGCGTGGTCGCCGGGTTACGTGGCGATCATGGCGACGAATCACAACGGGCTGATGCGCTTCTACGAAATTATGGGCAATGCCGGCGCAACGACGATGGAGCGGAAGATCTGGCAGCCCAACCCAGCGATCTCTGGTGGCGGTGGAGGCGGCGCGTTCGGTAACTTCACGAAGCGGCAGTGGTATCGTCCGAATCCCCCGCCGGAACATGTTCTGTGGTCGATGCGCGATAACACCAACTATGCAGAGACGGGCGTGCTGACGTCGCTGCAGTTTGCTGCTGCCTTTCCGCAGGTGCTACTCGAAAATTTTTACGTTAAGAGCCGCAATGCGGTGACGGCGGGGACGAAGGAAGAACCGTATGGGTTCATTCTCCCCGCAGACCAGGAAGATCTGACCAGGGTTGCGTTTGTTATCCATATTCTGCGCATGCAGGGAATTGAAGTGGGCCGTCTGAAGGCCGCGGCCAAGCTCAGCGATGGAGAGTATCGGGCGGGATCGTTTGTGGTGAAGACGAATCAACCGTACGGCCCGCTGGCCAAGACCCTGCTGATCAAACAGACAGACCCCGACCCGGAATTGACAACCTACGACGACAGCGCGTGGACCATGGGCCTGATGACCAACACGGTTGTGAAGCCCACCAAAGATATTGCCGTGCAGGGGCTGGCCGTCGACACCGTGGATGAATACACGCCCGTGGGAACTTTGAAGGGCGCCTCGGCTGCAGCCGTCCATGCTGTGCCGGATCACGGCTCCCCCAATATGGTGACACTTCGCTATGGCCTGAAGGATGTCCCGGTGCAGATTGCGGAGAAGTCGTTCACAGCGGAGGGCACCACATTCTCCGCTGGCACTTTCCTGGTGCCGGCAAATGCTGCGTCAAGCCTGAAGCCTCTCGCCGCACAACTTGGTTTGGATGTTGTGGGACTGGCGGCATCTCCGCAGGTGGCTGTGCACCAGGCTGCGTTGCCGCGCGTTGCGATCTTCAGTACGTGGGCGGGGACACAGGATGTGGGCTGGGTGCGTTATACGTTCGACCAGTACAAGGTTCCGTACGATCTGATTTTCAAGGAGCGCGTACTTGCCGGGAATCTCGCGAAGGATTACGACGTGATTTTGATCCCGAATCAGGCACGGTCTGCGAAGGCGCTGGTGAATGGGATCCCCAAGACAGACAAACCGCTGTCGTACAAAAAAACGGATCGGTTCAAGTTTCTTGGAGATTACGGTGCTTCGGATGATATTTCAGGAGGGATGGGCGCTGCTGGGGTAGTGGAATTCGAAAAGTTTACCGAGGCAGGCGGCCTGTTGGTCACTCTCGGCACGTCGAGCAGCTTTCCTCCGGAGTTTGGTCTGACACCGAAGATCGATACCAGCAATCCAGCGGGAAAGTTCTATGCTCCGGGTCCAATCGTCGAGGCGGAGATCGTTCATCCGGAGGATCCAATCTTCTATGGCTACTCGGCGAAGACTGTGCCCGTTCGTTATGCGAATGGGCCGCTGTTCAGAATGCCGGAAGAGATGGACAAGCAGGATGTGCTGATGCGGTTCCCGGGCGGGGAAAAATCTGTGATGAGTGGGCTGTTTAACGGAGCCGACGATATCAAGGGAAGAGCCGCCGTGGTGGTCACGCTGGACGGCAAGGGCGAAGTGGTGATGTTTGCGACCAATCCCGTGTGGCGCTGGCAGAATATGGGCGAGTACCGGATGATCTTTAATACCCTGATGAACTTCAAGAACCTAGCGCCGGTGCCCCTGGCAGCACCAGAGGATAAAGACAAAGCGCTGAAGGCCAAGCACGAGGGTTTCTGACACTGCCTCTGGTTGGCGGGATTGTTTAGTGCACCTGCAGAACGAGTTTGCCGAAGTGGGTGGCGGACTCCATTTCTTTGAAGGCTTCGCGTGCTTCGGTCCACGAGCGCGCGGCGAAGACGGGGTGGAGTTGTGCGGCGGCGATCGCCTTGTTCATCGCTTCGAAGTCGTGGCGGGAGCCGACATAGATTCCCTGGATGCGAATCTGCTTGTGAAGGATGAGCGGAATGGGAATGGGATCGGCGGGTCCGGAGAGAACGCCGATCTGGGCGATGACGCCACCCATTTTGACGGCGCGGATCGAGCGCGGGAGCGTGCCGGCGCCGCCGACTTCGACAACGAGATCGACGCCCTGGCCATTGGTTTGTTCGAGGACCCAGCGGTCCCACTCTGAGGTTTCGCCGTAGTCGAGCCCCTTGTCGAGGCCAAGAGAGTAGGCGCGCTGAAGTTTGGCGTCGCTGGAGGAGATGCCGAGGACGCGGTGGCCCTGGAGTTTGGCGAATTGCAGCGCGAAGATAGAGACGCCGCCGGAGCCCTGGATGAGAACTGTGGAGCCGGGCTGAAGATTGGTGCGCGCAAGGGCGTTCCAAGCGGTGACGCCGGTGCAGGGGAGTGTGGCGGCTTGTTCGAAGGTGAGGTAGTCGGGAATGCGGACGAGGCCGGTTTCCTTGAGCAGGATGTATTCGGCGAGTGTGCCGTCGATGTCGCCGCCGAGCGCGCCTTTTACGTTGGCGGGGGTGGGCGGGCCATCGAGCCAGTTCTGCATGAAGATGGCACAGACGCGGTCGCCGGGATTGAAAGCAGTGACGCTGTCGCCGATGGACGCAACTTCTCCAGCGCCATCGGAGCAGGGGATGCGGGGGAGGCGCAGTTTGGGATTGTAGGATCCCTTGACGATCATGAGATCGCGATAGTTCAGTGAAACGGCGTGAATTTTAACAAGTACTTCACCGGGACCGGGCGGGGGGGTGGGGCGCTCAACAAGCTCAAGAGAATCAATGCCGAAGGACGGGACCTGCCAGACGCGCATGGACTATGACTCCGGTGACGGGTGGTGCAAATGTGATTGGATGCGTGCCATCGTGGTACGGAGATTTGCAAACGCTCGTAAAATGAAGATATGGCGCGCGGGTGGGAAAGTAAATCCGTTGAAGAACAAATGGCGAACGCTACGGAGCCACAGCCCCCGCGTCCAGGCGAGGTACTGATGACGGAAGCAGAGCGTCGGCAGGCTGCCGACCAACGTGCAGCGAGCGAACGGCGCAGACAGGCATTGAACCTTCAACGCGAAAACATTCTCTCGCAGCGGACATCGAATGCGGCGCGGCGGGCGGCACTGGCGACGGCATTGTCGGAGATAGAGCAACTGATCAAGGCGCTGGAGTAGGGGTGGGATCGCTCGTTGCGGGATGACTCGCGCGACGAGTTTTTTGCCGACTATTCGACCGCAAAGATGAAGCAGATCGTTCGGCTCCGCTTACCCCATGAACGACTGAGTCGTTCACGGGGGCTCCAAGCCGCTCCGCAAGAATGACAGGCTTTTGATCGTGAGGCTTGGCTATTCGTTGCGGTGGAAGAGGATTGAGTTGGCCTGCTGGACGGGCGTGAGAAGGACGCGGGCGATGTTGACGTGGGCGGGGCGGGCGGCGGCCCAGACGATGACTTCGGCGACGTCTTCGGCGGTGAGCGGCTTGACGCCTTTGTAGACTCTGGCGGCGCGCTCGGTATCGCCGCGGAAGCGGACGAGGCTGAAGTCGGTTTCAACCATGCCGGGATCGACGCTGGTGACACGGATGGGCGTGCCGAGGACATCCTGGCGAAGGCCATCGTTGATCAGTCGCTCTGCGGCCTTGGTGCCGCAATAGACGGCGCCGTTGGGGTAGGCGAGTTCGCCGGCGGTGGAACCAAGACTGATGACGTGACCGCGGCCGCGCACGACCATTCCTGGAACGACGCAGCGGGTGACGTAGAGCAGTCCTTTGACGTTGGTGTCGATCATCTCGTCCCAGTCTTCGATTTTTCCCATATAGACTTTGTCGAGACCGCGGCTGAGGCCGGCGTTGTTGACGAGGATGTCAATTTCGGCCCACTCGGGGGGCAGATTGTCGATGGCGTTCTGCACGGCGCGATGGTCGCGCACGTCAAGATCGATGGAGTGTACGGAGGGAGCGCCACGCTCTTTGGCCTTGGAGGCGACTTCGGCGAGGCGGCCGGCGCGTCGGGCGGCGAGTAGGAGACGGGCTCCTTCGGCGGCGAAGGCGAGAGCAGAGGCAGCGCCGATGCCGGCGCTGGCTCCGGTGATGAAGACGATCTTTCCGTTCAGGCTCATGACACTATCCTAGCGAATTGTTGCGTGGTGAGTGGTGATGGCTGTTACGAGCGGCGAGAGTCGGCGCGGCTGCATTGCGAATTGACGGATGAAAAGTCCTTCGCTCTGCTCAGGACGACAGTCTCAGAAGCTTTTAGGGATTCAGAATGCCACGTTGCTGGGCGATGCGGTATTGGCCAACGGCCCAGTCTTCATTGGCGAGGCCGGCTTGTTTGGCCTGCTCGAAGATCTCGGCGAGATTGTCGGCGAGGCTGAGGCGGGTGTAGCGGGCGGCGGCCGCTTCGCGGAGCATGCGCGTATCTTTGGCGCCGAGGCTGATGGAGGCGCCGGCTTGCTCGGGCGGGTGGAGCATGACATTGCCGTAGGCGGCATAGAACGGCGACTGGAAGAGGGCGCTGTTGACGGCTTCAAGGAAGACGGCGGGCGCGATGCTCTGCGATTCGGCGAAGACGAAGGACTCGCTGAGCGATTGAATCATGGTGCTGATGAGGAAGTTGCCGCCGAGTTTGACGGCGTTGGCCTGGCGGGGCTCGGGGCCGATGATGGAGATGCCGCGCGACATAGGTTCGAGGACGGGACGAGCGCGGGCGATGGCCGAGTCGGTTCCGGCGGCGACGATCCAGAGGCGGCCCTCGGCGGCGACGTTGGGCCGGCCAAAGACGGGTGCGGCAACGAAGTCGATGCCGCGACGGAGATGTTCGGCGATGAGGCGCTCGCTGAGTGCGACGGTGATGGTGCTGCAGGCGATGTGCAGGGCGCCGGGTTCGAGCGCGTCCATCAGGCCGTTGGGGCCGAAAAGAACTTCTTCGTGCGCCGCATCGTCGAAGAGCATGGTGATGACGGCGTCGGCGCCAAGCTCAGCTTCGGCCGGAGTGCCGGCGGCGATTGCGCCTTCGCGGAGCAGCGGTTCGGTGCGCCCCTCGGTGCGGTTCCATACCCTGAGTTCGTGTCCGGCAGCGAGCAGGCGCAGCGCCATGGGTGTGCCCATCTGGCCGGTTCCTAAAAATCCGATCTTCATGGTTTTTGCTCCCTGCATTCATCTTGTCATTCGGGTGCGGTGTAAGCGCAAGCGGCGTGCCGGTGCGCGATAGACTGAATCATCGATGCTGCGAACAGCCAGGGCGACGCGTTATGTTGTGCCGCTGCGTGAAGGCGGTTCTCTGCCTGCGATTGTGGAAGCCGACGATCTGGGGCTTTACGTCGTGAAGTTTCGCGGGGCGGGGCAGGGGATTCTGGCGCTGATCGCGGAGTTGCTGGCGGGCGAGATCGGACGGGCGCTGGGGTTGCGTGTGCCGGAGATCGTGTTCATGGAAATTGACGAGGCGCTGGGTCGGAACGAGCCGGACTACGAGATACGGCAATTGCTGAAGGCGAGTACGGGGATGAATCTCGCGCTCGATTATCTGCCGGGGTCGACGATGTTCGATCCGGCGGCGCGGGATAAGGCTCCGGCGGATGAGGCTTCGATGATGGTGTGGTTCGACGCGTACACGCAGAACATCGACCGCACACCGCGGAATGCGAACCTGCTGGTATGGCATCGCAAGCTCTACCCGATCGATCATGGAGCAGCGCTTTTCTTTCATCATGACTGGGCGTCGCGGGAGAAGAAGATTGATTCACCCTTCGCGGAGATCAAGGATCATATTCTGCTGCCGTGGGCCACGGAGATTGCGCAGGCTGCGAAGGTTGCGCACGACCGGCTGACGGCGCCGGTGCTGCGCGGGATTGTGGAGATGGTGCCGGATGCATGGCTCGAAGCGATTCCAGGCGATGTGAGCGCGGTGGACAGGCGTGCGGGCTACCTGGAGTTCTTTCAGCGGAGGCTTGAGGGTTCCGCAGTTTTTGAAGAGGAGGCGATCGGTGCCCAATCCCGCCTCGTTTGATTACGCGATCCTGCGCGTAGTGCCGCGCGTGGAGCGGCAGGAGTTTATCAACGCCGGGGTGGTGGCGTTCTGCCTGGAGAAGCGATACCTGGCGGCGCGCATTCACTTGAATGAAGCGCGGCTGAAGGCGTTGTGGCCGGATGCGGATGTGGAGCTGGCGCGGGAACACCTGGAGGCGGTGCGGCGGATTTGCGAGGGGGATGCGGCGGCGGGGCCGATTGCGAAGCTGTCGCAGCGGGAACGGTTTCACTGGATTATTTCGCCGCGGAGCACGATCATTCAGCCGTCGCCGGTGCATACGGGGGTGTGCGACGGGACGGACGGATTGCTGGATCGGCTGGCCAAGCAGTTTCTGGATGTGTGAAGCGCAGGAAGAAACTCGGAGAGCGATTGGGGAAACCGGCCCCCGGACCGCTCAAAACGAGTAAGGTTCTGGTTGCCGGTCAGAACTGGCGTTATGAACCCATCTGGTGCAGATCCCGATGTTCAGGTTCCCCCCGCGATTCCATCGCGGGCACGGCT
>NZ_JBAUUO010000108.1:0-2239 GCF_049582745.1 Occallatibacter sp.
CGGTGTTTGCGTCCGATCTCCTGCTCGATTTCTCCGACTTTCTCCGAGAAAAATTCGACCGAAGCGCCGCAATCGGTGCACACCATGTGGTGATGACTGCGGCGGTTGTACTGATGTTCGTAACGCGCGATGCCGTCGTGAAAGGCAACTTCGCTAGCCAGGCCGCAACCGGCCAGAAGCTTCAGCGTCCGGTAGACAGTGGTGAAGCCTATGCGCGGGTCGGTTTTTTTGACCAGGCGGTGCAATTCGTCGGTCGAAAGATGTTCCCGCGTTTCCAGAAAGGTCCGCAGAATTGCGCTGCGCTGTTCGGTCTGCTTTAAGCCGACGCGTTTGAGGTGCTGCAAAAAAATTCCTTCGGCTTCGCGGATGTTCTCCTGCGAGATAGACGGCTGATCGTCGATTCGTTTCTGTAGCATTTTTGGGCGGCACGAAAACTCAAAATGACAATGCGCGCCGAGGGTTCCAGACATGATACTGGGCGGAGTGCGGGTGCGCCAATCGACTTTCCCTTCTGCTCATCGGGGTTACTCAGTTCGATCAACTCGTTTATTCCTTTATTCCTTCCACCTGCCTGTTTACCGCCAGGAGGCATTTACTGGTGAACAGCCGGGGGCATCCCTGACATTTTAGACCGGGGACATCCCTGACACTTTTTGCTCTCCTTGCATCCCGATGAGGGAATGGGGTGCAGGGGAAGGGGATACTTCCTCTTCCCCTGCTTCCGCAATGTCGAAGCCGGCCTGCTCCACGGCATTCTCTCCCTTGGGATTCTTGGCGGACGGGAGCGGCGACACACGCCGTTGCCAGCTATCAAACCGCGCCAAGGGAAGCTCGGCGAAGTAGACCGTATACCAACGCTCATCGATCGGCAACAGGCCCACGCGCTCACCCCACAACACCTCGCTCAAGAACACATCGTGCCGTTTCTTCCAGCGAAAATGTCCGTGCGAATGCACGCTGCGCACCAGCATCGTCGACGGATACTCCGGCTCCCTCACCCGCGCCGGATACTCGCGTTCGGACGGCACATACACACTGGCCGGCGTCTGCATTCCCAGCGCTTCGTGCGGCCGCACTTCGTTGTATTCCTGGCGGAAGTCCTCCAGCGCTCGCTGTTGCGCTCGCCGATCCTGCGCCGGCGGCATCGCCACTTCCTGCTTCAGCGTGCGATGCATGCGCTCGTGCCGCCCGTTCTGCTCCGGATGTCCGGCCTCGATCCGTTCCGGCACGATCCCTAACTTGATCCACCACACCGCCAGCCGCGACAGTCCTCCGATCGCCGTCGAGGCGAAGGGCGCCCCGTTGTCGGTGCGGATCGCTTGCGGTAATCCATACTGGCGGAACGCGGCTTCGAAGATTGCCTGCACGCGCGCCGTGTCCGTCTTCTCCACCGCCTGGCAGCGCAGCAGATAGCGGCTGTGCGCATCGGAGATGGTCAGCGGATCGATGCGCTCTCCGTTCCCCGTGCGGAACCAGCCCTTGAAGTCCGCGCACCACACTCGGTTTGGCCCGTCGGCATGCGCCAATGGTTCGGTGTAAGGCGCCGTCTTTCGCCGCTTCTTGCGCGTCACCACCAGCCCTTCCCGCTTCAGCAACTCGCCGATCGTGCTCGCCGCTGGCCATCTCCGTCCCGGCTCGTCGCGCTCCAACACGCGCTTCAACTTCCGCGGGCCCCAGCGCATATGCGCCTGGCGCAGTTCCAGCACCCACTGCTCGATCTCTGCCGCTGTCTGGTTGGGATGCCGCTCTGCCGCCCGGTTTCGTTCCGCCAGCCCAGCTACTCCCGCTTGCCGGTAGCGCCGTAACCAGACATACCCGGTCTCGCGCGCGATCCCGTAGTGCTGGCACAGTTCCGTCATCGTCCGCTCATCCCGTTCATACTCAAAGATGAACCGTAGCTTCTCTTCCATCGCACTGCTCGCTTTCCATGGCATGCGCTCCGTTGTACTCGCGCTGGCCACTGTTGCAGTGTCAGGAATGCCCCCGGTTCAATCTGTCAGGTATCCGCCCGGTCTGTACCCCTTCACGGGTACCCCCCTCCCCTACCCCCGGTCTTTTGGAATCAAAGACTTAGGAGTTAGTCCCCGCCAGGTCTTTGAGTTTAAAGGAGTTAAAGGTAAAATATTTATAAATCAACAACTTAACTTGTCAAAGAGCGCTGAAAATGGGTTTGGGGCAGTTTCGAGGGGCCGTCTTGGTTGACGGTCGCACCCCAGAGCTGCCCCAATCAGATCTCTAT
>NZ_JBAUUO010000109.1:0-1912 GCF_049582745.1 Occallatibacter sp.
AACTGCGGACGGTAGCCGTTGAAGAACGGGGTATGACGCCCGCCCTCTTCCTTCGACAGAATGTAAACCTCGCCCTTGATCTTGGTGTGCGGCGTGATCGAGCCCGTCTTGGCCAACACCATGCCGCGCTCCACGTCGTCCTTGCCGATGCCGCGCAGCAGCAGACCCGCGTTGTCGCCCGCCAGGCCTTCGTCCAGCTGCTTCTTGAACATTTCCACGCCGGTCACAACCGTCTTGCGCGTGTCGCGGAAGCCCACAATCTCGACTTCCTCGCCCACCTTCACCTTGCCGCGCTCGATGCGGCCCGTCACCACCGTGCCGCGTCCCGAGATCGAAAAAATATCCTCGATCGGCATCAGGAACGGCTGGTCGATGGCGCGCGCCGGCAGCGGAACATAGGCATCCACCGCCGCCATCAGCTCGTCCACGCTCTTTTCCCACTGCGCCTCGCCGTTCAGCGCGCCCAGCGCCGAGCCGCGAATCACCGGGATATCGTCGCCCGGGAACTTGTACTTCGACAGCAGCTCCCGCACTTCCATCTCCACCAGGTCGATCAGCTCCGGATCTTCCACCGCGTCGCACTTGTTCAGAAACACCACCATCGAAGGCACGCCAACCTGGCGCGCCAGCAGCACGTGTTCCTTGGTCTGCGGCATCGGACAGTCGGTGGCCGCAACCACCAGAATGGCGCCATCCATCTGCGCCGCGCCGGTGATCATGTTCTTGATGTAGTCGGCGTGGCCCGGGCAATCCACGTGCGCATAATGACGGTTGGCCGTCTCATACTCCACGTGCGCCGTGGCAATCGTAATGCCGCGCTCGCGCTCTTCCGGCGCATTGTCGATCGAGTCGAACGAGCGGAATTTGATGTTCGGATTGTGCTTTGCCAGCACCTTCGTGATCGCCGCCGTCAGCGTCGTCTTGCCATGATCGATATGCCCGATCGTCCCAACGTTCACGTGCGGCTTGCTGCGGTCAAATTTCTCTTTCGCCATTGCTCTTCGCCCTAGTAGTTACGGTGGATTTTCACGTGCTTCCTGCGCAGACCCGGATCCGCCGCCGAACCCACAACAGCCCTCCGCAAGGGAGGGCCGCGGGACCAGCTCGGCCTGGCTGAAAAATGGAGCTGATGATCGGGATTGAACCGATGACCTCTCCCTTACCAAGGGAGTGCTCTACCAACTGAGCTACATCAGCAGCTACAACTGCAGTATATACGACCTGCAAAACTTATGGAGCGGGAGACGGGAATCGAACCCGCGACCAACAGCTTGGAAGGCTGAGACTCTACCACTGAGTTACTCCCGCCCGCTCGTCACTCACTCCTGCCCGGAACGCCCGCGCTCTTCCAGCCGCTCGCGCTTGCGATGAATCCAGCTGCGGAAGGCAAACAGCCCCAGCACCGCCAGTGCCGCGCCGCGCCAACTGATATCCAGCAGCGGCTCGCCATTCAGGCCATTGACGGTTCGGATCGTCTCCGAGCTCAACGTCACCCACTCCAGCGCGCCCAGCCCAACAAAGGCGCCCATGGCGATCCAAAACCGCTTCTCTCTCGCCATCACTACTCAATCCCGCCTGGGCGCCGTTTCGACGGCGAACCCACTTCGGTGGCTAACCCGCAGCGGCGGCCAACGCGCAACTTGCAAAAAATGGTGCACAGGGGAGGATTCGAACCTCCGTAGACCTAAGGCCGACAGATTTACAGTCTGTTGGTTTTAACCACTCACCCACCTGTGCGTGAACTTCTTTCGGCGGATGACTCCGCAGCCCATGCCAACGCATCGCAATGCGTCGCACGCAATCCTTCTCCGGGCAAACTTTCAAAGACCCTTTTCACGGGCGCTTGAGCCCGCCGCGGATGTCCCCAAAGACCGCGCTCCGCCACGGACGGCATTCGCCGTCGTTACAGGGG
>NZ_JBAUUO010000110.1:0-44236 GCF_049582745.1 Occallatibacter sp.
ATATTGAACTCGAAGGGTTTACCCGCTAGCCCATAGATGGTTGTTGTAATGGGAATGCGGTCGCCGATCTTCCAGCCGAAGCGCTTCATGGTGACCGCTCCGACAATCGCGCCCTGGCGATCTTTCATCCGACGGCCTCCTTCACCACTCCAAATAAATTCATTGGCGGCTTGAATGCCGCCGCCTTTACCCTTTTGAAAATCAGATTTCTAGGCGTTTCCCCTTATTGGATCGATCAGGGGCAGGGCTGATGCTGGTCACAGTGTCGGGTCGGAGATAGTGTTTACAATGTCCGCGGCCAACGTAGTTGAAATACGCCCAGTTGGGCCAGCCGGCACAACCGGGAGCGCCTACGCGCGTGGCCGTCCGGCAATCCTTAATAAGAGGACTTGCATTACTCCACGTTCTAAGAAGCTGAAAATAGTTCAAATGCCCGCATGCTTGCCGCAGCTTGTCAAAGCCGACGTCATCTCGCAGTCGACTGGCTTGTCTGTCAAGCATGTGTACCGCCTGGCGCAACAATGCCAGATACCTCACTACCGCATTCTTGGATCAGTTCGATTCAATCCGCGAGATTTCGCCGATTGGCTCGATTCTCACAAGATTGCGGCCTAACCTGACCCGGCGACTCGAGCGCCGGGTCTTTATTAATACCACTTCATCGCGTTGATTCGAGCCTGAGTTTGTTCGTTTTCCGCGGGCCTTAGATATCTCATCGTCGAGGCCAGGTCGCTGTGGCCCATCATTGCCTGAACGGTTCGCATGTCCACGCCCGAACGAAGAAGCTTGGTACAGTACGTGGCGCGAAATTTATGCAGGAACCAGTTCCCACACTCGGGAGGCTTGAGCTGGCAACCCTCGCATCGCCCGCAATGCAAGCCGGCTTTTCTCACCAGGCGCTTGAGCGTGCGCAGCATGTGGCTGTTCGGCTTGTTGCTTCGCGAAAATATGAGGGTTGAGCTCCCTGCATGTTCTTTCTGATAGGCCATCAACCCATTCAGTAGATCGTCGTACAGTGGCAACTCGCGCTCTTCAAAATCCTTCAGCCGAAATCCCCACTTCTTTACTTTTGACCGTAGCCTCAAGGTCTTCCTCTCGGGATCTATATCGTCCCATTCGAGGTGCATGGCTTCCTGCTCCCGCACGCCGGTCTGCAGTAAGACTTTAAAAAGCAAGCTTTCTCTCGGAGCAGTCACGGCCTTGAACAACGCGTTCAATTCTTTGTCCGTGTAGATTTCGGGCATCGTCTTGTCATATTTCGGCGGTTTCGGCAGTTCTTTCGTGTCCAATCCGCAGTGAAGCAGAAACGCTTTGACGCTTGCGTGCCTGTTGCTCACCGTCCTTGCACTCAGTCCCCGTGCTGCCAACGCCTTTTGAAAGGTGACCAGGTCTTCCGGCCTTAATTCGTCGACATACCGTCGGCCGGTCACCTCGATGAATTTGTCGCAGGCCAGCTCGTAGACCTCTGCGGCTTCGAGCGATCCTCGATCCACGGTGGCGGCCAGAAACTGCTTCAGCTTGGCGGCCAGCAGATCCCGCGCAGGATCGATGGGGTCGACCTTGAGTTGCACTTTCGCGGCCGCGAAGATTACGGAAAGCTGGGATTCCTTCTTCATGCGCCGGGCCTCCGCAGCGGCCGGGCTGACACCCTTCAGTGCCTCGAAGACAGGTCTTGATCCTTTGCAGTACCGGAGAGCGTAGTAGCCCGTCGGGTGTTTGATCTCCTGCCCCGCCACGACTGCCATTCCGGGCTTCACCCGGCCGTTGGTTGCGTAGGCGGCCGGGTAATACCGCCAGCCTTCTGGGGTTCTGACCCGGCGCATTAAAGCCACTTTTTGGTTGGCCACGGTGCTCGAAAACCTCGAAAAACTATAGCAACGCTATAGCAAGGGCCGATGTGTCGTCAAAATACCCTGTGTTTATTGGGGTTTTGTGAATCCGGCTTCCGAGTCCCCCTCTCTCCGCCAGAAATTTCTCTCAACTTTCGCCCTTTCAATAACTTCCTTAATCGTCAATCACTTGCATTTGTCGGACACGCGACAAGATGTGTGCATTCTTTACAGGGTTTGCACTCTTTCCAACCTGTGAAGCTAAAAAACCCGACAATCCGACAACGAATCTGCTGCCCGTGGTGACTCGCTCCTTGAACTGAATCGAAGCATAAAGAGCCACGATCATGGCGGTCAGATTCGGCCCTGAGCAACGCCCTCTTACCATCACCAAATCCCCACAGACCCGGATGATCGACTTCGCCCTTGTAAGGCAGGAAGAACCTGATATCAAGAGGCTTCAAGGCCGCCTCATCGAAAGCCAACGAACGTTCGACATCGCTGACAGTCAGAACATTGCTTGCTCTCATCAATCCGCGACTCGGGAAATTCAATGTTACGAGCAAGGGCGGGATTCTCCGTCGATCGTATTTTGATCGAAGGATTGCGCTGCCGTATCTGTTTTTGCTCTCGCTCAACGTGGCCGGGCTGGTTATGGCCGAGCGCCGCTATATTGCCGACCCTGTGCACCGCGACACCATTTTGATGAACGCCGCATGGTGCGGTTACAGCACCATGATTCTGCTGGTAGCTGCTTCGGTAGCATGGGAGAGGCGGCAGCTTCGATCGGGAGCGAGCCTGCGCGTCAGTCTACCTGCCTCATTCAAGCTATCGAGTGAGCAACGGGTTGACGGCAAGACGGTCTTGATCTCGCACACAAGTGTAACCATCAAGTCCGACGAGGCGTTCGACCTGGCACGAGGAATGTCGATTCCGTTGCTGCTCGGCGACAGAAGATTGTATTGCAAAGTTACGGCGCTCGTGGCGCACAGTGCGGGGCGGCGTCAGCATCTCTATCTTCCCGATCTCAGCGATGAGCAGGAGAGACAGCTCGAGAGACTTGCATATTCAAACAGCAAGCGATCACTACACAAATATCAGGCCACCGATCGTCCCCTTCGCAGCCTTTTGCAGATCTTTTTGTTGGCAGTTCGCGGCGTATGAACGGGGCGCAAGCGGGAGACTACCGTGTGGCTGCGGGCGCGGCCCTTTCTGCGCATAAATTCGATCTGGCCGATCGGTATCTCCGGAGAGGTCTCGAACGGTTTCCTCATGATCCCGGGCTCCTGCACATGACGGCAAGGCAGGACATCGCACGCGGAAACTACGATGAAGGAGAGCAAGAACTGAAGACCGCTTTATTGGCTGTGCGGGAGCAGGACCCAGCCGTGGTACCGGTGACTGCAGCGGCAAGCGCAAACGAGAGCGCCGCGGCCGCCAGCCCGCAAACAGTTCGCGATGGATCGGAGCAGGCAGGCTCGACGCAGGCCGCCCCGCCATGCAAGGCGGAGACGTCTCGCGGCGCTAATGAAGCACGCATCAGGCCGGCGAGTCTCGTGTTTCTTGTTTCGCACGCTCAGAAAGCCTATTTTCGATATGCGGCCTTTCAGGAACCGCAGCAACCGCAACAGCCGCAGCAACCTGAACCACCGCAGCAGCAGCCAGAGCCGAGACAGCCTCAGCAACAACCGACACTACCTCAAGCTCAGCAAGCACAGCAACTGCCCCAACAAACGACACAATTTCAGACTCAGCAGCCGCAGCAACAGCCACAGGAAGAACAGATGGAGGACGAAGTCGAAGCCGTTCAAAACCGGAACACGCCTGTCACCACCACTGGCGGCGTGGGCACCGGGAAAATTGGAGATCCCGGAATTGATCAGCTCATCATCGGTGATACGCTCCTCGGTTCAGCGTATACGTCATCCAATCGCTTGCGGCTGGGCATCGAGGCACATGGAGTCGTTGCGTACAGCGGAACGCCTGACGGAAGTTCCACTCTGATGTTCGGCACGCTGCCGGCAGGCGCGCTATTCGGCGAGCAGTCGAAGGTTGGCTACTCGGGTCTCGCGCAGTTGTCGACGAATTCCTTCGGAATGGCTTTTGGAACAACGCCACAGGGCTTCGCTATTCATAACCTGATCGGCGGAATTCATTATCGGCCACTCAATGGGTGGCTGGCGATTGATGGTATGCGCGACAGCGTCAAAGATAGCCTGCTCTCCTACGCCGGCTCGCGCGACCCTGGTACCGGCATCCGGTGGGGTGGCGTTATCTCCAACACCGGCACGGTCAGGTTTGACTCGGCCCCATCCACCAACGTCCGCTATAAAACCATTGGTGAATATGCGTCGGGGAGTTATTCGTTTATCCAGGGGCGGCACGTACCCGATAACTGGAGCGTGTCAGGCAGTGCCGGCTTGTACTGGCAAATCGTGCAGGGCCTGACGGTGGGTGTCAACGCCAACGCGATGCATTACGACAAGGACCTGAAATACTTCTCGTTCGGACAGGGAGGATATTTCAGCCCACAAGCGTTCTATCTGGCATCGATACCGATCTCGTGGTATTCACGTCATCCGAGATTTGAGTACGAAGTCAAATTCAGCGGAGGCGTTCAATACCTGCATGAAGCAGCCTCGGTGTTCTACCCGGCTTCCCCGGGTTCAGCGATTGTCACGCAGGGCACATATGCATCCGACAACAGCACGGCGCCTAATTATGATGCCGTGATCCGGATGGGTTACCGAGTCGCACCGCACGTTTACTTCGACACATTCGCGACAGCCAACAACTCCCGAAACTACTACACGCAGAGCGCGGGCTTCAATCTGCGGTTCATGGTGGGCCGAATCCCGACCAGTACCGATCTGCGCGTGAATTCGATTCCAGACTGGACGGGGAAACAGCCGTTTTCAGTCCAATGAGCCATGCTAGTCGCCTCCTCCGCTCTGCACGTCGCCGATACGGCGAACCATTGAGCTGTTGAACTCGAGCTCTGTTCTCGGCAAGTGGCCATAGAACCGCTTTTGCGGACGAGTGATTTTTGCCAGTTGTTTGCTCCCCCTCTCCGCCGGCACCGTTTCCCGCCCTTACGATTCAAAGCTGCTATCACTCTAAAATTCAATGAATACAAGAAAGCCCGAAAACTCCTCCAGCGCGAGCTCATTGTCGTCCGCCTGTCACTGCGCAAACCTGTAAAGGAAGAACTCCTTCGGCTGTCGATGTACTGCTTCGCGAGTTGCGAAGAAACTCTCCCAAGAATTCATATTGATCGCTGGCTATGTAGTCCACGCCGGCTTTCTGCGCGGCATGCCACCGCAACTGCGCGGCTGCAAGCGCCCCGAAGTTGTAGCTGCGGAACCAGCCATTACAGCTTTCTTCCTTATCGGTTGCCCCGTCGAGGGTATAGAAGCGGATCCAGAGTCCGTGGGAATGTGCGTGCTGCACAAGAAGACGAAGGCGCTCATCGTCAGCGGAAGTCCAATCGCCGGCATGCTGCTGGCCGCCCGCCTCCACTACGCTCCAGGGATTGTTCCACCAGCGCCGATAGTTGGTGGCCGCGGCAGGTTCGAGGGTTTCAGGGGCGGCCATGGGGTTCTTCGAGTTGGTATGGACGGCGCCGAAGACAAGCAGCTGATTTCCCACGGAGACGTCATCGAAGAAGACCTTCTGCTGTGTGTCTGACTCGCCGGTAAGCACGAGAATCGGTCGAACCGTTAGGGCCTGGACTTTGTTCGGATCCGATGTTTTTGGCGCTGTCGTGATCCAGTCCTGATATTTCGTCAGCAGCGTCAAAACAGCCTGAAGATGTGCCGGTTCCTCGGTCTTAAAGTCGAGATTGAGCGTGATCAGCGGCCAGTCTCCGTGATCGCCTTCCTTGAGAGCGCGCTCCACGATGGGGCGGACACGGTCGAAGAAGTAATGCTCCATGGTGGGCTCGTGGCCACTGATCGGAGCGCCGTGGGCAACGATGGACCAGGATTTCCCCGTTCTTGCGTCGGTGTACCAATAGAGATCCTGCTCAATTGCAAGCGGTGTTCCTGCAGAGAGCGCGCGGTCAATGCGGTCGTACCACCATTCGTAATACGGATAACAGTTGTGCGCATCCATGACGGAGCGGCTGCCGGGGACAGATTGATCGCCCGGCCCTCCTTGCGCGGTTGCGGTAAGCACGGAACAAGCGAGCACCGCAAAAAACGGGGCAGGGCGCATGATCTTCCTTTCGTTATCGAGTGTTTTCCGACGCGTAGTCGATATAGATCGGGTTACCAAGTAAAAGCAATCGATCGTTCACATCACGAACCTCGACGCGGAGAAAATGGCGGCCACCGTCGGCGTGCCATTCGGCGCGAAGAGTTTGATTGCCAGTGGAAATGGGGAGCGAGGGGAGATCCGGTGATGTCTTGCCGTCGACGACGAAAAGGAGCGATCCGCCATCGCATGCCAGCACATGAACTTCGACCGAGACAGAATCTCCATTGCGCGGTTCGAGATCCCCACCCATTTCCGCAGATGCCGACCCGGCGTTCGCTTTCATGTCGAGCATCCGATCGCGTGAGCCAGTGACGTCAATGAATACACGACCGGAGCGGATTCCATCGAGAATTCCTGCGACCGAAAGATTTTGCGCGTAGACCACAGTGGTGGGATAGCCAACGGAGCCCGGCCTCTGTTGCGGCCAATCGGCATGATGGTTGTCGCTGCCTCCAATCGCCGTGACCCGGTGGCCTTGGCTAAGTTGCCGCTCCCAGAACTGCGTAGCGGGGTGACCACCGCCATTGATCACTTCGATGGAAGTAACAAGATCCATGTCTACGGGCTTTGTGGGTGTCCAGCCGCAACCCATGCAGATCTCGCCAGTGGGAGATTCCGGATGATTGATAGAGACAATCGCGCCGAGACGACGCGCGCTGCGGAACATGGCATTCACATCGGGGACCGCGGCAGTTCCCACGCGATAGTCGATAAAGCGGCTTGTGCCGAAGGCATTCGCGTGACCGTAGAACGTCGTCAGCTCTCTTCCAGGAATGAACAAGAGCTTGTCGAAGTACGGCTGGAGCTCGCGTTCGTCATCGTACTGCGAGGTGGTGTTGTGATCGCTGATGGCGATGAAGTCCAGACTGCGGCGTGCAGCAGCTTCCGCAGTGAGGAAAAGTGGGCATGGAACAGACTTGCCAGTTTGGCTGGGGCAGCTTCCGTCGCTATGCGCGTCGTGCATGTGCAAATCGCCGCGATACCAGCCGGGTATGTCGTGCAGAGGCTGCTCAGTAAATGATGAATCGTCGAGCGCTCGGTTGAACCATACTTCGGCGCGCCAGTGAGACGTGACGCCGGGGCGAATGTTCGGGACAGCAATGAGAAGCTTCCAGCGGCCCGCCGGAATGGCTCCGGGCAGATACGAAGGTGTGGCATCCGTATCGCTGAGCGTGAAGTGGTCCTTGTTGCCGCCGCTCGCTCCCCGAAAGCGAAATGGGTCGGCGATTCCAAGATCGAGCACGGTGTGTTGGTCGTGACCGAGGTTGTGGAAGGAGACGGTGATGCGATGCACGCCGGCCGGGACGGTAAATGGAGCATCGATATACGTCTGGTTCTGCGAGGGATGAACCTCGCCATGGAGGACGAGGTTTGGTGGTGCGGGAGATTGTGGAGCGGCCAGGGGCGCAAGAACGAGCGGCAAGAGCGACAGCTGTCGCCATCGTGTGGGCATGAATGAGCTCTCGAAAGGATGTCCTGAAGCCGGGCGGAAAATGTCCCGGCTCCAGGAGCAGGATGGTATCAGAAGGAAAGTCGCAATGCGAACTGCATCACGCGCGGATCGCCCGAAAGCGAGGTGATGCTGGCGACGCCGCCGCTGGTGATGTTGCCGTTCGGCTGACCAAACAGCGGGGTGTTGGCCACATTGAAGACCTCCCACCGGGCTTCGACGTTCCAGCTCTCGCGAATGGGAAACTCTCGCATGAGCGCGGCATCAAATACATCGGTGTGCGGTCCGCGAAGCGAGTTCCGGCCCACGTTGCCGACTGTGCCCACATCGGTGATTGCAAACGCATCGGAAGTTCCCGAAGGCGCTTTGGCTCCGCAGACGGAGTCTTTGCCGGCATAGAACCAGCAATCCGGATCGCTTAGAACATGCGGCTTGCCCACCAGGTTCGGTGTAGCCGTTGTGTAGCCGTAGGGATCGAGAATGGAGTTGTGATTTCCATCGTTCTCGTTTACCTGGAACGGATGGCCACTGTAGTAGGTGTACACGCCGGAGGTCGTCCAGTTTCCGAGTATCCACGATAACGGGCCTTGCTGCAGCATGGCTTGTCCACGGCCGAAGGGCAAAACGTAGCGGTAGTTGACGGCGACTCGGTTGGGAACATCGAAATCGCTGGGCCCATACCACGCGGCGTAGTTGCGACCATCCGGCGCATCGCCTGAGTTGGATTCCAGTTCCTGGGGTGTGTTATCGAGACTGCGCGAATGGGTGAATGCCGCGTTCATTTCAAAGTTACTAGAGAACCGATGGGTGAGACTGGCTTGCAAGCCATGATAGTTGCCAAAGCCAACGGGTGAAGTGTATTCGATCTGGCCGAAGTTGGGATATGGTACGGCCCCGGTGCTCACTCCACCCGAAATAATCGGCTGATTGTAGTCGCGGATCACGTCGAGGTGTGTGGACTTAGTGCCCACGTAGTCAACTTCGCCCGCCCATTTCTGGCCAATCTGCCGCTGCACACCAAAACTCCACTGCTGCACGTACGGCAATGGATCGCGCTGGGCCACGGCGCGGATATGGTATGCGTTGAGCACGGCCAGATCCACCGTGCCTGGATCGAGGAAATTCGACGGGAAGCCGACGGATGGGCTGAGCACCGGCGCCGTGTTGCTGGTGAGTGTCTTGTTGATGAGGAACGGCGGGTTGAGGGCGAGTTCGTCTTCGCTGCCAAAGCGCTCGAAGAGCGAATAGTAAATGCCGTAGCCGCCCCGGACCACCGTTTTTCCATCAGCCGAATAGGCGAAACCGATGCGAGGACCGAAGTTCTTCTTACTGGGGTCAACAATTGCGCGGTTTTTGAGAGAGCCGCCCTTCGCGAAGATGAGTGCTCCGGCGGCTGGATCGAAGTCCGCCATCCGGTTTTTCGCCTCAAGCGACGGAGTGGCGAAATCGTAACGCAAGCCGAGGTTCAGGGTCAGCTTCGGAGTGACCTTCCAGTCATCCTCAAAGAATGCCGAAGCCATCCACAGACGCTGGTCAACGAAGAAGACATTGGTGAGCTGGGTGCTCTGCGTATAGCCCAGAAGGCCATCGGCGTAGGAGAGCCCGGTTCCGGAAACGCACTTACCAGGTGCGCTGTGCTGGCACGTAAAGACGCCGGTAAAACCGAGATCACCACGGGTTCCCGGTTCGTCCTGGAAGATGTTGCGCATCGGCAGGTAGATGCTCGTGCCGAGTTTCAGTGTCTGCTTTCCGTGCACGATCGAGAAGGTGTCGTTGTACTGATACTGCATTGGAATCTGACTCTTTGGAAGGAAGTCGGGCGAGCCTTCGAAAGCAAAGTTCGTGAACGAGGTGAGCGGTACGCCGCCACCGATAGCGGGATTGTCGGGAATACCGGGAACAAAACTGCCGGCCGACTGGCTCAGCGTGAAGGGCTGCTGCTGAGCATACGAGAAATCGCGAACCCAGCCAAAGCGGAATTCGTTGATCATGTTCTGGTTCAGAATGTGCGTCCAGCCCAGCACGGCGCTGTGGGATTTTAGAATCTGATTGCCCCACGCGGATGTAGAGGTGCCGTCCGCAAGTCCGCCGAGGTAACCGGGGATGTCGCGTGTGCGGTTGGAGTAGTTGTAGCGGGCGAATATCGTGTCCGCAGAGGAGGGGGTCCAATCCACGCGGCCGTCGTAGTTGTCGTCAAAGTCGGTGAGGAGTGCGTTGCGGATGTAGTTATTGACGTTAGGCGGACTGCCGGCCGTCGTTGTGTTCGGCTGCGGAAAGAGCGCCATCAGGGCTTGCACAGTGGTATCGAGGCTGCCCGAGGGAATTGAATTGTTTGCGAAAGGCTGACAGTTGGAACCGGAGAACGCCGGTTGACACGTCGTGGGATCGAAGACGGTGGGATACTTCACCCCGACGGCGGCGGCAGTGGCAGGGCTGAAGTCACCTGTCCGCTCATTCGGCAACGGGACTGTGGCCGTGCGAAGGACACCTTGCTTGATGCGCGTTCCTTCGTAGTCAAAGAAGAAGAAGAGGCGGTTCTGCAGGACCGGTCCGCCGATGTTGCCGCCAAACTGATTCTGGTTATACTTCGGTTTTGCCAGGTGGTGGCGGTCGGAGAAGAAGTCATTTGCGTCGAAATAATTGTTACGGACGTATTCATAAGCCAGGCCATGAAACTTGTTGGAGCCGCTGATGGTGTTCACTGAGACAACGCCCCCAGGACTCCGCCCATATTCAGCCGAATAGGGATTGCTGATCACGTTGAATTCGGCGATCGTGTCAAGCGATGGATGAGCGGACTCCGTACTCAGTTCCTGCACGTTCTCGGAGAATGTATTGTTGTCGATGCCGTCAAGAATGAAATTGTTCTGCAGCGAATGGATTCCGTTGACGTTGAAATCGCCCACACGCCCTGCAGAGGTAGCGCCGCTTTGCTGAGTGAAGCGGCTGATCTGAACTCCGGGGACGGTGCGAAGCAAGTCATCCCAGTTGCGGAGGGAGAGCGGTGTCTCCTTGATGGTTGTCGAGTCCACGACTGTGCTGATGGATGCATCGTCAGGTGAAAGCAGAGTTGCCGCTGCGGTCACTTCAATCGATTGCTGTGTGGCGCCCACCTGAAGATGAAAGTCTTCGCGCGACCTTTGGCCCACGGAGAGAGTGACTTTCTCAACGAGGGAATCGAATCCGGAGGCGCTGACAGTTAGGTTGTACTGGCCAATGGGGAGATCCTGGAACGAATAGGCGCCCGCTGAATCGGTTTCGACCGTGCGCGTGTAGCCAGTGGCCTCATCCTTTGCGGTTACCGTGACGTGCGGAATGGCAGCGCCGGTCCGGTCGGTTGCCAGACCGGACAGGCTGCCTGTATTGACCTGCGCGTGAATGGTAACTCCTGCTGATATTGCCAGAAGAAGACAGAGAATTCTTGGGAATGGGGAATGCAACATGGGGAATTCCTCTCAATTGTGGGCGGGCAAGCGTTCTTTGGGGATAGGTCGATTACGTGCATGCGGCTCGACCCGACGTTCAAACGCTATGGGAAATGTGTGATGTTACAGGCCAATGAAAGGAGCGTGAAGGAATTTCAAAACTCAAAGCATCGATTGCGCACGCCTACGCCCGCAGAGAGTGGCTAAGCGGCAATCCGGCAAACCTTGAAAGGCTTCGGGCCTCCGCGGAAAAAATTGTTCAGGAAAGTGCCTGGGCGAGTTCCGTTGTCGAACGGGTAAGGGCACTGTTTCGGAAAAAGAGTACCGAGAAACAGACGAAGACGGACGGAAGCGCAATCACCTGCGCGTTATCTGTCCAGGAAAACGATCCAAATAACGTGCGCGCAAAGCTTGGACTAAGCCGAACGAGAGCTGCAGAAAAGTAGTGGCGAACCAGCTTACTTGGCGGCGGGGCTTGCGTCCTTCAGTCCCAAGCCGCGGAGAATCATCATGCCAGGGCACCAGTTGGTAAAGGCCGATTGCAGCAGATTCAATCCCACAAAGGCTGTGAGCCAGAGCCAGTTTGGCGAAAAATAATGAGCGAGGGCGAGGGATAGCAGCACCACCACACCCGCCATCAGGCGGAGACCGCGTTCAACAGTCATCGACTTACTCCTTGGGTCAGTTCCGGTTCGCAGGTGATTTTAGAATTACTCTTCGCGTGAACGATGTAATAGAGAATGGGAATTGTGGGCCACGACAGGAACGTGGACGCGACGGCGCCTGCAATCAGTGAAACTGCCAGTCCTTGAAAAATTGGATCCGTGAGAATCACGCTGGCGCCGACAACTACGGCAGCGGCGGTCAACAGCATCGGGCGAAAACGGATCGCGCCGGCATCAATCACCGCTTCAGCCAGTGGCGCACCCTGACGGCGCCGCAATTCGATGAAGTCGACAAGAATGATGGAATTGCGCACGATGATGCCGGCGCCGGCGATGAAGCCGATCATCGAAGTAGCCGTGAAAAACGCTCCGAGCAACGCATGCGCCGGCAAAATGCCGACCAGCGTTAGAGGAATCGGCGCCATGATGATCAGCGGAACAATGAAGGATCGAAACCAGCCAACAACCAGCACATATATAAGGATAAGAACCGCGGCAAACGCAAGGCCAAGATCCCGGAACACTTCGATCGTGATGTGCCACTCGCCGTCCCACTTCATCGAGTAGTGGTCTGCAGACTCGGGCTGCACGGCGTTGTAGCGCGCGAGCGTGTATCCAGCCGGGAGTTTGAGATTGTCGAGATCCTTGTTCATCTTCAGAATGGCGTATACGGGGCTCTCTTCAGCGCCCGCCACGTCGCCCGTCACATACACCACGCGGCGCAGGTTTTTGTGGTAGATGCTATGTTGGATGGTTTCCGTGTCAATGGTCACCAGCTCTCGTAGCGGAACCATCGAGCCGTCTGCGGCAGGCAGGCGGATGTTCTCGAGCGCCTGTTCGGAAGAGCGGTCGGTCCGCGCCAATTCAACAACGGTCGGAACCGATTCGCGCGATGTGCCGTCATGGAGCAGACCGACCTGCATTCCGGATGAAGCGAGCGCCAATGCATGTGCAACGTCGGCCACCGCAATGCCATGCTGCGCTGCCTTTACCTGGTCGACGTGGATCGTCATCCTCGGCTGAGGATCTTCGACATACCAGTCTGTGTCGACGACGCCTGGCGTGTGCTGGAAGATCGATTTGATCTGCTCGGCTACCCTGGTTTGTCCGTCGAGATCGGGACCGTACACTTCGGCCACAAGCGTCTGGATCACGGGCGGGCCCGGCGGAACTTCGCTCACCTGAATCCTGGCTCCATACTGATTCCCGATCGCCAGGAGAAGAGGACGAAGCCGTTTTGCAATGGTGTGACTTTGATCGTGACGGTCTTTTGCAGATACCAGATTTACCTGGATGTCAGCCTGGTTGGACATGCGGCGCATATAGTAATGGCGCACGAGGCCGTTGAAGTTATATGGGCCTGAAGTGCCCGCGTAGGTCTGGTAGTTCAGGACGTCTGGCTGTTGTGCCAGTTTCGTCCCCATCTCCTGCGCGACGCGAGCCGTCTGCTCCAGCGGCGTGCCATCCGGCATATTGATGACCACTTGCAACTCGCTTTTGTTGTCGAATGGAAGCATCTTCACCCGCGCCAGCCCGAGGGGCACCAGCGCCACCGAGATGAGGAGTAACACCAGGACCGCGATGAAGAAGAGAGCGCGATTCCGCGCCGAAGCAATCAGCGGCGTCATCACTTTTCGATAGAGGCGCGTTCGCCAGTTCTCATGTTCCGGCTCAAGAACGCGGGCTCCGCCGAGGTGTTTTCCCAGCAATCGCATCGCTGCCCACGGCGAAACCACAAATGCCACCATCAGAGAAAACAACATGGCCGCTGAGGCCCCCACGGGGATCGGCCTCATATAGGGACCCATCAGCCCGCGCACGAATGCCATAGGCAGAACCGCAGCGATGACCGCGAAGGTGGCCAGGATCGTGGGATTGCCCACCTCAGCTACCGCCTCCACCGTAACCTCGCTGCAGGAGCGATGCTGATTCTCCGGCAGCCGAAAATGCCGCACCATGTTCTCCACCACCACGATCGCATCGTCGACAAGAATGCCAATGCTGAAGATCAGCGCGAAAAGCGTAACGCGATTGATGGTGTAGCCCAGAAAGTAAAACACTGACATCGTGAGCGCAAGAGTTACCGGGATCGCCAGCAGCACGACTCCCGACTCGCGCCAGCCGAGAAACAATGCAACCAGAAAAGTCACCGACAGCGTTGCCAGCAGCAGGTGTTCGAGGAGCTCATCCGATTTCGCTTTGGCGGTCTCGCCGTAATTGCGCGTCGTGGTTACCGTGACATCGGCGGGGATGGTCACGCCCTGCATCTCGTGCACGCGCTTCAATACTGCATTCGCGATATCGGTTGCGTTGGTGCCCTTCCGTTTGGCCACCGTGATGGTGACCGCGGGATGCTGCACCGGCGCCTGATTCTTAGCCGCTCCAATGTTTGTGGTGCCAAACGTGACATAGTCCGTTGGCTCAGCAGGGCCGTCAACGATTTGATCGGCCACATCGCGCAGGTAGACGGCGCGGCCATGATCCACGGCAACAACGACGGACTCGAGGTCTTTCCGGCTGGTAAAAAGATTACCCGCATCCACCCGGATCTCGCTGTTGTTTTCGGCGAAGCTACCGGCCTGCAGCCCTGCATTTGCAGCCTGCAGCCGCCCGACAATGGTCATCGCCGAAAGCCCGTAGGCGTTGAGCTTGGCAGTGCTCAGAACAACACGCATCGATCGCGGCAGGCCGCCAATCACGCTTGTCTCGGATACATCAGCCACCTGGCTGATGTTGTGCTGGATTTCGTCTGCAATCGCGCGAAGCCGGTAGCCGTCATAGTGATCGCCCCACAGCGTCAATGCGAGTATCGGAACATCATCGATGGAGCGCGCCTTGATAAGCGGTTGGGAAACTCCTGGCGGCATGCGATCGAAATTCGAGTAGAGCTTGCTGTAGACCTTGATCAGCGCGTCTTCCTGCGGAGTCCCAACGAGGAAGCGGACAATCACCAGGCTCTGACCGGGACTTGAGGTGGAATACACATACTCGACGCCGGAGATCTGGTGCACAAGTTGTTCGATGGGAAGTGTCACGCGCTGCTCAACTTCGGCCGGCGAAGCTCCGGGCATCGCCGTCGTGATATCGAGCATGGGAACCAGGATCTGCGGTTCCTCTTCGCGCGGAATAATGGCCACTGCAAACACGCCGAGCGCAAGCGACGCAACAACAATCAGCGGCGTCAGCTTGGAGTTGAGAAAGGTATGCGCGAGCCGGCCTGCGATACCGAGTCCAGGGGTGTGGGGCGTCTCGTTCATGGTTGCGCCTCGATGCGCTTGCCGGCCAGATCGCGATCGGCGGGACTGTCTACCAGCTTTTCGCCGCCTGATATTCCAGACAGCACTTCAACCCGATCGGCCTGAGCCGAGCCCAGAGTCAGATTGCGCAGCTGCGCAATCCCATTGGCATCGAGAACGTAGGCACACGGCAACGAGCCGCGAATCACAACCGCCGAGTGCGGAACGAATATCGCTTGCCTTTCGCCCGTTACGATCGCAGCAGTGCCGTACATCCCGGCACGCAGTTCCTTCAAAGGCGGGAGATCTATCTTGACGAGAAAGCTGTGGCTGGCCGGGTCGGCTGCCGGAACGATCTCCGCAACCGTGCCCGTGACTTCCGGGGTGAGCGCGCCGGTCACGGTCAAGTTCAGCTTCATTCCCTTGCGAACATTCCCCAGAACCGACTCATCGACATTCGTCTGCAGTTGGAGCGGCCCGGCGCTATCGATCTGCAGCAGCGGCACGCCCGGCGCAGCCAGGGTGCCTGGATCCACCATGCGCGCCGTGATCACTCCAGAAAACGGAGCGCGAATGCGCGTATATGCCAGCATCGCTTTTGCACCGCTTACCTGAGCCTTCGCAGCATTGCCCTGGGCCTGCATTGCGTTCGCCTGCGCAGAAGCAGCCTCCGCGCGCCGCGTCATTTCGTCCATTTCCTGCGGACTCACGCTCTTCTCGGCCTGCAGTTGCTTGTAGCGTGCCAGCGTGCTCGCGGCCAGTTCAGCGTTGGTCTGCGCGGCGACCGTCTGGCTCTCTGCCGCGTTTACTGCTGCCTCAGCCTGCTCGTCCGAAGCGCGCAGCGTGGAGTCATCAAGCACCGCCAGCGTCTGCCCTGCCGAAACAACGTCACCTTCGCGGACCAGAACCTGCTGCACCCGGCCAACAACTTGCGCCGACAGGGTTGCAGATTCGCGGGCATGCAGCGAGCCTGTCGCCTTCACAGCAGACGGCGCCTGTTCGAGCCGGCTTTCTACCACCCGCGCTTGCACGGTCTGCGGTGCGGCCGGCTTTGCCGGTTCGCCCCCATTGCAGCCAGCAAGCAGCGCCGATGCAGTCACAAGAATGAATCCAGACAGAACAAGTTTCATTGCAATTCCTCCGCTGCATCGGGAGTCAGGGTCCCGGTCGCGAAAAGCAGTTGGGCATACGCCATGGTGTTGCCGTAGACAGCGCGCCAGTAGTTGCTTTGGCTCTCTCGCTCTGCATCCTCGGCACGCAGCAAATCTGTAATCGTGGCCAACCCGGCTCCATAGCGGTTGCGCAGGATACGCAGACTCTCCGTCGCCTGATCGATCGCTGCGCGCGCTGTTGCGAGCGAAAGCTGCGCCGTCTGCCGCTGGATGTGGGCCTGGCTCACTTCAAGCCGGACGTGCTGCTGGTAAGCCGCGAACTGCGCATCCGTTCGTTCCTTTGTCGCGGTCTCTTTCGCCAGTTGCGCCCGCTTGCGGAATGGCGTGAGGTCAATGCCAATCTGCACGCCCGCCACCCAGTTGCTGCCGCCCGAGCCCGCAAATGCAGGTCGATCCTGTTCCCAATTGCCGTACGCGCTAACCCGCGGGCCGAAACCCATCTTTGCGGAACTGACGGCCGCGGCCTGCGCATTCCTCGCCTGGTTCAAAGAAGCAAGATCGGGCCGGCGCTTCTGCGCGACTTCCAGTTCCTGCTCCAGGGCGTTCTGCGGAAAGCTGTGTTCCTCGATCGGTCGCAGCTTCGTCACCTGCAGGTCGGTCACGCCCATCGCAAGCCGAAGCTGGGCCCACGCGATCTCCAGGCCGCCTTGCGCTTCGATGACCCTCTGCTTGCGCGAAGCGACGTCGACTTGCGCCGACATACGATCTGACTCCACCGCCAACCCGGCCTTCACATGGTCGTTAACGGAGGCGAAAAGCGCCTCTGCCGTGTCCTGCTCATGCTGCGCAATTTCCAGTTGCCGCTCGGCATAGAGCACCGATTGATACGCCTCGACCACGTCGAACACGATCTTCTGGTTGACAGCTTTATCCGATGAAAGCGCACTTTGCTTCATCAAGTCCGCACCGTGAATGTCTTTTTGTGTCTTGAACGAGTCGAACGCAACCCACGATCCGGAAAGGCGCGTAGCAAAGTTCCCCAGCGGCTCAGGGCGATTCAATGCATTGAGACTGAGGTCGGACTGCGCGAACTGATTCTGGCGCAGCTTTGATCCGAAGACATACACGGGGTCGTCTCCGCGCGAAATGTCCTCAGTAAAGCTGACCTGCGGCAGAAGCGCCGTCCGCGCCAGGGAGGCGCTTGCCGTTGCCTCCCTGATCCCCGCGCCGGAAACCCGGCCCTCGGGGTTGTGGCCAAGCGCCTGCTGGATGGCCTGATGGAGCGTCAAGGGCTCCTGTGCACCGGCCATAACAGCCAACGCAAAGCAGACCATTGCGACCAGTTTGGCCGGGAAGATAAGTAATTTCATCGTTAAAACTGTCCTTCTGGAGGCATTCACAGAAAGAAAGTCACGTGACGATCACTTCGTTACATCCAAATCGCAGTTTTTTTGAGAAATCGCGGGATTCCCCGACTTAGTTCCCGACCACAAGAACCTGAAAGCTGCTGTCGACAGCACTCATCTTTAGCGGCGCGCCGTTAATGGGAGGACGATTCAGCTCGGCCCCGTAGAGGACGGTGGCGAGATACACCTCGCCATTGGCGGAATCGATTGCGAGCGTGCGGGCATTCTGGCGGGTAGGCAGAATCTGAATCACGGAGTAGGTGTCGGTCACATCCTGGCGAATGATGGTAAGGCTTCCGTCGCTGTCTCCATTCGACGTAAAGATCAGCCCGCGATTCGGATCGTAACCGATCGCGTCTGCGCCCGGGCCGATCGGCAGGGCAGAAATCGCCTGCCCGTTGGCGGCATTTAGAACCACCATGCGCAGGTTGCTGCATGCCGCGAAAAGCCGGTCATGGGCGGTATCCATGGCAAGCGCGCGTGGGTGCTCGCAATTCGAATCAAGCCGAATCTGCATGGGATATGCGTCTGAAGGCACATTAGCCTTTGCGCCCGCAGTCCAGTCCAGCACAGGAGGCTTTTCGCTCGATCGATCGGGGCTGGGCTGCGCTGTCGCCGTCTTTGCAGCCTTTGGAGCCCGTTGCGCGTCAATAACTCTGCGCACGGCCGAGCCAACCGCCGCTGCATCGAGACGCAAAATCTGGTCGCGGTCGGGAACCGTGATGTAAACCCGCCCGTTGCCATCGCCCTGTGCAAAGCCGAGGCTGCCCGGCAGCACGATCTGCGCCAGTTGTGCTCTGCGCTCGACGTCGATCACGGTCACCGTGGATGCCGCGCCGCCTGCCGCCATCGTACGCGAACTGCCCTCGCGCGGAGGTCTTGTCTTTTGCGTCGGTATCGTCCGTGTTGAGCCGCTCGGCGCGTTTCCCGTCGCCGTCGCCTGAGATCCCACAACAAAAAGCAGTCCGCTGGTCGGGTCGAGAGCCATGGACCGCGGAGAGGGTCCGGTTGGAATGTTCGCGACGACCTGGAAGTCACGCCGATCGAAGACCCGCACCATATCCGCGGGGCCATCGCTGACGTACCCGTAGGTCCCACTTTCATCCAGAACAATGGAGTGCGCCTCACGCAGTCCCTTGACGACGCCGGTCACCGAACCGCTCTCAACGTCGATCACCTGCACCGTGGGGCCGTGCGCGATGAATAACTGGTGGGCCTGCGGGTCCATCGTCATGTAGTCCCAGTCACCAACACCCCCCACGATCCATGTCTTGGTGATGAAGAACGGATGAGAAGGCGTCCCGGTAGGAGGAGGTGGAACAAGGGTCCACTGGGCGGATGCAATGCCGCACACTCCCAACCAGAGGCTCAGATAGATCCTCATCTCACCACCGCTCCTGCTTCTTTGACGCTCTAAGTTATTCTGGCGCTCAGCTTTTTTGATGTTTGGCGACGATTCCTGGTCATGCGTTCGAAACAAATTCACAACTCCGGCAAGTCCAGGGCATCAGAATCGGTATAGCATGGTTCGGCCCTTTCGCAAGCGTGCGAATGTTCCAAGTACCCGCAAACTGAACTATAGAAAGGAAACCTCACGATGGATGCCCGTAAGCTGAACGAAACGGCACAATCCATGGTGGCCGGCGACAAAGGTCTGCTAGCCATGGACGAAAGCACACCCACTGCAAACAAACGCTTCGCCGCCGCCGGCATTCCCCAGAACGAAGAGACGCGCCGCGCTTATCGCGACATGATCGTTACGGCTCCCGGCCTCGGCGATTGCCTCAACGGCGCCATCCTGGTCGATGAAACCATCCATCAAAAGACGACCGCAGGGGTTTCATTCGCCCAGGCGCTCGCGAAAGTAGGCATCATCCCCGGAATCAAGGTTGACGCCGGCGCCAAGCCAATGGCTGCCCACCCCGACGAAAAGATAACCCATGGCCTCGACGGCCTGCGCGAGCGCCTCGCCGAATACGCAGCACTGGGCGCGCGCTTCGCCAAGTGGCGCGCCGTCATCACCTTCGGCGACAGGATCCCAAGCGATGCGTGCATCGATGCCAACGCGCTTATCCTCGCTCTCTATGCAGCTCTCTGCCAGGAAGCCGGCCTGGTGCCTATCGTCGAGCCTGAGGTGCTGATGGATGGCGACCACACCATGGAGCGCTGTGCCGAAGTCACCGAACGAACGCAGCACGCGCTCTTCGCCCAGCTTGTCGCCCAGGGCGTTCTGCTGGAGGGCATCATCCTTAAACCCAATATGGTCGTACCCGGACTGAAGTGCCCGCACCAGAACACCAATGAAGAAATCGCCGACGCC
The DNA here is from genome assembly GCF_049582745.1 of Occallatibacter sp. GTDB lineage: Bacteria > Acidobacteriota > Terriglobia > Terriglobales > Acidobacteriaceae > Telmatobacter. Next base: position 19,701 of record NZ_JBAUUO010000110.1, read on the forward strand.
ACAGTGCAATGTCTACTGCGCACTGTTCCTGCCGCCGTACCTGGCGTCACGTTTCTTTCCGGCGGTCAGTCGGGCGAACTTGCCTCTGCCCGGCTCAGTGCGATGAATGCCCGCTTCAAGGGCCGCATGCCCTGGGCTCTCGCGTTCTCCTTCGCGCGCGCTATTCAGGAACCGGCCATGCAGATCTGGCACGGCGAAGACGCCAATGTTCCCGCCGCCCAGAAGGCTCTCGTCCATCGCGCCCGCTGCAACGTGGCAGCTCGTCGCGGCGAGTACACCTCTGCAATGGAGAAACAATGACCGGGAAACACTACGTTGAAGACTTCCGCGTCCCGCCCGGCAGCCACACGAGGCTCAGCGACTTCGACCCCGACTTCAAAGGCAGACACAGCAAAGAGAAAGCACTCGCAAAGATCGATGCCCTTCGCGAAAAGATGGATGACCTGCAGCAGAAGCTCTTTGCGGAACGAAAGCGTTCGTTGCTCGTCTGCCTGCAGGCGCTCGATGCCGGCGGCAAAGACGGCGTGGTCAAGCACGTCATCGGCTCCATGAACCCCGACGGCTGCCGCGTCGCCAACTTCAAAGAGCCCACCCAGGAAGAACTGGCGCACGATTTTCTGTGGCGCATCGAGGCGCAAATGCCCAAACGTGGAGAAATTGCCATCTTCAATCGCTCCCACTACGAAGATGTGCTGGTTGTGCGCGTACACAACCTGGTGCCGAAGGCCGTTTGGTCGCAGCGCTACGGGCAGATCAACGACTTCGAACGCCGCCATGCCGCCAACGGCACCGTCATTCTCAAATTCTTTCTCCACATCAGCAAAGATGAGCAATTGAAGCGATTCGAGCAGAGGCTCGACGATCCCGCTAAACGCTGGAAGATCAGCGAATCCGATTACACCGAGCGTGAATACTGGGACGACTATGAACGGGCTTACGACGATGTCCTCGCCAAGTGCAATGCGGAGCAGGCACCATGGTTCGTAATCCCCGCAAATCACAAGTGGTTCCGCGATGTTGCTATCTCTGAGATCATCGTGGCGACTTTGGAATCCATGAACATCCAGGTGCCGAAGCCGACCGTCGATCTCGAGGAGATCCGGCGCAAGTATCACTCCGCGTTGGATGAAGACAAACACGCAAAGGCCGGTCATAGACGTCGAGGCCATGCCGCGCATCGATAGCTCTACAGCACATCACCGATTGCGGTATCCTTAACCCGGTGCCGGCCCCTCCGGCGCTGTTGGGAGTTTGCAATGGGCGAACTGGTTTTGAACGTCAATGGCAAACCTTATACGGTAAACGCTCCGACAGAAGAATCCCTTCTATCTGTTCTGCGTAACCACTTGAATCTCACTGGAACAAAATATGGCTGCGGCGAAGGACAGTGCGGCGCATGCACCGTTCTGATGGATGGCGCTGCAACGCGATCCTGCTCAATACCCGCGGCGGCCGCTGCGGGCGCGAAGATAACCACCATCGAAGGCCTCGAGCAGAACGGCAAGCTCACCGTCGTGCAGCAGGCGTTTCTTGACGAGGGCGCATTTCAATGCGGTTACTGCACCTCCGGCATGATCATGAGCGTCACGGCTCTCCTCGGCAACAAACACGCGTCGAATGAAGAAGAAATCCTCGGCGCAATGAATGGCAACGTCTGCCGCTGCGGGACGTATCCACGCATCCTTGAAGCCATCAAACGCGTTTCCGGACATGCAACCGGTGGAGGTGCGCTATGAGCCCGCACAAATTGCAAATGTTGGAACGCGAAGAAAACTACGACGCCAGCGCGGAAGATTCGACCCGCAACAGATCCGACGTCGATCGCCGCGACTTCCTGAAGCTTCTCGGCGGAGGATTGCTGGTCTGTCTCACCCCCCTGCCGTCGTGGACGCAGGAATCCGGCCGCACCTTTGGCTCTCACGAACTGCCCACAGACATCAGCGCCTGGCTCCATATTGACGCCGACGGCCGCGTCAAAGTCTTCACCGGCAAAGTTGAAGTCGGCCAGAACATCCGCACCTCCCTCGCCCAAGCCGTCGCAGAAGAACTCCGCGTGCCTTTCGATTCCATCGCCATGGTCATGGGCGATACCGACCTTGTCCCGTGGGATATGGGCACCTTCGGCAGCCGCACCACGCCCACCATGGCTCCGCAGCTTCGCAACATGGCGGTCGCCGGCCGCGAACTCCTGGTGGAGATGGCCGCGCAGCGCTGGAACACCGATCCATCAAAGTTGATCGCAGCAGCCGGAAAAATCGCCACACCCGATGGTTCAAAGTCGCTCACCTATGGCGAGCTCACGCGCGGCGAAGCGCTGGTGAAGAGCGTCGCCGGTGATCCGATGCTGACGCCGGCAACGGATTGGAAGATCGCAGGGACACCGGTCACCAAAGCCAACGGCCGCGACTTCGTAACCGGCAAACATCAGTTCCCCTCTGACATTGTGCGTCCTGGAATGATGTTTGGCGCGGTCCTGCGTCCCGGTGGTTTCAACGCTACTCTTGCATCCCTCGACACCAGTGCCGCGGAGAAAATGCCGATGGTAAAAGTGGTTCATGAGGGCGACTTCACCGGCGTCGTTGCCGATGATCCATTCACCGCGGAGCGCGCACTCAAATTGATCCAGGCAAAGTGGAGCGTTCCCGATCAGCAAGGCAACCAGGGACTCTTCGCGTACCTCAAGAACAATCCGGAGGGAAAATCAGAAGGTCCAAATCATGCTGCAGACACTGTGGCGCAGGTGATCGCGGGCGCCGATGTGCAACTCGAAGCCCAGTACACCGTCGAGTACATTGCGCACGCACCGCTCGAACCGCGCGCCGCCGTTGCCGAGTGGAATAACGGCAAGCTCACGGTGTGGACCGGAACGCAGCGGCCCTTCGGCGTACGCGATGAATTGATGCAGGCATTCCAACTATCCGCCGATAAGGTGCGCGTCCTCCAGCCCGACATGGGCAGCGGATATGGTGGCAAGCACACCGGCGAAGCTGCCATTGAAGCTGCACGCCTTTCCAAAGCTGCCGGGAAACCCGTGAAGGTTGTGTGGACACGCGAGGAGGAGTTCACCTGGGCCTACTTCCGCCCCGCCGGCCTCATCGAAATCATGGCTGGCGCGCGCCATGATGGAACGCTCGTTGCCTGGGAGCATCACAACTACAACTCCGGGCCCGCCGCGATTGGCACTCCATACGAAGTCGCAAGCAAGTGCATCCAATACCATCCAACAAAATCACCACTGCGACAGGGCTCCTATCGCGGACTTGCAGCAACCGCGAATCACTTCGCCCGGGAATCACACATGGACGAGCTTGCGCACGCAGCGCAGATGGACCCGGTGGCATTCCGCATGAAGAACCTCAGCAATCCGCGGTTGAAAGCTGTCCTTCAGGCTGCCACTGACAAGTTTGGCTGGGCAGCTGCCAAATCCACACCAGAGCGGGGTTACGGCGTGGCCTGCGGAACCGATAAAGGCGGCTTTGTCGCCACTTGCGCCGAGGTGGCAATCGACCCGGCAACGAAACAAGTTCGAATTCGACGCGTCGTTGAGGCTTGGGAATCCGGTGCGATCGTGAATCCCGACGGACTGCGCAACCAGATGCAGGGCGCGGTCGTGCAGGCCATCGGCGGCGCGCTCTTCGAACGAATCCTCTTCGGCAATGGGCGCATCCAGAATCCGCTCTTTTCCAAATACCGCGTGCCGCGCTTTACCGACACGCCTGAAGTGGAGATCGTATTGCTCGACCGCAAAGACCTGCCCTCGGCGGGCGCCGGCGAAACCGGACTCGTCGGCCTGGCTCCTGCCGTCGGCAACGCAATCTTTGCCGCCACCGGGAAACGTCTGCGCAGCATGCCGATGACCCCCGACGACAATAAGCTGCCAACCTGAGCGACGGTTTTCGATTTACTTTCCGGGCATTGCCTGCAAGGTCCAAGTATTGCCGTCCGCGCTCAACCACGTCTGAAGATCGTCGGTCACCAGCTCAAACTTCGGTGTCGGCGACATCTTGAGAGCGCCCTGAGCGCCGACGGCGTTGCCTTTCTCCACCGCATTCAGGCTGCGAACCAGTACAGCGCGCCCGGTCCATTGAGTTCGAACCGGCTTCCAGTGCTTGCCGCCATCCTCGCTCAGGAACAGCGCACCGTTTTTGTCGAGCGCAAGTGTGCGGTCGGCGACGCTCGCAACAGAAAGCACGTCAAGTCCATTAGGTAGCGATACCTTCTCCTTCTTGATGAACCCAAAGCGATTGGCTGGCACGACCGCTTTGTTTTCTTCGGTCGTGGGTATCGCGTCAATCTGCGCCGGTGCCCCTGTCGGGGCAGGCTGCGTGGGAATCACGGTCTGCGCCTGCACCGTCACCGTTTCCGATTCTGCTCGTGGAGCTGGTGCCGCATTGGTCGTCTTGTTGGCTGCTTCGAGCTGTGCGGCGGACGACTGCTGCAGCATATTCTGCTGACTCGCCGCGTTTTGTTGCTGGAACTGGTTCGTCGCAGCTGGTCCTCCGATGGACGAAGTTTTGGCCCTCGCTGCCATCGTGCCGTGCATCGATCCCCCCGCAACTCCGGGAGCCGTGACTATGGGCGGTGCGGCCGCTCCCAACGCCAGGTCCTTCTGGTCTGCGGGCTTGTTGGCATCGAGCCTTTTCGCCTCGTCCCGCGCCAACATTTGAGGCACAATTTCCCGCTCCGCGACAATGCCGGATGACTTCGCCGGCTTGATCTGCTTAGGCGCATCCTGCGTTGTCTGTTTCTGTATCTCCGCCTTCGGGGATCCCGCCGTTTGCAAAGAATCCGTTGGCGCCACGTTGGCGACGGTCTGCGTCTCGGTTGCCACTCCTTGATAGTGGTGAACTACCGCAAACCCAATGAGCCCTGCGCACGCCGCTGCCGGAATCCACGCCCACCTCCAGTTGAACCATGATGTTCGCGGCTTGATTGGCGCATCCGAGGCAGCAACTACAGGCTGATCTTCCTCCGCCGCTTGCTGCGCCAGAAACACCACTTCGCGGCATCGGCTGCACGCGGACATGTGCGCGAGAATCTCCTCACGCTCGGCCGCAGGCAGCAGTTGCTCAGCGAATGCTGTCAGGCTCTCCGCGTCGGGATGCATTTCGGGTTGGATCGTCGGGTTCATCCTGTCGTCTTCGCCTTATCCTCAAGCGGCTCTCTCTCGGAGAGCATGGCCTTCGCCAAGGCTTCCTCCGCGGCCGCCGGAATCGCTGCAGCCGGTTTCCACGTCTCCTGCTCTTTGAACGGACCAGGGTCCTTACTTTGCAGCAGTTTTCTCAAGTCCATCTTCAAATCGAGATCGCGGGGATCGGTTCCTAGTGCTTCCACCGCTGCCTTGCGGCTCATCCCGCCCTTTTCAAGATTGCGCACCAGTTGCTTGCGAACCGCATCCGTAGCGCGTCGCAGCCTGCGGCTGATGGTTGCTTCATGGACATGCAGCACCTTGCCAATCTCCGCCAGCGTTCGCTCGTCAACGTAATACGCCGCAAGCAAAAACCGCTCCTCCGCCGGCTGATCGTGCAAAGCCGCTTTCACTGCTTGGCGCAGAGAGCCCAGCACTCCCGGCTCGGGATCCATCGCGACCTCGGACAAAGGCGCGTCGTGTACCTCCTCATCCAGCGCCTGTTCGCGATACGTGCGCCGGTAGTGATCGACGAAGCGCTGCGCCAGCGTCGTCCGCAGCCAGCCCAGCAGGGAGCCGCGCCCGCGATACGAGTTCAGCGGACATTTGCGTTCGCCGTGGCGCGTATTCAGCCCATAAAGCTCCGCATAAAACGCGTCTGCCAGATCGCGACCCACCGTCTCGCTTCCGCTGATGGCGATGGCCGCCCGCGTCAGGGTCTGGCCGTATTGCGCCATGAATTGTTCCCACGCGCGGTCGTTTCCCGCGGCGCATGCCTTGGCAAGCACCAGATCCGCCAGCTTCAAACTCCGAAGAAACGCACCCTGTTGTTCCCTGAAGGCCGTTCCCATCGGTGCCGGCGCAAGGTTCTGCCCTTGCGCCGCAAGCAGGACGATGCGATCGAACTCACTCCGCACCAGGCCCCACGCTCCTGCCCCGCACTCTTGCCAAAGCTCGTCGAGCAGCGCAGGATGCACCGAAAGCGGAGCTGCCGAAGTCTCCGCGCCATCTGAATCTTCCTTAGGCTGGATGGGCGCAGGGTCCACGACTCGAAGATACGCCAAAAAAACCCTGCAAGAAACCTCCGCACCTCCGTTCTCAGCCTGTAGCCGGAGGTTGAACCACCGGCGGAGGGTCCGCATGAGCATTCCATTCAAGTCGAGTTTCTTCCGCATCACACTGCTGGGGACGGTGCTGGTCGCGACATTTGTCCACCATCACGTCGGTCTTGTCCGTGCGGCTGGAGGCCCCATGGGGCTGCTGCACAGCTCCTACCGCGTTCTCGCCCCAATCGAAAGCGGCAATCTTCTTCTGTTCCCGGTGGTGGAATCCGGCAAGATGCCTGCATCGGCCTTCATCACCCTCGACGAAGGCATCAAGAGCGGCCAGGTCGAAGTCACCGAAGCAGGTAATGTTCGCGGCCTCGTCCGCCCGCGCCCGACGCGGGGCAGAACTGACGACGGCGTACTTCGCTCGCATCCGCTGCCCGATTCGCCGACCTATCGCGGCGACCAGGTTAACACCCTCGTTCTCGTCAACAACTCCGACAAGCCTTTGCTCCTGCTGGCGGGCGAGATCGTAACCGGTGGCAAGCAGGACCGCATCGTTGGCAAGGATCGCATTGTGCCGGCGCAGAGTGATCCGATCGATCTCGGCGTTTTCTGCATCGAGCACGGCCGCTGGACCGAAGATACCGCTACCTTCCGGTCATCTGCCAATGCCCCCGCACAGAGCTTGATGGTTCAGCCCTCTGTCCGCGCCAAAGCAATGGTCGATAAAAACCAGCAGGAAGTGTGGGATTCCGTGCACGGCTCCATCGCCGCAGCGCTCGCTGCGCCAAGACCTGTGCGACCGGGAATCGCTGTCCCCGAACCGCATTACGCAGCGCCCGACCCCAATAGTCTCGGAACCACCAGCTACGCCCGCGCCATGCAGAGCACTGCTATCAATGAAAAAGTGGATGAGGCCGCCGCGCCGTTGATGAAGTCGCGCGAACAGGTGCTTGAGAAGCTCCGCGAAGAGCGCGCCGTAGGTGTGGTTGTCGCCGTGCGCGGCGAAATTGTATGGGCCGACATCTTTTCCGATACCGACCTTTTGTCGCGCTATTGGATAAAGCTGGTTCGATCCTATGCGGCCGAGAGCCTGATGGCGGATCGAACGCACCCCGCGCCTTCGATCGCCGATGCGCAGCACTTTCTCGATGCGCCTTCAGGCGGCACCGAAACCAGTATCGGCACAGTCGGCGTGTACCGCTACAGCGAACTTCGTTCCGGCGGAACCGAGACTTTCGTCCTGGAATCGCTGCTGCCTGGAGCGGACTATGACGTACATATCAGCAAGCTCAAGCTGCGTGGCGAAGTGGAGCGCGTCGCCATGCCCTTCGGAGATCGCTAACTTCCTTCGTCAGAGGGAAGCAGTGAGGCCTGCGTTCGCCGACGATTGCGGGCCCTCCCTCTGCTTCGATCGATCAGTTTGGGGCATGTACCGGAGTCTTCGCGTGCGACTCCGCGCAGGACTTGGCTCCCATCCGCACCAGCCCAGGCACGGCGATCAGCGTGATAGCAAAAAGAAAAATCGACCCCGCAATGAACTCCATGTGCCCATGGCGCAGATCTTCAAAGATCAGCTTGGCCGCCAAAAATGCCAGCGCGACGTACGCCAGGCGGGTCATCGTAATGCGTCCCCAGCGCGAACCCGCGAACGCGAGGAGCAAAGAAACCATCGAAATCGCCAGCGTGCGAAGGAATGCAATATGTGGCGCGTCCAACGCAATCGCAAACTTTGCCAGGGTCAGCATGCCGTGTATCATCAATGCCGCGGTCGCAGATACCCCCAGCAACGCCGCCACAAACCGCAGAACCTGGCGCGCCGAGCCGGCGTCCCCGCTATCCTTGCCCGAGAAGTATGCAATCGCCGCGGTTCCCCCAATGATCCATGTAACCCAAGCGGGCCTGCCTGGCTGGGCGCCCGCGAGAGCGCCAAGAATAGAGTTCGCCACATCTGAAACCAGCGCGGCCGTACAAAAGAACACGGCTCCCTGCAGTTCAAGAATCGGCAGTTCCATTCGCTCCGCAAAGAAATAGGCAACCAATCCCGCGACCGCCATCACCGTACTCGCGCCCGAACGCGGCAGAGTCCACAGCGCCCCCGCAATCAGCAGCGCCGCACTCCACGAGTTGAACACGCGAAAATCGCGCGGATCAGGAAGTTGGCGAAGATAATGAAAGCTCGCCCCGTACGTTGCGGCAGATAACATCAGGCAAGCCACCCCCAGAATCATCTCCATTCTGGGCGCAAAATAAAGCACACTCGATACCGCAAGTCCGAATGCGGTCATTCCCTGAACGATCTCAACGACGCCGATCCTCGATCCCTGCAGAAATACGCGTACGACCACACTCGCAGCGCTGATCGCGAAAAGCAGCAATGCCGGAAGCAGCAGAATTGCGACGCTCAGCTCCGGGTACTCGGGGCGTGCGTTCTGCGGCCCGCTATAGACGAAGATCATTGCCCAGACTGTTGCGTCCGCAGCAAGCGCAACCAGCGGCCACATCGGACGCGAACGGCTCAGCGCTCGTGCCCCCTCACATTGCAGAACCACAAGCAACAGTACGAGCACAAATGGCGCCATGGCGTGCGTTGCGACGGAAAGCGCGATTGCCGCAGCAGCCACAGCGCCATAGACGATCCACAGCACCGGCGAAGACTTCTGACGCCACTCCAAAATCGCCGCCGCAATTACAAATGCGGCCAGCACTCCCGCCGTCGCCACCGGCGCAAAGACACGAAAATGCAATGTCTCTTCCCACAGCATCGGCACCAGAATGATCATCGATGTGCCTGTATATACCAACGGCACAATCGCTGAAAGTCGAGGTGCACGGACGGCCCACAACAGCCACGCCAGGGCATAGGCAATCGCTACCGCGGCAGCGACGCCCTTGGGCATCACACCGGCTTCCGCAATGGCCCGCAGAACATAACCTCCGCCGATCCCAAGCATCGCGCGGCCCAGCAGCGGAAAGATGTTCGCGGTTTGAAGAGAATCCGGCCCGTCCTCAAGCCGCGCGCTCGCTGCTGCAAGAGCGGGCTTGATCGCCGGCGCCGGCGCCGCATCGGCGTGTTCGAGCGCATGGACGCGTTTCTCCAGTTCGTCTACGCGATTTGAAAGCAGTTCCAATGCACCGGGAGACTCGTTCATATCTCACCCGATTGGCTTTTCCCGTTCCAACGATGCTGCGACCAATCCCGCTCAATCGCCCGTTGCGGCTTGCGTTGCCTGGTCGTGCGACCACGGAGGCAACAGCTTGACCAATGCCCAAAGAATGAAGAGCGGCAAAATGGTCAAGCCCACAGCCACCAGCGAACCCTCGCGCGTCACCAGGGCCATTTTGTACGTCGTGTAGCCCAGGAAGCTCTTCGAGAAAAGCTGCCCGCCAATCACCACGTTCCAGCGCATCGCGAAGATGCCAACGAGCGCCAGGCTTCCTGCTGTCACATACATGCGCTTGCGCACTTGCTCCGGCAGCTTAATAATCTGTGTGATAAAAAGCAGAATGAGTGGCGTCACGGTGCCGAGCATGATCTGGATGACGATCTGCGAGAAGTACAGCTTGGTATGCACCATGAAGTTGAGGCTTCGGAAGGATTCATCGGCTTCGTAGATGCGGTGAATCAGGTCCAGCATCTCCAGGCTGAAATCGATAATGAAGATATAGAACATATACATCGCGATCGAGTCGACGCAGCGGATATCGATAACTTGCTTGCGCAACTTCGTCACTGCCATATAGATCAGCATGACTGCCGCAATGCCCGATACCATCGCGGAAAAGATGAATACCACCGGCATCAATGGGGACGACCACCAGGGATTCGCCTTGATCGATCCGAAGATAAACCCGACATATCCGTGCAACAAGAATGCCGACGGGATACCGATGAGGGTGACGATCCAGCCGACCTTGTCATCAATATGCAGCGAACGCGGGCTGATATTGTCCGAGCCCAGCGTCATCACTTTGTAGATCAGCCGTAGTAATCCCTTGCTCGACCGTGCCAACAGCACGATATCGCGGCGGTAGTCGAGCCATATCTCGAATACCAGCACAGCCATCAAGTACCACAGGTACACATAACCGAACATCGCCATCGCCGAAGTGCTGTGCGGCGTGAAGTACATCTCCGGGGAGCGGAACGGATGGCCCAGGTGCAAAACAAGCGGCAGCGGCGCCACGATCAGAAACGAGAGCGCCGTGAGCAATGCCAGCCTGTAAGTGGGCTTCACTGCTTCAACCCGGAACACCCGCTCCAGCGAGGCCAGGATGAAAGCGCCCGCCACCAACCCCGTGATATAGGGATACAAGACGATCAGCACGCTCCAGAAGAGTGTGATTTCGTTGGGATACATGTAGCCTTCCACGCCGCTCATAAAACCTCCCAAACTGGACAAACTGAAAGCTGACGGCTGATAGCTAATGGCCGTTTCATCGTACCGACCCATCCAGCCCGTTGTAATAGGCTTTTGCACCCGTAGCCATTTGCGGCTTAAGCACCTGCACGCTGTGCGTCTTCAGGAACTCGTGAATCGGATCTTTTGGATTCTTCAGATCAACGAGCTGTCGTGCACCGGTCGGGCAACTTTCGCAGCACGCCGTTGTCAGCCCCTTGGTAATGCGGTGATAGCAGAGCGTGCACTTGTCCGCGACTTTCTTCTCCGGATGAATATAACGGCATCCGTATGGACAAGCCTGGACACAGTAAGCACAGCCAAGGCAATATTTCTGATCGATCAGCACCACTCCGTCAGGGGCTATGAACGTTGCGCCCACCGGGCACACCTGCGTGCAGGGCGAATCCGCACAGTGGTTGCACATCTTGGGCACGAAGAAATACTTTTCGGCATCCTCTTTGGCAACCGGGAATCCTTCCTTGCCGCCGTCCGGCGAGATTACCTCGGGATTGGTCATGTTCTCGTCGGAGACGTGGTAGCGCTCCACCCAGGTGCGGAAGTAGCCGTCGGGCACATCGTTCTCCGCCGCACAGGCGCGAACGCAGTTGCCGCAGCCGATGCACTTGGGCACATCGATCAGCATGCCCCACCAGTGGTCGGACATTTTGTAGTTCTCAGCCTGCTCCGGGGTTCCCGCCAGAACCGACTTCCAGGCAATCGCCGCCGCGGGCATCAATACCAGAAAATGACGTCGCGATAGATTCACTTCGCACCTCCTGCAGCTGGTGCAACCGGCACGGCAGATGCCGATTCGATGGCAGGACTGTGGGGCTGATGGCAGGTCTCGCACGGAACGCCGTTCGAGTGATCGGCCGGATCCACCTGCGGAAATCCCTTCGGCTTGGCGGCACTTGCCGTGTGGCATCGTGCGCAAAGGACCGCCGTGTCCAGTTTCTCCGGCGTTACCGATGCGGGATCGTCCGCATGTTTTGCCAGCGGTCCGTGGCAGGCCTCGCAGTTCACATGCGCGTGCTTGCCCTTGCTCTTCACGTCCAGAACATCGGTGTGGCATGTTTCGCATGTCTCGTGGCCGGCAAACTTCACCGGGCGGGCCGCGATCTCGCTGATGGCAGCGCCGCGATAGTGCCCGTATTGTCCAAAGCTCCGCGGAACGACGTAATGTCGAACGACGAGAAAGATAACGAAAGCGAGAACGAAGAGTCCCGCAAATCGGAAGAGATGCCCCGCATCCTTGAAAGCGCTCATTGCAGCCGAATCTCCTGGCCCGGCCAGCACGAGGCGAGAAGGAAACTCGCCCCATGTGATCCAGATCATGTTCGATATCGAGATTGGCGATTTGAAGGTGTGACTGTATGTGAGACAGATCACGATTGGGTGTGACGGCCACCGCACTAGCGGTCCAAGCTGCTGAAGTCCAAGGGATTATATTTCGTTCAATTTAACCATGCGAGACCAGGACTTCGATGTTGTGAGGAGAATCACGAATGCAGGTATGGCTTGAGATGCGTCGCGCCGGGGTCCTGCCTGGCGGTCAATGCTTCGTGTCCGGCGTCATCGCAGTTGGAGAATATACGATTGAATGGGAGAGATTGATGGCACAAGTCCTCGATGGAGCGGCGATTGCCGCGGCAATCAAGCAGGAAGTGGCGGGGGAGGTCCGCGCACTCGCGGCCCAGGGCATCCGGCCCGGTTTGGCTGCAGTCCTGGTGGGTCACGTGCCCGCATCCGAAATCTACGTTCGCAGCAAGGTGCAGACCTGCAGCGAACTTGGCCTCTTCAGCGAGCTGGTGCCTCCGCCCGATACCGTCACCACCGAGGAGATGCTCGACCTGGTGCGGAGCCTCAACGACCGCGACGACATTGATGGCATCCTCATCCAGCTTCCGCTTCCGAAGCAGGTCGATACCAAGGCCCTGCTCGATGCCGTGCTTCCCTCGAAGGACGTCGACGGCTTTCATCCCGTAAACGCGGGCAAGCTGCAGGCGGGGCGCCCGGCTTTGGCCCCATGCACCCCCGCAGGCGTTATCGAGATCCTCAAGCGCAGCCATCTGCCCATCAGCGGGCAGCATGCCGTGATTGTCGGCCGCAGCGATATTGTCGGCAAACCGGTGGCTATGCTGCTGCTCCACGAGAACGCCACCGTCACCATCTGCCACTCGAAGACACGCGACCTCGGAGCAGTCACGCGCGAGGCCGACATCCTTGTTGCAGCCATCGGTCGGCCCGGCTTCATCACGCCGGAAATGGTGAAGCCCGGTGCCACCATCATCGATGTCGGCATCAACCGCATCACCACGCTCGAAGAGTTCGACCGTTACTTCGCCGGCGATACCAAGCGCGAATTGACCTTTGCCAAGCGCGGATCGACGATCGTTGGGGATGTGCATCCCAGGGCCTTCGAACTCGCCGGTGCCTACACACCGGTTCCCGGCGGCGTTGGCCCGTTGACCATCGCCATGCTGATGTCCAACACCGTTCGCGCCGCCAAAATGCGCAGGGGCCTCTAGGAGATGCTTCGTGTGGGCCTTACCGGCGGCCTCGGCAGCGGCAAAAGCACCGTCGCCGCGATGCTGCGCGAACTCGGCGCCGAGGTTATCGAATCCGACGAACTCGGCCGCACGCTCATGGAGCCGGGCCAATCCGCATTCAATCAGATCGTCCGCGTATTCGGTGACGCCGTTGTCATGCCCGATGGCCGCCTCGACCGGGCGCGCCTTGCCGAACTCGCCTTCAGGGGCGGCCGCGTCAAAGAACTGAACGCCATCGTCCATCCGGCGGTCATTGAAGCGCAGCGACAGTGGATGGACGATGTTTTCGCCCGCGATCCCGCAGCGGTCGCCGTGGTGGTTACGGCACTTCTCTTTGAGGTCGAACGCGATGCCAGGGCCGGCGGTGCATCCAGCAGCGTCCTCGCAGAACTCCGCGAGCGCATCGATCGCATCATCCTCGTCACCGCTCCCGATGATGCAAAGATCGCCCGGTACGTCGCTCGCATCTCCCCTGCCGCAATCAATCGCGAGGTCGCCGAAGCCGATGCGCGTTCCCGCCTCGCCCACCAGATTCCGGACAGCGAAAAGGCCCCGCGCGCCGACTACCTGCTTGAAAACACCGGCGGTATCGCCGCGCTGCGCGCCCAGGTCGCGGAGCTTTGGCCAAGGTTGAAGCAGGAGAGCAACTTAAAACTCAACCCCAGGTCATTAAAATAGAGGCAGGAACAAGCGCGTTGCGAGCGCCGTACTGCTTTCTCATGAGCCTGCAAACCGGCATCGTAACCGTATAGAAAGGTCGTAAGGGTTAAGAGAGCTATGAAATTGCGCCAGTTTGCTCTGGTTGTCTTCCTGGTCGGTGGATTCTGGTTTGTCACCACCCACTTCTCCTCCCGTTTGAATCCGCTGAAGTTCATGAGCGCGCGAAGCTCTGACTCGCCCCTGGAACTCTCCGAAGCCCACGCGGCGCCGGAATTCGATGCCGAGGAGCAGAACAACATCTCCGTCTACCGGCGCGTACTGCCCGCGGTGGTGAACATTACATCGCGCGCGGTCACTTTCAATTTCTTCTACGGCAATGTTCCGCAGGAAGGCCAGGGTTCGGGCTTTGTTCTCGACAAGGCTGGCCACGTGCTGACGAATTTCCACGTGATCGAGGGCGCGAACCGCGGTATCGAGGTGAAGCTGAGCAACAAGCGCAGCTACAAGGCGAGCGTGGTCGGAACCGACAAGGTGCACGATCTGGCGCTGCTCAAGATTGAGGCGCCCGATCTGCAGCCGGTTGTGCTTGCGGACTCGAGCCAGCTCGCCGTCGGCGAAAAGGTGTATGCCATCGGCAACCCCTTCGGCTTGAGCGGCACCATGACTCAGGGGATTATCAGCTCGATCCGCTCTATCCGCAGCAGCGACGGCGCACCCATTGAAGATGCGATCCAGACCGATGCGGCCATTAATCCCGGCAACTCCGGCGGCCCGCTGCTGAACTCGCGCGGCGAAGTCATCGGCATCAACACCATGATCCTGTCGAACTCCGACCAGAACGCGGGCATCGGCTTCGCCATCCCCATCAACACCGCCAAGGCGGTGCTTTCCGATCTCACGCACTATGGCGAGGTGCGGCGTCCGTCGCTGGGCATCGTCTCCTACGCCATCGGACCGGACCTTGCCGACCAGATGGGACTCGCTGCGGAATCCGGTGTGCTGATTCAGAAAGTGGTCCCCGGCGGCGCTGCCGATCGAGCCGGACTGCGCGGTGGAAACGAACAGGCCTGGGTCGGCAATCAGCCGGTGATGCTGGGTGGCGATTTGATCGTGGCCATCGATGGCCAGCAGGTCACCGATCCGCAGGACATTAGCGTCATCATGGACAAGCACCAGGCCAGCGACACCGTCAGCGTCACCGTCATGCGCGGCCGGAGGCAGATGACCGTGAAAGTCGTCCTCGGCGAAGCACGGTCGGTGAATACGTAGGAGCCTGAGCGCGTCTAGCTTGATTCGGAAGTGGTACTGGAAGCGATTCCGCGCTCCAGCTTCTTTGACAGGATGATGCTCGACAGGCAGAAACCGATGAAGAGGTAGTAACCGGGCAGAATCCTGGAAGCATCGGTCGGGATCTGCACTTGCTGGACATTCGGCATGTCGCGCAAGCCGTCAAACGCGCTCGAAATAACGCCGTTGAACGCGACGAAGGACATGAAGATCGCCAGGACCATGACGTCGGCCATGGACCACTTGGACAGGTCGAAAGCCAGCAACTTCACGAAGCGGCTGGTGCGCAGCAGTGCCGGACGAAAGAGACAGGCGCCCAGAGTCAGCATTTTCATTACGGGGAAGACCACGCTGAACAGGATCACCAGCACGCCAACCAGCATCATCTCGGGCCGGCCCATCTGGATCAGCGTTTGACACACCTCAAGTACAGTCTTGCTGCGGTAATACAACGACTGTTCCTGAAATTCGATGGGCGTGCCGAGCAGGGTGGCGTCCAGCTTCGTAACCCGGACTTCCACCTCCAGCATTGGACTGAGCACGCCGCCAGCCAGCATTGCAATCGAGAACAGCATCAGCACCAGCACAGCGCCCCGCGAGAGCTTCGGCCTGCCGGCCATCAGGACGATGAACCCCAGCGCCGCCGATGCCAGCACGGTGAGATAGTCGCGCGTCAGATTTTTGTCTGCCGCGGCGATCTGTTTGCCGAGCACGGCCTCGCAAGCCGCGCCACTGGAGCATCCATATCGCTTCAGGATGGCGTTATAGGTTGTCATGTCCGTGTTGCCGAACGTGTTCTTGACCGCATCGGCCAGAACGCCGCGGATGGAGTCCTTGAAGCTCTTTTGCGTTTCCGGCTTGGTTAGCTCCGCCATCACAACGTCGGTGTATACCGGCACATGCGGGCGCAAGGAGGTGACGATCATGTTCACGAGGAACGGGTTGGCCCCGCCGGGCTTGGTGGATCCCTTGACGCTGGGCGCCGTCATTTGCGTCTTGATGTTGTCGAGCAGGGCGTAGAGCGACCGTTCAACCATGGGCCGCAGACTCTTGCTCTGCCTCTTGAGATCGAGATTGTCGACTTGCGCGTTGAGCATCGGGCCGATGATGGCGCGCCATTGGTCGGCACTCAGGATTCCGTAGCGCGCATGTGTGATCTCGGCCAGGTCGGTGCGGACAACGCGGCGCGCGGCCAAACCATCCACGGTCTTCCAACTGAACCAGATGGCCGGCAACAGCAAAATCATGCCTGCGGCTAAACGGAAGTCGAACGAACGTGAATGTGCGCCCGGTGTCGAATTCGTTGGTGTGTCCACGTTCTCCACGATGGTGATAACGAGTATAGAACCGGCTCCGGCCCGTGAAGATTTCAATTGCCAACCCCACGGACTGCGTGGTCCGTGGGCTTGGTGGAGCGAAGAATCTGCTTTGTCCGTTTAGAACTTCACTCCCAGCGAGGAGAGAAAGGCCTTCACGTCGGGCCATGCGGCTTTCAGGTCGGTGGCCGTCTGAATATCGAGAGCGATATTCAGCGGGTTGGAGGCGGCGCCGGCTAGCTCGGCGATCGGTTTTTCGACTGCGGCGATCAGTGTTGCCAGTGCCGCCACAACCTGCGGTGCGGCCTTGAGTGCCTTGTTGGCGCCAGTAAGCCACTTCAGGGCGTCCTCGGCTCCGATTTCGATTCCTTTTTCGATATTGACCAGGATGTTTGCCATCGCGATAGTTCTCTTTTCTGGCCGACCCGCTGCCCTTATCCAGCCGCGTGCCGGCATGAGTTTGCGGCGACGCCGCTCGCAGAGATGGCCGTGGTTGCAGCCGTGATCGAAAGGGCGTCGCCTGGCGCAGACGAGCGCGGGCGCGCGAGGATAGTCCCTGCGAAAGTCCGCTGGATTGTCTGGCTATATTTCAAATTCTAGAGAGTTCGGGGAAATAACCTGCAAATTCGCGGGAAGAATCTTCATTGCAGAATCAGTGGCTTAGAGAATTAATTGATCGAGGCGGGCTTGACTTCTGTTCTTCCCCGGTTCAGCCGCGGACGTTTTGTGGCTTTCGCGTGGCAACCACCGGATAAGGAAATGGAATCCCGCGCGAATCTTTTTTAAACGGATTCCGGCGGTAAAAAATCCCCTCTTCGAAGAGATTGCAGGCGAAACCGCAAGCCACCTGTAAACCACTGAAAATAGAGAGTCTCTTAATGGAATACCTATGGGACCACGAGCCAACTGACCCGTAATGCGTCCACCAGCTCACCGGAGACGGATTCCTCTCCCCTATCTACCGGCGCCAAAGATTCACTAAAATGCCGTTTGAAATAATCGAAAAGCTCGCTACAATCTGCGGCAAGAGTTTTCAAATCCAAGCCTGCCCAATACGATGGTTACCGCCTGCAAACACCCTAGGGTTCGAATTGTCTCCCGACATGAAGACACCGAGTACGTTGAATGCCTGGAATGTGGCGATGTCTTCGATTCCGACGAATTTAACGATATGGCGATTGAAGAATCTGCCGAAAAGAAAGAAGAAATCGAGGACGAATGAGTCGGATTCAGATAGGTTTAGTCACAAAAATCGCCCATGTAGCGCGGGACTCGGCGAGGGTGCAGCATTAATTCGCGCCGGGCGTATTGGGCTGGGAACTGCTGCGATGTGAGGCAATCCAGGCGTAGTGCAGCCCTGAGGCGATGGTCAGTCCGACCGTAGCATCCAGCGCCACCAGGCGCAGAATGACGACCCATTTTGCGGTTGTCAGCTCGTGAAGCAGCACAACCGCCACCGCTGTCACCTGGGCAACCGTGTTGGCCTTGCCGAAGATGCTCGGCCCAAACTCTCTCCGGCCCGCCACGGCGTAAAGGACGGCTGCCACAAGCAGGATGCCGACATCGCGGCCAAACACAAGCACCGTCACTGTGGTGGGCATCAGGCCCTTGTACATCAGGACCAGGAACAACGTGCTAAGCAGGAGTTTGTCCGCAATGGGATCCAGATACTGCCCCAGGCTGGTGCGCTGCTTCAACATCCTCGCCAGTAACCCGTCCAGCGCATCAGAAAGACCGGCCGCAACGAACAGCGCAAAGGCCAGGCCAAACCGGTTTTCCAGGATAGCCGACACCAGAAAGGGTGCCAGGCAGATGCGCATCACCGTAAGGAGGTTTGGCGCGGTACGCAGCGGGTTCCGGTGCGTGGTAGGGACCTCAGTCATCGAAGCGCGGCTTCTGAGACGTTGCGCTCTCGCAACGTGAACCCGTTTCGACTCTGTAAGCCTCGACGGACCTTGTAGTTGCAGGCGTTAACGTTTCGCTCATAGATGGTACAGCATTCAGAAGTTGCAGCGACAGCTCTTCTTTTCCCGCTGCACTGATGCTGATAGACTAATGTCTGTCGCATAACAGGCGCGTAGCTCAGTTGGTTAGAGCGCTTCCTTGACACGGAAGAGGTCGCTGGTTCGAATCCAGTCGTGCCTACCATTTCTCCTTATAAAGCAGTTCCGAGTATGACCTCTTCTTTCTCCTCGAAATCATGGTGTTTTGTGGCTGGATTTTCCAGGCCGCCTACCAGATTGCGGAACGCCAGCGCTTGTGCGGCGCGCCCGCTCCTCCGGCATCGACTGCTGATAAATGTCCAGGGTGATCCTGCTGTTGGCATGCCGGAGCAATTCCTGGGCAGTCTTGACTTCAGCTCCAGTTTGTCTCAGCAGCGTTGCTGTGCGCCCGATTCGATGGCGGATCGCGGCCCGCTCAGCCCTAATGGCCTGCGCCTGCGCTCAGAGCTCGGCTGTCACGCTTCGAACTTGCGACGTCACCTGCGGTGATTAGCTCCTGATAGCGTGGATCATGCCTCTGTTCATCGAAGGCGTGCCACTGCCAAACCCCCTCAAGTCCTCCGAACGTCTTTGCTTGCAACTGAAGTTGCTTCAATGCCTGCTGCGGTCTGTTCAATCCCACGTAAATCATCGCCAAATAGACTGGCCGGCCAGAATCGTGCAAAGCCATGCCATTCAATGTGCGAAGCAAGCCTCTAGCTTCTGCGGCATGACCCGTTCTGGCGAGCACATAGCCTGATTCTCCCAGTGTGCGCGGGCTGGTTAAGGACAATGCAAGCCCATCCTGTGCTTCTTTGATCGCGTCGGTTGGATCCCTGGTTTCTAGATCAGTCAACGCCAGGGTTTCATAGGCCTGCCCGTTGTCTGGAGCCAGTTCGATCGCCTGACGAAGCCTGATCGTGGCTTCACCATATCGTCTTGCGACGTAGAGAAGTTGGCCCTCGTCCGCGTTGATGACCGCGGAGAGGGGACCGAGCCGGCGCGCCGACTCCATCTCTGCAATGGCCTCATTGATTTGGCCCGAGAAGACCAAATAGTACGCTAGCCACTGATGGGCTGTTGCAAGGTTGGGGTTGAGCTCAAGCGCGTGTTGTAACTCAGCCCCCGCCCGTTGCCAACCTCCGTCGTTCAGCTCAATGACGCCCAGGGTTGCGTAAGGCTCGGCCAGCCTGTGATCCAGGTCGATGGCGCGACGGGCGGCTGCGGTGCCCTTTGCGTAGGTCGCCTGCATAGCCACACTGTCGTATGAGGGCATCAGGGCATATGCATTTGCCAATCCGGCGTAGGCCGGTGCGTAGTTTGGATCCCTGGTGATTGCTTGCTGGTAATAATCCGCGGACTTGGCAAGGTCGGCTGCAGTCCTCTTGTTCCAATGAAAACGGCCCAAAAGGCAGAGTTCATAGGTCTCAGAGTCAACCGCGCGAATCTCTGATCCGCGAACGATGCGACGCGCAGCAAGAGTACCACCAATTTGATTTGCGATTTCCCTGGAGACTTCTGCCTCTATATCGAGCAGGTCTTCTGCCTGGCGATCGTACTTTCGCGCCCAAATGTGCCTGTCCTGCGTGGCATCAATCAACTGAACCGTTATCGTAACGCGGCTTCCGGAGCGCGCGACTGCTCCTTCAACGATGGCATCCACTTGAAGCTCGCGTGCGATTTGGCGAACCGGCTTGGTGGAATCCTTATATTGCATCACTGAGGTTCGGGAGATCACTTTCAGAGGAAGAGATTGCGCGAGATTAGTGATCAGGTCTTCGGTTACTCCATCTGCAGAATAATCCTGGCCGGGAAAGAAGTTGCCGGCGACTTCGACAGCGTCGAGTTGCCTGGGCTCGCCAGTGCCCGTCAGCTTGTATTGCAGCGAGTTGTAGAAGGTCTGAAATGCGGTTACATCCTGGCTTCCCAGGTCTTGGATTCGGCGCGAAGATGACGACGGCCATTATTCTCCCGCTCATCCCAACTCAGCTCATTGACCCGGAGCCTCGGCACCAATAGCGGCTGCGCGCGCAACTTGGCAATTTGCGCCCGTCCTTGCTCGGAGAAAGGACTTCCCGCGCAATGAGCCTAACCATTGAATGCGCTTTCGACCCAACGTCCTCCCACCTAAATCAGGCACTAACGCCTCTGAGGAGCCATCATCCGCTCGTCGCTTGGAATTCCAGCGAATTTCGGATGTTGGGCTTCATGGTTCCGGGCGCGAGGCGCGGGAACAACGACAGCCCGGCTCCGTTCCAATTGACCAGTGGCTCCGTATGCTTGGGCAAGAGTTGACAATTGGGGTGTCTCGTTCGGTGAGTCATCTCGACCTCGCGCTCGGCGCAAGAAACGGCGAATTGTGGATACCTCAGCCGACTTGGTTGAACGATCAACTATCACCCGATTGGAGCCGAAACTCACTGCACCGCGTTGGCTGCGATATCAAGCAGTTTCCTCAACCGCGGTGCGGGTTCGTTGATACGTTGAGCCGGTAGTAGAGCGAGTCCTATTCTCGCTTCCTGACGGCACCTCGTGATTTGACCTACCGCGCGGTAGGCTTGTGCCAGAGTTAGTTGCATCGCGGCGGTTTTCCCGAAGCTGCGCTCCACTGCTCGCTGAGCGCGATTCAAAGCGAACCTGGGATCGCGTAGAGAAGGAGGCTCTACCTGGAGATAAGCGTCAGCTACAGCGTAGAGCATAGCTGGAGCGGCATCGTCGCGTGCCAATCTGCGCAGGATGTTCAGCTGTTTACGAGCCTGTACATCATCTTCGTTATCAGAATGAAGTTGCGCATGCAGGGAATTAAGATGCAGCTCGAGTTCAGAGAGAGTTTCCTGAAGATCCTCGTTGGCAGGTTCTCGGCGCAGGAACCTCTCAGCAAAAGGAACTGCTTGGGCGTATAGGCTTGCCGCCATGTTTAGATTGCGACGACGATCCGCAGTAACCCGCGCGAGTGCCGGAGTAGCGGCATACTCGTATCCGGTCGCTTCGTCATTGAGATCGCCAATCAGGTCCTCAAGGAGCCGGACGTCAAGGGGGTCTGCATTTTGCCGTTCGAGATCTGATTGGTAGACATCACGAAAGAGTCGGGCAGCCTCATCGTATCTACCAAGTTCGTTCAGTGATATAGCTTTGCGGTGAAGAACAGCGGAACGGACGCGGGCGGGGCCGAAGTTTGTCTGTTCGGTCTTGGGCATTGTGTCCAAGAACTGCAGTGACAGGTCGAGGTCGTGAATTGCCTGCACTGGATCCGCATCCATTTCTATCTCGCCTATCCTCATCGCAGCCACGGCTGCGACACGATGCGTTTGCGGCTCTGAGGGATCACGTTGTTGTGCGCGAAGAACAAGACTGAGGTCCTTGCGGTAGGCTGCGATCGCATTACTCTCATCGTTGAGGCTTTCGGTCAATGGCTGACCGAACTCATCGCCCATCACTCCGTAGGCATTGGCAGCTTCTGCCAATATTGCAGCTGAAACATTCGGATCGGTCGTAAGGATATCGAATGTGCTGGTGGCTTGCCGGATAAGGGGAACGGCCTCGGGTGTACGGCCAACTCGGAACAGTGTTTCACTTCGCGATCTTAAGGCCAGGGCTGATGTGTGCAGTGCTTCCCGATCACTGCGATTCGATGCGGAGAGCGATTGGGCGATCGTGATCGCCTTGTCAAAGTCAGCCAAGGCGCCAGAAATATCTCCCATGTTTTGAAAATACGGATCGCCCTGAACCTGCCCGATCTGAACGTAGGCGTTCGCCAGGTCCAATTGGGTCTGACGGTCGTCGCTCGCATCAGCACCCATTCGGTCCAGGTGATCAAGCACGCGCGTAACCAGCAATTTCTGAGCGCCGGTCGAGCCAGGGAGCTGCTTGATCGCTTCGTCCAACTCCGACAAAAGACTGTTGCTGAGTTGCCGCAAGTCCGCGGAGCGCGCCTCCGCCTTGCGCCGTTCCTGGTTGGCGACTTTCGCTTGCCACACGATGCCGACGGCACCTGCGGCGAGGGTGGAAGCCAACATGGCTGCTGCCGAGATGCCGAACCAATGGCGGCGAGTAAACTTTTCAGCCCGATAGCGAATTGTACCTTGGTGCGCTGCGACGGGTTGTCCGCCCGAATAGGCGCGCAGATCGCAAGCCAGCTGGTCGGCGGTGAGATAGCGCTCGCGAGACTCCTTGCGCAGGGCTTTCATCAAGATGGCTTCGAGATCGGAATCGAGACGCTTCTGGGAGTTAACGGCATGGGCCGGCCTTTTAGGAGGCTCCTCGCAGACCACGCGCAGCATCTCCGCCGTTGTAAGCTCCTTCAACTCATACGGGGGAGCTCCGGTCAGCAGCACGTACAGCAAAACGCCCAGCGAGTAAGTGTCCGATGCGGTGCTGATTGGGTTGCCCAACACCTGCTCCGGGCTGGCATACTGCGGAGTAAAGGATCGGTATCCCTCGCGAGTCAGCTCACTCGTTGGTGTGGCGAGAGAGGGAGAAAGCAATTTGGCGGTGCCGAAATCCAGCAGCCGAGGGGTGCCGTCCTCAGCTACCAGGATGTTGTCCGGCTTCAAGTCGCGGTGAACGATAAAGTGCTCGTGGGCAAATTGGACAGCCTCGCAAACCTGCAAAAAGAGAGCGATTCGTTGCGGGGCAGTCAGGCCTTTCTCCTCGCAGAAGCGGTGGATGGGAATTCCATGCACATACTCCATCGCAAGAAAAAGGTCGCCTTCCGGAGTAACTCCGCCGTCCAGGAGGCGGGCGATATACGGATGCTGCAGCCCGGCTAATATCTGGCGTTCCTGGCGGAACCTCTCGCGGAAAACATCCGTTGCTAGCGGAAGATCGATCAGTTTGATCGCAACCTGCTGCTCGAAGTGTCCGTCAACGCGATGCGCCAGATAGACGGCAGCCATGCCGCCGCGTCCTACCAGCCGGTCGAGTTCATATGGACCCGCCCGTTTGCGGTCCGGCCGGTTCTCCAGACCAGACTCCAGCTTCAACCGGACGGTTTCTGATACATGCGCTTCCGTTTCGCAGGCATCGAGCAGCAGATTCACTTCGGCGATGAGGGCGCGATCTTCTCTGCATCTGCTCTCGATCAGTCTTTCTCTTGCGTCCCCTTGAAGCTCCACGGCTTCATGAAAGACTGCCTCAACCCGTAAGAATCTTTCAGTCAAATCGTTCATGGGATCGGCAACCACGTGCGTGCCGTAGGAACCATTACAAGAGGTTGCGATAAAAAGAGCCGGAATGCCTCAAACCTTGGCGGCACCCCGCACGCAATCCGGTTGAATGCGCTGATAAAGCCAGCTTCTAATGAATCTGAATTCGCGGTCGACTGTCGCCTTGGATATCTGCATCAAGCCCGCGGTTTCCTCGGCCGTGCAGCCCAGGAAGTACCGCAATTCGACCAGGTGGACCTTGTTGGGATCGAGCGCGGCCAACTCGTCCAACGCAAGGTTCAGGTCTAACAGTTCCGCGCTGCCGATGTTAACCCATGGGAGATCGTCGCTCAAGGGAACCTGCTGGCCGCCGCCGCCACGTTTCTGCGCCTGGTTCTCACGCGCGTGGTCGATCAAGATCATGCGCATCACTTTGGCGCAGAATGTATAAAAATGCCGGCGATCATCCCCAACGGCTTTTCTCTGATTCAAGAGCCGAAGGTACAGTTCATGGACAAGGGCTGTTGCCTGTAGCGAATCTGGATTGCGCTCTCGGCGAACGTACGCTGCGGCCACCTCGCGAAGGTGAGGATAAACAAGCGGGATCAACTCATCGAAGGCCGACGTCTCACCATCCCGCCACTTTGCCAGAAGCAAAGTGATTTCCCCTTTGGCCGGTTCCAAAGATCTCTCAGCGCCCATTAAAATGCCCAGTTGATTTTAGACGGATGGTACTCCTTCTCCCGCCCCCTCATATCCCCCGAAAGGGTCCAACTCGTCGCTCATTCGTAATCACAATCGAGCCTGAGGCATTTTTCCCCTGTTTTGCGCTGACTAAGGTGAAGCGGCAAAGAGGGCGTCGGTTCCTAGATGCCCAGGGAGAAGGCACAACCATGAAAAGACTCGTCTTGATTCTGTCCGGCTTATTGTTTCTGTGCGGTTGCGGAGGAGGGGGATCTCCAAAGAAAGTTCCACCTGTCGTTTCTGTTTCTCTCACTCCGTCCAGTCAGACCAACAT
>NZ_JBAUUO010000111.1:0-3054 GCF_049582745.1 Occallatibacter sp.
TAAGCGTCGGATGGGGTGTCCCAAGAGGGACGGGATGAACAGGCGTAGGTCATACTGGATCCGCTGGAGCATGCGACAGCTACAGCCCGGCCTTGACATTGGTGCTGACCGAGAGCCCGTTGTTAAGCGTGGGTCCGAAGTCGCGTAGAGGTCAGTGGTGACGTCCGCTTGATGCGGCGATCCCGTTCAGGAGTTTGTTCGTGACGTAACTTCGGGCCGCAGGTTCCAGCAGAAGGAGCCTACGATGAGCAGCAAGGCCAAGCCAAGACAGAGTGGACGGATGCTGCCGATCATGCACCCCGATGCGGCGGGGATTGATATCGGCGCCGAAGAGATATTTGTTTCTGTTCCGCCGGATCGCGACATCGATTCAGTCCGTCGATTCGATACATTCACTCGCGATTTGTTAGCATTGGCCGATTGGCTGCGCGAGTGCAACATCCGATCCGTAGCCATGGAGTCGACTGGTGTTTACTGGATTCCGCTTTATCAGATTCTGGAAACGCACGGGTTTGAGGTCTTCCTGGTTAACGCACATCATGTGAAGAACGTTCCCGGGCGCAAGAGCGACGTTTCGGACTGTCAGTGGATCCAGTATTTGCACTCTGTGGGATTGCTGAAGGCGAGTTTTCGGCCGCCCGACGAGATCTGCGTATTGCGCGCTCTTTGGCGCCACCGAGAGGGTCTCGTACAGATGGCAGCTGAACATATTCAGCACATGCAGAAAGCTCTAAGTCAGATGAACCTCCAGCTGCATCATGTCTTGAGCGATATCGTTGGCGTAAGCGGGATAGCGATTCTGGATGCCATCCTGGCGGGAGAACGGGATCCAGCCAAGCTGGCCAGTTTATGTAATCGACGCATCCGCAGTTCACGCCAGACAGTCGCGAAGTCTCTGGAAGGAGACTATCGTCCCGAGCATTTGTTTGCGCTTCGCCAGTCCCTGTCAGCCTATCGGTTCTATAAGCAACTGATGGCCGAGCTGGATCTCGAACTGGAGCAGAACATGCGGAAACTTCCACGAGCCGAAGACGCGCCGCACAAACGACCAGTTGGAACCAAGAAGCGGATCTATCAACACGCGGGCAACGAGCCCAGCTTCGATCTGAAGGAAGAGCTGTTTCGTATCGCAGGCGTCGATCTCACCGATGTGCCCGGTATCAGTACCTTGACTGCACATACCATCCTAATGGAGGTTGGAGCAGATGTTTCGCGCTTCCGCAACGCCTCTGCCTTCGCATCCTGGTTGGGACTCTGCCCGGAGAAGCAGGTCAGCGGAGGAAAGGTCCTCTACACTCGCACGCGCAAGGTGAAGAACAGAGCAGCCATCGCATTGCGACTCGGAGCACACTGCCTCTACCACGCTCAGAACTACCTGGGAGATTTCTACCGCAAGATGAAGTGGAGACTTGGGGCGCCAGCCGCGGTAACGGCCACCGCACACAAGCTGGCTCGCATCGTCTATCACTTGCTTTCCACCAGGCAGCCGTACTCAGATAAGGTCTTCTCTCGATTCGATCAACAGACGAGTGTCCGTGCCGAAAAGCGTTTGCGCAAGCAGGCTGCCGAGCTTGGCTTCCAACTTGCACCCATTACCGGAACAACTTGAAGGTTGTGTTCATCAGGAGTCGAGGAGGAGCACGAGGGTGTTACAAAGGCTGAACTCAGCGGTGTGCTGATTCAGAGAACTACCCACGGAGGCTCCTCAGAGACATATGTATTACATCGGACTTGATGTTCACAAGAAAACGATCAGCTATTGCGTGAAGGACGCGGCCGGCAAGATCCATCAGGAAGGCAAGATCGGATCGACGCGGCGCGAACTTGATGCCTGGATCAAGACCGTTCCCCAACCCCGGATGATCGCCATGGAAGCGACGATCTTCACGGGCTGGATTTACGATCATCTGCTTCCGCATGCCGAGAAGGTGAAGGTTGCCCATCCGCTGATGCTGCGGGCCATTGCAGCAGCGAAGCGGAAGAACGACAAGATCGATGCCAGCAAGATCGCCGACTGTTTGCGTTGTGATTTTCTTCCCGAGTGCTACATGACATCGACCGAGATCCGCGACCGGCGGCGCACCCTGCGCTACCGCGGACTGCTGGTGAAGCAGATGGTGCAGATGAAGAACCGGATCTCGGGCCTGTTGATGGAGACCGGCGTGAGCTACAACAAGCAGCGACTGCACAAGGTGGGCTACTTTACCGAGCTGATGTCGGGCAACGAAGAGATCGACTGTGTCAGGCCGCTGTTGAAGCTGAGCCGGGAGACGATTAATCGAACGCAGAAGCTGGACTATGCGCTGGTGAGTTCGCTCGAGCGCGACCCGCTGCTGGCCGAACGGCTAAAGCGTTTGCGAACGGTTCCCGGAGTGGGTCCGATTACGGCGCTGACCTGGGTTCTGGAGATCGGCGATGTGGCACGCTTCCAATCGATCAAGCAGGCCATCAGTTATTGCGGACTGTGCGGTGCCGAGAAGCGTTCAGCGGACAAGATCGTGCGCACGCCGATTTCCAAGCAGCGCAACAAGCATATTCAGCAGGTGCTGGTGGAAGCGGCGAAACTGGCACCGCGATACAGCCATGAATTGGCTTTGCTCCACGAGAAGGAAAAGCAGAGGGGCGATCGCAACCGAGCCACGTTAGCTGTAGCCAGGAAGATGGTGGCCTGGATGGTTGCGGTCGAACGCAGAAAACAGGATTTCGTGCCTGCCGAGGAACGCGGAGGCACGGTGGCAGCCTAAAAGCCTGCCCATGAATGAAAAACACCAGGATTATTCCGATGCGCAGACTGCCAGGCCCCGCAAGTTGGCCACTGGGCGATGGAGTGAAAACTCCGGAGGCTCCCGTTGAATTGTTTCGGGGCTGGCAGAGAACACAAACTCAATCTTCTGTGCGGACTCTTCGGGGTCTCAGACAGCAAATGGATGTGTGGTTCTGCTTGATGCAGGAATCATCGGCCGAGAGGCACTGTTGCGTAACGGTAGATCCTGATCAGACCAACTGCGCGCCCTCCGGTGCGCGCCCACGAATCTTGTGCTTTTCCTTGACAGA
>NZ_JBAUUO010000112.1:0-15426 GCF_049582745.1 Occallatibacter sp.
GTCGCAGACATGTGAAACATGCACAATATCCAGCGCGATTCGGTTGGCTCTGGAATTGATCAAGGAAGGCAATACGGAATACTGGGATGACGTGGAGCGCTTCGTGCGAAATCAACTGGTTGCGAACCAGTTTCGGGATGTGGAGCGACTAAGGATCGACGATCCGGCTACGGCCAAGGGTCTTCGGGGTGCGTTCGAAAGCTATGCGGCTCCAAACACCTTGATAGCGAGCCGTGATTCGGGCATCGAAGGCTGCTGCATCAATGGCGGCGTTCGCGGCTTTTTCCTGGCGTATCAGAACGCGGTTCAAGAATCGAAAGATGCTACTCAAATCAATTTGCTCGTGAGCCACGCCACATCTAGCGTCCGGGTCGTGAGCTATCTGCCTCGTGAAGGTCGTCTCGACCTCTACCCCAAGTCCTCAAAGCCATTATTGATTCGTCTGCCGGGGTGGTTGCAGGCGAAGGATGTAACGATCGATAGTTCTGTGGGAATCAAACTTGCTGCAGAGACTGACGGTCATTTTCTTCGCGTATCGGGAGCGAAGCAGGGAGAGCGTATTATTCTGCACTTCAAGCAACGGGAAGAGTCAGCTGAGAGCGTGGTAGCCAAGGAGCGATTCGATGTCTCCTGGCGAGGGGATACTGTGACCAGGTTGACGCCCGGCGGAAAGCCTTATGCAATATACGCCATGGATCTCGCATCGGATAATCTCCTGCCAGTGCAATTACAGGATGACCTCTACAAGAAGCCAAACTTGAGTTGGTGAACGTGAAGCAGCCGAATGGTCTAAGAGCTCAATGCCATGAAGCAGCGAAGCAAGAAATCCTGAAACCATGCTGAGTATGAATCAAAGCGTTAATGCGCGAAGGCGGGTGCTTGCGGTTGGCACCGCCTGCATCTGGTTGTGCCTGGAGGCACATACTTTGGTTCCGAACCAGAATGTCACTTTGGAAACCAGCGACATTCGCGTGCGCTTGAGCACCGACTCTACGGCTCCGGTGCTGGTCACTCTCGAAATTCCGGGCTCATCTTCATGGCAGAACGAACAGGAAGACGTACTACCAGCGAGCGCTGAATTCGATGGAAGTGAGGTCGCGCTGACATGGCATCTCAATCCAGAATTGACTGAAGCGGATAAGCACCACGTTGCATTCGTTTACGAATCCTCGGCGCCCCGTCTTCGCCTGCACTGGCGATGGGAAGCGCGCGCAGATTATGGTCCGCTGGAGCATCGCATCGTCGTCGAAAACATGAGCGGGAAAGAACTCTGGCTGCCTCTGGTGGATTCTCTACGCCTGAGGCTGCAATGCCCGGCAGAGAGAAATCTGCAGCATTTCTATGTTGAGAAGGGAGCCGATGCTCCTTCGGCGCAAGGCACACATCTTGCGTCGATGAGTGAAGGCTACAGTTGGACCGGCACATCTTCCACGTACGCATCTCCAGCATTAAGCGACGCCCGCGAAATCATCCCTGCTGAACTTGTTTTCAGTTCGGATCACCCGCAAGCCGGCTGGTACGTCGGAATCGAATTCAGTGGCAGAACACGGATCTCGCTTGAGCGAAGCGCCGGTTCTATCTCGACAGTACTTGGTCTCAATCCGGATCCAGGACCGTTTCGCACACGGTTGGAGCCAGGTGGAAACTTCGAGACCCCCGCAGTTTTTCTCGGTGCGTTCTCAGGCGGTCCTGACGGTGCGGGTAATCAGATTCGGCCGTGGGTGCGCGCAGTACTTGGCAATCCTCTCACTTGGAGAGATCCCCAATACCCTCTCATGGTGAACAACAGCTGGGGAAGCGGCATGCAGGTTGATGAAGCCCTTGCGCTTCGCATGATCGAAGAGTCGAAAGAGCTTGGCCTGGAAATGTTCCATCTGGATGCGGGCTGGTTTCGCGGAGTAGGGGACTGGTACCCCGACGCAAAGAAATTTCCCCATGGGCTTGCATTTGTCGCAGATGTGGCGCACAAGCGAGGACTGCGCTTCGGCATCTGGGTCGATTGGACTCAAGCCGGCGTTGACACTGCCCCTGGCGCGTTGAATGTACACGATCCCAAGGTGCGCGACTGGTTGGTGAGTGATCTGAGACCTGACTGGAAGCCCGAAGAATTCAAAGGCGAAACTACGGACCTTGGGGTTCCTGCCGGTCACGACTACGCTGCCAAAGAGGTGAAACGCATCGTCGAGGACTTTCATCTCGACATGCTTGAGCACGACGGCTACCTCGTTGCGCAGGGATGTGTTCGCGACGATCATCCCCATGCCGCACCCAATCAAAGCACCATGCGGATCATCCACGATTCGGGATTCGATTTTGCGCTGGGGTCAAACTCAACCGACGTTAGCTACCATGCTGTCCGTGCCTATTACGATATCTACGAAAACCTCCGCCGCGAGCATCCCGGGTTGCTGTTCGAGATATGCAACGATGGTGGTCGCATGGTCGACTTCGGGTCTGCAGCGCATGGAGACTATTTCTCCATCACTGACACATACGACCCACTCTCGAACCGGCGCGCCTTTTACGATGCAAGCTATCTCTTGCCGGCAGCAATGCTGGAAAGCTATGTGGAGAAGTGGCCGGTTCCTCGGCGGGAGAATTTTCTCTATATGCTGCGCAGCGGCATGATGGGGTGGGTAACCATCATGCTCGACACCACTGCGTGGACCCCTGAACAACACAAAGCGGCCAGGCAGGCGATTGCGCTTTACAAGCAGAAGCTGCGTCCGCTGATCCGCGATGCGCGTTTGTACCACGTGTCGGCGCGTCCTGATGGAGTCCATTGGGATGGAGTGGAGTATTGGGACTCCAAACGCAGCGATGGAGTGGTATTCGCCTTCCGAGGCACCACAACAAGCGAAGCGGAGCATTGGTTTGTCTTGACGGGTCTTGATGCCAACAAGCGCTACGAACTTCATTTTGAAGATGGAAGTGCGCCAGCTGCGCAAGCGACTGGAGATGAGTTGATGACCCATGGCCTGAAGATCACCCTGCCAAATCCTTTGAGTTCCGAACTGATCTTCCTGAGCGAAGTTTCCGCCAAACAAGCATCGATCGATCTGCATCCAGTAGGGAGAGTCTCAAATGACAGATGAATTTGGCGGCGTCTCTGTAGTAGTTACGGGGGCCGCGCAGGGAATAGGTCGTGCAATTGCCGAGCAATTTTACGCGATGGGAGCGCGTTTACTGTTGCTCGATTGCAACGAGGCGGGAGTTTCGGAAGTCGCGAAGTCTTTGAGAAAGGAAGGAAGCCCTGCTGTGAGCTGCCTCGTGGTGGATCTTGCGGACCCACTGGCAATCGAGGTATTAGCGCCACAAGTCCAGGCATTGCTTGGAGGGGTAGATGTGCTGATCAACAATGCCGGCATCGAACTTGACCTGCCGTTGGAGAAGATCAGTGCCGAAGCATTCGATCGCGTAATCGCAGTCAATCTGCGCTCCCCACTTCTCTTGAGCCAGGCGCTTGTTCCGCTGTTTCCAGTGATAGGCGGCGCAATCGTCAATATCAGCTCGATCCATGCCGACCATGCTTTCCCCAACGCGATTCCCTATGCCTGTTCCAAAGCTGGATTGATGGCATTGACGCGCAACCTCGCATTGGAACTGGCTCCTCGCCGCATCCGTGTGAATGCGATTTGCCCAGGATATATCGATACTCCGATGTGGGATGAATGGCTGCGATCAACGAGCAATCCAGAAGAAGCGGCCCGAGAGACTGAATCGCTACATCCTTTGGGAAGAAGAGGGCTCCCTTGCGATGTAGCATCGGCAGCAATTTACCTGGCTGGCAGCCAGAGCATTTGGATTACGGGCACGTCGCTCGTCGTGGACGGGGGTCTGACCGTCCGCACCCATCCCTAAGAGCCCTCAAGCTGCCTTATTGCGTCAAAATTTCATCATTCCTGGCGATAAGACAATAGATAGCGCTCTTTTTCCAGTATTCGAGCCTAAGTTTCAACAGTTACCATGGCTGCGGTCGTGTAAGGGTCGGAAAGTGGTCCGCAATGAAGAGACAAAAGGAAGCACTGAGCGAAACGCTCAAGCAAGAGTTCAAAAAGGATCTCGAACTTTTCGAGTACTTTCTAGTCCTTCTCAACAGCTCTAGCCCCATTCGCAACGTGGAATTGATGTGGGCTGACGATCTCGAGCTTTTTGACCTGACCGAGCGCCCGCGGGTAACCACCGGCGACGCGCTGGTTCAATTGCGGGCGGCCGGTCCAGATTCTCCGGCACGAAGTTCACCCAGTCCAAGTACGTATTTCTGCGATCTGGTGCACGGTTTTGGTGCCCACGAGGAGCAGACTTGCGCCCGCAGCGACAAGCCCGCCAAAGAACGTTGTCGCGCCACTGGACGCAGTCATGTCTATCCATGTCACGTTGGTCTGACCGACATCGCAGTGCCCGTAATCTGCGAAGGTCGTTATCTTGGGACTTTATTCAGCGGACAAGTGCTGACTGAGCCGCCCGCGCCGGCGGGATTTATTCAAATTCGGCAAGCTTTGGAAAATCAGCCGCATATCGATATGGCGCGACTTGAGGAAGCCTACTACCGCGTACCAGTGGTTACTACCGCGCAATTAGCAGAAATGGTCCGAATGATGGAGGTGTTTGCACGTTACATCGCAAATGCCTGGAAGCGCTTGGAGATCATGCGCGAATTTCAGCTCGTGAGAGAGCGCGAACTGGCGCTTGACCGGCGCGAACTCGCTGAAATGCTGTTGTCCGGGAATACCGTAAACGGCGTAGCGGGCAAACCCGAAGCCCTACGCTCACTGGCATGCAACGTTGGATTGGAGCGATTCCCTGATCGCGTCATGGTACTGCGAATGCAGACGGAGGATGACAAGACAGAAGCCAAGTCTGTTTCATCCGATGCAGAACAGCCCTCAGCCGAAGAGATAGGTACGCAATTGACGCTCGTGCGCGTGGCACATCTGATTGAAGACCGCTGCCGCAGTTGGCCGAATACGCTTGCCACCGTGGTGACACCTGGTGAGATGTGCATTTTTACCACGCAGAAGTCAGGCACCCCGAGCCATGAGCGCATGTTGTTGGACGAAATAGCGCAGGCATTGTTGCGAACTGCGCGCTCTCAAGGACTGATGATGAGCCGGATCGGAGTGAGCGGCGTCCACCAGCAACCCGCCGAACTGCTGCGCGCACATCACGAGGCGATTTCAGCGCTAGATTCCGGGCACTCAACCTTGAACTGGTTTGAGGCTCAGCCCGCGCGGCATCAGCAGCCTGCACAGTCAATCGCAAGACTTCTAAAAGCGCTGCAGAGCGCCGACTCGTTGGCCATTACAGCTTCGCTGCGTGAATTTCTCGCGTCCGCTGTGCCAACAGCGACATCCATCGTTCAGCTGCAACAAGCCCGCGGATTACTTACTTGGGCGTGCGAGCACCTTGCCCGCGAATTCGCCGAGCTCGGACCCAGTGCGGAAATCGTGACCAGGGCCAAGGAAGGCGCCATCCAGACCATCATGGATTCGCCAAACTCCTTTGCGATGGCTGATGCCTTTCGCACTTTTGTTGAGTGGCTCCGACAGCAGGTCGTGCAGCTACTCAGCCAACGAGAGCAGAAGATCGTAAGCGAGACCCATCGGCTGGTAAGAGAGCTCGGCCCTGAGAATGCGACCATTCAGGACATTGCGCAGAATTTGAAGCTGTCTGCCGGGCATCTGGGCCGTGTCTATAGCCGAACGGCCGGACAGACTTTGGAGGAATACCTGATTCGACAGAAACTGGAAATGGGCAAGCGCCTGCTGCTCGATCCTCGCCTCCATGTATCCGAAGTCGCAGACCGATGCGGCTTCTGCAACCCCGCCTACTTCGCTTCAGTATTCAAGAAATACATGCACTGTACGCCGCGAGCGTATGCCAATCAGCCGCATCGCTTAGGCGGCCACGAGACGCAGGCCTCGGAGCACAAGGTCGCTGCCGTCTAAAGGGACTTTTAATGCGCGCATTGGTATATACCGCCCCGCGGCAGGTGAGCATCGAGGAACGTCCTCGACCTGTTCCTACCGCGGGTGAAGTTGAAATTGCGGTTTCGACAGCGGGGATCTGCGGCTCGGACATCTCCGGATTCCTGGGACATAGCCGGCGGCGAATTCCACCCATGGTGCTTGGTCACGAGCTTGTGGGCCGTACTGCGGCGGGCCAGCGGGTGGTGGCCAATCCGCTTATCAGTTGCGGCCACTGTACAGCTTGCCTCAGTGGAGCGCAGAATTTGTGTTCCAGTTGGCGACTCCTCGGTATGGATCGCACTGCGGGGTGCTACGCGGAGTTCGTTTCCATCCCAGAATCGCAGTTGTATTCCATCCCCGACGAATTGACCGACAAACGGGCCGTAATCGTGGAGCCACTTGCCAATATCGTCCACTTGTTCCGCATCGCGGCCCCTTTACCCTTCTTTCGAATGGGGATCGTCGGAGGAGGAACGATGGGTTCGCTCGCCCTGCTTACGGCTCTTCGACTTGGCGTGCGCGAAGTGCTTGTGCAGGATGTGAGCGATGTGCGGCTGGATGTGGCGCGCCGGATGGGAGTGACATTGGCGGTAAACGTCGCCAGCGAGGATGGCCGCGCAGAGGCACTGCGATTTGCTGAGAAAGGGTTGGACGTCGTGCTGGACGCGTCCGGTTCGGGCGCGGCGCGACAGTCCGCGTTCGATATATGCCGGCCCGGGGGCCTGGTCGTGCTGCTGGGAATGAGTCAGGAGCGCAGCGAAATTGACTTCGTCACCAGCATCCGCAAGGAGCACCGTGTCGCAATGTCTTTTGCCTACACGCCGGTGGATTTTGAGCGCTCTCTCGCATTGCTCAAGGCTGGCGAAATCGATCTCAGTCCCTGGACCGTGGAAATGGCTCTGGAAGAGGGCCAGCTTGCTTTCAATCGCATGACAACAGATCCTGGCGATACCCTGAAGATGCTGCTTCGCGTAAACTGACAGGATTACGAAACGTAGCGATAACGCTCGATGGTTTCCTCGTTGAGCGTGACGCCAAGGCCGGGCGCTTGGGATACACAAACGCAGCCATCCTCTTCCACCGGAAAATGCTCACGTGTCGTATTCCAACGGAGCGGCGAATGGCTCAGCGAGAACTCCAGCGGTTCTACGTTTGGCTGCGCAGCCAGAAAGTTCAGATTGGCCGCAATTTCGATATTTGTCTTGTAGCCATGGGTAACAACGCGTTTGCCGCGAGCGTAGGCTGCCTCGGCCACCTGCAGGATGCCCGTAAATCCGCCCACTTGGGAAATATCCGGCTGACAAATGCTGGCGCCGCCCCTGTCCATCATCTCAATGAACTCGCGCACGTGAGTCAGGCCGAGGTCCCCCACGCCAATCGGCAAACCGTGGCGGCTCATCTCAAGGTGCCCTTCAACATCATCAAGCGGTAGCGGCGCTTCAAGAAACCAGATGCCGACTTCGCGAAAAATAGGAAATAGGCGCAAACCTTCTTTTGCGGTTCGATACGAGAGTGCCGCATCGATGATCAGGTTTGCCCGGTCGCCTGCCTGTTCGCGTGCAGCCGCAAGAAGACGCCCCGTGAGTGCAATGTCGTCAAGCCACCAGGGATCAGCCGCAAATTTGAAATTGCGCAGGTTCTTGGCCTGTCCTTCGGCAACCTGCGCGCGAACGCCGTCTGGAGTCTGCGCCATGGGGTAAATGGTTCCGTAGGCGGGCAGGCGATCTCGTCTCGCGCCGCCTAGCAATTCGTGCACGGGCTTGCCTTCGACCTTTCCCTTTAGATCCCAGAGAGCCAGGTCGACTCCACCAATGGCGTGCATTGCCAGGCCGCGGCGTCCCACGTAGTCCGTCGATTCGTACATACGATGCCACATCTCGACGGGATCACTGGGATCGGCACCCACCAGGACGGAAGATAGAGATCGTGCATGGTTATGCGCGGAGGGCCCTCGGACGATGGCTTGGATCGCCGGCGCCATTGATTCAGTTTCGCCGATTCCCGTCAGTCCGCTGTCAGTGCGCACCACCAGAATACAGTCGTCGTAGGAGCCGTCGAACAGCTCGATTAGAGGGTCATCCGCGCGTAAATGAATCGCTTCAACGGCAGTAATCTTCATGGTGTATCGATCCCGACGGGCTGATGATAAAGCGAAGCCATCCACGCATGGAACACGAGAACTGCAGAACGAAAGAATGAACCTGAAAACACGCATACCCGCTAAGGGCAGCCATTGCTCGACCATACAAAGGTCCATTAAGCTCGGCGGTGAGATTTGAAAGTAGGGTGCTCAAACGGAAAATGGAGACTTTGAAGAGAATTCCGGCATGGCTATCCTGGTCGCTGGCAACCATCGTGTTGTGGGGCACATGGGGTCTGGTATCGAAAATTGCTTCTGCCGGCGTCGACGCCTACGTCAACCAGCTTCTCTACACAGCCGGATTGGCGCCATTGCTGATCTTCGTTGCCTGGACGGTGCATCGGCAAAGCGCCAAAGACAGGCGCGAGGGACGGGCCGCGGGAGTTTCCTGGGCCTTCCTCACTGGGATCTTGGGTGGCGTTGGAAACATCGCTTTCTTTCAGGCGCTGGTCAAAGGTGGCAAGGCATCTGTAGTGGCGCCGGTCACGGCTCTCTTTCCGATGGTTACCGTACTCCTGGCCTTGATGTTTCTGAAAGAACGACTTGGCCGCACGCAATGGATCGGTCTGGCACTGGCGTTCGTAGCTATTTATTTACTCAGCGCTTGATTCACAGAAGGAAGCAATGCACATCTGGCTTGGATTTGCCGTTCTCGCCCTAGTCCTTTGGGGCATCACAGGCGTCACCCAGAAACTGTCGACCAATCGCATCTCCAGCGAAAGATCGTTTCTCTGGTTTTGCTGGGCGATGGTGGCTCTGTCGGCCGTGGTGCTGCTCATCGCGCGCCCTCACTGGGGATTGGCCCGGATCGTTGTCTTGAGCGCAATCGCCGGTGGAGCGCTGAATGGACTTGGTGCATGGACCAGCTTTCGCGCCCTCGAATCGGGCGGCAAAGCTTCCATCGTCATTTCCTTGGTCTCGCTCTATCCCCTGCTAACCGTGGTTCTGGCAGTCGCCTTCCTCGGCGAGCGACTCACCTGGATGCAGTCGACAGGCGCCGTGACGGCTATCGCGGCAGCGATTCTGCTTTCCATCGAGGAAACGCCCAAAGAGTTATCTTCAGAAGGGACTACCGCGACCCACTCCTAAGGTTCGTCTCCGGGCAGGATGCGACCGTCTTCCTCCACTCCGCCGATAGACGCCAATCCTTCCTGAACTGAAAACAGAACAGTCGTTTCAAGACTCTCGCCGGGAGCGAGCTGGCGAGCTCGCCCACCTTCGATCATGGACTTGATTCGGAACGGGTAGCCGGTCGCCGGCTCCAGCACCGCAACGTTCAAATCGCGCCAGCCACCATGAGACGCGAACAGCCAGCAGCTTGAAAACACCTTAGGATCGAAGCGCAACGCCGCAGCGAGACGCTTGGCTTGGTCGGTGATTCCGCACCATCCCGAAACGAAGCCTTTGCCGTAAAAGAAATGCACCGCTTTCGAGGACACATCGGGCACGCGTCGCAGGTCGACTGCTGTCCCATTCGTGCCAGCTTGCGGCCAGGGAAATATCGGAGGGCCATCCAGTGTTCCAGGAAACTCCGGCTCAAGCAGAACCGCCATCCGGGGAAAATCGATTCGATGACTGCTGGATACGGCGAACGCGGGATGCAACTTGAATAGGAACGGCATCGGCCGGGTGCCCTGATTTGTCAGACGGTAGCGAATTTCGATGACTGTGCTATCTGGTCGCAACAGCAAAGTCTTTTCCGCTAGAAAATTGCTGATGGGTGTGCGCGTGCGCAAGTGCACACCAACTGTGCCTTGCTCTCCAATTGGCTTGGCCTCCCATTGGAGAGTCCAGAGTTCACCATGGTCAGGCAACGCCATGCCTTCGAAATCGGCGGCTTCGTCATTCGGGAAGAGTTCATCCCATCCCCCACTCCATGTGTCGTCGTAGCAAGCATGAAGTGGTTGGCACGCTGGCTGGACATTGGGATTATGCCAGAGCAAGTCAACGTTCAAAGGCTTATATGTAATCTGCCAAATCCTCGCTCCAGCCTCCGCAAGCACTTCAATGCGCAAGTGACGATTCTCCAGCACGATGGTGCGGAGCTCGTGAGTTGTCGAAAAGGCAAGATCGTTCATTGGTTGTCTGAAATTCAACTTCAGACTAGAAGGAGTGCGGCGAGAAGTTTTGAGACAAACCCATGGAATAAGGAGGATTGATTCGTTTTTCAGGCTGCACCCTGGCGGTACTGGATTTGCGGGAACGGAACTTGCTCGATTCACCGCCAATATGCAAGTTCGCCGGATTGGGATGACGACCTGTTACTCAATTCGCTTTTGCAGAATAGCTTCTGACGCGGAACAACCTCAGATTGGAGTCAGGGAAGGTTGGCTCGATGCGATGGCAATTCGCTTGCAACGTTGAGAAGAGGCCGGAGGATCTTCGGGCTGCAAGACAGGCAAATCCGAGGCGTGTTTTTCTTCGGAGAGCACATGTGTTTCCCCTTTCGATTGTGCACTCCATGACATCACTGAGTAGAAATGGCAGTTCTCTAAGACCTACCCGGCACCCCAAGTTAATGAGATCGGCTGTCAACATTGGATGTTGTGAAACGTCTTGGGGTCCACTGACGCAATTGCGTGCATTTCGCAGCAGCAACCCACTTGAGCAAAAAGTCGCCTTGTCGGACAGGTGCTTTTCCGTTTTCGATTGGGAAATGACAGGCACTCAGCAGGAGCCGGGCCACGATGGAAGGAATTGGCCTGGGAGCGGGGTACTCTCATTGAGATTAGGCTAGCCGACGGAGCAGACTTCACCAATCTGTCGCATCGAAGCCAGGCACAAGAAAGCATCCGACGAGATGGCTTGCTATTCGGACGGTACTCCGATTGACCCGACTGTGTTCAATTGGGACGCCAAGATTCGGAGCAACCTGACCGAAGCCGTGCGAGCCGAAATGCGCCGGGGAAATATGTAGACCAAATCCATCCAATAGGTTGAGTGGGATCTCGCCCCGAAATCGGTCACGTCAGAGACGCGGCGCTGGGCGAGGCATGAGGTGATTCTGTTGCTGAGCGTTGATAACCGGTGCGCTTTTCGCGTTCCTGCGATCAGTCGCGCGTCCGTCCAGCGCGGGAAAGAGCCATTTCCAAGAGAATTGGGGGTGGTACCACTGGTACCGTTTTTGTATAGAATTGGTTCTACAGTATAGATTCCATAGACGCCATGGAATTGTATGGAGATATGGAACTTGCTGATTTCAAAACGAATACGGCCTAAGAGGCTCAGTTTCAATAAGTTGATAATGGTCGGGGCGGAGGGATTCGAACCCCCGACCCTCTGCTCCCAAAGCAGATGCGCTACCAGACTGCGCTACGCCCCGACGTTGCTTTCTGATTGTATCGCGGAATGGCGCGCGCCTCACGTGGGCAAACCTGCGGCTCTAATGCTGGATAAGCCAAGCAAGAAGCCAGATTGCAAGCAGGATGGGAATGGCGAAGATGAGCGCCATAGTGCACGCGAGCACAATGAGAAACGCCCAGTCTTTCCAGGTATGACGCCGCGGCTCGCCGAGGTGGCGCTGCAGCAGCAGATAATTGCGGCGATTCGCCTTCCATCCAATGTCGAAGGCGTCGCCGAGAAGCGGGATGGAGCCGACCAGCACACCGATGCCAAGGTTGACGCCCATGCGCATGAGGGTCACGTAGGGAACGCCACGAATCCATGCGGCAATGGGGATGATGAGGGAGAGCAGTCCGGCGAGCACGTCTCCCAAGCCTGGAACGAGGCCGATGATGCCGTCGATGCCGAATCGGATCCTCGTAAAGGGGATGCGGAAGGCTTCATCGAGCAGGATTTCAAGACGGTGCAAAGTCTCGTCGCGAAACAGCCGGGTTCCCCGCGCCCAGCGGCCGGGCGGAATGACATCGCCTTCCCGAGCGGACGAGCCGGAAGGGTCGAAACGGGACGATTTGGCTTCAGAATCGGGCATATGCGGGCGGACCGGGCGAGCCTTGGGACAACTGTTTCGATGCTACAATCGGAGAGGTATATGGCGGCTATAGTTCAGCGGCAGAACGCCTGACTGTGGCTCAGGATGTCGAGGGTTCGATCCCCTCTAGCCGCCCCAATTTGCACTCGCCCAGGAGCCCCTGGAAAGTCTTTTTTGACGAGCCCCGTGAGCCCTGAACCTCCCCAAAAGATAGTAGATGCCGTTGCCGCCGCCATGCTGAAGGCAGGTTTGCGCCCCTTTGAGCCGCGGCGCGGACTAACGAACGGCCATTTGCAGACCATTGTGGGCAATTATCTGCCGCGCCCCCCGTTCCACTCGACCGCTGTGGCTGAAACGGTGGAGGTTGACCCTTTGGATGGCAGCCGCGTGGTTTGCTTTTGCGATTGGCAGCCGGTGGCGGTGCGAGCGGACCGGCTGACGGTGATCCTGGTTCACGGCCTTGAGGGGTCGTCGCAATCGCAGTATATCCGGGGGCTGGCGGCGAGAGCACTGGCTGTTGGCTGTAATGTGATTCGCATGAACATGCGCAATTGCGGCGACACGGACGAACTGACGCCGACGCTGTATCACTCGGGACTGTCGGCGGACGTCGGCGCGGTGATGCGCCACTATGCCGGGCAATTCGGGCTTGAGCGGGTGGCGCTCATCGGTTATTCGATGGGCGGTAACCTTGTGCTCAAACTGGCCGGTGAGTGGGGAAGTGCTGCACCGCTCTCGGCGGTGGCAACGGTTTGTCCGGCCATCGATCTCGCCGCGGGTTCCGATGCGTTGCATGAGCCGGTGAATCGTTTGTACGAGCGGCACTTTCTGCGCGGGCTGATGCGGCGTTATCGGCGCAAGGCTGCGATTTTTCCGCAGGTTTTCAAGATTGACGGCGTGGGCCCCATTCGCTCATTGCGGCAGTTTGATGACACGATCGTGGCCC
Source organism: Occallatibacter sp. (assembly GCF_049582745.1). GTDB lineage: Bacteria > Acidobacteriota > Terriglobia > Terriglobales > Acidobacteriaceae > Telmatobacter. Next base: position 12,987 of record NZ_JBAUUO010000112.1, read on the forward strand.
GCCACTGCGGGTTCCGCGATGCTGACGACTACTACTATCGTGCTGCAAGTGCGCGCGTGGTCGACAAGATTTCTGTGCCCACGCTGATTATCCGCGCGGAGGATGATCCATTTGTTCGACTGGTCCCGGAGACGCGTGCAGCGTTGCATGCAAATCCCCATATTCTGCTGGTCGAGACCCGGTATGGAGGCCACTGTGCGTACCTTTCGCGCGATCGCGGCGACGACATTCATTGGGCCGAGGCCAGTGTTATCCGCTACGTGATGCAGTTTGCCCCCGCTGCCCAAGCAGCAGACGGATCGAATGGAAGCTGATTGGGAGTTTGAGGTTGGGGGCGATGCACCCATCATCGAGGCGCACTGGCCGGGATTCGTCGATCTCCGTGAAGACCTGCGTCGAGCTGCGGAGCTGACAGAAGCGCGGCTGCTTCAGGGTCTTGCGGATGCGCTCGTGCGCATGAATGCGACGAACTCTCCGGTGTGGACCTCGAAAACCGATGTCTTCGATCCGGGCCGGCTGGATGCCGACGAACTGGACGCAACGCGTGAAGAGGCACAGCACGCCATCGCATGCTATGTTGACCTGCTTATGCGCAGCGATCAGCAATGGAATTCCCAGTTCAAGGCAGAGCAGTCTTGCAGAGAGGTGTGTGCCCGGCTGCGGGAGATACCGCTCCGATGCTGCAGAGTCGACCTGGTGGTTCGGCGGGCGCTGATCGAGCCCGAGCGGGATGACCTGGGCGCGACCGCATATCTGACCGCGTGCGGACGGACGGATTGCGATGCGCGATCACGTCTCGCAGAGTGTCTGGCAGCCTTCGCCGCAGCGATTGTTACGGGGCTGGAATGACCGCAGCGGATGTCGAGGAGACTTGATTTCCCGCCAAGATCGTTCAAAGTTACAATGGAAGAAACGTGGGCGAGTAGCTCAATCGGATAGAGCACCGGCCTTCTAAGCCGGGGGTTGTGGGTTCGATTCCCGCCTCGCCTACCACTTTAGAATCAAAGCCTGAAACTGGGCTGAAATAGGCGCTTTCTCTGCAACCTTCAAAAGATTTCTTGACAGCCGAAGACTTGGCTCCCTGCGATCCCAACTGCAACCGCTCACCCGCGCAGATCGCACGCGGATTGATCAGCAAAAGTGAAGTAGATCCGCCTGCACTTCTCATCCGGCAGCACCAAGGCCCTGGTACTGTTCGTCGCTCACCTTTTCAAGCCAGTCGACGGTCTTGCCATCGAGCTTTTCCTGGATAGCGAAATGGGTCATTGCCGTGGCAGGCGATGCGCCATGCCAATGCTTTTCTCCGGGCGCAAACCAGATAACATCACCCGGCCGAATTTCCTCGACTGGGGCGCCTTCGCGTTGCGCCCGGCCAAGCCCCGCGATGACAATCAGCGTCTGACCGAGTGGGTGCGTATGCCAGGCGGTTCGCGCCCCGGGCTCAAACGTGACGCTGGCTCCGACCACACGCGCGGGATCGGGCGCAGTGAATAGGAGATCGACACGCACTGTTCCGGTGAACCAGTCAGCCGGTCCTTTAGCCGAAGGCTGCGAGCCGTTTCGTTTGATTTCCATGATTCTCTGCTCCTCAAATGCGATGATAATGAATCGCTTCGAATGCGTCTGGAGCAATCCTTCCGTTGAATAGTTCACAGTCGCGTCATTTTCTCAGTGTGCTGCGGATAGCGAGCACATTGCACTGGGATTCTTCCGATTCTTTGCTCGATTTTGTCTGGGGCCGGGTTTTAGAGCATTTCACTAGTTACTATGCACGGGATCATTTGTGTTGCAAGCTAGGAGTGAGTGGCGATTGTCCGCACACCCAGATGCCGGAACCATACTCGAACGATCTGCGAGGGAAGTTCTTTGCGGCGTATGACGGTGGGGAAGGAAGCCTGAAGGAACTGGCGAAGCGGTTTGGTGTCAGTGAGGATTGGGCAAAGAAGCTATCGGCGCGCCGGCGCAAGACCGGCCAGATCGAGATTGGTGCATGGCGGCACGGTCCGCAAAGCCTGGTTACGGCTGCCATCCGGGAGTGGATGGAGCGACAGATGCGGCGTCAGCCGGACCTGACTCTGCACGAACTGCAGCAGCGGCTGGATCAGGAACATCGGCTGCACTTAAGCGTGGGCTGGATTTGGATACTTTTGCGGCGGTGGGGGTTGCGGCATAAAAAAAATCCCTCCGCGCGCAGGAGCAGGACACGGGCGAGAACCTCTGGCGCCGCCAAGCGTGGTGGGAACAAATAGCGGAGCTGGATCCGGCCTGTCTGGTGTTTTTGGACGAAAGCGGCGTCACCACGGAAATGACCCGCCGCTATGGTTGGGCGCCGCGTCCGGAACGAGTGTCGGAAGCGGTTCCGGCAGGCCACTGGCGCACACTGACGGTGCTGGCGGCGCTGACCCTGGATGGCATGCTGGCCAGCATGACCATTGAATCG
>NZ_JBAUUO010000113.1:0-3146 GCF_049582745.1 Occallatibacter sp.
ATCAGTCCCTCCCCAAATGTTGTTCCTAGAGTGTCGGCTGTAACACCGCCCACAGTACCTCCGCTAAAATCGCCCGGCGCTGAGAAGCGTGAGGGGGTGGTTGGAATCATCAACTGGTCACCAACAGTACACAGAGTTCCCTGTAAGCAAATGGCAAACATGCCCCCCGGACCGCCTGGAGCCGCTGAGTTGATGCGGAATGATGGTCCAGAGAGGAAAAAATCCATGATGTCGTTGCCGAAAGTGGCGGTTCCTGTAAACGTGAAACCTAAATTATGCATAGACTCCGGCCTCGCCTCGAGGTGCTGTTTGGATTTCGGACCTCATCGTTGTTGCCGCTTGGTGTCTTGATCGCCGACTGATTCGTCTTCTTTCTCGGTGCTCTGTTCCGTCTTTCTAAGTTGTTGTCGATTCTGGGTTGTGAGTGCATAGAAAGTTATGCACGGTTCACGAACGTAAGGGAGTGAGCAAGACGGGCGCAAAGTTCGCCTCTCCCGGAGCGATGGTGCGCAAGCGATCCATGAGCCTCTGGAACAATCCCCGCTCCGCATACTGATCGCTATAGCTGACGCCCACTCGTCCGGCATGGCGCCAGACCTTAGCCGCCAGGAACAGAAAGCGCAAACGCGCGATCGCCAAGGTCGTATGTTTGAGCTCAGCCACCTTGGCGGTTTCGTCTCGCTGGAACAGCAGCAGCCAGCAGTTGAGGTTGTAGGCCAGCATCGCCAGCTGAAAATGAACGCAGTTGGTGGCCCAGCGCCCGGAAGGATGGGCCGCCAAACCGGCATCGTTGTTGGCCTCTTTTATTAGATTCTCGGCCCCGGCGCGCTGATTGTAGAACCACGCCAGCAGGTCGATGGGGCGCTTCATGTTGGTCACGAAGACCCGATAGATATACTGTGAGCTGTCGAACAACTGGTACTGCTCTCGCTCGGGAAGCGGATCCTTCTTCTGGTAACGCAGGGCAATAAAGCGGTAGGCCTTGCCCCAACCTTCTGGTTGATACCAGAACTCACACTGCTCATCGGCATCGGTGCGCGGCGAGGGCTGCCAACGGGCGCTTTGCAGTTCCGCCAACAGGCGCGTGGTTTTGCGCGCTACCATGATGAACGAGGCCCGCCCTTTCTCATAGGCTTGTACAGCCTCCCCACAATAAAACCCAGCATCCGCCCGGGCGAAGATCTTTACGATGCACGGCGGGAGAGCGGCGAAAACCCCTTGCAAATGGCGCGCGATCTGCTGGCCCGTCGGCCGATCGCCGTTGCGCAACTCGCCCCAGATGTATTCTCGGGTTTCCGCTAGAAAGGTAAGGATAGGCTGATAGCTCTTCTTGCCCTTGTTCTTTGGGTTGTAGCTTTTCCGGCCACCCATCTGTCGGCCATAGAGCGTGTGCACGGTCGTATCGGTGTCCAACGTGATGGAGGTCAGCCGCACGTTGGCCGCCTCCCACACCCGTTCTCGCATCTTCTGCTGCAGTTGCAGCAGTTGCCGCGCTACCCCCAAATGCAACGACGCCAGAAACCGCCAGAAGGTGCACTGTGGAGGCAACTCCGACACCTTCAGGATCCCAGTTAGCATCGCGTCGTGCGCCACAAAGCGCAAGTGATTCAGACGGGAAAAACCCACATACAGGGCCAGCACCATCCCCAACAAGAATTGGTAGATCGCCATGACTCGCGGGATGCGAGCGACGGTCAGGATTTCTTCCACCAGCTTTTGAAATCCCAGTTTCTCCAGCATCGTGGCCACTGGGAGCAGGCCGCCATAAGGAGTTAGATTTTTGCCGGAGAAGTCGAATCGAGTGGAAGCCCCGATTTTATTGGGGTCCGGCTTATCTCGCTCTGTCCCTTGTGGGGCGCGGGTTTCCTCGCTATGCTGTGGACTACGCTTAACCATTTGGGTGGCTCCTGGAAATCGGCTCACGAAGGTGCGAACTTCGCGGCCTCTCTGTTTTACGACAGGATTTCCAGGGTCTCCAAATGGTCCTTCCCTTTAGTCGTTTCTGACCAACTCAGAATCTGTGCATAGGTCAGGTGTCAAGTACCGCTGAGTCGCACTCAGATCGACATGGCCCAGATACGTGGACAGCGCAGGAAGCAAACGTTGCACATCCTTATTCTGTCTGTACCACGCCGTCACTCGATGAACCGCGAACGAGTGCCGCAGGTCGTGAAGCCGTGGCTGATAGGACGATTCATCGTGACGCGCGATGCCCGCGATCCGTCGCAAGCGAACGAAACACTTGTCGACCACCTGCAGCCTGATCGGATTGCAACTCTTCGTCTGGAACAGCGGTCGATGGTGTTGATTCTGTCGTGCCGGCATTTCGAGATACTGCTGAAGCAGCTTCCGGACATCCCGTCCGAGCGGCACCAGACGTGATTTATAGAACTTCGTGCCTCGTATCGTGATCAAGCCGACACGCAGGTCTACATCCATGAGCCGGAGTCGCAACGCTTCCCCGAGTCGCATTCCCGTTCCGTAGAGGAACAACAACAGCGTGCGGAATGTGGCTCCAGACATGACGCAAGACGACACTCGCTGACATCGTGGCACAGCATCGAGCAGCAAGCGCAAATCGGACTGGGAGTAGATATAAGGGACGAAGGTCTGCCCGGATTTGGGAGCACGCGGCGGTAGTGGCGGAGCGGCCTTCAGACGACCACGCACTGCCCAGTAATCGAAGAACGCTTTCAACGTTCCTCGCTTCTGGCACCAAGTGCTAGGTCTCACTCCCGAGCCGTCGATGAAGGAAGTGACTTGCAGCAGTGCGACCAGGTGTAGATCGATATCGCCACAGTGTCGAAGGAAGGAGCGCAGCTGTTTCGCGGGAGCGTTAAACCTCGCACCGGCATCTTGTTTACGTCGGACGTAGAGGTTAACCGCTTGGGAGAGCTTCATAGCAGCCCTCCCAGATCGACGTTCGCCACTACGCGCAGCGCATTGAGGTCGACTTTGGCATAGATTCCTACTGACTCAAGGCCTCTATGCCCGAGCACGTCGCCGATCTCCTTGAACGAAACACCTTGCACCAGCAGACGTGTTGCACACGCGTGCCGCAGACTATGTGGGCCGGTGTGCCGGAACCGCAGTCCGGCTGCTTTGATTCGGGAGCTCGTCACCTGCCATAAGACCGATGTTCCAAC
>NZ_JBAUUO010000114.1:0-32185 GCF_049582745.1 Occallatibacter sp.
ATCTTCGGTTCTCCACTGCCACTCTCGCTACAAGGGACTCGGCGTACGCTTACGATCTATGCGGCGAAGCTTTTTTGCTCCATCTCCAAAATTGGCCCCGTGAAACCGCAAAACCGTGGAACTGTAAAAGGGCGCCAATGTTTCCTTTCACAGCCCACTGTTCACTCGTTCTCTTCTTCGCTGCTCACTTGTTCACTGTTCTCTGTTCACTGTCCACTGTCGACAGTTCCGGGTCCTAAGTCCAATGATGAAACGACTCTGTGTCTAAGTCCCTATCGGCAGAAGACTCTACAAAACAGATCTGCCGTAAACCACTGAAAAGGGCGACTTTCTTCCCAGAGTAGGGGGAGGGGTACCCGGGCTTTGCCTAAGATCGTGATGTTGCCCAATAACTCACTACTTTGCCTAAAATATCTTCAAATGATTCTGGTCAACCTGGCCGAAGAATGAGGCGTAGAAGCGTGTTGGCGAGGTCTAGATGGTACTCCAAGTGACAATTCTCCGCGGAATATAGCCTTACCTCGGTCGAAACACTCACCGGGAAACGTGTCGTCAGGAGTTGAAATGACCTTGCAGAGGCCGATTGTCGCTATCTTAATTTGTATGCTCACGGTACCTCAGCCAGCCTTTGGTGCGGACCTTTCGCCAAACAAGTGGAAGCCGGAAGAAAAGGCTCGTGTAGAGCAGGCGGAGGCGATACCCTGGCCGTCCCAGGCGAGAGCCATTGAGGGAAAGTCTGGTTTGGTGGCTGCCACCATGTCTCCCATTGCCGTTCATGCGGGAGTGGAAGCGCTGAGGCAAGGCGGGACGGCGGCCGACGCTGCCGCTACGATCGCTCTCACGCAGATCACCATGGCTCTTGGTTCCTACGTCTCTTACGCCGGGATCCTCCAGCTTGTTTATTACGATGCCAAATCGGGCAAGATATCCACGCTGAATGCCGGATGGAACTCCTACCTTGGCGAAACTGACCCGAAAAGCATCCCCGTGGACTACCTGGGGCCGGTGGCCTTCGGTATGAAACCGACGGAAGGCGCGGAAGGACGCAAGACGCTGGTCCCAGGTTTTATGGCGGGCATCGAGGCCATGCACAAGCGCTTCGGAAAACTGCCGTGGGGTGAACTCTTTCAGCCGGCGATCTGGTATGCGGAGAACGGCGTAACCATTTCGCCGACGCTCGGAAAGTTCTTCAGTATGCGTGAAAAATACCTCTCGCGTACCGCGGAAGGCCGGGCATTCATGAATCAGGCTGGAGATGGTTTGCCAAAGCCGGGAGACCGATTTGTTCAGGTGGATCTGGCGAAGACACTTCGCGCCGTTGCGAAAGGCGGGTCCAGCTATATGTACACCGGCGCGTGGGGAGAACAGTTTGTTCAAGCCGTGCAGCGCGAGGGAGGTAAGGCGACGATGGAAGATATGAAGCGCTATCGGCCGATCTGGGAAGAGCCGCTCGGCACCACTTTTCTGGGCCATCGTGTGTTCGTTCCGGGCAAGAGCAATGGAGGCGGCAGCCAAGTGCTCGAAGCGCTCAATCTGGCGGAAGAGTTGAAGCTGGATCAGATGGGATCGTATCAAAAGGATCCAAAGGCATTCCGGACTCTCTCGCGGATCCTGCGAAAGGTCGAATACGACAGCTACGTCGCCAAATACCTTCATCCAGATAAGTCAGGTTCGTTGTCGGACGGTCGCATCTCCAAGGCCTATGCCAAAGCGCAGGCGTCTGCTCTTGACGAGGTTCGCGATCCACAACCGGGAGATACGCATCACAGCGACTCGGTGGTCGTGATTGACCGCTGGGGAAATGTCGCTGCTCTGGTGCACACCATCAATACGCTTCTATGGGGCACAACTGGCATCGTCGTTGGCGGCATTCCGATCTCCGATGCAGCTGGATTTCAGCAAGCAACGATGGCGATGATCAAACCGGGGGATCTCGTCCCGCATGACATGACGCCGGCGATTGCCATGTCTGGCACCAGACCGGTGCTGGCAGTTGCGAGCGTAGGGGAATCGCTGACTCCGGAGACAGTGCGCGTCCTTGTGGGAACTCTTGCAAACCATCTCGATCCACTCGCTGTAATGGCCGCGCCACCCCTGTTGGTCAATAACCAGCCTGAGAAAGCAGGCGAAAGTTTTTCGACAAAGCCGGAACTTGTACCTGAAGGCGCCTTTGATTCGGAGTTTCTTCAGCATCTCCGGGCATTGGGGATCAATACAGAGCAAAAATCTAAGCAAGATGCCAATGCACTCAGGGGAACCGCCGTTCTGGCGACGATCGATTCGCTGAGTGGTGTTTTGCGCAGTGCTGAAACACCGGGCGTCTTTGGCTTTGCCGCTGCTTATTGATCCATTCGGTTTGACCCGCCGGCTGACCGATGCCGATGATAACGCTGTCGTGCGCCCTGCGGGCGGCGCTGCCCAAAAACTCTTCGTGCTGCCCATAAAATCGGTCGAAGAGCGGAGTCTTCAGGCAAAGCCGGGGTCGCCGCAACCAAGGCTATACATCGACACGCCGCCGGGACGGTGACGGTGAAAGCGCCAATGCATGCAAGCCAAAAACTGGCACCTGACCCCTGATCCCTGATCCCCGACCACTGACCCCTGAACCCTGACCACTGCCTCTTCAGCTACCATCAAATCGTGCCGCCGAAATCGAGGCTCGGACAGAATTTTCTGCGCGATCAGCAGGCCATTCGCCGCATCGTCGCCGCTCTCGGCGACTGCGCCGGCCGCACCGTCGTCGAAATTGGGCCTGGCCTGGGCGCCATCACGCGCGAACTCGCAGCGAAAGTGGGCAGAGTTCTGGCGCTCGAAGTTGATCGTGAGCTCGCCTCCAGCCTGTCGGCAGAGTTTGCCGGCAACGCGGAAGGACGCACGACCCCTGAATCAAATGTGCAGATTGAAGCAGTCGATGTGCTCGCGTTCGACTTTGCGGCCGCTTCCGCTGCAGCAGGCCAGCGGCTCATCGTCGCCGGCAATCTGCCGTATTACATCACGTCTCCGATCTTGCTCAGGCTGGCCGAAAATGCGGCCGTGCTGGATCGCGCCGTCTTGATGGTGCAGCGCGAAGTGGCCGATCGCGTCACGGCTGCGCCGGGCTCACGCGACTATGGACTGCTCTCGGTCACCGTGCAGATGCATGGTCCCGTGGAGCCGCTGTTTACTTTGCCGCCGAGCGCCTTTTCGCCGCCGCCGAAAGTGCATTCCACCGTCTTTCGCTGGCGATTTGCGCCACGATTCGAGGAGCTTGGCGTGAATAGGGAAGAGTTCCTCAGATTTGCGCGGCAGGTCTTTGCCTTGAAACGCAAAACCCTGGCCAATAATCTGCGCGCCGCAGGGATCGAAAGCACAGCTGCCGTGGCAGCACTTTCCGATGCCGGAATTGACCTGAAAGCGCGCGCGGAGTCTCAGTCCGCCGAAGCTTTGGCCCGATTGTGGAAGTGCCTGCAAAAAGCCGGGGCCACTTCGTCCGACGAAGTGGCCCCGGCAAATTACTGAAGGGCGAAAGGATTAGTGATGACCGCCGCCGCTGCTGGGATGGCCGCCGCCACCACCTCCGGCGCTTACGTGTCCACCACCACCACCACCACTGCTGACGTGCGGAGCACCGCCACCACCGCCGACGTGTCCACCGCCGCCGCTGGGCGCGCGGCTAGGGGCGCTTCCACCCGAATATCCGCGGCTCGGAACCGGTGCGCGGTAGCCTCCAGCCGGTGCGGTCCAACCGCCGGAACGGCTAGGCGAGGATGGGGAATTTGCCCAAGGCACGTAGGTGGATCGTCCGTATGCGGGCCCGGAATTGCCATTGCCCGGAACGCCGTATCGCGGACTACCGTTACCGGGATGGCCGTAGCCGGGATTTGACCGGTTGAATCCAGAAGCCGTGGACGGGTTATAAACCGGCCGGGGTGACAGAGGCCTGAGCGGCTGAACGGTAGTGCCACCAATGGTGACCGGCCTGCCGACCACATGAACTGGATTTCCAGTCGGAGCATGGGGACTCCGATTGACCGCAATCACCGGGTTGGGCTGATAAAAGCCGCCACGCCTGATGGGCCCGTTAGGAGGATGCACTGGTCCTCCGCGCGGGCGATGTGGGGGTTGATACCGCATCGGGTGATTGCCGACGTTTCCGACCCATCCGCCGGTTGTCCACCAGGGATAACCGTATCCGGGAGTCCAACCCCAGCCGAAGTCGTCGTAGAAGTTCCAGTACCCGCTTGTATAGGGCAGGTAGCCCCACTGTTCGCATGAAACCCAGACGTACCCAAATTGCGGAGTCCAAACCCAGTTGCCGCAGCCGTAGGGTTCCCAATCGCCTGAAGCCGCCTCGTTGGGAGACCAGACATAGCCCTGGTCGGGAACGTTGTACCAGTTCCCGTTGGCATCCAGATCGCCCCAGGCGGGATTGTTGCTGTTCGGTTCGCTTCCGCTCGCGGCCGTTTTGGCGGCTTCCTGCGTAGTCAAATCCTGATCGCGATCGGAGTTCCAGCCATCCCAGGAGTCCGGTTCGATAGTTTCGGCGAGATTGTAGAGATTAGGATCGCTGGCGTTGAGCGCGACGCTTTCGCCGCCGTGCAGGTCGAGCGAAAGGGTATTGCCGCGCTCGAGGTGAGCGTTACCCGCAAAAACCGCAACTTCGCCAGGAAGGTTGTCGAGACTGACGCGCAGCACGGTGAATCCGCTGGCGGCTACAGCACAGTCACCAAAACGCGCAAGGGTGTGGTTCGCTGAGGAGTCTCCTTGCAATTCAAAGTAAGCCAACCCGCTTTCGAGCACCGATTCCGCTCGGGTCGCCCCGCCGTCCTGCCGCAGCACTGCGATCTTTAAGGAACTGTTGGGAGAGATGCGGACGACACTGCCGTCATCAAACTGAATCTCCGCCCTACCGTCCTCCTTGGCTGCGATTTCCGTCCCTTCGAAGAGAGGAGTATTGACCAGTGCGGGGTCCGCAAGAACCTGGTTGCCCTGGGAAAGCTGAACGTCACCTTCCACATAGCTCAACCGCGCGGCGCGCATATTCGGGTCAGGCTGCTGCGCCAGCAGAGCGGCGCTTGACGTCAATAGCAAAGCCAGCCCCAGGACGCCGGCAGCTGGCTTGAACTGAACCTTGCCTAATCGATTCATGGAGCCCCCACCCTTTCCCCTTCGCCTCCGATGAAAAGTTCGCATCGCGAGGAGCCCACACTCATTCAGACAGCAGAATCAAGCGAAAAGTCGCGCCAGATTTCTCAATTAAAGCCGTTTCAGCTTCCTGAATGCTCCAGCAGCAAATGCGCTCGTTTCCTTACCCTTTCGAGCACATGGGGATCGTCTTCCAGGCGCTCAAGGATGTCACGAATCGCACAAATCTGCTGCAGGCGGCCATCGTCGGATGCTTCGACCACGTACTGAATCGCCTTATCCAGGCCCAAAGGGTCGTGCTGCAACAGCAATTCCAGCCGTGCGCCCTCGATCAGCGTCGAACCGACAGCAACCAGCGAATCTCCCAGGTCCTGAATCTGCTTATTTGAGGAGTAATTGAACTCGCAGCCACCCTCTCCGTCAGGCCCACTGTAGCTGATCTTTTTCCATCCTTGAAATGCGACTTTCTGGTGGCTTTCGCACTTTCCGCGAAGAACGTGGCTGTCGCGTACCTCGGAAAAAATGCGGCTGGCAAAATCAGGGCTCAGGTTGACGTCGCGGTCCACCCTGGCCGGCACAATCATCTCCGATTCATCGGCCGGCTTTGTGCCACCTTCCGCATGAAAATGTCCGCTGCCGTCAGGATGGATCACCAGGGTCCATTGCGCCGGGTAGAGCCCGGGGTTGGAGAAATCGACCCGGACCACGGCGTCCGATTCCCCGCAAACAGGGAGTGCGATCAGCAGCACCGCGTTCAGAAGCCAGGAAATCCTCATCGCCTGCCACCCTGCAGAGCCAGCGTCTGGGCAGTATGCAAATGGCAGATCGCAATTGCCAGCGCGTCGGCGACGTCAGGCGGTTCAGGAAGCTCCGGCAGGTCAAGGAGCCGGGCGACCATGAACTGAACCTGCTCCTTTTTTGCCAGTCCATAGCCCACAACTGACGACTTTATACTGAGCGGCGCGTATTCTGCCACAGGCAGATTTCGTTGTGCTGCGGCCAGCAGTGCCACGCCTCGCACCTGTCCAAGCTTGAGCGCCGACTTGGCATTGACGGAGTAGAAAACCTCTTCAATGGCAACCACTTCGGGCTGCCAGCGGTCCAACTCCGCGCAAAGGGTTTGATGGACCTGTGCGAGCCTTTCGGGGAGAGACATCGACTTGGGAAGGCGAATGGCGCCGGCCGCTCTGCAGACGATCCGACTCAATGGACCGGATTCATCCGAGTCCACGACGCCAAACCCGGTAATCTCGGTTCCACAATCGATGCCGAAGACGCGCATTTAGCTGCAAGTTTAAACCCAGAAGCCCTTCTCTGGACGGAGCGAAAGCATCTTCGCGGCTTGGGCGATCGTGTACTTATGCCGAGCCGAAGCGCGTCCGTCACGGAAGATGAGGAGAGAAGTGTCTCTGGCCGGATCTAAGTGGGAGGCGAAGGCCGGGACGTTGCACTTGAGATTCTCACGCGCAGATTGGCGAGGTTTGCCGCGATCCGCTCACTCCAATTGAGTCGGTCGGGTGGTGTCTCTGCAATGACCTGGTCGAAGGTGGGGAAATCTCCGGCATGGTCCGCGAGGAATTTCTCCATCCTCTGCTCGAGGGCAGCAGAGGCAGTGTTGGTGTGGATACAGATGGTCCAGAGCCCGGCTTTCTTCGCGACCGGATCCCAGATTTGTTGAGGAATCCAGAGGATTTCGTTTTGCATGAAAGTCCGGCGGGCGAATCCGTCGGACAGAACGCCCAGGCCCTCTCTGGCAAGGGCGCTGAGGGTATCGCGATCGAATCCGTGGCGGGGAGCGACAAACAGGCGGGGTCGGAGCCCCTGTGCGCGCAGGATAGCGAGTCCGGATCGAATCCATTGATGCTGCAACGATGGATCGACGCCCGCAAATTCGGTCTCCTCATGCAGTCCGAGAATGGACACGCCGCGACGCACGCAAAGGTGGCGGTAGCCGTGCATGGCGATAGTTGCACCAGAGGCCTGCAGCGATCGAATGCGATCCCAGAATTCCGGATCATGAGCCTGTCGAATCAGATCGGGGTCCTGATTGTCTGGGACGACGGCGAGAATGGGCGAGACGCCGTAGCGCGCAAGAATTGAGAGGAATCTCTCTCGCCGGTCTTGCAGCATGGTGGGACATAAATCGTCGAGTCGGATGAGGTATTGCGGCCCGGGTTTCATTGACTGCGCGGTTGCTGTTGCAGCGGCGCGCGTACCAGGCGGTTCGAGTCTGTGCCGAAATCAGGAAGCATCGTGCCGACGTTACTCTCAATCACGCGTCAAGAGCCGCCTCAATGGTGGCGGCAGTGGGAATGAGCGTATCAACCTTGGTGAATTTGAAGAGCTGGACGACGTTCGGGCTCGGCCCGACGGCGATGACGCGAATGCCCCTGTTGCGGCAACTGATGAAGTGGCTGACGATGGTTCCGAGGGCAGAGGAGTCCATTTGCGGAACCCTGGATAGGTCGAAGATGTGAAGAGTCGGCGCTTCCGCGCCGCCGGCCGGCTTGAATTCGAATATATTCCCGAGGGCGACCTGCTTCATGGAGCCGTACATATCTCGCGCATTGAATGGGCCGGAGATACTGTAAATCACCGTCTGAGGGGCGCGGCCGTCAATTCGTTCAATGGTGAATGTAGCGTTTTTCCAGAGCTCTGTTTGTGTGATGGACATTGCAATTGGATTGTAACGGTCGTGCCGGAGCGGGTGGAAGAGCCTCCGCTTGGAATTTGAACTTCGGTGCGACAAGGCAACTTCATTTGGTGGATTCTAATTCGAACAGGCCAGCGATAGCTGAGTTCCCCGACTGCTGCGCGAGCAGCTTAAAAGGAGTGCCATGTTCATCGGCGGCCTGGCGGAGTGCGGGAAATCGCTTGAGAAAACGCGCGGTCCATTCGACGTCGCCGCGGCGGATGGCGAAGGCGAAGTCGCTGAGCTCTATGCCGAGGAAGCCGCCCATTTCGCGCATGTATTCGATCGCCCAGCCGGCAGGCGTTGCACCGAACTTTGCATCGCGTGCGTTGATGTCTGCGCCCTGCTGAACAAGGAGCTCGACGACGTTGCAGTACCCGCCGAATGCAGCGTAGTGAAGAGCTGTTGCGCCGGAGTCGTCCTTGTTATTGAGGAATTCGGGATGTGCGGATATGATTGCGCCGACTTGTTCGAATGCGCCTTGCTTCGCTGCTTCAATCAGTCTCTGAAATTCGCGCATGGGTGCCCCGCTGGGCATGCAATGAATTTGTTATAGCTGATTTTCCGATTTCTCAGGATCGAGGCACAGCGAAGGCTTCCTCAATGCTGGCGGCCGTGGGAATAAGCGAGTCCGTCCTTGTGAATTTAAAAAGCTGCATCACGTTGGGGCTGACTCCGACGGCGACGACGCGAACACCGCGGGCGCGGCAGCGAATGAAGTGGCTGATGATGAGTCCGAGGCCGGAAGAATCGAGGGTGGGAACGTCGGTGATGTCGAAGATGTTGAGGCCCGGAAGCTCTTTGCCGGGCGCGGGGTCGAAGTCAAAGATGTTGACAACAGCGAGCGGTTTGAGGACGCCATACATCTCGTTTGCAGCGAAGGCTCCCCTGAATCGGAAGATGAGCGCGCCGCGTTCTTCATCTTCGATGCGTTCGATGGCGAACTTCGGACTTTGCCATAGATGCGTGCTGGTAGTTGGCAATGCGTATCTCCCCGGGTGCGATTGGTGGCTGAACCGACCAGTCCACATGCAACAGCATACTTGAGGGTGGCAAGCAGGTTTTGCACGGTCTTAATTTGGGGACTCGAAATCTTGTGTGTCACGGTGACGGCAGTTGCAAGCGTTCTCAGATGGACGGGCCGTAGATTCTCCGGACGAGCCAAAGAACCGGCAGGCCGAGGAGGATGAGGGCGGTGCCGATGAGGGAGCCTTCGAGATTGCCGGCGTAGCTGTAGACGAGGACACCGGCGGCGCAAAGAACGAAGATAGCGGGAAGGATGGGATAGCCCCAAACACGGTAAGGGCGCGCGAGGTCGGGGCGTTTGCGGCGGTAGACGAAGACGGTGGTGGCGGTGAGCATGTAGAAGAGCCACTCGGCGAAGACGGCGAGCTCGAAGTGCTGCTGGAACTGCGAGAGGAAGAGCAGCAGCACGGTGGAGAGGAGAGCCTGCACAATGAGGGACGTTGACGGGGACTGAAAGCGCGGGTCGATGTGCGCAAACTGGCGGAAGAAGAGTCGGTCGCGCGCGGCGGCGAAGGGAATGCGCGCGCCGGACATGATGGTTCCATTGAGGGTGACGAAGATGCTGATAGCCATGGCTGCGGCAACGAATCCTGCGCCGCGGGGGCCGGCGACGACAGAGAGGGCGGCGACGGCGGGGCGTTCGGTGGCGGCGATCTGCGCAGCGGGCAGGATGTACTGAATGGCTGCATTTGTCGCCATGAACAACGCGCCGACGATGAAGAGTCCGCCGATGAGAGCAACGGGGAGCGAGCGCTCGGGGCGGCGAACTTCGCCGGCGACCATGGTGAGGTCGTTCCATCCGTCGTAGGCCCAGAGTGTGGCGATGAGAGCGAGCATGAATCCGCTGAAGCCGCCCATCGCTATGGGCAGACCAGTGGAGAAGTTGTGCAATGAGCCGGTCGCCGAGGCAAAGCACAAGGCCGCAACGATAAGGATCAGGACGCCTTTGAGGATGGTGAAGACGAGCTGGAAGTCGCCGGCCTTTTTGATGCCGAGGTAGTTGAGTCCGGTCATGAACCAGGTAACGGCGATGGCGAAGATCTGCGACCAGAGCAGGGGAGTCCCAACGACGTGCGCGGTGAGGAACTGGAAGGCGGGAAAGAATTCCAGCGTGCGCGCGAGGCCGATGGTGACAGCGGCGATGGAGGCGGGCTTGGCAACGGCGAACCAGGTCCACATATAGAGGAATGCGGGCGTGTCGCCGTAGGCTCCGCGGAGGTAGACATATTCGCCGCCGGCGTACGGCAGCATGGCGCCGAGCTCGGCGTAGGTCATGGCGCCGAAGAGCGAGAGCAGTCCGCCGACGATCCAGGCGAGATAGACGAGCGCGGAGGAGCCGGTGTCGCGCATCATCTCGGTCGGGACTAGAAAAATGCCGCTGCCGATGATGGTTCCGACGACGATGGCGGTGGCTTGCGATGCGCCGAGGACGCGAGGGAGATCGGCAGGAGCTTGAGCTTGGTTGGGAATGGCGGAGGCTGGCTGGCTCATGCGGTGATGTGAGGGTAGCACAGGGAATTAGCTCATCGATTCGTTCGCCGTGCGAGCGTTGCGCTTGAAACGGGTGCGTGCCCCAGCCACTCGAGAAGATGAATGGCCGGGCCTTCGCTTAGGTTCGCGTTGAGTTCATCTGGTTGTTCTATTTTGCCGGCGCCGCGGGAGCATCCGCGTTGAAGATGTCAGCAGCGGCCTTCCAGCTGCCGTCGGCCTGTTTCTTGAAGACGGTGACGTATTTCCCTTTTTCCGTGAGGACTTTTTTGGCTTTGGGCGCGGTCGATGTCATGGTGTAGGTGCCCTGACTATAGCCAAGGTCCCGGACTTCGCGACATCGACTTTGTCTGACGCGAAGGTGATGGAGAAATTCTTGTCTGCGACCATTGGCTTGAGCGCAGCCGTGATTGCCGGAATTCCAGTGATGATTGGAGTGTCCGTCATGAATACGGATGCATCGCTGGAATACACAGTCGCTATCTTGTCAGCATCTTTTGTCGTGAATGCCTGGACCCATGCGGTTTCAACGTCCTTGATGGCCTTGACGTCAGCATCATGTGTGTCTGGGGGTGGTGGTGGCGCAGCTGGGGTGCAGCCTGCAAGAAATACCGCGAGAGATGCAGCGGCCAGAGATAAGTGTCGTGCTTGCATTTGCTTCCTCCTGGGGGAGGAATTAATAAGTATCACAGCAGCCGGACTTCAAGTAACAGTCAATAACAGTCAATCGATTCGCAGGAGCGAATATCCGAGTACCGGCAAGGCGCAGGCGAACAGCAGAAGGGTGCAGCCGTGATGCTGGTCACGGGCAACGGTGTTGCGTTGGGGGTAACGTTTCGGGCGGCGGGCAATGGATGCGTCTCGCGGTGGTGGCGCTCCCGTCGGCTGCGTGAACCGTGAGGAGCGGTTGGCTATGGATGGAAACTGTGCGAAGTGCGGAACTCATCTTGCGTCGTCCTGGGGTTTCTGCCCGAAGTGCGGAAGCGCTGTGGTGCACGAAATTCTCCCAAATGAACATCAGCATCATCCTGTGCGCGGGGCATTTGGCGGCCTGTACTACGGCCTCATTGCGGCTCCGATCCTGATCGTTCCCGGCATTTTGCTTTGCCTGCTGGGTTGGGGCATCTTTCTCGGCGTGCCGATGATCGTGCTGGGCGTGCTGGCTCCGCTTTACGGTCCGATGGTGGGGATGGGCGAGCACAGGGGCAAGTGTCCGTCGTGCGGGACGCGGATGGTGAGCGTGGATGACGCGAAGGAACACGAATGCCCGGTGTGCAGCAAGAAGTTTGCCATCACCGATCATGGAGTGGTGGGAGCGCGGTAGGCGGACGGAATGGACTTTGGAGTGGCAGTACAACAACTGGCCGCCCTTGAGGGCGTGGACTCGCAGCGGCTTCCGTTGGTATCCGTGTTGACATCCATGAACATGTTGGCCAATCTTTCCTAAAATGCCGTTTTCATGTAAAGTCCTGATTGCGGACGAGTTAGCCTTCCTGCGGGTTGCCGCAACTCTCTGAAAGCAAAGAAGTTAGAGCGCAAAGTATTCAAGAATAATAACTTAGGATGGACTTCGACTGTTTGCACCGTTTTAGGTGCAGGATTGTCCCAGATTCCGGCGGGTCGTTCCCAAAAAGCGAACCGTCCGTAGCGATCGCGCACGGGAGCGTCCGAGGCGTCGTCACTTTTTGTCCACTGAGGCAAGTGTAGAGAGTTTGCGGAAATAACCTGCAAGATTTCGACAAATATATCTGCAACGGAATCAGGCAGATGGCTGGATTCTTGGTCAGGCAGGTATTGACATCGAATTCGAGTGAACCCCGTTGGTGAGACAGTTGACAGTTCGCGGTTTGCGTTGTCATTTGAGCTGAGCTGATTCACGGTTGTCCGGGGAAGGCTTATCGCCGGCTATCTGCATTTCGTTCATGACGTGCTGGACCTCGGGAACCTTGTTGGCCAAATCCTCAGCTTCCTGGCGCAGTTTGTAGGTCTTTACGGAGCCCTTGAGAGTGAGCGTCTGATTGTAGGCGGAGTAATGGACGCCCTTCAGGTCTGTGTGCGCGGCAAGGGTCGCCCTGTAGCGGCGTTCGATGGCGGTGTCGAGCCGGACGTCCTTCTGGGCAGCCTTTATCGCGCCGACCAACCCTGCATTCCGCACTTGAAGGCAATCGACGATGGAGTAGCCGGGCGCAGCCTGCTGTGCAAGCTGATCCGCTGCCTGCTTGTTATCGTTGGAACCAACGATTCCGCTGAGGGTCATGGTGCCGGCAACACGATCCTGGGAGACAGTGATGCTGCGGAGGTCATGCTGAGCGAGCGCGTTGTAAACAGCCATTCTGTTGTCGGGGTGGCCGTTGTGTGAGCAGCCGGAGAGGGCCAGGGTTGAGGCCAGAACGGCGGTTGAGGCAACCAAGAACGCAGAACGAGAACCGGAGTGGATCATTGGCCGTTCACCTCGCTAACAGCAAATGGGATGCGGCGCGGAAAGTTGTGGGTTGGCTGTTTTCGGATGAGCCACGAGAAAGGACCAGCTTGTTTCCGGATCAATCGCAAACCAAGGATCTCAGCGAGGCACTGCCGAAATGACCGGGATCTAGAAAATCTCCTATAAGTTTAGGAGATTGGCGGGTACTATAAACGTAGGAGATCGTCGATGGGCGGGTTTGTGAGGCTGAAGGTCATCGCTGCGGGTGCAATTGTGGGCGCGGGAGCGATGTGGCTGCCGGGTCAACAGAGCGCGACCGTACCGCACCCGAACGAGAATGCGACCACGGCGCCTGATGCGGCGAGGGCTGTCGTAACGCCGGTTGAAAAGCCGGGTGAGATCTACAAGGTGGCGATGCGCCCGCTGGATATCGTGCGGAGTTCGCTGGACAACTGGTCGGATGCGGAACTGGGTGCGCTCACCGTCGGTATCCACAAGGCTCATGACGCGTGCGAAGCAGCCAAGCCAGCGGATTATTCCGGCGACGATCTTTACGATCTGGCGCGGCTCTGCGCGCTGGGGCAAGACTGGAGCAACGCCAACACGGCAGCACTGGCCTACATTGCCAGCAAACAGGAAACGCACCAGGCGCAGGCATACGCATTGAGCGTGAATGCGCTGGTTCACATGAACGCGATCGACCTCGCGCTGGAGACGACGCGCGAGATGCTGGGGCGATCGCCCTACGACGCTGAGGTTGCGTATGCAGTGCGTTATATGAAGGACACGCTGGAGCAGGCATCGAATCCCGCGGCGCTGAAGTTGGCCGGCGAGGAACATGCGGCGATTGTGGAAGCGCTCAAGAAGAATGCCCCGCTGAAGGCTGTGAGCGGCGATGCGGTGATAAGCGTGGGGGCGCTGTACGAATCGGCGATGGAGTTGGCGTTCTGGCAGAGGTACGCAGGAGATGACGCGGGCGCAGCGGCGACGGTGGCGGATGTGGACGGGGCACTGCCGCAGGATGTGCAGGTGAAGAGCGAAGATGCGGCGCGGATTGCGGCGGTGCGTACGCGATATGGATTGCTGGGGGCGCGGCTGCCGGAGGTAAAGGTGCTGCGGGCGCTGGAGACGCCCACTACGAAGGCGGTGATCGACACGCACTTTGGTTCGGCGACGGTGCTGGTGTTGTTTCCGGACTGGTGCGGCGGGTGCAGAAAGATGATGAAGACGCTGACGGAGTTTGCGAAGGTGAACAAGGAGACGCCGATCCATGCGTACGGGCTTGTGTTTGCGGATGATTCGGTGATTCCGGTGCAGGCCGCGCATGAGGAGATTCTGAAGGAGCTGCGCGGGACGGCAACGCTGGTGGTTCCCGATACGACGGCTCAGATGTTGGGAGCGACGGAGTTTCCGCTGGGGATTGTGCTCGACAGAACGGGGAAGATCCGGTTTATTGGGGCGCTGCCGGGAGATGCGTTTAATGGGGGCGGGTATGTGGAGAAGGTGATTGTGCGGATGGCGGCGGTTGAAGCGAAGAGTGAGGCGGGAAGGAAGTGAGGTTGGCCGCGCGGTAAAGACACTTCCGTGCGAGAGACGAGGCTCTTTGTCTGATGGCAGCGCCTCAACCCTGCCGACTCGCGCTCCTGCGCAGGTTGCGGTGCGCACTTTAATCGTCAGTTGAATTGAACGAGTTATTGCGCGAGGAAGCCTATTTCCTGAACCATGCACCCAGCTTCGATACCGACGCTCATGGGGAAATATAAATTAGCGCAGGTGTCAGGGTTCAGAGATCAGAGATCCGGGAACAGAAATAAGGAATCGCAAAATTCACACTTGACATTGACAGGCAATCCACTACCATATGGTTGTGAATAGGTTGGGTACAACATTTGCGGCTTTGTCCAATCCAACGCGGCGGGCGATGATCGAACGACTCTCACGTGGGCCCGCCTCTGTGCATGGATTGACGGAACCGTTTGCACTTTCGCAGCAGATGATTTCAAAACATATTGCTTACCTGGTGCGGGCGCGGATTGTGATCAAGACGAAGCGTGGACGAGAGAGTGTGTGCACGCTTAGGCCGGTTGCGATCAAGACAGTCAGCGACTGGGCGATGAGCTATCGCCGATTCTGGGAAGAGAGTTTCGACAAGTTGGAAGTGGTTGTGAATCAAATGAAAAAAGAGGAGGTCAGAGATGACAGAAAACGCGGTTAGCGAAATTGAGCGGATGGTCGTTACAAGAGTTTTCGATGCCCCACGCGAGTTGGTTTGGAAGGCGTGGACAGACCCGAAATATGTGATGCAGTGGTGGGGGCCGAAGGATTTTACTGCACCCATTTGCAAGATGGATTTTCGCGTGGGCGGAAAATCCCTCTTCTGCATGAAGACGCCGGATGGGCAGGAGTTCTGGAATGCGGTTGAATACCACGAGATTATTCCGCAGGAGAAGATCGTTTCGTTGATGTACTTTTCCGACCTGGAGGGAAACAAGATTGACCCTGCGCAACTTGGCATAGAACATGAGGCCATCGACGGTGCGTACGACGTGACCCTCTTTGAGGATCTCGGAAACGGCCAGACGAAACTCACCTTCATTGGAAATGAACCCATGGAGAGCGCGAAAAATAGCGGTCAAATGGAGGGCTGGAACCAGATTCTCGAGAAAGTTGCCGCAGTTGTTGCGGGGCTAGCGCAGGCGAAATAAGAAGTTGAAATTTCGATGATCGTCACGCCATTCCGTGGTTTCTCAATGGGCGGATTTCCTTTTGTAAAAAACCCGGAGATGGTGGGCCGACCCTGGGTCGTTCATCACAGCCTGCGCGGTCCAGGCGGGCGCCATCGCGTTGATTCCCGTATTGACGGCTTTGCGAGAACCTTCAATCTGGATGGAGAATGACAACTGCTCGACGGGTGCCCCGTTCAAGTTAGACACTGTGCACCCGTCGATATTCCAGAAAGCGGCGGTTCAGCCTGGATGGTGGGCAATCCGGAAACTACGAAAACCGAGTATGGATCAGGCCGGCCCGGAATTCGCTGTCTCGCATGTGCCCCGGGCCTCCTGAAGCACTTGTGCCGCGGTGTGGATGCAGCGATCAATCCCCCTCGCCCGATCCGCAGCGTGCATTTGATGGGCTATCAGAGCGATGAATCCTGCCTCGACTACACTGCGAAGCTCAGCAATCTGTCGGACTAAGTCTCTTTCGTCGTCCATGGAACACCCCGGACCCAGTGTGTGGGTCAGGGGCACGATACCACCGTCCTCGTCCCTGGGGATTTTGAATCGATGTGAGTGTGTCCTGGCAGTAACGAGTCCCGTTGGATGCTCTCTCAGCCTCTTGTTCATCGCTCTAGTTTTCAGTTGTCGCAGTTGGCTGCGGCTGGTGGAAGTGACGCCAGATGGATTCGGCGGTTTTGCGGGGGACTACGGAGGCGAGGGAGTCGGCGGTGGCTTGCTGGACGTCGCGGAGGCTGCCGAAGTGGGTGAGGAGACGCTGGCGGGTCTGGCGGCCGACGCCGGGGATGTTGAGCAGTTCGGAGTCGCGGTCGCGCATGGCGCGGCGCTTGCGGTGGTAGCCGACGGCGAAACGATGGCTCTCGTCGCGGATCATCTGCACAAGGTGCAGCACGGGCGAATGGCGATCGAGAACGACGGGCTCGTCTTCGTTGCCGTAGAGGTAGATGACTTCTTCTTTTTTGGCGATGGAGGCGAGGGGTTGGGAGGTGAAGCCGAGGGATTCGAGGGCGTCGGCGGCGGCGTGGAGTTGGCCGAGGCCGCCGTCAATGAGGATTAAGGAGGGCATGGTGGCGGGTTCTTTGGATGGTTTTTCCGCAGGGGCTAAAGCCCCGTTCTCTTGTGAGCTTTTTGCGGCACGACTGAAGTCGTGCCCTGACGCTTCGTGCTCTCCTTCGGCATGCGACCCACCGTGTGGGTTCCCTGAGTCGTGTCCTGGCGCTTCGTGGCCTCCGGAATGAATGAAGTCGTGCCCTTTCAAGTTGGATGAGGGTTCGTGGTTTCCCACCCATGCCGACGATGGAGCCGTCGTCATGGATGGGGCACCCGGCGTCTGATCGGCACGCGACCCACTAGGTGGGTTCCCCGAGTCGTGCCCTGACTCTTCGTGTTTTCCCGAGGTTCTTGCTTCATGGGCTTCGGCGGAGTCGCGGATGCGTTTGTAGCGGCGGGTTACTACTTCGCGCATGGAGGCGAAGTCGTCTACGCCGAGGACGGTCATGACTTTGAATTTGCGGTAGGCGGACTTGTTCATCTTGCCGTCTTCCCAGACGACCATGGATGCTACGGTTTCAGCGCCCTGGATGTGGGAGATGTCGAAACACTCGATGCGGCGGGGGAGTTCGGGAAGCATGAGGGAGTCGGCGAGGGATTCCTGGATGGCTTTGCGGGAGGGTTCGAGGAAGCGGAAGCGCTGGATGTAGGATTGCTTCGCGTTTTGTGCGGCGAGGTCGACGAGGGAACGTTTCTCGCCGCGCTGGGGGACGGCGATTTCTACGCGGTGGTTGATGCGCTCGGAGAGGAGCGTGGCGAGGGATTCGCGGTCGTCGAAGTCGACGGGGACGAGGATGGAGCGGGGGACGTAGTGCTGGTCGATGTAGAGCTGTTTGAGGAGGGCGGAGAAGACGGTGCCGGGGTTGAAGTTTGCCTCAGGGGCTAAAGCCCCCTCGCTTTGTTGAGCCTTTTCGGCACGCGACCCACTACGTGGGTTCCCCGAGTCGTGCCCTGACGCTTCCTGGTTTCCTTCGGAATGACTGAAGTCGGGTCCTGATACGGCGGGTGTTTCGAGGATCTCTTGGAGGTCTTCGAAGAAGAATTCGCGGCGGTCTACGATTTTTCCGTTGCGCATGTGGAAGAGATTCACGGCGAGGCTGCCGTCTTCAAAGTGATAGCCGAAGACGTCGGCGTCGTCGCTCTGCTCGGCGGTGGCGATGCGCTGCTTTTCCTGGAGTTGATGGACGGTGGAGAGCTGGTCGCGGAGGCGGGCGGCGGCTTCGTATTGTTCCGCTTCGGCGGCAGCGTGCATGCGGGCGGTGAGGGAACGCTCGAGTTCGGACTGGCGGCCTTCGAGGAAGAGTTGCGCATCGCGGACGGCTTGCTTGTAGATTTCCGGCGTTGTGAGTTCTTCGACGCACGGGCCGAGGCAGCGGTGGATGTAGTACTGCAGGCAGGCGCGGGGGTGGTATCGCGAAAGATCGACCTTGCAACTGGGGATGAGAAAGCTGCGATGGATCAGTTCGACAACGCGGTAGGCGAGGTTGCCGGGAAAGTAGGGGCCGTAATAGGCGGAGCCGTCTTTGCGAAGGCGGCGCGTGACGAAGACCTTGGGGAAGCGATCGGCGAGGGTGAGTTTGACGTAGGGGTAGGTCTTGTCGTCACGGAGCAGGATGTTGAAGCGCGGCTTGCGCTGCTTGATGAGGTTGTTTTCGAGGGCGAGAGCTTCGTGCTCGTTGGCGACGAGGATGTAGTCGATGTCGACGGCCTCGCGCATGAGGGAGCCGGTTTTTGCGTTCGCCTGGGAGGCTTCGAGGAGGTAGGAGCGGACGCGGGAGCGGAGGTTGTTTGCCTTGCCGACGTAGATGACCTGGCCCTCGGCGTTTTTGTAGAGGTAGACGCCGGGCAGGGTGGGGAGGAGACGAATTTTCTCGACGAGATCCATACAGTTGAAGCGACAGACAACGGGACAGGCAACGCGGCAGCATGCATGCCAATTCTTAGGATACTGGGTGTGGCAAACGGGCGTTCCTAGCCGCAAGAAATGCAAAGCTTACCGCACCGGGTAAAAACTACACAGTCAACAGGCTTGGCCAGTTTTCCACAGGGATGGGTTAGCCACCGTGCTTTGAGTGAGTTACAGGAATGGCTCCGTTTGGCGGGTGGAGTGCAATGTATAGGGCGACACGAAATGTCGCCGCCCGCCTGGTGGTGGTTGAAAAAGGGTCAGGCAAAACCGAGGCGGCAAAGGATGGGGAAACAATGAAAACTTCACATGGATTGCTGATTGCAGCTGCCGTAGCACTTGTGGGCGTGACGGGTTGCGCGACCAAGAACTACGTGAAATCCCAGACAGCGCCGATTATCGACCACACCAACACACTCGACCAGAAGTCGGCCGAGAACAACCGTAACTTGCACGATGTAGATGACCGCGCAACCGCGGGTATCAAGCAGGCGCAGAGTGCGGCAGAAACGGCCGCGCAGAACGCGCAGAACGCGACCAAGGACGCAGGCACAGCAGACACGGCTGCTAACGATGCAGTTCACCGTGCGGACTCGCTGGATTCTGTCGTAAAGGGGCTCGACAACTACAAGCAGATGGCCGACGTAACTGTGACGTTCGGATTTGACAAGGCCGTTCTGACGAAGGACGACAAGGATCAGTTGGACAGCTTTGCGGGTCAGCTTGGAAGTGCAAAGAGCTACATTCTTGAAGTGACGGGCGGAACGGACTCGACCGGTTCGGCTGCTTATAACTATGACCTGAGCCAGCGCCGTGCGGACTCAGTGGTGCAGTACCTGGCAGCGAAGTACGGGATTGCCGCACACCGTTTCTACCTGATCGGCATCGGCAAGGATAAGGAAGTTGCCCCAAACACAACGGCGGAAGGCCGCAAACAGAATCGCCGCGTGGAAATACAGCTGCTGAGCAACATGAGCACGGGTGAGGGCGCCGCGGCACCGCAGGCCACGCCGGCTCCCAGCAGCAACTAAAGATTGTTCATAGATTAGGAAGACTAAAGGCGAAAGCCGCAAAGGACGCGTAAAGGCGAAAGCCAGTATTTCTAGAAAGAACAGATAGATAAATTAGAGCGGGAAGAATTGCAGGCCATCCAGGTAAACGCCCGGATGGCCTGATTTCTTTGGGGGGGAGAGTGCCAAGTTGGAGAGACCGAAGGTGAGGGAGCTCGAGCGGTTTATGGTGGAGCTTGCATTTCGGTTACGTACTTATAGCCTGTTTCAAAAAATGCCCGCGTGGATTGTGCGCGAATCCCTCAGGGTTAAACAGGCTGCGGAAAAAGTCCCGAACGAAAGGCGAATTCAGCATGGGATTGCTTGGCAGGGGCTGAAGCCCGACTTATTCTACTGACCTTATCGGCCCGGCTAAAGCCGTGCCCTTGTTACAAAGCTTCTTCGGTTGAGTTTTTCCGCAGCCTGTAAAACCCCTTATTTCATAGCCTCTCTTCGGCCCGCGACCCATCAATGGGTTCCCCGAGCCGTGCCCTTGTTGCAAAACTGGTTTTTGAAACAGGCTCTAGCAAGTTAGCGAGACGCGCAGGTCAGCAAGTTAGCGGGACGAGCAGGTCAGCAAGTTAGCTGGACTGGCAAGTCAGGTTCACGGGAAGGTTAGCGAGTTAGTGGGTCCTGTTCGAGTTGGTGGACGTGCTCGGCGCGGACCTGGACTGCGGTGAAGAGGGTGAGAAACGGTGCCCCCGCCGCAGCGGCTTCGACGGCGGGGCGGCCGTTGGCTTCCTGGCGCTCGACGATGCAGACGACGGCGGCGACGATCATGGCGGCTTCACGCGCAGCCTCGATGGCGTTGATGGTGGAGGCGCCGGTGGTGCAGACGTCGTCGACGATGACGACGCGGGCGCCTTCACGGCAGAAGCCTTCGATGCGGCGAGCTGTTCCGTGTTGTTTCTCGGCTTTGCGGACGAGGAAGCCGTGGATGAGCGGAGCACCGGGATGCTGCTGAGCGCGCCATGCGCTGGCGGTGGCCACGTTGGAGACGATGGGGTCGGCACCCATGGTGAGTCCGCCAGCGGCTTCCGCCTGAATCTTGTTTTCATTCAGCAGATCGAGAATAGCTTCGCCGGTGAGGCGGCCGCCTTCGGCGTGGAGGGTGGTGGTGCGGCAGTCGATGTAGTAGTCGCTGGTACCGCCGGAGGAGAGCTTGAACTGGCCGAGCTTGAAGCTGGTGCGGGCGAGGAGGGAGAGGAGTTGCTGGGCATGAGTGGGCATCAATGCGATTGTAAAGGCGCAGAATCGAGAGCTTCCAGGTCCTGGTGTTGTGAGTCTGAAGTCCTGGACTCGGGACGTTAGCTGCGCACTTCGCACATGATGCCGAGGATGTTGTTTGCGGGGTCTTTGAGGGATGCCATCCAGAGGTCATTGTCGGGCATTTTCGCAATCAAATGAGGCTCCTCGAGGAGCGCTGCGCCGCGGACTTTGATTGCGGCGCAGGTGGCGTGGATGTCATCGACCTTGTAGTAGATTATGGTTCCGCCGCGCGGCTCCGGTTTCTCCGGAGTGGTGAGCATGAGGCGGACGTTGCCGCACTGGAGGAACGCAAGATGGCCGGCGTCGAAGAGGAACTTCATGCCGAGAGTGTTCCGGTAGAAGTCCTTTGCGCGGGCAAGGTCATCGACAGTGATCGCGATTTGGCCAATCTTGTCGAAGTTGACTTCTGTAGGGGCGGTATCGGGGTGACTCATAAGCTTTCCTCCTTCAATTTGAATGAGACTACAAGGGCAGGTCGGCTGGGATCTCGATGGAGACTAAGGTGCCGCGACCGGGATTGCTGACGATTTTGAAGCTGGCCTGCGCGCCGTAGAGGACTTCAAGGCGCTCCTGCACGTTTTTCATGCCGATGCCGTTTCCGTTGCTCTGCACACCGGTGCGAGGACGGTTGCCCATGCCAACCCCGTCGTCGGCTACTTCAATGAGGACGCGGTCGCCCATGAGCTTGCTGCGCAGGGTTACGGTTCCGCCGTGAATGCGTGGCTCGAGGCCGTGCTTGATGCTGTTCTCGATGAGGGGCTGGAGCAGGATGCTGGGGACGAGGACGTCGAGTGTCTGCGGATCGATTTCTTTTTCGACGTGGAGCTTGTCGGCGCCGAAGCGAACGACCTCGATGTCGAGGTAGTCGTCAGTGAAGCTGAGTTCGCTGCGCAGAGGGACGTAGGTGTCGTGATCCTTGAGCAGGGCGCGGAGGATGTTGGCGAGCTTGACGGTCATTTCGCGGGCGAGTTCGGGTTTGACGCGGACGAGGGAGGCGATGGAGTTGAGGGTATTGAAGAGGAAGTGGGGATTGATCTGGCGCTGCAGGGCGTCGAGACGCGCTTCGAGAAGTAGATGCTTCTGCTCTTCGAGTTTCATCTCGATGCGGAGGGCGTTCCAGACCTTGAGCGCGATGCCGACGACGATGGGGGCGCTGAGCCAGACCAGGACATCAAGCCAAAGTTGGGTAGCGACGAGGGCAAAGAGCTTGTGGGGAAATTCGCGTGCCAGCCAGACGCGACAAGCCTCGGCCGCAACGATGAGGAAGAGCATGAGGAATTGCGGGTCTAGGCGAGGACGGAGCAGGATGCGGCGCACCCAGCGGTAAAGGCTGAGGTCGACGAAAGGCGTGAATGACCAGATGTCGTCGGGCTGGACGAAGCGGCCGAGCACGCCGGAGAGCAATCCTACCGTTGCGTCGAAGGGCAGCGAGAGGTATTCGCCGTGAAGCATTGCCGGGATGGAGAGGATTGATCCGCCGAGCATTGCCCAGCGGGGGCCGACGAGCAGGCCGAGCAGAATAATGGTTTCAAACGAGATGTCGGCGGCGAGGAAGTTTGGAACAAAAGTGCGGAGCCAGACGCCGAGGGTGAGCGGCACTACAAAAAAAGCCAGGAGGCCGAGAGTCTGACCCGTCCGGCGATGCTCAGCGAAGAACAAGCGCCGGAAGGTGCTGACGCGTGCCAACACGCTGGCCACGGACGCCACCACGCCCAGCTTGACGAGCAGCGAGATCAGGATGAGGCGGTCGGTCACCTCACCACTGTAACGCGCCGCGAGTGTGCAACCCAAACGCAAACTTGCGGCAGGTCAGCAATTTGCGGTCGTCGCTATGCGAGAGAGTGTCATCCACTGTGATGGGTAGCGCAGGTTGAGGCTTTTCCCTAATGCTCCTTGTGTTTTTGGCGAATCCGCACAGGGTTAAAACCCTCTCGCCTTTCCGGTCTTTTTGGCACGCGACCCACTGCGTGGGTTCCCCGAGTCGTGCCCTGACGCTTCTTGCCGATCCGGGTTAATTCTCACGCAGCCGTGAATTCGTGCTTTGACGCAAGGCTAATTCATGAACCCGCTCCAGGCACATTGCTGCAAGTAGAATGGGAGCATGGCGTTCGAGAGCGTGAAGAAGGTTGCGGAGGCGGAGTTTCCTACACGGTGGGGAGCTTTTCGCATTCTTGGGTTTGAGGGCACGCTTCCGGGCTTTTCGGGATCGCGGGATCAGACCGGATCGCCCGCGCAGGCAGGCAAAGTGGAAGGCCTGGTAGCGCTTGTCATGGGGGACATTCTTACTGTGCCGCCGCTGGTGCGGATTCACTCGCAATGCCTGACGGGGGATGTGTTTGGGTCGCTGCGCTGCGATTGCCGGCTGCAGCTTGAGCTGGCGCTGGCGCAGATTGCGGCGGAGGGCGCGGGGATTCTGCTGTACGAGCAGCAGGAGGGCCGCGGCATCGGGTTAATGGCGAAGCTGAAGGCCTACGGACTGCAGGACAAGGGACTCGATACGGTTGAAGCGAATGTGGAACTGGGGTTTGAGGCGGACTATCGCGAATACGAATTGCCTGCGCGGGTGCTGAAGATGCTGGGCGTAAAGCAGGTGAAGCTGATGACCAACAATCCCGCCAAGGTTGCGGCGCTGGAGTCGGCGGGTATCACGGTCAGCGAGCGCGTGTCGGCAGAGGTTGCGCCGCAGGAGACGTTTGCGGCGTATGTGCGGACCAAGCAGGAGAAGATGGGGCACATCGTCGAGACGATGGTGAGCGACGAGTAGTTTGCTGGTCGGTCAAAAGCAAAGACAACCGCAGGTCCTTCGACTCCGCTGCGCTCAGGATGACAACTTGATTTTTTTATGCGAATGCGGCACGGATGGGGCTTCGTTGATCTGCTGGATTGCTGCCTGAAGATAGCGTCGAACGACGGGGCGCTCCAGATCGTCGTGGCTGCGAAACGTGATGTGACGGATTAATTTTCCGGTGCCGACCAGAATCTTGCCGGGGTCAGGAAGCAGCGTGCCGCGGTTGAAGCCGAGGTTCACCCAGCTCTTGCATGCCACGATGTGACAAAAACCATCCTTGAGCGGCTTGCCGGTAAACGAGAATCCGATGGCGAGAGCGTAGCCCATGGATATCGATTCGATTGCGGCGGGGGCATCTTCGAGGACAATCTCGCGAAGAGCGAGAAACAGGCTCGCGACATGCGGATCATACGCGGCGAGGTAATCGAGCAATTGACGGTCAGGCGGCCGGCGCATGTGGGGGAGATTAGCATGAATGGTTCTACCTTCCGTCCTGAATCTTGTCCGTCGCTGCATCAAGAATAACTGCAGGTTCCCTTCGGCTTCGCTCAGGGCAGGCTCTCCGCTCCCTCCGGTCGGTCGGAATGACAACTTGTGACGAGCTATTTGCCGCTCGCCATCAATTTGCGGATGGGGTCGTTGTCGGCGTAGACGCGCCATTCGGCGACGAGGCCGTCTTCGATGAGGGCGCGGATGGCGATGGGGGTTTGCCAGCGGTTTTCGGGATTGAGCTTTCCGTCGCGGGTTAAGGTTCCTGAGGCGATGCCGAGCATGAGGACGACTGGATCGGCAGGGTAGAACTCCTCGATTGCTACCGAATAGTCGGGGACCATGCGGAAATAGGCGGCCCAGCCTTCGCGCATTCTTTCGCGGCCTTCGACGGTGTTGCCGAGCGAGTCAATAAAGCGGTGGGCGGGGGCCATGAGCTCGGCCAGGCGGTCGACATCCTGCCGGTTAATGGCGCGCAGGAATGCCTGGGCGATGGACTCCGCGGAGTGGCCGATGGATTCCATGAGGTTGCTCCTGAAGCCATTTTAGAGCTTGCTTCTTTGGCGTTGCCATGCGAGTCCCGGGGCTAAGCCCGCCAGTTTTATCGCCACTATTCGTAGGGCTAAAGCCCCACGCTCCCTCCGTCCCACAAGGTCTTGAAGGAGAGCCGGGGCCGACGGAACCGTTGTTCCCGGAGAAACGTATCTTGACCCAGGCGCTTCAATTAGGGCTCGGGAGCGGCGAGCCAATCCAGGGGTGCGGCGTCGAACGATTATGCAAAGCTTTACCGACACGCTGAGCGAGGTATTCCGGGCGATCGCGGCGAACAAGCTGCGCAGCTTTCTGACCATGTTCGGGATTGCGTGGGGAGTAGGTTCGCTGCTGGTGCTTGTGGGTCTGGGCGAGGGGTTCCGCTCGGGGCAGCATCGCAACCTGGAGAAGATGGGGAACGACCTGGTAATGATGTGGAACGGGACCATCCCCGCTGTAGCCAACCAGCACACGGGGATGCGTCCTTACCAGCTGACGATGGGCGACGCGGAGGCTGTGACGAAGTTGCCGGAGTTACGCGCCGTTACGGTGGAGCTGTCGCGTTCCGATCTTTATGAAGTGAGCCAGTTCAGCAACACCTCGAGCCACGTGCTTGGCGTTTGGCCCAACTACACCGTAGTGCGCTACATTCCGATGGCGCAGGGGCGGTTCATCGACGACATGGACGTGAGCGATCGCCGGCGCGTGGCGGTGCTGGGCGCGAAGGCAGCTCTGCTCTTGTTTCCGGGGCGGCCGATGGTGGGCGAGACGATCACCATCAACGGCACCGACTTCAAGGTTGTGGGAGCGGTGGACAAGATCAGCCGCGGCAACAACGACTACGACGACCAGAAGCTTTACATTCCTGTTACGACGATGCAGGAGCTGTATCCGCTGAAGGGCGACAACATCGCGCAGGATGCGCTGACGTCGATCCAGTACCAGCCGACGAAGCCCGGGGATGCGACCGCGGCAGTTGCGGCGGTGCATCGCGTGATTGCCGAACGGCACGGATTTGATTCATCGATGAAGGACGCCTTTCAGGAGTGGGACACCATCAAGGAGATGAAGATGGTGGGCGCGATCTTCAATGCGATGGATATTTTTCTGGGTGGTGTGGGGATTGTGACGCTCGGACTGGGCGCGGTGGGGATTATCAACATCATGCTGGTGTCGGTGTCGGAACGTACGAGCGAGATCGGTTTGCGTAAGGCGCTGGGCGCGACGAAGAGAAGTATCCTGGGGCAGTTTTTCTGGGAAGGGTTGTTGCTGACGGCGGTAAGCGGTGCGATTGGCATTGCGGCGTCGGCGGGGCTGATGGGCCTTTTGCAGGCGCTTCTGACGGGCCAGATGCCGGGCTGGGATCCGCCGAGGCTGGTGCCATGGTCGGCGGCGCTGGCGATGGGGACCTTGATTTTGTGCGGGATTGCGGCGGGATTGTATCCGGCGAGCAAAGCGGCGCAGATGGATCCGGTGGAAGCGTTGAGAAAAGATTGAACAGAAGCTGTCAGCCGTCAGCCTTCAGCTTTCGGGCTCGGCAGTGAAGGTTGACACGGTTTTCAACTGATGGCTGAGAGCTGAAGGCTGCTGGCTGGGAGCGAAGATGCTGAAGGACATTTTTGGACAGGCTTGGGAGGCGATGATTTACAACCGCCGGCGCACGGCCATCACGATGATCGGGATGGCGTGGGGGATTGCGACGGTGGTGCTGCTGCTGGCCTATGGAGCGGGATTCAGCCGGGCGATCGAGGCGATTTTTGCGCAGTGGGGCACGAACATTATCGGCGTCTTTCCGGGGCGGACGAGCGAGCAGGCGGGCGGCGAGAAGTCCGGCGTGAAGGTGCAGTTTACGCAGGACGATGTGGACCGCATCATCGCCAGCGTACCGGGAATCAATCACATTTCTCCGGCGGTGTATAAGGATGTGACCGTGCAGGACGATTTGCACTCGTTTACCTGGACGGTGAATGGCGTGATGCCGGTGTTTCAGGACATCTGGAAGCTGGACACCGATGCGGGGCGGTTCTTCAACGGGCAGGAGGAGGAACAGCGCGCGCATGTGTGCGTAATCGGTTCGGAGTCGAAGACGAAGCTCTTCTCGGGCGGATGGGCAGTGGGGCAGACAATTCGTTTGAATGGCGTTCTGTTCACGATTGTGGGAGTGCTCAACCCGAAGATGCAGGAGGGCGAGGACAATGATCGCAACCGGCAGATTTATGTGCCGTTCAGCACGATGAGCGACCTGACCGATACGAAGTACCTGGGTGGGATATGGTTCAACTACCAGGGAAATTACTTGATGACCGAGCAGAACATGCGGAACGTGCTGGGGGCGGCGCATCACTTCAGGGCATCGGACCACAACGCAATTTACGTTGCGAATCTGATGACGGAACTGCATCAATTCAGCATTCTGTCACTGGCGCTGCAGGTGCTGCTTTCGCTGGTGGGCGCGCTCACGCTGGGGATTGCGGGCATTGGGCTGATGAACATCATGCTGGTGGCGGTGCAGCAGCGAACGCGCGAGATCGGCGTGGAAAAAGCCCTGGGTGCGCAGAGACGCCACATTCTGACACAGTTCCTGTCAGAGGCGATGGTGATTACGGGTGTTGGCGGGGCGGGGGGCATCGCGCTGGCCTATCTTGTTTCGCTGCTGGTGGGGCGGATTCCGTTTTACAGCGAACTGGCGCTGCATGCGCAAGACGCGGACATTCAACTGCTGATTTCGCCGACGTCGGTCATTGTGGCGACGTCGATCCTGATCGTGACGGGTCTGGTGAGCGGGATGATTCCGGCGATTCGCGCGGCGAACCTGGATCCGATTGAGGCGCTGCGGTACGAATAGGACAGGGGCCAGGGACTAGGGACAGAGGGACCAGGGACAGAGGGAGCAGGGGCTGAGGAACTATAGATCTGGGAACACGACGTGTTCTGGCGATCAATCGCGTGGTCGGAATTTGATTTCCAGAGAGTTTGTTTATTGAGAATATTTTTGGTTCACAACAACGATTGAAAATGAGCGGTGTATTCGACTGGCAACGGATTCTACGGGGCTGCATCAGAATCCTGCACGGTCTCAGTGTTGCCGAGCGGCGGCCGGCAGGACACCAATCACCACCTAGTTAATCGAACTCGAAAATGTGCTGATGGATATTTGACAGGCGTTGAAGCGAAGCTACACGGGGGCGAGGGCGTCGACAACGGGGACTCCGGGGGGCGGAGTGAAGTGGAACGTTGCCGGCGGGATGGGGACGTTGGGCTGTTCGCCGGTGAAGGTGAAGCGGGTATCGGCGCCGTCGGTTTCCTGAATGTCGATGGCGGTGATGACGCCTTCGGGGGTGACGGTGAGGGTGAGGCGCTGGACGCGCTGTTGCTGACCATGAGGGATGCCGGCGAGGGTGAATGTGCCGTTGGCGGCGGGCGTTGCGGTGAGGTGGTCGATTTCCTTTTCAAGCTTGGTGTGGCCGAGCAGGAAGCGCAGGGGGGAGCGAAAATCGTCGAGCTGTTTGGCGGCCATGCGCTGCACTTGCGGGTCGCCATTGGTGTAGAACCATGCGAACTTGCCATCGAGTAGAAAGAGTTTGCCGGAGGGGTTGGAGTAGTCCCAGCGCATGCGGCCGGGCTTGAGGAGCAGGAGGGTTCCGCTCTCGGAACGGGAGCGGCCGAGGCCCGCGTAGTCCTCAGTGAAGTGGGCTTTGAGGGAGTGGAGCTGGTTGTAGTGGCGGTCGGCGCGCTGGGCGAGGTCGTGGGCGGTGGGTTGCTGGGCTTCGACTGCCGAGAAGGACAGAAAAGAAAAGGCAAGAAGCAGGAGCTTGATTAGATTATGCTTTCCCACCCAAGCCGCAGAAGACGCGGCTTGGATGGGGCACCCAGATTCTGGTGATTGAAAATTCCCGAAAGACAAAAGCAGGTCCTTCGACTCCGCTACGCTTCGCTCAGGATGACGGCTTGAATAAGACAAAAGCAGGTCCCCTTCGGCAAGCTCAGGGCAGGCTCTCGACTTGGTCGCTTTGCGGCCTTCGCTCAGGATGACAACGTTGCCATTTCTGCTGTTGCTGTGGGTCATTGCACCATCTGGGTGCAGTTGGTGCCGCCGGCGGGGTCCATCTTGATGGGGCCGCCGGATTCGACGCAGAAGCCGCGGTCGCCGGTTTTGCCGGGGGTGGCGGGGATGGCGGTGAGGGTATAGCCGGTGATGCGGTCGGTGTTATTGACCGTCACCTTGGTGCAGTTGGTGATGTTGAAGATGTAGCCGTCCTTGATGCCGGTGGTGAGCTGGCCGCTGAGGAGCTGGGCGGAGGTGGGGGATGGCGGTCCGGAGGAGGCTTCTCCGGCGAGCGCCTGGAGTGTGCAGGCAAATCCGTTGACGGGGTAATTGGTCGCGTACATCGATTGCGCCTGCTCGATGGTTTGCAGGGATTTTTGCGCGGAGACTTCGTCGGTATGTTTCCGGATGGTGTTCGCGGTGGGAATGGCGATGAGCATCAGGATGACGATGATGGAGATGACGATGAGCAGTTCCATCAGCGTGAAGCCGGAAGAAGTTGCGCGGCTGCGCGCGCGGCGCGGTGCGGCGAAGATTGGATACGAGCAATTCATGTGAACCCCATGCCCTCAGGGAGCAGACAGACGCACTGCCGCCCCCGAGAAAATCCTACAACCTACAGACGCGGAAGGGAAATGGAACGCTCGGAATCCTGCGGAGCAGGATTCCGAGCTAGTTCAGAGTTCTAAGTTCGAAGTTTTGAGTTGAAAACCAAAACCCGCCGGGTCAGCCGAAGGCGTGAGCTGTGAACTCACAACTTCGAACTTAGAACTGTTTTTCAGCACACCAGGCGGTCGCGGTTGAGTTTGATGCCGGTCAGGCGGCCCAGAAGCGTGACGGCGATGCGATCAGGAACGAAGAGGCGCTGGGCCATGGCCTGAATTTGTTCGGCGGTCACGGCTTCGATGCGGACGATGACTTCGTCGGCGGTGAAGAACTGGTGGAAGTACATCTCCTGGCGCGCCAGGTTGGCCATGCGCGAGTTGGAGCTTTCAAGGCCCATGAGAATGTTGCCCTTGAGCTGATCCTTGGCACGGGTGAGTTCTTCATCGCTGAGGGGGACTTCCTTGAGGTTGCGGAACTCGGCGAGGATGAGGTCTATGCACTCAAGAGCCTTGTTTGCGGAAGTGCCGGCGTAGACGCAGAGAGAGCCGGTGTCGCTGTAGGGGCTCAGGTCAGAGTAGATGGCGTAGGCCAACCCACGCTCTTCACGGATGGTCTGGAAGAGGCGGGAGCTCATGCCGCTGCCGAGGATGGTGTTGAGGATCAGCGTGGCGTAGCGGTTGTCGTCAGTAATGGGCGGCGCGGGCACGCCGAGGCAGAGTTGGACCTGCTCGAGGGATTTCTTGTTCTGGAGCAGGATGCGTGCGGTAGCCAGCGGCGTTTGCATCTCATGCACGGCTTCGCCGGGCAGCAGGGGAGCGAACTTATCGGCAACGGCCTGGACGAACTGGTCGTGCTCGAGGTCGCCGGCCGCGGAAAACACCATGTTACCGCCGCGGAAGCTGCCGGTGTGGTAGTCGATGAGCTTCTGTTGATCGAGGCGGCCGACAGTCTTGGTGGTTCCGAGGATCGGTTTGCCGAGGGGATGGTCTTTCCAGAAGTTCTGCGTGAAGAGCTCGTGGACGAGGACGTCGGGATTGTCTTCGTCGATCTTGATTTCTTCGAGGATGACGCCGCGCTCGCGCTCAATTTCGGTGGAAGCGAAGACGGGATTGAGAACGAGATCGGCGAGCACGTCGAGGGCGATGGGAACGTGGTTGGCGAGAGATTTGACGTTGAAGCAGATGGTTTCTTTTCCGGTAAAGGCGTCGAGGTTGCCGCCGATGGAGTCCATTTCGCGGGCGATGTTCAGGGCGGAGCGGGAACGTGTGCCTTTGAAGACCATGTGCTCTACGAAGTGGGAGATGCCATTGATTTCGGCGGTTTCGCAGCGGGAACCGGATTTGATCCAGACGCCCATGGCCACGGAGCGGAGGTGTTCCATGCGCTCGGTGAGAACAATGAGGCCGTTCGGTAATACAGTACGGCGAAGGTTACGTTGATTTGTCATCGTCACTCGGTCTTCTTCGATTTTAGGCGACAGGAAGTAGGACGGTCGTGGTTCGCCGTCCGCGATCAAACGCAAAACAATTGACGCTTTACCGGAAAGATCGCGGGAGGCTGCAAGGGATGTAGAAATGCTCTATGCTGGGCGCAGCCGTGACCGCAAACTCACAACTAGTTCCATTAGACGCCAAGAACAGGCTCGGCGGAAGCCTGCGAAGTTTATTTGGCATGAATACGGCGGAGCTGGCTGAGTGGATGGTGGGTCTGGGAGAACCGAAGTGGCGCGGGAGGCAGATGGCGGAGGCCATCTATCGCCAAAGGATTGTTGAGGTTGAGGGGATTACGACGCTGTCGAAGGCGCTCCGGCAGAAACTTGATGTGGAGGGCTGGCAGGTGGGCCGGCCGCGGATTGCGCAGGTTTTCACCTCAGTGGATGGGACGGAGCGGTACCTGGTGCAGGGGCAGGGCGTCGACGGGCTGACGGTGGAGACGGTGTGGATGCCGGAGGGGGATGGGGGCGAGTCGGGGGATGGGAGCGAGGATGACGAGGGAAAAGCAGATCCTTCGGCTGCGCCCGCGGCGCGGGCTTCGCTCAGGAGGGCGACGATTTGTGTTTCGAGCCAGGTGGGATGCGCGGTGAACTGCCAGTTTTGCCTGACGGCGAAGCTGGGGCTGCAGCGGAATCTTTCGGTGGGGGAGATTGCGGGGCAGGTGGTTGCGGTGCTCGACCGGCACGGCGTGGAGGTGGGCAGGGAGCGCGTGAACCTGGTGTTCATGGGGATGGGCGAGCCGTTTTTGAACTACGAGAATTTCATGGGTGCGGTGCGGCTGCTGGTGGAGGAGGTTGGGTTGAGTCCGCAACGGATGACGGTGTCGACGTCAGGGATTGTGCCGGGGATCGAAAGGTTCGCAGAGGAGCCGCCGGAGATCAGGCCGAAGCTGGCGATCAGTTTGAATGCTCCGAATGATGAGGTGCGCAGCGCGGTGATGCCGATCAATCGCAAGTGGCCGATTGAGGCGGTAGTGGATGCAGTGCGGGGGGTGAGACTGCGAACGCGGGAGCGGATCACGTTTGAGTATGTGCTGCTGGGTGGCGTGACGGATCGACCGGAACATGCAACGGAGGTTGCGCGACTGGTGCGGCGGACGGGGTTGCCGGCGAAGGTGAATTTGATTGCGTGGAATCCGGGTCCGGGGATTGCGTTTGCGATGCCGGAGCCGGGTGCGGTGGAAGCTTTTCGGCGCGCGCTGAGTGCCGAAGGCGTGCCGGCGTATCTGCGGCGTCCGCGAGGGCGGGATATCTATGCGGCTTGCGGGCAGTTGAAGAGGACGGTGGAGGGGTGAGAGCGCAGGTGGATTCAGTTTTGCGGTTATGTCCGGGTTGACGGTGATCTGCCGTGCGCCGGGATAAACCGACATGTTGTAGGGGTGCAAGTCCCTGCAGGAAAGGAAATAGCGAATCCATCCTGACCTCTAGTCTTGCGTGACACATCGCGAGGTGTGTGGCGAAGCGTAGATCGAG
>NZ_JBAUUO010000115.1:0-3422 GCF_049582745.1 Occallatibacter sp.
GCCATGCCCTGCGCAACGATTGGCGTGCCTTCAAGAACCCGCGCAAACGAATCACAAAAGACAACACCGTGATTTATACCTCAAACCAGTATGTGTGCGCAGCATGTCCCCAGAAGGGTCGTTGTTGCCCGAATACACCGAAACGCAAGATTGCCCGCAGCATCCATGAGCGTGCGCGCAATGTTGCCCGGAACATTGCTGAAACCCCGCAGTATCAAAAGTCGCGTTTCGAGCGCAAGAAGGTTGAGGTGCTCTTCGCCCATCTAAAACGTATCCTAAAAGTGGATCGATTGCGACTGCGTGGACTCAGCGGTGCTACTGACGAATTTACTTTGGCCGCCGCAGTACAAAATCTGAAGCGCATGACAAAGTTGATCGCGCAAGGTCCCCCAATCGTAGGGATAGGTGCGCCTGCATGAAGCGAAACCAACAAGATTAAGCGCAAAACCGAGCATTCAGACCTGAATGCTAGCCTCGCCAGAGGCGATATTCAAAAATCCCGGCTTCCAAAAAGATTATCCCGATAAACTCTTCGAGTTTTTCAACAGAATCTGCCAGGAACGGAACTTCAATTTTCTATCGCCTTTCTAGCTGTCCGCATGATTGAACTTGCCAGTAATGAGCAAATTGTATAGCCTGCGCTTCGTCAATAAGTTACCCAGTGAATTCCCTGTCAGTATTATCAAAACATGTCCAGACGTATCTGTCATATGAATAACTGTTAGCCTTCAACCACACCTGCCGATCCTATGGAACTCCAAGAACACACTAAGCCAGTAATCGGGAACAAGGAATTCTGCGGTGAGGTACGGAACGAGGATCTTTCGAAGAGGGAGTTTTCTCGCGTGTTCGCGGTCGACGTGGCCTTTTTCGATGTCAGCTTCAAACAATGCGATTTTTCTGAATGCTATTTCCGCAACTGCCGATTCATTCGGTGCAATTTCATCGGCGCCACCATCAAGGAGTCCAATCTTAGGGGGTCACAGTTTGAGAAATGCGACTTCCGGTACACGAGTTGGGAGAAAACAATCCTTGACGAGCATTTTCTCGATACCTGTCTGCCGAGCGAGGAGAATCTCGCTCGCGACTTGGCTCGTAGTCTGCGCGTCAACTTTTCCCAGATCGGCAACTACGATGCCGTGAATAAGGCCGCGTCAATCGAGGTAAGTCTAACTGGGCAACATCTCTACAACGCGGCCTACTCCCGGCAGTCCTACTACCGAAGTAAGTACAAAGGCTGGTCTCGTATTTCACATGCCCTCGCCCATACACGATGGAAGGCATTGGACCTCTTGTGGGGCAACGGCGAAAGCATTCTGCGAGTCGTACTCTCTGGCCTTGCCGTTGTAGTCGTCGCCACACTCTCCTTGATGCGCGACTATTCGAACCTCATCTTCTCGGACGCTTTGTGGTCCGCGTTTTCGGGTTTCTGGGGGATACCAGGTGGGACACAACTCCCCGCCTCCTATGCCGTGGCGCTAACCATCATCAGGTTCATACTATTTGGCCTTTTCATGGCGATCTTGATAAAAAGGCTATCGAGACGGTGATTCACGACCTTTATATTTTTGGCTCTGTAACCCGCGGTGAAGTGTCGCCGACGTCCGACATCGACGTATTAGTCATTCCACTTGGCGACGAGCCATCCGAGTACCCAAACGCTTGGAGCATTTATTCTCCCGCGATCATTGATTCCTACTTTGAGTCGGGTCGCCTATTTGCGTGGCACCTTCACCTGGAAGCCAAGTGCGTTCATTCCGCGAACCCCACTCCCTACCTCGCCTCGCTAGGCGCGCCCGCTCCATACTCATCCGCGAGCAAAGACATCGATGAACTAGAGGGCATGCTCCGGGACTCTCTACACGAGATACAGAACCAGACTACCAACGTCATATACGAACTTGGTATTGCATATACAGCTATTCGAGACATCGCAATGGCCGCATCTTGGGCCTTACTGGAAAGGCCATGCTTCTCTAGAAACGCGCCGTTTCTCCTTCCCATGCCCTGCCCTATTTCACGCGAAGCCTATAGGGGCGCGATGCTGGCAAGGCACAGTTCAACGCGTGGCAGCGATCACACCATTGACGTCGAATTCATTGCCAAGGAACTAATGGCTGCCCCAGTTCTGTCCTGGGTAAGAAATATCAGGAGCTCCATATGACCAATTCTTTTCTAAGCAAGGTTTCTGCAGAGCGGCGAGTTCTGTCAGTTGTGAATGCCAAGACATCAGGAAAACTCCAACTTACTGGGTTATCGTCGGCCGCAATCGACTTGTGGCGTCGAAAGGTGGGCTCCGAGAAGACCTTAGACGTTGTTGCCTCCCTGCTTGCGCTTGCCGAGCTTTGCCAACTTCTCTCTGATAGAAGCCACGAAACGTTTAAGCCCATCGACACGTCGCTGTCCGCGAAGCTTGAGACGCACATTGCTGCCCTACAAGCTGCCGTAGCGAGGATGCTGTGAAGGCTAACCCATCAATCCACCGGACCTGCGCGAAAAGCCGCGCAGACTGGTTACCTCTACGTTGACGCTGTAGAAAAACTCAATTTCAAAAAAGCAGGATTGCAATGAACAATAATCGACCTCTTAAAACGCGCCATATTCGACGATCATCACGTTGGGAGGGGTCGAGTGACACCC
This sequence comes from Occallatibacter sp., assembly GCF_049582745.1. Taxonomy (GTDB): domain Bacteria; phylum Acidobacteriota; class Terriglobia; order Terriglobales; family Acidobacteriaceae; genus Telmatobacter. The sequence continues at coordinate 2,641 of NZ_JBAUUO010000115.1, forward strand.
GAAAATGGTTCTGTTCAAACCCTCAAGTAGTTTTTCTACAGCCTCGTTGGGTCTCATCGGAGCGCATGTGATCAGTGTGACACTCGACACAAACATCCTTCCTGGTGACGCGCTCGTTGCAGCTGTACCGAGCGCCGATTTCGAGTTCGCCGTTGTCTCCGTAACTGACCGGGAGCTCGGGGCCTCCACCGATCTGGCAGCATCATCCTCCGTGAGCCGTGTCCTGGAGACCGGTGTGTGGGGAGAAAGTGTTTGGGGCCGTGCTGTGTGGGGCGGGCAGAGCGAAAGCGAGTGTCTTGAAAAGGCCTTGGTAATCATTGGCGATGGTAGTTTCCCTCAATCCAATCGCCGCCGGACCTTGACCGACGGCCAGCGCCGTCAGCTTCGGGACGCCATGATCTTCTGCGCGCATATCCGAGCGAAGAGGCAAATCTTCGTGACCAATGACACAAGAGGTTTCGTTCGCGGTGGCCGACGCCAACAACTTGAGCAAAGCTTCGGCACTCGTATCATGACTTGCGACGAGTTCATTTCTGAGTTCGCAGCGAAATGATGCCCAACTTCAGGTGGAGCGGACGGGCCAGAAGCGACGTCGTTCTTTCCGGCATCGCTCGCCTAGTCGAGCTACACCCTCAACTACAAGTCAAAGATGTCGAGCTTGACCGAAAGCTGTTGGTGCTTTCTGCTGAGACTGGTCAACAATGGATCAGGAAAGATTTGGCATTCGATGAAATTGCCGTACTTGCCACTGTATCGCTGACTGCTGAAAACTTAACATGGCA
>NZ_JBAUUO010000116.1:0-43861 GCF_049582745.1 Occallatibacter sp.
CCAATCCTAGTCATCCGCAAGATGGCGGAGCTGTCTCCGGTGCCGGTCATCCGAGCGACGGCGGAGTCGTCGCCGATCCCGGACATCCACACGATGGCGGAGTCGCCGCCCACTCAGAACATTCACATGGGGGCGGTGCCAACTCCGGCGCCGGTCATCCGAGCGACGGCGGAGTCGTCGCCGATCCCGGACATCCACACGATGGCGGAGTCGCCGCCCACTCGGAACATTCACATGGGGGCGGTGCCAGCTCTAGCGCTAGTCACCCGAGCGACGGTGGAGTTATCGCCGATCCCGGACATCCACACGATGGCGGAGTCCCCGCCGACCCGGGGCACCATCACGGCGCGGCGGCAGCCCATCATGACAACGGCACGGTCACGTCTGATCCGGGTCACCAACACGACGCCGGGGCGGCTGCCCATGCCTCTCACAACGATGCCGTCTCAGCTACGCACCATGACGCGGCTCACGATCACGACGCGGCCTCTGTGTCACATTTTTGACAAGGAGAACCATGCCTTCTATGCCTGGAAGCTACGACCCGAACGAGGGACTTCGCCTGTTCGACGCAGGCAGGCGCGACGATGCCGAGCGAGTTTTTCGCGAGGTCATTCTCGATGGAGATTCCACTGGTGCCGGGCACTATGGCATGGCGCTCATTCACTTGGTCCGCCAAGAGCAGGAGCAGGCGCGAAGACATCTCTTGACTAGCATCCGCATCGAGCCGAACCATGCGCACGCCAATTTTTACCTAGGCAATATAAGTCGCGATGGTGGCAACACGGCAGAGGCGGTGCGGCTGTACCGCCGTGCCCTTGAGATCAACCCCGGCCACGTAGGCGCCCGGCGGGCGCTCGATTCTCTGCCCTCAACGACCGATTCATACGCTTCGGCGTACGCTCCGGCCTCGCCCGCCCCGCCTCCAATCTCGACGCCGATTTCACAACCCCCTGTTGGGTTCGCGCCGCCTGTCAACGAAACGATCTCCGGGAACGACCTGTACGCGCTGCTTCGTCGCAGCCGCGAACCGGTAGAAATTGAAATCTCACAGCACCTAGATACGATCGCTTCCATCATCGGTTTCCGGAAGCGCAGGTTAAGCGCCTATCTCGGCAGCTTCATCAGCATGACATTGCTCTGGCTGGTCGCCGCAGTGGTGATTGTGGTCGCTCTTAGGGCCCCAGTAGCGGCACTCGCAATTTTTCTAATTTGGCTGGTTTCGATCATTATCAAATGCGTCACCATCCGCAGCGTGAACCTATCAATCGATCGCGATTGGTTGGTCATCAAGACGGGAGTCCTAAGCACACACAAAAACCAGCTCAACACATTTATGGCTTCGCGCGCCCAGGTGAGTATCCATCGCAGTCTGCTGAATCGCATGACCAACAATGGGACAATTATCCTCTTGGGCGAGGCGGAACCCGGCAAATACCCGCCCTCTTCTTTGACGCTGCTTGGATTTTTCACGCGCGAAGAGTTGGATACGCTCTCGTCTGCCTTTCGCCGTCTAAGCCTGTTGCAGCCCGTGACCCGAGATATCCAGAATGCCATCGGTCTCCTTAAGAATATCCGTTCGGGAAACAACTAGAGTGAAGACCCAATGCTGTGACGTGTTTGTGACGTTCAGGTTCAATTGCCCCCAACTTCGCCAACATATCCAACCTGACGAAGCTCTCCTTCCGTGCGGGCGTTTGAATAGTACGCTAATGTTTTCAGTGGGTTGCGCTGGTTGAGCGCGAAGATTCCGGCAAAACTCATAATCCCTTGGTTGGGGGTTCGAATCCCTCCGGGCCCACCAGAGCGCTTCCTCGCTTTCTCCGGTTCGTCAGGGCACTTTTTCCCAATCGCGCCCATCGCCGCACCCAACGTTCCCGACCGTATACTCAAGCCAGCGCATGTCGACTCGACTGGACAAAATTCTCGACACAACGCGAGCCACCATCGCCGTAGCCAAAGCACGTGTGCCGCTCGCAGAACTCGAGCGCAAGGCAAGCCTTCATCAGCCGCGCGGCTGGGCTGCGGTCCTTCGCCGGCGTTCCCTGTCCGAGCCGGCCATCATTGCCGAAATCAAAAAAGCTTCACCAACAAAAGGACTGATCCGCGAAGACTTCGATGTAGCGTGGCTCGCCAGCAGATATCAGGACGGCGGCGCTGCCGCGCTCTCCGTCCTGACCGACGAACCCTACTTTCAGGGAAGCTTGCGCAACCTCGAGATCGCATCTGCCGCAACCAACCTCCCATGCTTGCGCAAAGACTTCACCGTCGATGAGTACCAGATACTCGAAGCGCGCGCACACTGCGCCGACGCCATTCTCCTCATTGCCGCAGCGCTCACCAGCGCTGAGCTCAAGCGATTCGCCGTCGCGGCCCACGAGCAGTCACTCGATGTCCTCGTCGAAGTCCACACTGCCAATGAGCTCGACGTCGTGCTCGATACGCTGGGCAACAACGGGGCCGACGCCATCGGCGTTAACAATCGCGACCTCAAGACATTCGAAGTGCGCATGGAAACATCTCTCGAACTCGTTGATCGCATTCCACCCAACGTCGTTCGCGTTGCTGAAAGTGGCATTGCAACTTCAGAGGACATCGATCGTCTACGAACTGCCGGCTTCCACGCATTCCTCATCGGCGAGAGCTTGATGCGCCATCCCGCCCCTGGGGCTGCTCTTTCCGCCTTGCTCGCGGGTTCCAAAGTCGTCCGATGAGCCTTTGGATCAAAATCTGCGGCAACACTTCGCTCGAAGATGCCATGCTCGCCGCTGAAGCCGGCGCCGACGCCCTCGGGTTCGTCTTCGCTCCCAGTCCACGTCGGGTCACCCACCAGCACGTCGCTAAAATCGTTCAGAACCTGCCCACCACGATCGAGAAAATCGGAGTCTTCGTCGATGCAACCTTCGAAGAAATCGAAGCAATCGTCCTAGCCTGCAACCTCAGCGGGGTTCAATTGCAGTTTGAACCGAAACCAGAGATTCCGTCCCAATTACGTGACAAGTTCGGTCCCAATCTCCGCATCTTGCGGACGCTGCACTTTAGTCCAGGCATCGTCGCACAAGCCGCCTCTCTCGCTTCAGACAGGAACATAGACGCGCTCCTGGTCGACTCTCGCACTGCCGCCGCCGTCGGTGGAACCGGCATCGCCTTCGATTGGAATACCGCTGCCGACGCGCTCTTTGGAAACCTCGACTTCCCCCATAAGCTCATAGCCGCCGGCGGCCTCACCCCCGACAACGTGTCCGAAGCCATCGCGACACTTCGCCCCTGGGGCGTCGACGTGGTGTCCGGCGTAGAATCGGCCCCCAGTCACAAGTCCCCTGAAAAAGTTTGCGCCTTCGTTGCGCAGGCGCGGGCTGCAGCCGCCAACTTCAAGTCCGCAACCTGACCGAACCCTCCACTCGGCCCTCTTCCACTACTCCGAGTAAACTGAAAGTGAACATCTCACCCCCCCAGCAACCAGCAGGAGGCCGGCCCATGGCATCAGTGATCCTTCCATCCGCCCCATCGGAGTCGCGTCCGGGGCGCTTCGGCATTTACGGTGGCCGCTACGTCCCCGAGACGCTGATGGCCGCGCTGCTCGAACTCGAGCACGAATACGAGATCGCGAAAGCCGATGCCGCATTCCAGTCCGAACTCGCTTCCCTCCTCAAGGACTTCGCCGGCCGCCCCACACCTCTCTACTTCGCCAAGCGACTGACGGAAGAACTCGGCGGCGCCAAGATCTACCTCAAGCGCGAAGACCTGCTCCACACCGGCGCCCACAAAATCAACAACGCCCTTGGCCAGGGACTTCTGGCGAAGCGCATGGGCAAGAAGCGCATCATCGCCGAAACAGGCGCAGGCCAGCACGGCGTCGCTACCGCCACTGTCTGCGCGCTGCTCGGCATGGAATGCGTCATCTACATGGGAGACGTCGACATGGAGCGCCAGGAGCTCAATGTCCTCCGCATGCGCCTGCTCGGGGCAGAAGTCCGCGGCGTTTCCTCCGGATCCAAGACGCTCAAAGACGCCATCAGCGAAGCCATGCGCGACTGGGTCACCAATGTCCGCACGACGCATTATTTGTTGGGCAGCGCGCTCGGCGCGCATCCATATCCCACCATGGTGCGCGATTTTCACCGCTGCATCAGCCGCGAAATGAAGCAACAGATCCTCGAGAAAGAGGGTCGCCTGCCCACCGCAGTCATTGCTTGCGTCGGCGGCGGATCGAATGCAATTGGAGCTTTTTACGAATTCATTCCCGATCGCGATGTACGGCTGATCGGCGTCGAAGCCGGCGGCAGGGGCACCGAGCTCGGCGAACACGCAGCACGATTCAGCGGCGGTGTCCCTGGAGTTCTGCAAGGCACATTCTCCTACGTGCTGCAGGACGAAAACGGACAGATCGCCGAAACGCACTCCGTCTCTGCCGGGTTGGACTATGCCTCCATCGGTCCCGAGCACGCCGCTCTGCACGACTCCGGCCGTGCCGAGTACGTCTCGCAGGATGACGCGGCCACGCTCGATGCCGTTGTGAAGCTGGCGCGGACCGAAGGCATTCTGCCCGCACTTGAAAGCGCGCACGCCGTTGCCGAGTGTTTGCGCATCGCTCCTTCGTTCTCGCCGCGTGACATACTGATAGTGAACCTCTCCGGACGCGGCGATAAGGACATGGGCATCCTGGCGCGCGAACTGAAAATCCAGGGAGCGTAACCGACTTCAATGGCGCTTAGCTTCAGCCACAAACCAGGCCTCGTCGTCTATTTGACGGCCGGCGATCCCAGCATCGAAATCACGCGCGACATCGCGCTCGCCGCAATCGATGCCGGTGCTGACGTGATTGAACTCGGCGTCCCCTTCAGCGATCCCCTGGCCGATGGCCCCGTAATCCAGCGCGCCAGCGAACGTGCCGTGGCTCGCGGAACCAGCATGGCCGGTGTGCTGAGAATCGCCGGCGAAATTCGCGCTGCACGGCTCAGTGCCGGCCTCGTGATCTTCACGTATCTCAATCCCGTTTTGCGCTATGGCTTTTCTCGATTCGCCGATGACGCGGCAGCGGCAGGCGCAGACGGCGTTCTGATCATCGACATGATTGTTGAAGAAGCCGGGGAGTATCTGTCTCAGATGAATCGCGTCGGACTCGCTCCGATCTTTCTGGCCGCACCCACCAGTCCCGACGACCGTCTCGATGCCATCGCCACACACGCCAGAGGTTTCATCTACGCCATTTCGCGCGTCGGCATTACCGGCAAGCAGCAAAGCATGACATCTGATGCGGCCGCTCTCGTCGCCCGCATTCGCCGATGGACCGGACCGGCTGGCGTTGGGCTGCCGGTGGCCGTCGGATTCGGCATCTCCACTCCCGAGCATGTTGCCCAGGTGGCGGAATTCGCGGATGCCGCGGTCATCGGCAGCGCAATTGTGGAGCTGATCGAGCGGTCTGCCCCTGATGCGGCGCCCGAAACTGTTGCCCGATTTATCAAGGGTCTGCGTCTGCCCCAGGCGGCGCTGACCCGGTGAGAGAGACAGCCCTCAGCTTTCAGCCGTCAGCTTGTGGACGGCAGATTCGGCCGCATTACGCTCGCATCGGCAGGATAGAGCTGAAAGCTGATAACTGAAAGCTGACAGCTCAAACGAGGATGGAATGACGCTGGAAGAATTGCGGAATCAAATTGATGTTCTGGACCGCCAGCTCGTGGAACTGCTGAGCGAGCGGGCTCGCGCCGCGTTGATGATCGGTCATCTCAAAGTCGCGACCTCCCTGCCGGTCTATGAGCCGGCTCGCGAAAAAGTCATCTACGCCAACGTGCGCGCCGCCAACAAGGGCCCCTTGCCCGACATCGAGTTGACGCATATCTACGAGCGCATCATCGACGTGATGCGGGCATTGCAGAGGAACGAGTTGGCTTCAGAGAGAAATGCCCTCAAGGGCCAAGACACTGGCGCCCCGCCACCCCAGCAACAAGCACCTGTTGCCGGGGACCGCGGAGCCGCGCCCGAGACAGGGAACGAAAAATGATTGTTGCAATGCAGGAGAGGGCCACCGAAGAACAGATTGACTTCGTCATTGAAGCGATGGTCGAAGCAGGAGTCGGCGTTCATCGCACCACAGGCGCAACCCAGACCATCCTTGCCGGCGTAGGCCCCACGGCGACTATCGACCTCACAAAGTTCGAGAATCTGCCGGGAGTGCTTCACGTTCACCGCATCAGTTCGCCCTACAAGTTGGCCGGCAGAGGCTTCCGCCCTGAAGGTACCGTCATTGAATTCGCCAACGGCGTTAGGCTCGGCGGCGAACAGGTCGTTGTGATGGCCGGTCCGTGCTCCATCGAAGATGAAGCGCAGATCTTCGAGACTGCAAAGCGCGTAAAAGCTGCGGGAGCCACATTCCTTCGCGGGGGTGCTTACAAGCCACGCAGTTCGCCTTATTCTTTTCAGGGCATGGGCATTCCTGGGCTGAAGCTCATGCACGATGCCGCCCGCGCCAACGGTCTTCTCGTCGTCAGCGAGGTCATGGAGATCGCGCAGATCGAGCCCATGCTTGGTCTTGTCGACTGCTTCCAGGTGGGTGCGCGCAACATGCAGAACTTCAACCTACTCCGCGAACTGGGCGCTGCGCGCAAGCCGGTTCTGCTCAAGCGCGGAATTGCCGCCACCATCGAAGAGCTGCTCCTCTCCAGCGAATACATCATGTCCGGCGGCAACTACGACGTCATCCTCTGCGAGCGCGGCATCCGCACCTACGAAACCGCCACGCGCAATACGATGGACATCTCCGCCATTCCCGTCGTCAAGAAGTTTTCGCATCTTCCCATCGTCGGCGATCCGTCGCATGGCACCGGCCATCGCGAAATGGTCGCACCTATGGCGCGCGCCGCCGTCGCCGCCGGAGCCGACGGCATCCTCGTCGAAGTTCATCCCAATGCGGACAAAGCTACCTCCGATGCCGCGCAGACACTGTACCCAGATCAGTTTGAGAAGCTCATAGTGGAGCTGCGCGTCATCGCCAGGGCGGTTGGCCGCACACTCTAGGGCGGATCTTTGCAGAGGGGATGACGAAGGAAGTAGCGTTTGAGCCGCTGGAAGGACCGGGCAATGACGTCGTGAACGAGCAGGTCGATAAGGCTTATCGTGGCAGCACGTATCGGAAGCCGATGATCGGCGAGCGGGCTCGGGCGGAGACGGTCGTGCCTGTCTCGTGAAGTGAGTCTGAAGTCGTTGACAGAAAACGGGAAAGCCCAAAAACAGATTCTTCGCTCACCACCCCAAACTGAACGGCGTTTGAGGCCCCGTTCCCTCGAGAATGACACCGTTCAAGATGGAAATGGTTCTATGGGGAGAATATCAGGGACCGTTCCGTCACAAAATGCTGCCGAGCCGCTACAAAAAGGTTTTAGCAGCGTTTTAGTCGATATAATTCTTGCGAGTTTCTGCAGGGAGAAATCCTGAACGGAACAGCCTTGCGGAACGTATGATTTTCAAGGGTAGATCAGTGAAGCCATGCATATTGTCTTCTGTCGTCCGCGGAAGTCGGGGCGCAGCGCTGAAGTTCTTTTGTTCTTTCGCTTTCATCGCTCTCATCGGGCCACGCATTGCAGCCGGTCACGCGGCCGCGCAGGAGGCGAAGTCGACTGCGGTCCAGGCTGCCTGGAGCGGGGTGCTGCGCAACGCAGGCGGCGCGCCGATTGCCGATGGGCGCGTGACGCTGTCGTCGGGCAAGAGCAAGGCCGAGGGTCGCACGGGGGCGGACGGACGGTTCCTGCTGCCGCTGTTGCCTGCGGGGAGCTATCACCTGACGGTTGCCGCGCAAGCCAGCACGGTGGAGAGACTGCAGCCTGTGGAACTGACGGCGAATACTCCGGAGGCGCTTCTGACGCTGTCGGGGCGCGGCGAGCTGACGGTGGCCACGCTTCAGAATAAGACCCAGGCGGGCACGGGCGGCGAGGAGCTTTCAAGCCAGGCGGTGAGCGAGTTGCCGCTGAACAAGCGGGACTTCAGCACGCTGCTGCTGCTGGCGGCGGGGACGATGACGGACGCCAATGGCGCGACGAACTTTACGGCGCAGTTTGCGATCAACGGGCAGCGCGGCGTAGAGGCGACGTTTGCCATGGACGGGGCGGACATCAGCGATCCGGAAATGGGCGGGGCGACGTTCTCGAACTTCAACGTGGATGCGGTGGAAGGGATTGACTCGAGTTCGGGATGGCTGCCGGCGGAGATTGGACGGGGCGCGGCGGGTTTCACGAATATCCATACCCGATCAGGTGCGAGCGGATTTCATGGATCGTTTTTTGAGTTTGTGCGGAACTCTTCATTCGATGCGCGGAACTATTTCGATCATCCGACGCCGGCGTATCCGGGGCGAATTCCGCCGTTTCGGAGGAACGAGTTTGGGTTCACGAATGGCGGGCCGGTATACATTCCGCATGTGTACGACGGACGCAAGCGGACTTTTTATTTCACGCAGTACCAGGGATTCCGGCAGGTGCTGGGGACGACGCAGGTGATGCCGGTGCCGGCAGCTTACGAGCATCCTGACAATGAAGCGAACCCCTGCCGGCCGAACGTTTGCGACGCCGTGACGTTTACGAATGCAGACGGATCGAAGACGAAGGATACTCTCAGCATTCCTGTGAATCCGTCGATTGCGGCGATTGTGGCGCGGTATCCGCTGCCTAACTACGCCGCCGGCACCTACGGCGACCGGACCTATGCGACCGCGTCGAAGGTGGTCACCAACGCCAACCAGTTTTCGCTGCGCATCGATCATCGATTTACAGACAAGGATCAGTTCCTTGCGCGTTTCAATCTCAATAACCTGAGCGGGCCTACGACGAATCCCGACCAGACGGCGATCGATCCAAAGTTTGGTATCGAATACGTGGATCGGCAACGGAACGTACTGGGAACTTATACGCACACGGTGTCACCGCGACTGGTTTTCGAATCGACGATCAGCATTGTTCGTTCGACGCCCGGGTTTCCGACCACTGACTATACCGACCCGACGATCACGTTTAAAGACGGGTTGTTCGAAGCATTCAACGCGGCGGGCGGATCGGTGATGCAGGCTTACGGCAACCTGTTCCAGGGGCGCGAGAACGTCTCCTATACACGGGGCAATCACGCTTTCAAGGCGGGCGCTGAAGTTCGTATTAATCGCGATACCACTTACTTCGGCATCGGACCGAACGGCGATTACGATTTTGGGAGCGGTCCCGCTTACTATACGGGCGAGACCACTATCCACTCCAGCAGCGGCATGCACGACGTAGCCCCTGGGGGACTTTTGCCCGACACGCTCTCGGCATTTCTTGCCGGCAATGCATTTTCTTATTCTGTAGCGATTGCCACGCCCGGCATCTCGGGTGGCGAGCACATCGGTCCGGCGGCCATCAGCCGCAACAATGTGAGCGCCAACGCGCAGGACACGTGGAAGATCACTCCGCGATTGACCATTGATTTCGGGCTTCGCTGGGACCTTTATGGGCCGATCACCGAGCGCGCACATCGAACGTCCGCGTTTCGAACGATCAATGGCAAGCAGGATTTTGTCATCAATCCGCAGCCCGGGTATGAGACCAACTGGTACGCCTTTGAGCCGCGCGTGCAGGTTGCATGGCAAGCAACGAACAAAATAACGGCGCACGCAGGCGCCGGCGTGATGGTGATTCCGCCGAATATCTGGCAGGATAACTTCCTGACTGGCTCGACTCCTTATGTGGTGTATCCACGCGTAGTGGCGACGCAGAGCGCGCCCATCAGCTATGGATTCCAGGTGACGCCGGACCAGTTGCCGCGGGTTTACACGGCATCAGGTCAGGATGTGTTTGCAAAGTGGAAGGACACGCAGATTCCGTCGAATACGGTGATGGATGTCGACCGTTATGAGAAGGATCTCGCGGTGCTGACTCATCAATTCGGTACGCTGAACCTGAGCGGCATAGACGCGAAGTTCGACAACGCGACGATGTACACCTGGACGCTGGGGCTGGAGCGCAAATTCGGCAATCTGACGGCCGATGCGGCCTATGTGGGAACGGCAAGCGCGCATCTGCCGCACTACACATTCCCGAACGCATTTGCAGGAGCATCGCCGGGCTTCGCGCCGTATACGGAATTCGACGATAGCGGCAATGCCATCGGCGGCTTCGGCGTTGAGAACATTATTGCCGCCAACTCCCACTCGACATATCACGCCCTGCAAACATCTCTATCGGGCACGGTGGGGCACGGCGGTCCGGGTATCCAGGCAAGTTATACCTGGGGCAAATCCATCGACGACACGAGCTTCGTTCTTGCGGGAACCGGAGCCACCGGGGCGGTGGCGGCGGGAACTGCGCAGAACCCGTTCGACGATCATCCGGAAAAAGGGCCGTCGGCATTCGATGTTACGCACGGCTTTGGATTGAGCATCGCGCAAGATCTGCATCTCGAATCCGTGAATTTTCTGCGGCCGATCAGCCGGAAGGTGACGGATGGTTGGGAGATGCTGAGCATTTCAAGCATAAGTTCCGGGTCGCCATTTACGGTGTATTCCGGAATTCAGCAGACCGGATATGGGGCGGGAGGCGTGGATCGGCCTGATCAGATCGCCAAACCGCAACTTTCGACCGCGCGCAAGGTGCGGGAAGACTACTTTGGGGACGGCGACAACAACGGATCGGACTTCTTTTCAGTTCCCGTGCACATTCCGGGTGGGACTGGTCCGAACCAGGGGCGACTTGGAACGCTGGGGCGGAACACACTCCGCGGCCCGGCTTTCTATAATTTCGACTTCGCCTTCATCAAGGACACGCCTTTCGGCCGGCGCAAATCCGGTGCCGAGCGGATGGATCTGCAATTCCGGTCGGAGTTCTTCAACCTTTTCAATATTGTGACGATGGGGATGCCGTCGAACACTTTGCAGGTAAACCAGACGACCGGCGAAATTCTCACCGGCACCGGCTTTGGGAAGATCAGCCGGACGGCGGGGAATTCGAGGCAGATTCAGTTCTCGCTGAAGCTGATCTACTAAAAGCGCTTCGCGCCGGGCCGACTGCAGCGTTGCCCCGCCACTTCTCTGCTATAAAGGACTGGCGCTCCCCCAGCCTTGCGCTTCATAGATTTGCACGCTGCAGCGACGTATCAAGATTCGCGATTCGCGTAACTCCGGGAGGATCCATGAAACTCATTTCGCGTTTGGCTCGCCTGGTTGCAGTGGCGGTTGCGCTCAGTTGCAGCGCGAGCCTTGCCGATGCGCAACAGAGCGTCAAGTCCACTGCGCATCCTGCCTTCGATATGACCGTGGTGAAGCCGGAGACGGTCGGCTTCTCATCGGAGGGGCTGGAGCGCCTGCACCAGTTCATGCAGCAGGCAGTCGATCAGAAACAGGTTGCGGGCATCGTGACCATCCTGGCGCGCCACGGCAAGGTTGTTGACTACAGCGCCTATGGATATCGCGATATGGCCGCCGGCGCGCCGATGACGAAGGACGTGATCTTCCGCGACTTCTCAATGACAAAGCCGGTAACCGGCGTGGCCATGATGATTCTCTACCAGCAGGGCAAGTGGGAGCCGTCGGATCCGATTGCGAAGTTCATTCCGGAGTTTGCGCACCTCAAGGTCTACAAGGGCGTGGATTCGAGCGGAAACATGATCCTCACGGATCCTGATCATCCCCCTACGATGCGGGAGTTGATGAGTCACACAGCGGGGTTCACGTACGGCTTTTTTGGCGATACGCCGGTGGACAAGATGTATCGGGACGCCAACCTGCTGGCCTCGGCAAATCTGCAGGAATTTGTCGAGAAGCTGGCGAAGATTCCGCTGCTCTATCAGCCGGGGCAGGGCTGGACTTACAGCATGTCGATGGATGTGGAGGGATACATTGTCGAAAAGCTCTCCGGCAAATCGTTGCCCGATTTTTTCCGCGACAACATCTTTACGCCGCTGGGCATGCGCGATGCGGGATTCTACGTTCCGGCAGACAAGCGGGGTCGATTCACAGTGCTCTATCGAACTGGCACCAACGGAGAACTGGTTGCCGATTCGAGCGCCAGCCGCAGGTCGGGCGATTATGATGCGCAGCCTCCGATGCCCTCGGGCGGCGGCGGCATGGTATCAACGGCTGAAGATTACTTTCGCTTTGCAAGCATGCTGCTGAATGAAGGCGAACTGGACGGCAAACGGATCATTGCGCCGGCGACAGTGAAGCTGATGATGACGAACCACGTGCCCGCGGAGTTGCGGACCGGCAAATTCGGAATCGGCAATGCCGTGATGCGGCCGGGGTTTGGATATGGCTACAACGGCGCGGTTGAGTTTAATCCGGCAGAGGCGAACCTGCCCGACGGCAGAGGAACGTATCAGTGGGATGGCGCGGCAGGCACATGGTTCTGGGTCGATCCCACGAACGACGTTGTTTTCGTTGGAATGATCCAGCGGATGCTGGGGCCGGCAAGCCCGCCGCTTGAATACGGCAGCCGGCAGGTTGTGTACGGGGCGCTGGTGGACCCGTCGAAGTAGGTGACCGGCAGCGAGAATTATTCCTTCAGCAGGTCGAGTGCCATGGCGGTCATCGCGGTCACACCAGTTTGAATTGTTGGCGCGTAGACCGGCGCAAACAATGGAGAGTGCGGACCCGGCAGCGGCACGCCGATTTCAACCGCGTGTGCCAGCTTAGTTGGATCGGCGGCGCCGAGGCGGAACATCATTGCCGGAATTTTTCCATCGAGCGAAAAGAGGCCGACATCCTCGGAACCCATGACGGAATCTGCGGGATCCACGTGATCGGCTCCAAGGGTACTGATTGCGACTTTGCGCATGCGTTCGGTTAATGTAGGATCGTTTGCTTCGACGGGAGTGATCTCGGTGGCGCTCACGGTCACGATGGGCATGCGGTCCTGCGGAACGCCGTAGCCCATGGCGATACCGTCCGCGGTGCGACGCACGTCGGCGATGATCTGATCGCGAACCTTGTCGGAATAGGTGCGCAGCGTAAGCCCCATTGTGACTTCTTCAGGGATGATGTTGCGCTTCGCACCGCCGTGAATCATGCCGACTGTGAGCACTGCCGGTTGCTGTGGATCGATCTGGCGCGCGACGATGGTTTGCGCAAGGACGACGAATTCGGCGGCCATCAGCACCGGGTCTTTGCTGAGCTGGGGCGCGGAGCCGTGCGCACCCACTCCGCGCATGGTTACGTCGATGCTGGTGGAACTGGCAAGCATGGGACCGCTCTTGAGAGCGACGCTGCCTGCGGCGTGGGTGGAGTCGTCGTGTTCAGAGAGAACAAAATCGGGCTTGCCGAAGCGCTCATACAATCCGTCTGCGAGCATGGCGCGCGCGCCGTCGATGGTTTCCTCAGAGGGCTGGCCGATCAGCATCAGCGTTCCGTGCCACTGGCTCTTGCGGTCTGCCATTTCATGGGCAACGCCGAGCAGAACGGTCATGTGGATGTCGTGACCGCAGGCGTGCATCACGCCTACGTCCTGGCCCTGCGCGTTCGTCGAGCGAACAGTCGAGGCGTAGTCGAGGCCGGTCTTCTCGACGACAGGCAAGGCGTCCATATCGGAGCGAATGAGCAGACGCGGACCGACGCCATTCTGCAAGATCGCCACCACGCCGTATGCCTGCGAGCCATCAGCGTATTTGCCTATGCGCTCGGTGACGGTGTAGCCGAGCTTGCGCAGCTCGGCGGCGAGAAGTGCGGAGGTCTTCTCCTCGTGATGCGAAAGCTCGGGATTGCGATGGAGATGTTTGTAGGTCTCGGAGAGGGACGGCAACTGCTTTGCGGCGGAGGCTGCGAGATCGGAGGGTGTGCTCTGCGCGATGGGGGGAAGGGCAGCGATGGTGATTGCAGCCAGCGTGATGACGGGTCGAATCATCGGTCCAGAAAACAATGTGGGCCTCCACGAGAATCGTTGGAATCTTTGGGTCAGCCTAACATGCCGAATCGTCGGGGGTGACAGATGGACTTCTGCAAAGTGGACGCACTTCCTATTGCATTCCCATAGAAACAGGCGTACATTGCTCCTATTGCTTGGCAAGAGGAGTACGGAATGGGCGACAAGACCGATGTATGGCAGGGCACGCTGGCCCTAATGATTCTGAAGACCCTCGAGACGATGGGGCCGCAACATGGCTATGGGCTGGCGCGGCGCATTGAGCAGACCAGCGGAGATCTGCTGCAGTTGAACTACGGGACGCTGTATCCGGCGCTGCTGAAGCTGGAGCAGGAGGGATATGTACGGTCAGAGTGGGGAACTTCCGACAACAATCGCAAGGCAAAGTTCTATGAACTCACCAAGGCCGGGCACAAGCAGGTGCGCAAGGCCGCAGCAGAGTGGGAGCAGGCGACTGAGATTCTTTCGCGGTTTCTAACCCCGGCGGAAGAAGCGTAGCGGAGAGCGCATGACGACGTTGCGAGCAAAGATTCGTGCATTCTGGCATCGCCTGATCGCCACGCTGCTTCGCGCCGATGGCGAACGAGAGTTTGACGCGGAACTTGAAGCGCATGTTGCGTTGGATGCGGAAGCCGGCGTCAAGGCCGGCCTCGATGCAGCCGAAGCGCGACGGCAGGCTTTGCTGCGCCTGGGCGGCGCTGAGCAGACGCGGCAGGCTTACCGGGAACGCACTAGGTTGGCTTGGCTGGAAGATCTGCTGCGCGACCTTGTTTACGGCGCCCGCACGCTGACCCGACAAAAGGCTGCGACTGCGGTTGCCGTGCTCACGCTGGCGATTGGGATTGGCGCCAGTACGGCGATCTTCAGTGCTATCAAGCCGATCCTCATTGCGCCGTTGCCCTATCCGCATGCGAGCCGGCTGATGATGGCGTGGGAGACGGGGAAGAACGGCCTGCCGAGTCCGGTAACCTTTGGAACCTTTTACGGGATCAGCCAGCAGAACCGCTCCTTCGATGCGCTTGCGGTCTTCAAGGGGTGGCAGCCGGCTGCGACCGCCACAAGTGCTGCGGACCGGCCGGAGCGACTCGACGGACAACGCGTGAGCGCAGACTACTTTCGCACCCTGGGTGTTTCGCCGCTACAGGGGAGAGACTTTGAGACGTCGGATGACCGGTTTCGCGGCCCCAATGTCGTTATCCTGAGCGACAAACTTTGGCACAGCCGCTTTGGTTCCGACGCGGCCATTGTCGGGAAGCAGATCCGGCTCGACGATGCGCCTTACTCCGTTATCGGCGTGATGCCCAGCGATTTTGAAGACGTGCTGAGTCCCTCCGCGGAGATTTGGGCGCCTCTGCAATACAATCCAGCGCTGCCCTGGGACGGCCGTGAGTGGGGACACCATTTGCATATGATCGGCCGGCTCAAGGTGGGAATAAGCAGGGAGCGGGCCGCCAATGAGTTGAGCATCGTTCTGCGCTCTCTCGCGCAGACATATGCCAAAGGCTATGACAGCTCCGGCGGCGCCCCGGATGGGATGGCTGTACATTCGATGCAGGGGGATCTTACAGAGGGAGTCCGGCCTGCATTGCTGGCGGTGCTGGGGGCGGTGCTGCTGGTACTGCTTATCGCGTGTGTCAACGTGGCCAACCTCCAGCTCGCGCGCGGAGTGCAGCGTCGCGCCGAGTTTGCGATGCGAGCCGCGCTGGGCGCGCGACGCAGCCGACTGGTACGGCAGCTCCTTACCGAAGCGCTGTTGCTTGCCGTTGCAGGCTGCGCGCTGGGAATGGCGGTTGCCGAAGCAGGCGTGCGCGCGCTGGTGGCTTTGAGCCCGCCCGGTTTGCCGCGGCTCAACGCGATTTCGCTGGACGGGTGGGTCTTTGCTTTTGCGCTCGGCCTTACAACGTTGATCGGCATCTCTGTCGGCCTGGCTTCTGCATTCCAGGCTTCAGGCGTGGACCTGCACACCAGAATGCGCCAGAATTCGGGCCGCGCGATTGATGGCCACCATCGGACGCGCCGCATCCTGGTCGTCACGGAGGTCTCTCTTGCTGTCGTGCTGCTGGTGAGCGCCGGTCTTTTGCTGCGCAGCATGCAGCGACTGTTTGCCGTCGATCCGGGCTTCGAAGCATCCCATCTGATTACCATGCAGGTGCAGGAATCCGGGCATCGCTACGACAGGGACGCGACGCGGTTAGAACTTTTTCAAGATGCGCTGGAGAACATTCGTCGCATTCCTGGCGTGGTATCCGCGGGATTCACCAGCCAACTGCCGCTCAGCGGGGACCAGGATATCTACGGCATCGAATTTGAAAAAGATCACAATCCGCTGGGCGCGCCAGCGTTTCGCTACGCGGTAAGTCCCGGGTACCTTGAAGCGATGCGCATTCCGCTTCGCCGCGGACGCATGTTAAGCGAAAACGACCGGGCTGGAGCGCCTGTGGCCGTGCTGATCACTGAGTCGCTTGCGCGCGAGGAGTTCGCGGGGCAAGATCCGATCGGGCAGCGTGTTCGGCTGGGTCCCGATGCCGGACAGGCCAACAAGCCCTGGGCGACGATTGTGGGCGTGATGGGCAACGTCAAGCAGCAATCGCTGGCGCTGAACCAGGAGGATGCATTTTACGTTACGACCGCGCAGTGGGCGTGGGGAGATGCAGTGCAGTCGGTGGTGGTGAGGACCCGCGCAGAGATAGCTCCGGCTACTGTTGCGCCCGCGATTCAGGAAGCAATCTGGTCCGTCGACAAGACCCGGCCTATCACGCGTGTCGCAACCATGAACGAACTGGTGGCTGCAACAGGTCTCGAGCGCCGCTTCGTGCTCATTCTCTTTGAGGCCTTTGCTCTGGTTGCGTTGGTGCTGGCTGCAATCGGAATATACGGCATCCTCGCCGGAAGCGTTTCAGAGCGCACGCGTGAAATCGGAGTTCGTGCAGCCCTGGGTGCAACGCGCGCCGACATTCTTTCGCTTGTACTGCGCCAGGGCATGACGCTGAGCGTTATTGGCATGGCTATTGGTTTGTGCGGAGCGCTGGCAGCGGGCCGCGCTCTCGATGCCATGCTCTTCGGGGTGACATGGCTAGACGTTTCCACATACGCGTTTGCCATTGCTTTGCTGTTTGCGGTGTCGGGGATTGCCTGTCTTATTCCTGCGCGGCGGGCAGCGTCTGTCGATCCAATGCAGGCGCTGCGGACAGAATAGGAGAGCCATGCGAAAGCGTCGGGCATTTTGGATGCAGCTCCTTGGTGCGCTACAGGTTCGCCGGTCTGACGACGAATTCTTAGCGGAGCTGGGAGCGCACGTTGCGATGGATACGGAAGCCGGGATCAAGGCGGGCCTCGATGCGGTAGAGGCGCGGCGGCAAGCCCTGCTGCGACTGGGCGGTGTGGAACAAACGCGACAGGCCCAACGAGAGCAACGCGGCTTTTTGTGGATCGAGAACTTCGCACAGGATGTTCGCTATGGGCTGCGGACCCTACGTCGGACGCCGGGATTCACGATGACGGCTGTGCTTACGCTGGGTCTCGGCATTGGCGCTTGTACGGCGATTTTCAGTCTCGTAAATGCCGTGCTTATTCGCTCGTTGCCCTATGGAGATCCGCAGCGTCTAGTTTATCTGTTTACTCCAAATGTAAATCTCAAAATCCCGCCCGAAGTGATCTGTCCGCGCTATGGCGATTTCTATGAAATCAAGCGCGAGAATAAATCGTTCGCAGATATGACTTCGTACGAGCAGGCACTGTTCAAAGTCCCGACCCAGGGAGCGACGCAGACGGTCGGAGCGGCACGCGTAGACGAAGGGTTTTTTGCAACGCTCCAGTCCACGCCGGAACTGGGCCGCACGATAGACGCTGAAGACAATCAACCCGGCCACTCGAAGGTTGCCGTCATCAGCCATTCGCTTTGGGTGTCGATGTACGGGGCGAACGCGGACGTGCTGAAGCGCTCGCTGCAACTTGATGGCGCAATGTATCAGATTATCGGCGTGATGCCCCCCAAGTTCGAGTACCCGTTCAACTCGGATCTGCCATACGGAAACCCGCACATTCTTTCCACACGAATCTGGGTACCGCTCGCGTTGACGCCGAAACAGAAGGCGGATCGTGACATCGATGACAATGTAGCCGTTGCGCGGCTGCGCGCAGGAGTATCCATCGAGCAGGCGCAGTCGGAGTTCGGCACGATGATGACGCGTTTCGACCGCCTATATCCTGGCCAGCTTGGTGATTGGGGAGCGCTGGTGGAGAGCTTTACGGGCCTCTCCATTGGCCCGGTGCGACCGCTGATGAATCTGCTGCTCGGCACTGTCGCTCTCGTGCTTCTGATTGCCTGCGGAAATGCAGCCAATCTGCTGCTGGCGCGCGCGGCAGAGCGCGGCCGCGAGTTGAGCGTGCGCTCCGCGCTCGGCGCTGGCCGCGGCCGAATGGTCCGGCAGCTTCTGACCGAATCGCTGCTGATTGGCATCGGTGGTTGCACGGTCGGCATTATGATTGCGCTTTTCTTCCTGCGTGTGCTGCCGCATCTCGATCCCGGCAACATTCCGCGACTGAATGAAGCCTCTCTTGACGGGCGTGTGCTGCTGGCCGCAATCACGGCTTCGCTGCTGACGAGCATGGTCGCCGGCCTGCTGCCCGCTGCGAGCGCTTCGCGCATGCAACTTACGGAGTTTCTGAAATCGAACAACGCATCGGGAAGAGCAGCAGGGCACAGCCGTTTGCAGAGTGCGCTGATCATCGCGCAAACAGCCATGGTGGTGGTGATCCTGGCTGGCGCCGGACTGCTGATGCGCAGCTACATCAATGTCATCTCGGTGGATACGGGCTTTTCTCAATCCACTTTGACTATGAATGTGGCTCTCGGCGACAGCTACAGCCAAGCACAGTCGGGTCGCGCAGCCTACTTCAAGAGCATCCTCGATAGAATCAGCAAACTTCCGGGAGTGATTTCGGTTGGCGCGGTCAGTGACCTGCCGTTGGCGAAGAGCGAGAGCCTTTCCACCTTCAGGGTTGATGGCTTCGCAAACCAGAAAGGTCAAATCGTCGAAGCACGATCGATTACGCCCAAGTATTTTGACGCGATGCATATTCCACTCATCGCTGGACGATACTTTAGCGAAAGCGACGATCCGGGTCCCGCGCACCCCGTCATCATCAACGAACGATTTGCGCGGACCTACTTTGCCAATCGCAATCCGATTGGCGGACGGATCAGCACGGACGAAAAGCAGGCGCAATGGGGCACGGTGGTCGGCGTAGTTGCCGACGTACGCCACACAAGTCTGGAAGAGGAGCCGCAGGCCCAGATGTACAGCCCAAACTACGATTCGCGCGAAAGCTCGCTGGCCGTGCGATCAGTGCTTCCACCCGCAGCGATGGCCAATGAGATTCGTTTGGCGCTGAAAGCGACCGATCCAGATGTAACATTTTCCGATGTTCAGACTATGGGCGACCTGGTCTCGATCGCGAGTGCGCGGCGGCGATTCCAGACGTCGTTGTTCACGGCGTTCGCGGTGATTGCGTTGCTCCTGGCACTGGTGGGGCTTTATGGGCTTATGGCGTTCTCGGTGAATCGGCGCACGCGCGAAGTGGGCATACGCATGGCACTGGGCGCTGCGCGCGTGGACGTGTTGTACCTCGTTCTGAAGAATGCCGCTTTGCTGGTTGGCACCGGCCTGGTTACCGGACTTGCAGGCGCATGGGCCGCGACGCGCCTGCTCAAGTCGTTCTTGTTCGGTGTCAGCGATCACGATCCGCTGACGGTGATTTCTGTTTCTGTCTTGCTGATTGTCTGCGGCATGTTGGCCGCATTTGTGCCGGCGCGGCGAGCCGCTTCCATTGATCCCATGCAGGCGCTGCGTACCGAATAGGAGGAACTGTCTTGAACAAACTGCGAGCATTTCTGTTGAGATTGCGTGGAGTTTTTGTGCGCAGCAAGGCCGTTGAATTTGATGTGGAGCTCGAGAGCCACATTGCGATGGACGTTGACGCTGCGACACACGAGGGACTGAGCCGTGAGGAAGCGCGGCGCCAGGCACTGCTGCGTCTTCGCGGTGCGGAACAGACCCGCCAGGCTTATCGCGATCGTGCAACGTTGCCACTGATCGAAAGCATTTTGCAGGATGCGCGGTTTGCCATGCGGCAAATGCGGCGCGCACCGGGTTTCACCATCACCGCGGTGCTAACACTGGCGCTTGGAATCGGCGCTAACACGGTTATCTACACGCTGATTGACTCCATCCTTCTGCAACCGCTTCCCTATGCGCACCAGGACCGGCTCGTGCGCATTGTGGGGACGAACTCGCCGACGTTTCCCAAGGCCTGGATTCGCGAACTGGGTTCGCATGCGACGGCGCTGAAATCGGTTGCGGGGTATGGGCCGGATGCGGAATCGAATATCTCGGAATCGGATGCGCCGGATCGCGTGTTTGGCGCGAAGGTGACGGTGAATGCGTTTGACACGCTGGGGATTCATCCCGCACTGGGCAATTTCTTTTCTGCTGGTGATGCGTTTGAGGGACAGGATCACGATGTGGTGCTCAGCTATGGGTACTGGCGGCAGCATTTTGGCGGCGAGCCCTCCGCAATTGGGCGCGAAATGCGCATCGACGGCATTTCGAGGAGGATTATCGGGGTGATGCCGGCGGGCGTTCGCTTTCCTTACGCGGACACGCAGTTTGTGATTCCTGTTTCGTTTCGCGGCAGTGATGTGTTCGATGCGTGGAGCATCTTCGATCTACGGGGATTTGGACGGCTGGCCGACGAGGCCACACCGGCTCAGGCGCAGGCGGAATTGCGCAGACTGCATACCGTGCTACTGCCGATATTCCCCTTCCGGATGCCCGACATCTGGGCTTCGGACATGACGGCAGTGCCGCTTCTTGAATCACAGACCGGGTCGATGCGTCCGCGACTGCTGCTGCTGTTTGGGGCAGTAGGTCTGATTCTGCTGATCGCTTGTGCAAATGTGGCAAACCTAACGCTTGCGCGGGCCATGGCGCGTGAGCGCGAGCTTGCCGTGCGCAGCGCAATGGGGGCTTCGGGGAGACGGCTCGTCCAGCAGCTTCTTTCAGAGAGCATTGTCATCGGGGTGATGGCCGGGATCGTCGGGCTGGGTGCGGGCTTCGCGAGCCTGCGCCTGTTTGTGCATCTGCTGCCGGCGGATACACCGCGCATCGAGGATGTCTCGCTGCATGCCGGGGACGTGGTTTTCACGCTATGCGCGGCGATCTTAGCGGGGCTGATCTTCGGGCTGATTCCATCGATCAAGATGGCGTCGCTCAACCTGCAGGGTACGCTGCGGCTGGGTGGGAGGGCATTGCTGGGGAGCGGCTCACGGTTTGGGATTTCGATGCTGCTGGTGGTGGCGCAGATTGGGCTCACGGTGCTGGTGATCACGGCGGCCGGACTGGTGCTGCACAGCCTCTACAAGCTGACGCAGGTCGATCCGGGATTTCGCACCGACCACACGGTCACGGCCGAGGTTTCTCTCGACGCGTCCGCGTGCAAGCAGAAGGGACGCTGCGCATCGTTCTTTACAGCGCTGCTCGATCGGATGCAGAGCATTCCCGGCGTTGAGGGAGCGGCGTTTGTGGATTCACTTCCCATGAGCGGACGCGAGGATAACTACGTGTACGACGCGGAGGATCATCCACGCGATGCGCGAGAAGGCGCGCGGCTTGCTACCGGGCGAATTGTTTCGCCGGGCTATTTCAGCACGCTGAACCTGCGCCTGGTGCGCGGGCGGCTGCTCGATGCGGAGGACTCGGCGGGAACCTCCCATGCCGTAGTTGTGAATGAGCACATGGCGCAACACCTGTGGCCCAACCAGGACCCGATCGGCAAACACCTGGAGGATGTGGTGGACGAGCCGTCGCCGGCAGTGTGGAGTCAAGAGAAGGCCTCCATCGTGGTTGGCGTTGTTCGCAATGCGCGGGAGGGAAGCCTGGAGGAAGGATTCCGCGATGAGGTGTATCTGCCGATGACTACGGACCGGGCGCTGCCAGTGATGTTTGCCGTGTTGCGCACGCGCAGCAGTGCTGGCGAGGCGGCGTCGGGTTTGCGCAGCGCGGTGGCAGGCATCGACTCATTGGTGCCTGTCACGCGGGTGCGCACGATGGATGACCTGGTTTCGACGTCGGTGGCGGCACCACGGGCGCTGGCCATACTGCTGCTCGGATTTGGAGCGCTGGCGATCATTATTGGCGCCGTAGGTGTGTATAGCCTGATCTCGTATATCGTGAGCTGGCGCACGCGCGAAATCGGGTTGCGCCTGGCGCTGGGCGCGCAGAGATGGCAGATTGTGCTGGGCGTGGTGCGGCAGAGTCTGTACCTGGCGGCGACGGGATGCGTGGCCGGACTTGTGGGTGCGGTTGCATTGAGGCGTGTGCTGCACAGTTTTCTCTTTGAGGTGAGCGCGATCGATCCGCTGACCTTCAGCCTCGTGACCCTTTTGATGGCAATGGTCGCGTTGCTGGCGGCGTGGATTCCTGCACGGCGCGCCGCTGCTGTTGACCCCATGGACGCGCTACGCGCAGATTAGGAGGCGGGATGCGAAAACTGCGAGCGTTATGGTTGAGAGTGCGCGGCATCTTTATTGCACGCCGGATCGGGGACGAACTTGACAGCGAGCTTGAGGCGCACCTTGTGGCGGAGATCGGCGAAGGCGTGCGAAGTGGGCTGAGTGAGGCGGAGGCCCGGCGGCAGGCGTTACTGCGCATCGGGGGGATGGAGCAGGTCCGTCAGGCGTATCGGGACCGCGCCACGCTGCCATGGGTTGAAAACATTCTGCGTGACGTTCGCTATGCGCTACGCGGCTTCGGGCGCAATCCCGTTTTCGCCATTACCGCGATTCTCACGCTGGCGCTCGGTATTGGCGCAACGACGGCGGTGTTCGGCGTGGTGGATCGAATTCTGTTCAGGCCGCTGCCTTATGCGCATGACGATCGGCTGGTATCAGTGGGGCTTACTGCTCCGATTATTCCGCAGGAATTTGTACTGGGGGCGTGGTACTACGAATGGCGCGATCATCAAACTCCTTTTACGGCAATTACCTCTGAAGCCGGGGCGAGTGCATGCGACTTGACGGAACACAATCCGGCACATCTGAGTTGCGTTAGCGTGGATGCCAATTTTCTTTCCTGCCTTGGCCTCTCGCCCATCCTTGGCCGTAATTTTCTGCCTGAGGAAGACCGGCCGAATGGCCCGCGGGTTGCGCTAATTTCATACGGTTTGTGGACCAGCCATTACAATCGCGATCCTGGCATTGTGAGCAGGCTGATCGATATCGATGGACGTCAGGTGCGGGTGATCGGCGTGTTGCCGAGCAACTTCGAGATGCCTGCATTGGAACAAGCCGACATACTTGTTCCGCAGGCGGTTGATGTAAGCAAGGTTGATCCAGATCGGGTGATGTTTGCTTTCGCGCGACTCAAGCCAGGAATCACCGCAGCGCAGGCAGCGGAGCAAATGCAGCCCGAGTTCGAACACGCTCTCAGCCTGGCGCCAGCCCGTTTTCGCAGTGAGGTAAAGCTGCGTGTACGTTCGGTGCGGGACCGGCAGATGCAGGACGCTCGCAAGGCGGCATGGATATTGCTCGGAGCGGTATTGGCGGTCCTGCTGATTGCCTGCGCCAACGTGGCGAGCCTTCTATTGACGCGTGCCGCGGCGCGCGAGCGAGAACTGGCCGTCCGCTCTGCGCTGGGCGCGAGCCGGCATCGCTTGATTCGGCAGACACTGATCGAGTCAATCATCCTGTGCGCGTTGGGAGCCGCGACGGGATGCAGCGTGGCTAAAGGACTGTTGCGTGTGTTTGTCGCCATCGCCCCATCAGGCCTGCCGTTTCTCGGCCGAGCCCAGTTGGATGCGCGCATTTTGTGCTTTACGGTAGGGATTGCCGTAGTGAGCGGACTTTTATTCGGAATCATTCCGGCTCTGCACGCGCCGCGCTCCCTTGCTCTGGCAGCGCGAACGCTGCCGTCGGGCGCACGAGCCATCATGCGGAAGATCCTGGTTACTTGCCAAATTGCCACCAGCGTGATTCTGCTTGCCGGTGCTGCATTGCTCATGCGCAGTTTCACCAGTATGGAGACGCAGCCTCTGGGCCTGCAGACATCCGGGGTAGTAGCGGCGAGAATTTCTCTTAACCGGTACACATTTACAACGCCGCAGGCCAGGATGCAGTTCTTTCTCCAAGCCGAGGCGGCGCTACGCAGGCTTCCGGGAGCAGCATCGGTGGGACTGAGTGATTCAGTACCGCCGGGTGGCCTTCATCGCGACCATATATACAGCATCATGGAGGTCGCGGGACGTCCTCCGATGACAGGCGGGACCGGCGGCATGGTCGCCTGGCGCTGGGTGACGCCTGACTACTTCAACGCGCTCGATATACCTGTTGTGCGCGGACACAATTTCACTGAAGATCAGCGCACATCCAGCGACCACTTCATGATCATCGACAGTGCATTAGCCTCGCGATTATTTCCAGGTCAGGATCCGCTGGGGCAGCGCGTGAAGCCGGTGCCGGGTGGGCCGTGGTTTACGGTCCAGGCCGTGGCGGCAAACGTCAAAAACTCGGGGCTTAGCAAAGAGGATGAACCTGAGTATTACCAACTTTGGCGCTCTGAAGCGGAGGACTGGCAACAGCCGCACTCGGCAGCGCTTGTGGTGAAGACGGCACTTGCGCCGGCTGCAATGGCACCGTGGATCCGCGCGCAAATCAGCGCCATCGACTCAACCGTTCCGGTCGACATCGAGACCTTGAACGAACGCGTGAGCGGGCTTGCCGATCGTCCGCGGTTCGAGACGGCGCTGCTCACGTTCTTCGCGCTCACGGGGCTCGTGATGGCGATTATCGGGCTGTATGGCGTGGTTGCATTCATGGCGGCACAGCGGACGCAGGAGATTGGCATACGGATGGCGCTGGGCGCGACGCGCGGCGACGTCATGCGGCTCATTCTGCGCGAAGGATTGCGCCTCGTCTTGATCGGAGGCGCGATTGGGCTGGCGGCAGCGCTAACGTTGTCGCGAGTGCTGGGGAGCGTGCTGTTTGGTGTTAGCCCGCACGACGCAGTTAGTTTTGGGGTCGTTAGCGTGCTGCTGGGGCTGGTGGCTCTGATCGCCATCCTGATCCCGGCGCGGAGTGCGATGAAGACGGATCCGATGACGGCGCTGCGCTGGGAGTAGCAATCGCATTTTCCAATGCGGCGGATGATACACTCCGGCGCGAGGGCATGAAATGGGAGCAAGTGCGATTGAGTTCCGGCTGCGCATGGTGATCAATGCCGCCATTATCATTCTTGGTTTCTGGGCGCCTTGGATCGAGACCTGGCATATTGGCCACCGCATCCCGCTGCTGGGGTGGTTGGCATTGGAGTTGAGCCGCACCGGCATAGCGTCGTTTACGGTTGCGACTCCGTTGCTCTTGATCATCGCCACGCTGATCGCCGCTAAAGGCGCCCTATTTCGCGTCTGGGGAACCGCCTACCTTGGCGCCGGCACCGTCAACAGCTTCAACATGGTGGCGGGGAAAGTGATGGCCGACGGTCCTTATCGCTACATGCGGAACCCGCTCTACATCGGCCTCTGGTGCATGGTGATCGCGGCAGCATTTCTGATGCCGGCCGGCGGCGCGGCGTTTGCCGTAATCCTGATCGGGATATTTGCGGTTCGGCTGACCCTCGGCGAAGAGGCCTTTCTAACCGCGCGGCTCGGTGAGCCCTACCTGGCTTACATGCGCGCTGTGCCTCGCTTTATCCCGCGCCTTCGCGGAGCACCCGCGCCCACAGGGGCCAAGCCGCACTGGCTCCGCGCAATGCTGGCCGAGCTGACGCCAATCGGCATTCTCATCGCGATTGTGGTTTTCTCGCGCAACTACGACCTCGAGCTTGCCGGTCGCATTATCCTTGTCTTTTTCGGAGCGTCGCTCGTGGTGCGCGCGTTGATGCCTGGCGTCAAGATCAACTCGGCAAAGTAGCGTTGCGCTTGCCGAGGCGGCCGAGGTGAGTGAATCCAAATCCGTCGGAGTACTTGAGGCCGTAGCCCATGAGGCGGTCGACGGCGATGTGATTTGCCCAGATGAGCGCAAAGGGCAACACCGCGGGCGCGTGCAGGAATAAGGCGCTGAGCGCGAGGGCACCGGGCACCACGTAGGTATGTACCGCGTTGTAGGTGCGCGCGCCCCAGCACGATCCAGCAAGATAGCCGAGCATCGACAGATCGGGCGTGAGCCACAGGGCGGCGAAGAGCCACCAGCTTGCTCCGGTGCGTGCGTACAGCACTGCCGTTACTGCGGCCACTGCCAAGCCTTCCAGCCGCAGCAAGGTCAGCACCGAGCCGCTAACGGCGGCGCTGGATCGAAGGATTGTGTTCACCGAGGTAGCCATGGCCCTTTGATGTGGCTGGGCAGCCTAGGTATGCGCAAATATTCGTGAGGCTGCAGGGTGCGACTGGAAGCCGGAAAAGAAAGCTGGGGAAGAGCGAAAGCTCTTCCCCAGCTTGTACAGCACCCCTCAGGAAAAACTACTTCTTCGGCGGCGCGATGGTGTCCTTGGCGGACTTGGCCACGCGGAACTTCACTACGGTCTTTGCCTTGATCTTGATTGCTTCACCGGTCTGGGGATTGCGGCCCATGCGCGCCTTGCGCTCCGCCTTGACGAGGCGTCCGATGCCGGGGATCACGAATACGCCGTTCTTCTTGGTCTCCTTGATGGCGGTCTCAGCCAGAAGATCAAGGAAAGCGGCCGCTTGTTTGTTGGTCAATTCGAGCTTCTCGGCCATATGCCGGGTAAGTCCAGTCTTGGTCATTCCAGTTGCCATGTGATGTTCTCCTTCGCTAGTTGTTGCCTGGTATCCCGCCGCCCGGCCTCTTTCAGATGACTGCAAGAAGCCATGAAGCGTACCGCATGGGGTAGTGCGACCGTCGCGTTTCGAACTTCACGCCGAAAACGCCTGGAGGCAACATATGCACGAAACCCCTTTATTTATGCGGGTTCTCGAGAACCCTGTCGTTCGTAACAATGCGGCTTGGGATGGCCTAAAGTCAATGGAAAAACGCCGGTTTTCCACAATTTTCTCAGGTATTTGTGGGTATTTAGGCCGAAAAGGCCTGTTTTTGCCGGTTTTTGAGGAGAGGAGGGCGCTGGAACCCCAAAATACGGGCAATTTCAGCTGCAGTAGCCGGTTGGTCGGGTGCGCTAGTTGAGGCCGAAAAGCACCTTTCGTTTGGGCGCAGCGGCGGCGGCAATAGGCGTATTCAGCGCATCCACCATGGGTGCGAGCAGCTTGAAATGCTTGATGAGCACCTTGGCAAAATCCTTGCGCTGCGCCGATCCCACGGGAAGCGTCGTGCTAAGACCCCACTGCTTGCAGCGGATCAGATCGATGGCAGGGTGGTCTGGCGGAAAGCCCTTGGGCGGCCGCGTCAACGCCTCGCCTTCAAACTCGCTGAAGGTTTTGCGCACTGCCGGCTTACGGAGGATTTTGCGAAAGTCTTCGTGGTTGTCGAGCAGCCAGTTGCGTATCTGCGCCAGTTGTTCCTTCTCGGGCATGTAGGCGCCCGCGGCAATCACTACGCCCTTGGGGCTCACCTGGAAGTAGTAACCAGCGCCGGAAGTTTTTTCGAGTCCCTGGTGGGACCACCATGCGGCGACGTGCGTCTTGTAGGGCCTCTTGTCGTGTGAGAAGCGTGTATCGCGATAGATGCGGAACAGGGATTTTTCTGCGGGGCGCACATGATTCGGCGCGAAGTCGGTCATGGCGTCGGTGATCTTGCGGACGATGGCGAGCATGGGCTCTTTCAACTGCGCTTCAAATTGCGGCTTGCGCGGGGCGAACCAGTCGCGGTCGTTGTGCTTGGCGAGGTTGCGCAGAAATGTAATTGCTTCGGGTCGAAGATAGGGTGCCGGTGTTGCGGGAGAAGATTTAGCTGCGTGTGGCATACGTTTGCAAGTGTAGGCGAGCGCACGAGGCGATGCATGCACAGGGGGCGTATTTCCTGAGGAAAACGAAAAGTTTGCAGCAACGCAGAGGCTCGTATCCGGATCTCTCCTCAATACAGTCCAATCAGCATGGTACAAATCACATTATGAAAACCTGGTTCATTACCGGTGCGAGCCGAGGCATGGGAGCGGAGTTCGCGAAGGCAGCTCTTGAGTTCGGCGATTCCGTCGTCGCCACCAGCAGGAGCGCAGAAAGTGTGACCAGAGCTCTTGGAAGCTCGGAACTGCTTCTGCCGTTTACTCTGGATGTGACTCAACCAGCAGATGCCGACAGAGCTGTGGGAGCCGCAGTGGAGAGATTTGGCCGGATCGACGTTCTCGTGAATAACGCAGGATATGGATTGTGCGGTGCGCTCGAAGAATGCAGCGTTGAAGAGACGCTGGCACAGTACCAGACCAATGTCTTTGGGTTGATCAACGTCACCAGGGCCGCGCTTCCAGTTCTCCGCAGGCAACGCGCCGGACACATCGTCAACGTCAGTTCGGTCGGTGGCTTTCATGCCGATGCCGGAATATCCGCTTATTGCGGTACCAAGTTTGCCGTTGAGGGATTGAGCGAGGCGCTGGCGAAAGAAGTGGCCCCCTTGGGTATTCGCGTGACGATTGCGGAACCCGGCTACTTTCGTACCGAACTCCTCGCCCTTGAAGCACTGCAATACGCAGCAACTGAGATCGAGGACTACGGCGAAACGGCGGGCGCGGTCCGCAGGTCTGCACCCACGATGCACGGGAAACAGGCGGGTGATCCGCGCAAGCTTGCCCTTGCCTTGTTGCGCATCGTCAACAGCAGCAATCCGCCGCTCCGGTTCCTGGCGGGTTCCGATGCCGTCGGTATGTTCGAGCAGAAGTTAGAGGGAACAAGAACCGAACTCGAAAGCTGGCGCGAGCTATCTGTTTCGTTGGGCTACGACGAGTGAACTCGCCGGCAAGAGCTGCTCTTTAGCGAATCACCTTCAGCGCTGCTCGGAAGAGGCCATCGAAATCGGCGGCAAGTGCTTTGTCCTTTGCGACCGATTGCTCGATTGCCTTTTCGGCGGCGGGGCGTTGATAGCCGAGATTGGTCAAGGCTGAGAGCACGTCGTCCACGGCGGGGCCGGCGACGGCCGATGGAACGGGCGCGACGGCGAAGTCATCCAACTTGTCTTTAAGCTCGACAACGAGGCGCTCGGCCAGCTTTTTGCCTACGCCGGGAATGTGCGTCAACTGCGCATGATCCTGCGCGCGAATGGCCTGCACGGTGCGCTCGGGCGAGAGGCCGGAGAGAATTTTGATGGCGAGCTTGGGGCCAACGCCGCTGACGGTGATGAGCCGCTCAAAGAGGCGCTTCTCTTCGCGATCGAGAAAGCCGAAGAGGGCGATCTGGTCTTCGCTGACCTGCGTGTGGATATGGAGCGATGTTTCCGCACCTACGCTCGGCAGCGAGGTGAAGGTCGGCACGGAGATAACGACGTCGTATCCCACTCCAGCGGCTTCGACGATGGCCTGGCCCGGTTGTTTGTGAATCAGCTCGCCGCGAAGATGCGCGATCATTCTTTTCCTCGGTCTTCGGCAAGAGCTTGAGCACTCTGCAAGGCCATCACAAATTGATCCGCAGTCAAAACTTCCCCGCGCTTAGGGAACAGATGGTCAAGCAGGGCGCTGTGAAGCTCCATATCACGATCCGCGCAGCAGTCGCCGATCACGATCGTCCTGTAATCAGAATCAAAAGCGTGCACCAGCGTGGATAGGACGACCCCGCTCGTCGCGATCCCAAACAACACAAGCGTTTCAATCTCATTCGCGCGAAGCAGCATTTCGAGATCTGTGCCGGTGAAGGCGCTCACGCGATGTTTCGTTACAACAATGTCCTCCGGTTCGGGTCCGAGCGCCGGGTGGATGGCACCGGCCGCGCCCTGAAAAAGTTGCTGGTGCTGTACATTCGCTTTGAGCCCGGCAAAGAGCTTGTTCCGGCTGCTAACCTCCGGCAAACTTGGGCGAAAGCCAACTTGTACCTGGATAACTGTCATACCAGCCTGCCGCGCCGCCGCGAGCACACTCGAAGCGCGCTTCAGGAACTCTTCCGGGGGCTGGACGTAGATCGACACAATGCCAGCCTGGCAATCCAGGGCGAGAATCGCGGTGCGCGAAATATGGAAGGAGATGTCGGTTCCCATTGCGCCAGGTCAAGGTCTTCCTAATTCTATTCCCTGACAATACGCGGCCACTTTAGGCAAGTATCCCCATTCGCTTCGCAACGCGCTCCAATGTTTCGAGCGCACGATCAAGTTGTTCTTTCGTATGCTCGCTGGTGAGGATCAGGCGGATGCGCGCCTTGCCCTCGGGGACTGTCGGAAATGCGATGCCGGTGCCCATGACGCTTTCGTCGAACAGCGCACGGGAGAAGTCCATTGCGGCGCGTCCCTCGCCAACGATCACGGGGGTAATCGGTGTCTCGGTTGCCGGGGTATTCACGCCACCGATGTTGAAGCCCGCGCGCTTGAGTTCACCCTGGAAGTACCGGGTGTTTTTCCAGAGGCGGTCGATGCGTTCGGGTTCTGTCTCCAGAATGTCGAAGGCCGCGATGCAGGTGGCCGCGACCGACGGCGGATGCGACGTGGAAAACAGAAATGGTCGCGCGCGGTGGTAGAGATAATCAATCAAATCTTTCGACCCGCAGACATAGCCGCCCAGCGCGCCGATAGCCTTTGACAGCGTGCCCACCTGCACATCCACGCGACCGTGCATACCGAAGTGATCGACACTGCCGCGGCCGTTGCGGCCGAGAACGCCGGAGGCATGCGCATCGTCGACCATCATGATGGCGCCGTACTTTTCGGCCAGCGCTCCGAGCTTGTCGACGGGGCCGATATCGCCGTCCATGGAGAAGACGCCGTCGGTGATGACCAGCTTGTGGCCGGGCTCTCCGGCAATTTCCTTCAGCAATTCCTCACAATGACCGACATCCTTGTGGCGGAAGACCTTGATCTTTGCCCGCGACAGGCGTGCGCCATCAATAATGCTGGCGTGATTCAGCTCATCCGAGAGGATGAAGTCTTCCTTGCCGAGGATTGCGCTCACCGTACCTGCATTGGCTGCAAAGCCGCTCTGGAAGACGACGCAGGCTTCGGCGTTCTTGAAGCGGGCAATCTTCTCTTCGAGATCCATGTGAATGCGCATGGTACCGGCAATCGTGCGGACCGCACCGGAACCGACGCCGAGTTCCCTTGTGGTTTTCAGCGATGCTTCGATGAGCTTGGGGTGATTGGCGAGGCCAAGGTAATTGTTGCTGGCCAGATTGATCACTTCGCGGCCATCGTAGTGGCACAGCGGGGCCTGTTGATCGTCGAGGATGCGCAGTTTGAAATACGTTCCCTTCGCCCGCAGATCGTTCAACAC
Source organism: Occallatibacter sp. (assembly GCF_049582745.1). Lineage (GTDB taxonomy): Bacteria > Acidobacteriota > Terriglobia > Terriglobales > Acidobacteriaceae > Telmatobacter. The sequence goes on from NZ_JBAUUO010000116.1 coordinate 31,232, forward strand.
ATCGGTCAAGTATGCAAGTTGTGGACGCGTAGCCGTCTCTGTCATGGCAATACCCCTCAACCTGAAAGGATAGCGGAAAGGGCGGGATGTCGACCCAAGAGACGGGACGGGCTGTCAATAACGCTTTGTCAAGGCAGCAAGCAAAATCCCCGGTCAGAGATGAACCGGGGATTTTGTATTTGAGCGGATTGACAGGGTGAGTGCGGAGGTAGGAGTCACTCCGAGTGCCTGCGCTAATGCGTGACGGTCAGGGCAATGGTCGTGGTATGCGTGGTTGCGGTAACTCCATTGCTCGATTGCGCGGCGATGGTCACGTTGTAGCTGCCTGCGGGCGTCGGAAGGTTATACGGCGGCCCATGGTTGCGGTAGTTATAGAGCGGCGCGCAGGCAACGGTGCCAAGCACGGAAACGAACGTGACCAGGGCGAGCAATACAAGACGGCTCAAGAAGCGACGCCGGCGCGCGCTAAAGGCGATTCCGCCGAGAACGAGCGCGCCGGGCAGCAGAAAAGCCAAGGCAACGGGCTGTACTCCGCGATTCAGGTTCGGTTCGGCCTTGGCCAGCGAAGTGGCCTGTGTGGCGATGACCACGGAACTGTTGATGGCGGCGGTAGCCCCCACGGGAATCTCAATATTCTCCGGCGTAAATGAGCAGGCACTCTGATCGGGGAGGCCAGAACAGGAGATGGTTACGAACATCGGCGCCGTCAGCGACGCGGCATTGATCGGCGTAACGGAAACGGTCGCCGATCCCGACTGTCCTTGCTTGAGCGACAGAGTTGCGGGCGCGATCGAAACAGAGAAATCGGGAGTAGTACCGGAGACCGCATGCACTGGCGTGACTTCAGAGTTTGAGCCCAGGTGCGCCGGGTCGCCGGTGTATACGGCGGAAAGACTGTGATCGCCGCCTCCGAGGTCAATGGTTGCCGTTGCCCGCCCTGCAGCATCGAGCACAATGCCAGCCAGCGGCTTACCCCGATCCTGAATCGCGATCGATCCTGCGGCCGGTTGGCCATCCGAGCCGATAACCGCCATTGAGAGCGTGGCCTGTGTGCGGCCATTCGCGTCGCGGGTGTCGATACGAAGCGAGGTTTGTGTAGCTCGTTGCGAAGTTGCGGCGGGGGCTGCCAGTGCGGGCATTACAACCGCAACGCACAGTGCAGCAAGCCATTGGAGCCGCAGACCGCGGCGGAACATACGTATCACGTGCACCTGCTCCAGATTCGAAGAAAAATCGGTATTCGCCCGGTTTTCGCGCGTACTCCCATTGTATCCGGCTTGGGTCGGGGCGGCGACCAGCCGGTGCTTCAGTTTCCTGGGGATACAGGGGTTGGACGGATCAGCCGGCAATAGGGAAGTTTGCCGGGGCCGCCCATGCCGGCGACCGGTCCCGAGCGCCGCCGGTTATTCCTGCCGGAGCAGTTGCGCGGGATTGATGGTGATGGCACGGCGAGCCGGAATCCAGGTAGCGACGAGGCCAATGAGGGCCATCGCAAGCACGGCTCCGATGAGCACCAGCGGATCGCGCGGAGTGGCCTCATAGACCAGTCCAGCGAGCAGCCGGCTGGCAAGCACGCCCAGCACCAGGCCTGCCAGCGATCCGGAAAGCAGTACAAGCATGGGGCGGCCGAGTGCCGCACGCATTAACTGGGCGCGGTGCGCACCGAGAGCAACCCGAATTCCGAGCTCGCGCATGCGTTTTGAGACTGTGTAGGTTGCCATGCCGAAGACCCCGGTGATCGCGAGCATGGCCGCAAGAAGTCCCATGACTCCAAGCGCGGCCGTGGCGATACGCGGCGGGAAAAGGGCGAGCGAGAGCCTGTCTGGCCAGGTACGCAGGATGACAGGCATGCTCGCGTCGATGCCAGTGAACATGCGATTCAGGGCGGAAGCGATTTCAGCGGGCGGCAGGTCAGACCGCACAATCAGAATGGTGTTCGCCTCGTGGGCCTGCGCAAGCGGGAAGAACATCGCAGGGCCCTGATCTTCCGTCAACATTTCGTACTTGCCGTTCTCGACGATTCCGACGATTTGATAGCTTGTTTTGTCGCCACCGAGGAAGTAGCGGCCGATTGCCGACTGATTGCTGTCGAACATTGTTCGGGCGAAGAACTCGTTGACGATCGCGACATTCGGCGTTTTGGACTTGTCGTCCCAGGTAAAATCGCGGCCTGCGAGCAGGGTGGTTCCGGCGGCTTTGAGATATCCCGGCGAGATGCCGTAGCTGTGCGGCGTCATCACGCTGTTGGAGGAGCGCAGGTCCGTGGTTCCCTCGCGATAGACCGACCAGTTGCTGCCGCCGCCGCCCAGGGGCAAGGAGTCGATGGTGCCTGCGGCTTGAACACCGGGGAGTTGCGAGGCCTGTTCAATGATGCGGCGCTGGACCGGCAATGCAGAGTCGTCTGAGTAGCCAGCCATGTGCATGTCAGTATCGGCGACCATCGTGCCCTGCGGGACAAAGCCCATCGGTGCATGCAGGGAGCGATCCATACCGCGCAACGCCACAAGCGACGCGGTCAATAGGAGAGCACACATCGCGATCTGGATGCCGAGCAGGAGATCGCGGAGGGTGAGACGGCGCATGATCTTGGCAGAAATCGTTCCACTCTTCATGGCGTCGGTGGCATCGGTCTTCCATACCTGGCGCGCGGGCAAAAGGCCGGGCAAGATTCCGGCGGCGAACGAAAGCAACACGGCGATGATGTATGTGCGATTGTCTGCGATAACGGTGACGTGGATGGGATATTCGCTGATGGGCTGCCACTGGGTGAGCACTTTGAGCATGCCCGTCGCGATAAGGGTCCCCAGCGCGCCTCCGGCTAGTGAAACCACTACTGCTTCGGTGAGCAGTTGACGGAGAATGCGCCAGCGCGTCGAGCCGATCGAGAGCCGGATTGCCAGTTCCCTGCTGCGATCCGCCGCACGCGCGGCGAAGATGCCAGCCAGATTGACGCAGGCCGCAAGCAATACCAGCAGCGCAAGCGCCATGATTGCGGCCAGAAACGGCTGCGCAGGGTCGCCGAGAGTATCTCCGAGAAGTCCAGGCTTGACGAGGCGAACGGTAAGACCGTCATCGTCGGTTGGATGTTCGCGCGTCATCTGGTGCGCAACAGCGGTGAGGTTGTCTTCGGCTTGGCGCGGCGTTACTCCGGGTTTCAGCGACCCGACCACGAAGAGCCCGTGGCTTCCACGTTTGGTGAGAAAGTTGTAGCCTTCGATCTGCTCTTCATTGACCATCGGAACCCAGAATTCAGGCCAGAAGAAGATTTCCGTTCCATTGAAGTTCTTCGGCGCCACTCCGATGATGGTGAAGGGATGCTTATTGAGGTCGACGGTGGTGCCCACGACGCGCGGGTCGGCGTTGAATCGTGTGCGCCACGTGGCATCACTCAGCACGATGTAGGGAGCCGAGTTGGGACCGTGCTCGTCGCTCGTGTGAAAGAAGCGGCCGACCTGCGGCTGCGCACCCAGCATGTCAAAGTAGTTGGTTGAGACCTCGTATTCCCAGGACTTCTGCGCGGTGCCGCCGGAACTCAGGCCTACGTACCCCAGACGGTATGCCGCCATATCTGTGTATGTTGAGTTGCGCGTCTTGAAGTCGACGAAGTCGGGGTAAGACTGGTTGTCGTCAGCCGGCCTCGCGCCTGCTAACTCCAGCAGGCGATCCGCACCCGCAACATTCAGCGGCCGCAGAATCATGGCGTTCATCACCCCGAAGACCACGACGTTCGCGCCGATGCCGAGGGCCAGGGTAAGAATCGCGGTCAGCGCGAATCCCGGCGAGCGGCGCAACTGGCGCGCGGCGTAGCGAAGGTCGCGGCCCAGATCGGCGAGGCTGAGGTGCGCGTCGGAGGCGGCGACACGTTCCCTGGTCATGGTGGGATTACCGAAGCGCACGAGCGCATCGCGGCGGGCTTTATCCAGCGACATACCCGCGGCTATGTTCGCGTCGATGCGCAGGTCGATGTGCGCCTGCAATTCGGCGTCGATATCGTGATCGACTTTGGACTGGCGGAACAAATTCGCAAATCGACGGAAGAGAGCCATGGGAAAGTCTCCTGTCTTTGGTTAGTCGCCTCGCAGGGCTTGCATGGGATCAACTTTTGCGGCATGTCGGGCAGGAATCCAGCTTGATGCAAGCGCGATCGCCGCAATGGCAGTGGATACTCCGCCGAAGATGACGGGATCGTGCGGACTGACGCCGCGCAGAAGGTTGGCAACGAGCTGGGCGAGGCCAAAAGCCAGGAGCAGACCGCAGCCGAGCCCGATTGCCGTGAGCCACGAAGCCCGGCGCAAAATCATGGCCAGCACACGTTCCCTGGGTGCGCCCATCGCAAGGCGAACGCCGATCTCCCGCGTTTGCTCGCCGACAAGGTTCGCCATGACGCCGAAGATGCCGATGGCCGCGAGGAAAAGAGCGATGAGCGCATCGATTCCCAGCATCACAGAAGCGTCGATCAGCCCGGTTAACGCTTCATGCAGAGATTGTTGGTAAGTCATTACCGCATCGAGCGGCAACGTGGAATCGATCGAAGCTAGGGCCTTCCGTGCGGGGAGAGCGAGGGCGAGGGGATCACCGTCCGTGACGACCGCATACGTCACGCCGGGCGGAGGTATCTGCGTCGCGCTCATGTAGACGACGGATTGGATCGACTGGTCCCATGTGGAGTAGCTGGTGTCTTCCGCGATGCCGACAATGGTGAGCCACGATTCCTTCTTGTCGTTTAAATTGCCCATGCGCACGCGATGGCCGAGCGGGTTTTCCCCACCGAAATATTGCGCCGCGAACCTTCTGCTTACCACGGCGACTGGCTGGGAGTTCAGGTTGTCGCCTCGGTTCAGCGCGCGACCTGCGATCACGGGAAGATGGAAAGCAGAGAAGTATCCGTCGCTGACCGGAATGCGAAGCGCGCTTTGAAATTTTCCGGGTACGGCAGGACGGTTTTCAATCACCATGTCCTGCATCCACCCGTTATCGCTGTAGGGCAGCGCGGCGGCTACATCGGCATGCGTGACGCCGGGAAGAGCGCGCAGCCGTTCAAGGCTGTCGGAATACCAGGCAGCAAGTTTCTGCGGTTTGTTGTAACGGGTCGCTGGCGGTGTCACGTTGAACGTGAGCACCTTTTCGGGTTTGTACACGTCTCCCAGGTGCAGCAGGTGCAACATGCCTTTCGACATCAGGGCCGCGCCGATCACGAGGGCGACGGCGAGAGCGATTTGCGAGACGGCGAAGACATTCCTAAGACGGCGATGACGCCCTGATCCTGTGGCGCCGCGGGACCCAGCCTTCAGCTGATCCATGAGATTCATGCGCATGGCCTCGATGGCGGGCGCAATGCCTGAGATCACTCCGGCGCCCAATGCGATGAGCAGAGAGAAGGCCATGACCCGGCCGTTCAACGAAGTGTTGGACCATCCCGCCATGTAGCGCGCGATGCGCGCAGGCATGTTGATGATGAGGAAATGGAGGTAGATGCCGCCCAGAAGCAGGCCACCGCCGGCACCCACCATTCCCAGCAGGACATTTTCGGTGAGCAACTGGCGCATGATCCTCAAGCGGCTGGCGCCGAGGGCGGAGCGCATGGCGATTTCAGAACGGCGCGCAATGCCGCGGGCGAATTGGAGGTTGGCTATGTTGGCGCAGACTACCAGCAGGACAAAGAGAGTAGCGCCCATCAGCATCCGGTAATAGAGCGGAGTGGACTCGCCATTGATGCCGTCGAGCAGCGGCTCAACCTTCACTGACCAGCCAAGGTTGGTTGCCGGATAGTCCTTTGCCAGCCGCTCGGCATCAATGCGCATCTCGGCCTGGGCCTGTTTGACCGTGACTCCGCCGCGCAGGCGGCCGATCACGAGGTAGTCATGGGTGCTGCGGTCAGCAACCTGCTGCGGAGTCGGCGCCAGCGGCAGAAAAAGGTCGGCCATCGACGGATACTGCATGCTCTTGGGCATGACGCCGACGATGGTAAATACGCGCTGGTCAAGCTCGATCTGGCGGCCCAGGATCGATGGATCGCCGGCAAAGCGCCGCTGCCAGAAACCGTAGTTCAGAACAGCCACGGCATCGCGACCCGGCTGGCACTCACTATCGGCGAAGACGCGGCCCAGCAGCGGCTGCGCGCGGAGAACGCTGAAGAAATTCGCCGACGTCAGCGCCGCCTGAACATGCGCTGCATCGCCAGCGCCGGTCAGGCTCATATCCGCGTAGGTGCGCACGGCCAGTTGCTCAAACGAACCGTTTTGCCGGTTCCAATCGTAGTAATTCGCCAAGGCAACCGAATGATAGTTTCCAGCGCCCTGCTCTTCGGCAAGCGTCACCACCCGATTCAAATCGGGCACGGAAATCGGATGCAGCACGACGGCGTCCATGCTGCTGAAGATTGCCGTATTTGCCCCGATACCAATGGCGAGCGTCAACACCGCGGTAATAGCAAACCCTGGAGACTTCACTAATTGACGTCCGGCATAGCGCACGTCAGACCAAACGGATGCCAGGCTCAGGACGGCGTCGGCAGAGGCTACGCGTTCGCGCGTGGAAGTAGGGTTGCCGAAACGAAGCAGGGCGTCGCGGCGCGCTTCTTCGGGCGACATGCCTGCGGCGAGGTTTGACTCAATGCGCAGGTCGATATGCGATTGGAGTTCGTCGAGGATGTCGCGGTCTACGCGGGAGCTGCGAAAAAGATTGAAGATGCGGTGAAAAACAGCCATGGCAGAACCTCCGAGAAAGACGAACCTCAGGCGTAGCGCAGCACCGCGCGTACGCCTTTGACCAGCTGATCGAAGCTTTCTTCGGTCTGCTGCAGCTGGCGGCGTCCGGTGGCAGTGAGCTTGTAATACTTGGCGCGTCGGTTAGTCTCGGTCAATGCCCACTCCGCGGCGATCCAGCCGCTCTGCTCCATGCGATGCAGAGCCGGATAGAGCGAACCCTCTTCCACGCGCAGCATGTCATTGGAAGCGCTCTGGATGTGGAGCACGATGCCGTAGCCGTGCAGTGCGCCGTTCTGATCCAGCGTCTTGAGGACAAGTAAGTCGAGTGTCCCCTGAAGATCGTTCTTCGCCATGTTTCACCCCTAGCAATCTTGGTATGGAGAAGTCTAGGCATAGAGGGCTAGGCGTGTCAAGAAGGCAGGGAATAGGGATTAGGGATCAGGGAATAAAAAGCCCCGTGTCGGCTGGGGATGATAGAACGTTGGGATGCGGAGTTTGATCACGGTGTGGGGATGCCGATCGAGCTGGAGCCCCTTCTTCAAGAAGAGGTTTGCCGTTATTGCGTTCCTAGCCCTTGTAGCTTTTCCGGCAACGTCACTCGCGCAGAATGCGGCCCAGGCCTGGCTCAAGTACCGCGCGGTCGGCAAGCCGCTCACGGTCCCGACGCGTGTAGACACTCTGCGGCAGACTCTCCTCGAACAAACCGCGGCGATCGAGCTTCGTCGCGGACTTCTCTCGCTCTCTGGAGGCGCTCCGCTCGAAATGGGTCCCAACAAGATCCTTCTCGGCACTGCGCAGGAGATGCGCGCGGTCCATCCAAAAAGCGCTGTGCCATCCCTCGAGCCCGATGAGTTCCTCATCTCCGCGCGGCATGGCGACCTGACACGCGAAATCGACATTATTGGCGGCAGCGACCGCGGCGTTCTCTACGGGGTCTTCGCATTCCTGCGGAATCTCGCGCAGGGCGCTGACATGAGCAATGCCAACTTGCGCGAGCGCCCCGCCATGCCCATTCGCTGGGTCGACGAGTGGGACAATCTCGACGGCTCCGTCGAGCGCGGCTACGCCGGGCGCAGCATCTTCTTCGACCATGGGCACGTCCGCGAAGACCTCGCTCCCGTCGCCGAATACGCGCGCCTGCTGGCATCGGTCGGCGTCAACGGCTGCAATCTGAACAACGTGAACAACGGGGCGGATTTTCTGACGCCGGAGATGCTGCAGGGAGTTGCCCGCATTGCCGAAGCCATGCGGCCATACGGGGTGCGCGTCGGCCTCTCCGCCGATATTGCGAGCCCGCAGAAAATTGGCGGACTGAATACTTTCGATCCACTCGACCCGGCTGTCAAAAAGTGGTGGGCCAAGAAGGTCAACGAAATCTACGATCTTATTCCCGACTTCGCGGGGTTCACGGTGAAGGCTGACAGCGAAGGCCAACCCGGGCCCGCCAGTTTTGGCCGCACGCCGGCCGACGCCGCAAACACCCTCGCCGCGGCCCTTGTGATGCACAACGGCGTAGTGCTCTATCGCGCCTTCGTCTACAACCATCACCTCGATTGGCAGGATCCGAAAGCCGACCGCGCCCGCGCCGCCTACGACATCTTTCATCCCCTCGACGGCAAGTTCGCGCCCAACGTCATTATCCAGACCAAGGAAGGCCCCATCGACTTCCAGGCGCGCGAGCCGGTCTCGCCCCTCTTCGGCGGACTTCCGCAGACGAGCCAGGCGATGGAACTCCAGATCACGCAGGAGTACATGGGACAGCAACGTCACCTCGTTTATCTCGCACCCATGTGGAAAGAGGTCCTCGACTTCGACATGCGCGTCGACGGCGCTTCCACACCGGTAAAGCAGGTTATTGCCGGACAGGCTTTTCATCGGCCGCTGGGTGGAATGGTGGGCGTGGCCTGTGTAGGCCAGCAGGCGTGGCTTGGGTCGCCGCTGGCTCTTGCCAACCTGTATGCATTCGGGCGGCTCGCGTGGGATCCTAATCTCACGCCGGAACAGATCGTCGCCGAATGGACACGTCAGACGATCTCCAATGATCCGTCGGTTGTGCGCACTGTCGCCACAATGTTGATGCAAAGCTGGCTCGCGTATGAAAGCTACACTGGGCCTCTCGGTTTGCAGACGCTGACCGACATCACCGGCAGCCATTACGGACCGAACATTGAGTCGAGCGAGCGCAACGGCTGGGGGCAGTGGCACAAGGCAGATCACGAAGGCGTTGGCTTCGATCGCACGGTCGCGACGGGAACAGGCTACGTCGGCCAGTACCAGCCCGAGGTTGCGAAGATCTACGAGAACGAGGCCACGACGCCTGACGATCTGCTCCTCTTCTTTCACCATGTGCCCTATACCTACAAGCTGCACGATGGAAAAACGGTGATCCAGTATCTTTACGACTCGCACTACCAGGGGGCGGCGCAGGCGGCAAGGTTTGTCCCTGAATGGGAGTCGCTCAAGGGTCGCATCGATCCAGAGCTCCACGCGAGCGTGCTGCCTCGGCTCATCTACCAGGCCGGTCACGCCGTGGCATGGCGCGATGCGGTGACGCAATACTTTCTCAAGCTTAGCGGAATTCCTGACGAAACCGGCCGCGCGGGCCACTATCCAAATCGTCTTGAAGCTGAAAATGCTCGCCTTGCCGGGTACAAAGTCATCGACGTCAATCCGTGGGAAGACGCCAGCCGCGGGAAGGCTGTCTCGTGCGAGCTGGCCACTTGCTCTGCCGAATGGACGTATAACGGCGCCGCCGGCCGCTTCAACATTGCCGTCCAATATTTCGATTTGCAGGATGGAGTTGCGAAATTCGCGCTCAGCGTCAACGGCCAGCAGCCAGTGCCGGATGCCTCGTGGTCGGCCGATGCAATGCTGCCGACGCCGCACCTGCACGGAGACAACTCTACGCGGCACATCGTCTACGACGTCGCACTCAAGCCGCGCGACACAATCCGGATTGCCGGCACGCCGAACGGTCATGACCCCGCAGCATTCGACTACGTTGAAACTTACCCGGCAACACCTGCGCCCTAGATTTCATTGACATCCCGTCTTCCCGGGATGTATTCCGAACTCATGGTTCGTCTCAGCGTGATGTATCCCACTACAGCCGGATCGACCTTTGACTGGAACTACTACCTCGGACCGCACCTCGTTGTCGCGCGCCAGTTGCTTTCGCCGCGCGGGCTCGTCCGGATCGAAGTCGATCGCGGCATCGGCGCCTTTCCGCCCGGCACGCCCTCGCATTATCACGCCATCGGCCATCTCTACTTCGAGACCATGCTGGAGCTTGACGTCGCTCTGGCCGCGACGGCGCCGGAACTGATTGCGGACCAGCGGAAATATTACAGCGGAGAGAGTGTCGTGCAGGTGAGTGAAGTTGTTCCCGTCTAAGCACCCGCAAACTTTGACCCGACAATTCAGCGTGGATACAGACGAACACAGACGCTCCCGCTTGAACGGCGCTATGATTTCCACGTGCAGAATCTTCGAAGAGTCCTTCGTATCAATCTTCCCATCATCTCCGTGATTCTGATCGGCATCGCATTCTCCGCCGCCCAAGACCCTCCCGACCAGCACAATCCCACCCTCCTCCTGCGCGAACTTACCGCCGACTTTAATCGCCTCGCACCGCAAACTATTCGCCCGGCCGACGGATACATCCAGCATCCGTACCTCATCCCCGCCGGCTACTACAACCAGATGTGGGACTGGGACGGCTTCTTCATCGGCCTGCACTGGGCCAACCAGGACCCAGCGAACGCGAAGTATCTCCGCGACTGGGTTCTCGGATTCGCAGGCTCCGCGGACGCCGACGGCTATGTCGCCGGATGCATTACGCCGAAAGGCCCGCGCCCGCTGTTCGGAAAGTTTGCGATGAAGCCCTTCCTCGCGCAGGGTGCGTTGATCGCTGCGCAAGATCTCAACGACTACGAATGGCTCCGCCCCGTATGGCCTGCGATGAAGCGCGTTCTCGACTATCGCCGCCGCACGCAGTACGACGAGAAGTGGAAGCTCTGGTACTGGGATAACGCCATGCAGTCCGGCGCCGACAACAATGCCGCACTTACAAACGGTGAGAAGGATCGCAGCGCCATCCTTGCCGTCGATGCCTCGATCTATGCGATGCGCGAATATGCAGCGATGGCCGTACTCGCCGATCAACTCGGGGACCTGGCTGATGCGAAGGCTTATCGCGCTGAAGTTCTCTCGACGCGTCACGCCATGCTGCGGCAGCTATGGTCGGCGCGCGATGGTATGTTCTGGAATCGCCGCCGCGACACGGGCGCGATTGTCCGCGTGGTCGCGTGGTCCAACTTTCTGCCGCTGATGGATGGCCTGTTGCCGTGCGATGAGGGCCGCCGCATGATCTCTGCCTACCTGCTGAACCCGGCGCAGATGCGTTCGGAGCACGGATTCCGCAGCTTGTCGCGGTTTGACGCCGCCTACAACAACGAGGCGATCATCAATCCCTACTCCAACTGGCGCGGCCCCATCTGGATCAATGCCAATTTTCTCGACTGGATCGCGCTGCGACGGTACGGATTCAACGGCGAGGCCCACTGGCTGGCCTTGACGCTTGCCACCGATCTCCATCGCGACATTCAAAAGTGGGGATCGATGCATGAGGACTACGATGCTGAGACCGGCGATGGACTGGCGCCCACCGTTGCGCAGTCCCCCGGCGGAAAATTCGCGGGCTTCGTTGGCTGGAATCTGCTGGCCGAAGACATGCTGCAGTGCGAAGTCACGCAGCAGCATTGCATGACGCTGGTAATCGACGACGTGAAATAGAATTGCAGCCCAACGGTTGCGTATTTTCTCGGAATTGGCGATCAGGGATTGCGGCCCCGGTTGAACCGATTATTCTGAAAGGAACCATCTTCTCTCTTTTCCCCGGAGACCCATGCCCTATACACCCGCATTTACGCGCCGCAGCTTTCTCGGCGCTGCCACCGCAGCGGTCGCAGCCACCGTCCTCCCATCGCGGGCGGCGCAGGCCATCGCCGGCAAAGAAGCACCTCCCGCTATTGCCGCGTTGCCTGACCTCTCCAGCCAGGCGCGGCCATTCACGAACGTGGAACGTCAGGCACGCATTGAGCGCGCCCGTCGGCTAATGACCTCCGCGAAAATCGACGCCATCGTTCTCGCCAACTCCACAAGCTCTTCGGTTTACTTTGCCGACCTGCGGCTCCATGGCGGCGAACGGTTGTGGGCGCTCGTGATTCCGGCGCGCGGCAGGGCGTTACTGGTCTGTCCGGCATTCGAGGAGGGGCGTGCGCATGATCTGCTTTCGGCCGGGCCGCTCGCCGGCAACGTCGACGTGCTGATCTGGCAGGAAGATGAAAGCCCTTATGTGCTGTTGGGCAAAGGGCTCGCGGATCGCGGTCTTAGCAGCGGGACTGTCGGCCTGGACGAGCACATGGCCTTTGTCTTTTCAGACGGCATCCGCACAGCCAGCCCGCACCTGAATCTCGTTTCAGCCACGCCCATCACTGCCGGCTGCCGCATGATCAAAGAAGCGCACGAGATCGACTGCATGCGCCTTGCGTGCCATGTCACGCTGCTTGTGTATCGCGCGGTGGCGCAGTCGCTCACGCCCGGCATGACCACGCCGGAGGTACATGCGCTTGTCGCCGCCGCGTACCATCGTGTCGGCTTTGAAGGCGAAGCCAGTCTCAACGTCGATGAATTTACGGCGCTGCCGCACGGCTCGGCCAAACCGCAGACGCTTCGCGAAGGCTCCATTCTCATGCTCGACGATGGCTGCGCTGTCGAGGGCTACACGTCGGACATCACGCGCACTTTCGTCCTGGGCAAACCGACCGACAAGATGAAAGCCGTCTTCGACATTGTGCAGCGAGCGCAATCCGCGGCGCTGGCTGCCGCGCGTCCGGGCGTGCCGGCCGCCGATGTCGATGCC
>NZ_JBAUUO010000117.1:0-3098 GCF_049582745.1 Occallatibacter sp.
CGTGGATGCCGTGGCAAGCGAAATCGCGCGCTCCGTCGACTCCTACAAGGTGATCGTCGAAAAGAGCACGGTTCCCGTCTACACCAACGAGTGGATCCGGCGTGTGATCGAGCGAAATGGGGTGCCGAAGGATCTGTTCGACGTGACGTCAAACCCCGAGTTCCTGCGCGAAGGCACAGCAGTCGTTGATTTTCTGCACGCGGATCGTATTGTGATCGGCGCTGCTACCGAAACCGGCGCCGATCTGCTGAAGATGATCTATCTCCCGCTGACGAGCGGCGAGTACTACAACAAGCCGAGTTGCATCCCGGGGCCGCGCACGGCAGCCGATCCCCCGCCGATCCTGCATACCTCCACCAAGGCTGCCGAAATCATAAAGCACGCTTCCAACGCGCTGCTGGCAACCAGGATTTCGTTCATTAATGCCGTCGCCAATGTCTGCGAGGCGGCTGGAGCTGACGTCGAAGAAGTGGCTCGCGGCATCGGCATGGATACCCGCATCGGTCCGAAGTTCCTGCGCGCTGGCGTCGGCTACGGCGGCTCGTGCTTCCCCAAGGACGTTGCCGCCTTCCGTCATGTGGCCGAGCAAGTGGGCGTGGACTTCGCACTCTTGCGCGAAGTGGAAAAGATCAATGAGGAACAGAAACTGCGCTTCTTTCAAAAAATCCGCTCGGCGCTCTGGACGTTTCGCGGGAAGAAAATCGGAGTCCTCGGGCTCGCGTTCAAAGGGGGAACCGATGACGTGCGCGAGTCACCGGCGCTTGATATCGTCAAAAAGCTCCTGAGTGAAGGCTGCGTGGTTGCCGCCCATGATCCCGCGGCCGCAGAGCGGTCGAAAGAGATTATTCCCGAAGGCCCAAACATGCGCTACGTGAATGACCCGTACGTGGCGGCGCAGGATGCGGATGCGCTCCTGATTCTGAACGACTGGCAGGAATTCGCCGAACTCGACCTGGCCAAGCTGCACTACACCCTCCGCTACCCGATTGTGATCGATGGAAGGAACCTTTACGACCCTGCAATCATGACCGAGGCTGGGTTTACTTACCTGAGCGTCGGACGGCCCGGCATGGCTCAACCGGTGGATCCGGTCTCTGCATTCTTCCTGCCCCGGCGCCGAGATGCCACAAAGGCATAAGAGCCCGCCTTGTGTCGTAGGCTTAATGGTGCGCAACGATTCAGAAAAATGAAGTCTTGCTCATTGATGACTGGCATTTCAATGCTTGCTTGATTGCGATAGCTTTATGGCACCAACAGTGAATGTGAGGACGTTTGTACGATGCGCGTTCTAATTGCCGGAGCTGCCGGCTTCCTTGGATCACACTTAACGGATGCCATCCTCAATGAAGGGCATGAGGTAATTGGCGTCGACAACCTCTGCACGGGTTCTCTCGAGAATCTCAAGCATCTAAAGGCCGAGCCGAGGTTCGAGTTCTGCGAGCACGACATCTGCACCTCATTCGATCCGAAGCACGTCGATTATGTTTTCAATTTTGCTTCTCCGGCCAGTCCCGCCGATTACATGCGGTTGGGAATCGAAACCCTGATGGTTGGCTCGGCGGGAACGCGCCATTTGCTTGAGACTGCAAAGAAGTACGGCGCAAAGTTTCTGCACGCGTCGACGTCAGAATGCTATGGGGATCCCGACCAACACCCGCAGACAGAGGAATACTGGGGTCATGTGAATCCGATTGGACCCCGCTCGGTTTACGACGAGTCCAAGCGATTCTCCGAAGCTCTTGTAACGGCGTACCGCCGCTACGAACAAGTTGATGCGCGGCTCGTACGCATTTTCAATACTTACGGCCCGCGGTTGCAGTTGAACGATGGTCGGGTGATTTCCAATTTTCTTTCGCAGGCGTTGCGAGGCGATGACTTGACAATCTATGGCGATGGAAGCCAGACGCGTAGCTTTTGCTATGTTTCCGATGAGATCGAAGGAATTCTCCAGCTATCCCGGAGCGATGAGCACACGCCGGTCAATATTGGAAATCCGACGGAATGGACGATCCTGGAGTGCGCAAAAGCTGTGCTGGGCGTGACAGGTTCAAAAAGTAAGATTGTGCTTCGGCCTCTTCCTCAAGACGATCCTTCGCAGCGCCAGCCGGATATCAGCAAGGCAAAACGCTTGCTGAATTGGGAACCCAAAATCGACTTGGAGACAGGGCTGAAGCTCAGTCTGGGATACTTCCGATCCTGCATTGAGGCTGCTGGCAAGTCACATCAAGAACACAGTCAAATCGGCATCGTGTATATGGGAATCAGGTCGTGAAAGTGCGGGGAGCACTACTTTGAAAAGAGCACTAATTACGGGTATTACCGGACAAGACGGAGCCTATCTGGCTCAACTGCTGCTGACGAAAGGTTACGAGGTGCATGGAATCAAGCGCCGCGCCTCGTCGTTTAACACCACCCGCATCGACCATATCTACGAAGATCCGCATATGCATGGCCGCCATTTTTTGCTCCATTACGGCGACCTGACCGATTCGAGCAGCCTGATCCAGATCGTGCAGAACGTAAAACCCGATGAAATCTACAATCTCGCGGCACAAAGCCACGTAAAGGTTTCGTTTGAAGAGCCTGAGTATACGGCAAACTCCGACGCGCTCGGCACTCTGCGTCTGCTGGAAGCGATCAGAATTGCGGGCCTCGAAGAGATAACACGCTTCTATCAGGCTTCGACGTCGGAAATGTACGGACTGGTCCAGGAGTCTCCCCAGAAAGAGACGACACCCTTCTATCCGCGCTCTCCATATGCCGTCGCCAAGCTCTATGCCTACTGGATCACCGTGAACTACCGGGAAGCCTATGGGATGTACGCGTGCAACGGTATTCTGTTTAATCACGAGTCGCCCACCCGCGGCGAGACCTTTGTGACCCGCAAGATCACGCGCGGGCTGGCGAGAATCAAGACCGGCCTGCAGGATAGCCTCTATCTGGGTAATCTCGATGCTTTGCGCGATTGGGGACACGCGCGGGATTACGTTGAAATGCAGTGGCGCATGTTGCAGCAGCAAGAAGCCAGGGATTACGTGATTGCAACAGGCGAGCAGCACAGTGTGCGCGAGTTTGTGGATCTTGCGGCGAATTATCTG
>NZ_JBAUUO010000118.1:0-2058 GCF_049582745.1 Occallatibacter sp.
GTGCATGGATGGTGCGAAACAGTCTAATGAACCGAACGCAATTTTTGATCTTGAGCCTGATCGTCACCTTGGTCTTCGGCACTGCTTCGGCCGCAAATTCCCAGGTATATCCCAACCGTCCGATCACAATCGTAGTGCCATTCGCGGCTGGCGGTCTAACCGATGTTCCGGTACGGATACTTGCGAAGGTTATGCAGGACAGGTTGAACGTGCCGGTCATCGTCGAGAACAAGCCGGGCGGCTCCGGGATGATCGGCGCAAACTACGTTCTGCGTGCGGAGCCGGATGGCTACACGTTGCTTGCAAACGCGGTCGCCGACACGCAAAACTTGTTCTATATGAAAATTCCCTACAACGCGATCAAGGACTTCGCAATTATTGGTAAGATCGTCGATGGTCCACCGCTGGTCATGATTATAAATGCCAAGCTGCCGTACAAATCGGTGGCAGACCTGACGGCGGACGCCAAGGCGCATCCGGAGCAGGTGAGTTTCGGAACCTCGGGCTATGCTACTTCGCCGTTCATCGCTCTCAATGAACTCAACGACACGTCCGGCACCAAGATCGTGGCGGTACCCTATCACGGATCGGGAGAGGCGGCGGGTGCATTGGTTTCCGGGGCGATCCAAGGCACCTTCACATTCTATTTGAGCGCAAAGCCGCTCGTGACCGGCGGGCGGGTTCGTGCACTTGCTGTGGCCGGACCGAAGCGGATCCCGGATTGGCCGGACGTCCCGACGATGGAAGAACTTGGCTTCAAGCACTTTGAATAAAACGGCTTTGTGGGGCTTGCCGCGCCGGTGAAAACTTCGACCGAGGTGATCGAATTTCTCAATAGGGCTCTCAATGAGGCTATCCATACCGACGAGTTCAAGACCCGCATGGCTGCGCTTGGCATGACGGTGCCGGGGGCAGCGGATAATACCCAAGAGAAGTTCAAGGCATTCCTTCAGTCCGAAACCAATCGTCAAGGTGAACTCGCAAAGTCGGTGCTTGCAAAGACCAGCAAATTAGCGCCGGCGAAGCCATAAGAAGTCCCAGCCCCACGGCTAGAACCAGTATCGCACGGCCTCAAGTGTGGCTGGGTCGTGACGAAAGCATCCGCAAACGATACGCATGTTGTGATGGCGGAGAATGCGCGTATTCTGCGCTGGCCAGTTGCGACTCACCTAGGCGGCGATGTGCTGCAGCTGGCCGGTTTCGACGCTCGGGCTGAGCCGGATAGGTCATGCCGATATTTCGAGATCGTTCGCTACTAATAATAGCCCATGCCCAGCAAGCAGCTCACCAGCGTCATAGCAGCCAAAGACATGTTCGCGCGCGGCGTCCGCGCCGGCCAATGGGTGTTCATTTCTGGATTGCTCCCGGACGACTTGGGCGACCCAGCCCGTCCGCTGTCGGGTGAGCCGGCCTGGCTGCGGCAGGCGAACTCGATGTGGCAGGAAGCTGCCGAGATTCTGCGGCTCGGCGGCTCGAACGTGGCGCGCATCGTTCGATGCGACCAGTTCTTCCAGGATTGGCGTGCCGTTCCGTTCTTCCATCAAGCGCGCCGGGCGAGCTGCGGTCACTACATCGCGCCTAGCACGTCCATCCTGCAGCCGGAGATGTTGGTGCCGGGCGCGGCCATGATGACAGACATGATTGCGCGTACGACCGATGGCCCAAGACCCGAGCCGGTCTTTCCCGCCGCTCTCGATCTGCCTGCTACCTCGTCTTTCGTGCCGATCGTCAAAGCAGGGGATTTGGTTTTTGTCGCGGGTTTCCTTGCCGCGTTCGGTGCTGGCGATCTGGGTGGAATCGCGCCGGAAGCGAAAGTGCCAGAGGGGCATTTATGGAAGGGCAACCGCGTCCAGTTGGAAGCGGGTTATGTGCTACGCGAAAAGCTGATTCCGGCGCTTGCCGGCGCGGGTCTTGGATTGGAGAACGTAGTCAAAGCGAGCGTGTTCCTTTGGGATATCGATGACGCGCCCGCCTTCAATCATGTCTGGGCCGATGCGTTCGGTGGCAAGGTGCCTGCTACAACGATCCTGCCCACCAGCCAGCCCGGCTTTGCGATCG
>NZ_JBAUUO010000119.1:0-1570 GCF_049582745.1 Occallatibacter sp.
GGTCTGGGTCGAGGACGGCACCCTCACGCTGACCGTGGCCGGGGAGCCGTACCAGGTGACGGCCGGGCAGTCGGCCCGGTTCCCGGGCGGCGTCCCGCACGCCTACCGGAATGACGGGACCACGCCCGTGGCTCTCACGATGATTGTCGTGGTGCCGCCTGCCCCGGAGTGAACGCCCCCGGCCAAGCGGCGCGCCGTCCCGGGCGAACAGGGCATTCACCCCCCGAACCGGCGCAGCCACCTCCGGTCGCTGGTACATTCTGAGACAGAATTTCATGCTGGCCTGGCGTGGATTTACCCGCGGATTACCCCTGGCGCAGATTGTCGGCCTCCGGCCCCGGGCAGGCGTGGTGATGGGCGGAGTCCCGGCCAATATCCTCGATAGGAGAAAGTAATGCGAGTCGTGGTGACGGGGGGCGCCGGCTTCCTCGGATCCCATCTGTGTGACGCGATAATTGCCCGGGGCGACAGTGCCGTATGCGTGGACAATCTGGCCACCGGCCGGCCGGAGAACGTCGCGCACCTGATGGGCAGGCCCGGGTTCACGTTCGTGGAGGCCGACGTCAGTTCCGCTCTCGACGTGCCCGGCCCGGTCGATGCGGTCGCCCATCTGGCCAGCCCGGCGTCTCCCCCGGAGTACCTGCGCCTTCCGCTCGAGACGCTGGCCGTGGGGAGCCGGGGGACGGAGAACGCGCTGCGCGTGGCCCACCGGCACGGGGCCCGTTTCGTCCTCGCCTCCACCAGCGAGGTCTACGGTGACCCGGCCGTGCACCCGCAATCCGAGGATTACTGGGGCAACGTCAACCCGGTCGGCCCGAGAAGTGTTTACGACGAGGCCAAGAGATTTGCCGAGGCACTGACCCGTGCCTACCGGGACACGCGCGGTGTGAACGCCGGCATTATCCGTATCTTCAACACGTACGGCCCGCGGATGAACGCGCAGGACGGGCGGATTGTCTCGAACTTCATCACCCAGGCGCTGAACGGGGACCCGCTGACCATTTACGGCGACGGCACCCAGACCCGCAGTTTCTGTTACGTGGACGACCTGATCCGCGGGATCATGAGCATGATCGACTGTGCCGAGTGCGGCCCGGTGAACCTCGGGAACCCGGAAGAATTCACCGTCGCCGACTTCGCGAAGCTGGTGCTCCGGCTGACCGGCTCGGACTCGCCGGTGGAGCACCTGCCGCTGCCGGTCGACGACCCGACCCGCCGCTGCCCGGTCATCACCCGGGCCAGCCAGAGGCTGGGCTGGCAGCCCGAAGTCCGCGTGGAGGACGGCGTGCGCCGGACCGTTGAGTGGTTCCGCTCCCGGCCCGAGGAACTGCGGTTGGCCTCGGCCAGCGGTTCCCGGTAAGCAACCTCGGCCATTTGTCACCGGCGGGTGCCGCTGCGCACCGTATCGCCCCATGTGTCGTGAAATCCAGGCACACTCGCCAGGCCCGGGCGTCATTGCCAAAAAGTTCCGGTAATAGCCGGATGCTGTTACCCGGAACGGGCTACCGGGTTTATCGGGTTATCTGCCCGTTGCCGCGGCGAGCGGTGCGTACTAAGCGCGAGCCTAATC
>NZ_JBAUUO010000120.1:0-12506 GCF_049582745.1 Occallatibacter sp.
GTGGTAGCTCAGGTTCAGTGAATGGAAAAGCAGATTCTTCGTTCACCACCCCCGAACCAACCCCAAAGAGCGATCCTCGTTCTTTGGGGCCCCAGAAACGTTCGGGGCCCCGTTCGCTCAGAATGACACATCAAATTTTTCTTAGAGGGCGCGCTGGGAGTGACGCCGCTTTTTGAGTTCGTGCGTTCCCACGCAAGCGGAGCTTGGATAGACACCCACGGTGGTAGCTAATGTTCAGTGAATGGAAAAGCAGATTCTTCGTTCACCACCCCCGAACCAACCCCAAAGACCGATTCTCGTTCTTTGGGGCCCCAGAAACGTTCGGGGCCCCGTTCGCTCAGAATGACACATCGAATTTCTCTTAGGGGGCGCGCTGGGGATGACGCCGCTTTTAGAGTTTAGAGCGATCCCTTTGCTTCGGCGATGACGATGGCGGACTGGCGGGAGGCCTGTTCGTAGTAGCCTACGAATCGCTGCGGCTCGGCGGCTTTATAGGGCGCGAGGTTATGGGCCCAGCGGAAGCCGACGGGCTGATACAGTAATTCGGCTTTCACGACGAGGCGGCCTGGGGCGGAGACCGGAATCTCATAACGGGTGGTGGCGCTGCCGCCGGTGAAGTCCGGGTCTGTGGCGGCTTTACCGCGGACAGCGATGTCGGGCGATGCGGTGCTTTTGTCGAATCCGGCGGGGAGGATGCGGTTGTCCTTGAGATAGTGGGTGGCGGTGAGGAGCGCGGTGGTTACGTGGTCCTGCGCGTCGCCGAGGATGGGCTCGAAGATTTGCACCTGATCGGGCGCGGTGATGGTGGTGTAGTGCGGCGAATAGCGGGCGGGGTCCGCGTCGTTGAGATTTCCCGCGATCGAGCCGTCGTCGTTGAGTTTGCCGGACTCGAAGACGATGTGGCCGGAGGCATCGCTGACGGTGACGTGGAGCCAGGCACGGCGCGAGGGGAATGCGGTGGGAAATTTGTGTCCGGTGAGATTCTGGACGGCGACAGCGAACGCGAGTTTGCCGTTCGAGACAGAGAGGGCGCTGAGAGAAAGATGGGCGGTCTGGGACTGGAGGAATTTGCGGGTCTCGGCGGCGGCGGAGTCCAGCTCGGTAGACTTTGGATTGACGGCGAGTTCGTCGTGGTGTGTGGAGAGAAGCGTCTGCATGAAAAAGTTGGCGCCGGGGAAGGAGTGGAGGCGAAGCCCATCGTGCGAAGGGCTGTTGAACAAAGCATCCGGCGCAGAGCCGGCGATGGCAGGCATGTGACATTGCTGGCAGATCTGCTTGTCTTTGTAGTCGCTGTGGAGCCATTCAACGTAGGGCATCTGCTCAGGGAAACGGCCCACGGGTTTTCCGGCGGCATCGAGCGTGGTGGTGTAGAGCGTGTGGCAGGACCCGCAGAGGCCGGCCTGACGAAGGTGATCGGACTGCGCGAGGGTAAGGCCCGCGGATGCGGTGTGCATGGCAATGGCGCGGGCGTCGGGGGGATATGGCCCGAAGATAGGACGGTCGTGCTGATCGACG
Organism: Occallatibacter sp.; assembly: GCF_049582745.1. Lineage (GTDB taxonomy): Bacteria > Acidobacteriota > Terriglobia > Terriglobales > Acidobacteriaceae > Telmatobacter. The sequence goes on from NZ_JBAUUO010000120.1 coordinate 1,516, forward strand.
GGCGCGACGGTGAGGTTGCCATTGTAGGAGTCTGGCGTGCCGAGTCCGGCGGGTTGGGCTTCATGACAAGCGGAGCAACTGACGCCATCGAGAGCGGCTTCGTCGGCGTCGTGTGCGGCGTCGAGTGGGAGCCGCGAGAAGACCACGGTATCGTGGCCGGCAGCTTTGTCGGCCAGGTGCTGCACGGGCATGTGGCAGGTGGCGCATTCATTCTCGATCGACGAGGCGGCGGAGGCGTGGTCGAGAGCTTCGCGGCGAACGCTGGCTTGCCAATATGGGTCGCGGGAGGAGTTGGCCATGATGCTGGTGCGCCATGCGGATCCGATGGAGACGTCCTGACCTTTGGCGGTCTTGAGATTGTTGTGACAAGTGACACAGCGGGTGGAGACGGGAAAGGGCGGCTTCTGGGCGCGGAGAGCGGCGGGCATGAGGAACGCCAGCGAAGCCAATGTGAGCGCAAGAACCAGCGGGCGAATCGGATTGCGACGAGCCATTTTCAGTTCCTCCAGAGACCGCCGATGGACCTCGCATAGAGCATACTGGACTCTATACTGAAAGACAGTATGAGTACGTTTCTTCCTGTGGATGAACAGATGGATCTGCTGCAGAAGGGTGCGGCGGAGATTATTCGTGTGTCGGATCTACGCGAGCGCCTTGAGGAGAGCCGCAAGACGGGGCGGCCGTTGCGCGTGAAGGCGGGCTTCGATCCGACGGCGCCCGACCTGCACCTGGGGCATACCGTGCTGATGCGCAAGCTTCGGCACTTTCAGCAGCTCGGACACACGGTGATTTTTCTGGTGGGCGACTTTACTTCGCTGATCGGCGACCCAACCGGGCGCAACGTGACGCGCAAGCCGCTGACGCGCGAGCAGATTGACGCGAATGCGGAGACGTACAAGGAGCAGGTGTTCAAGATTCTTGACGCCGAGAAGACCGAGGTTCGCTACAACTCGGAGTGGCTGGGAAAGCTGGGTTACGAGGGCACCATCCGTCTCGCGTCGCACTTCACGGTTTCGCAGATGCTGGAGCGGGATGAGTTTCACAAGCGCTTTCAGGCAGAGCAGCCGATCAGCTTGCACGAGATGCTTTACCCGCTGATGCAGGCGTATGACTCGGTCGCGCTGGAATGCGATGTGGAGCTCGGCGGTACCGACCAGAGATTCAATCTTGGCGCAGGACGCGAGTTGCAGCGGCAGTACGGGCAGAAGCCGCAGATCGTTCTGATGACGCCGATTCTTGAGGGGCTGGACGGCGTGCAGAAGATGAGCAAGTCTCTCAACAATGCTATCGGCATCAACGAGCCGCCGGCGGAGATGTACGGGAAGTTGATGAGCATCTCGGATGAATTGATGTGGAAGTATTTTCTTCTCTTGACGGACCTTCCCGGTTCGAAGGTTGAGGCGTTTCAGGAGGATGTTTCTGCGGGACGCGCGCACCCGATGGCGATGAAGAAATACCTTGCCCAGACAATCACCGCTGACTTCCATGGAGAACTAGCGGCGCAGCATGCGGATGAAAACTGGGCGCGCATGTTTCAGCAGAAGGAAGTGGCCGAGGATATGGAAGAGGTTCACATCGCCTATGCGGACCTGGCGAGCCCGTCGTGCCCGGCGGGAGAGCTGCAGATTCGCGTTTCGAAGCTGCTGTTACAGCTCGGACTGGCCGCAAGCGGAGCCGAGGCGAGCAGGAAGCTTGCGGAGAAGTCCGTGAAGATCGACGGCGAGGTTGTGACGAATGCGGCGATTCCGATCGATACGCTGCCGACGCGGCTGGTGGTGCGATTGGGAAAACGGGCGAAGGCAGCGGTGATTGGCGGGTTTGGCGAGGGTGTTTAGTCCGACGATTGTGGCGGCCACAGAAACTGAATTCTAGTTTCCTCCGTGGTCACCGCCCGTGGAGAGCTAAGCCCGTCAAGCCCTGCAGCCACGTCAGAAACGGGTTCCCAAGGCGCCAAACCGGTAAGTCATGCCGAAGGATATGCCTCGCGGATTCAGGGTGTGGTTCTGATTGGTGATGCTGCTGTGAAAATTCGGGATGGCTTCGTAGGTATAGTCCACTCGCGTCCACCAATGTCCGCCCATGTGGTATTCCGCGCCGCCTCCGACCGACCAGGTGCTGTACGTGGAATGGAGGTGGCCTGTACTGTTACCGGGTTGCGACAGGCTCGCGAAGCCGAGTTCGCCTTTGTAAATAGGCTGAAACCTGCCCCAGTAACCCATGGTGCACATCAAACCGCCCTCGCCAACGAATAGCTTGTAATTTGAAGCTTCCGAGTTTCCGCCGACGATCATGGAGTGGCCCTCCGCAGTGATCCCGAGGCAATGCCACATCGTTGCAGTAGCCCACGCGGCGGGACCCCACCTGTTGATGTCTCCGGCTCTCCAATCACCTGAAAAATAGTCCATTCCCCCGCCGGCGCTCCAGTGGATGGGGAACTTTCTGCCCGCAGTTGCCTGAGGTTCAATCTGAGCAAGGCTGGGAATCGAAATGAGAAGGATGGCCGTAGCCATGGCGAGCTTAAGATTCATTTTTTACCTCCTGATTCGAGGCCGGTCTAGACCAAGGCCGACCTGGATAATTGACGATGCGACGGGTGGCCGGGAGGCCGTTCACGCGACAATTCACTGATATCTAACACTATACGATGTGCGGTTTGCAGCGAGGGTGGCTTGCGCGATGAATTCACGTCCTGAGCCGATACGCACCGGAGGAGCGAACCGAAATCTCTGAAGGCCTAGAAGCGGAAGAGATAGGAGAACTTCACGAAGATCTGTTTGCCGTCGTTGAGGTAGTTGTTGGCGCGGGGGGGAGTGGGGTTGTCGGGGTCGCAGGCGCCGGTGAGGCCGCGGATACAGAGCGATCGATCGAGATTCTGCAGGTCGTTGTTATAACCGATGTAAAGGACGGTGCCGGGATGCGGAAGCCAGGTGAAGAGTGCCTGGGTGCCGATTTGTTTTCGGCGCTGCAGAGAAGTCTCCGCGGGATTTGCGAGGGTTGAGTCATATTCAGCGATGACGCGGGCGGAGATGGAGCGCGTGAACTGGTAGTTGATCTTGGTGCGCAAGACCTGGCTTTCGTAGACGAATGCTCCGTTGGAAACCGTGTGATCGCGGTCGAGCAGGTAAGTACTGGATGACGTGAGCTGGCGTACGGGCTGGAGGTTCAGAACCAACTGGACCTCGTCGGCATTAAGCAGCGACGGAATTCCTCCGGCGACCGGATTGTAGTTCACGTTTCCAGCGCGAAGAGCCGCGACGTAGAAACCGAACTGGGAGTAAGGCGCGCCGCGTACGACCATGCCGCCAAAGTTCTCAGTGAAGTTGACGTTGTGCGCGAGCGGGTATCCGTCCTGAGGCCCGAGGGTATCGGAGTTATTGCCCAACTGCGGCGCGAAGACCAACTGGCGCGGAAGCGTTAAGTAAGGAGAGAAGGTGAAGTAGTGGTACAGGCGATTGCCCTGGTGGTCCCATCCCAGGAGTTGAAACGCATCGAGCCCGAAGCTCTGAATCGCTTTCTTTTTCGGATACCAAAGGTAGGTGACGTGGTTTTGATCGCTGTAGAGGTCGCTGGTGGGGATGAAGCCAAGCTGGGATTGAAAGGCGGTGCTGAAGTCCTTGAAGATGGTGTCGAGGTTGAAGGCATGTCCGCTGCGCTGAACTTCGAGATAACTGGCTGGTCCGGCAGCGTAGGCCGGTGCGGTTCCGGGATTGTTCGGACTCATGGTGGAGGACTCGACCATCTGGCCAACCGCGGTCCAGCTTTTGTTGAGATGGGCGGCGAAGTCGAGGCCGCCGATGCGATTCCAGCCGCCGCCGAACTCCTGGTCGGTATAGATGAGGCCGACGCTCGAGTTCTTTCCCAAATCCTCTGAGACGCGGCCCACGACGTACTTGGCGCGCCGATGATAGAGCGGATCGCCCGGAGCATAGGTGTCGCCCGGTTCGCGATCGTCGATGGCGAACAAGCCAAGATTTGTGCGGCCGATTTTTCCTGTCAGACGAATGCCGAATTCCGGGTGAACGATGTTGCGCGTGTAGACGAGCAGGATGGGCGTGCTGAAGTAATTCGCATTCTCGAGAAAGAACGGCCGGAGTTCGGGAAAGTAGACGGGGTAGCGCTGGTTGACGGTGAACTGGGGCTGATCCGATTCCACATCGCTGAAATCGGGGTTGATGGTGCCGTCGAGAATGATGCTGTCGTTGACGATGAGCTTGGCTTCGCCGCCCGCTGTGCCTTCAAGGCCGCGGGAGCTGAAGTATGGGTTGAGCGGATCGAGATTGATCAGCTCACGCTCATTCTGGGCCAGCACGTAGGGATTGATCTGCAGGTTGTGGGAGCCGGTGACGCCTTCGATGCCGTGCATGGTGGCTTGCTGGGTGAGCACGCCGGAGATGCTGGTGGAGACGCGCGGCCAGAAATCGAGTTCGCTATTGCGCGGAAGGTTGCGCGTGAAGACGATACCCCAGTCGGGGCTGGCGGTACGGAAACGGATGCTGCGGAAGGGAATGGCGACGATGGCCATCCAGCCCGTGGCGGTGACGCGCGCTTCGGAGTCCCAGACCTGGTCGTAGCTGTAGTCGGTATCGCTGGTGTAGTCGACGCTGGGGTTATCGGTCCACGCAGCATCGGCTTGCACGCCGGCGGGATTGACGGTAAACAGCACTCCCCTGCGGCGGTCCTGGAAGGGATCGAGGAGGACCGAGACGGTGTCGTCGCCAGTGATGTCTTCGCGGCGGGAGAGGTGACTGCGAATCAAGCCGGGATGGTCGTCGTGGCAGATGAATACGAAATAGAGTGTGGACCTGGTATGAGCGATCCAGACGTCGGTCTGCTGGGTGGCGGGTTCACCGTCGTTGGGTGTGTTCTGGATGAAGCCGGTTACCGAGGCAAGCTTGTCTTTGATTGCGGAATCGGGCTCCATGCTGTGAAAGTCAGAAAGTCGGAGAGGTTCGGTGAGGAGCGGAACCTTGAACTCGGAGGGGTGCGCGGCCTTTGGAATCTGCGGCGAGACCGCGGTCGGCTTACTGTTTTGCGCAAGAGAGTGCTGTCCGCAGAGCAGCGGTGCGCACAGAAGTAATCCGAGAAAGAGTGCCCTTGAGCCACTGGAGTACCGGCCCTGCTTCGTTACGTTCAGAGGATTTGCACGCCTGAATCGCTCTTTGGTAAGGATCATTCGAGGGGTCCGGGATGAAGTTTGCCATGCGCACGCAAGGATGTCACACATAAGTTGTAGTGGTCTGTGCGCCCGCGCAGATATCTTTCGTTAGGACAGGATTGGTTGAGCCGAAGTGCTGCTTTTCCAATAACGATGACAGCGATGACAAAAACCGGGAATGGAACTAACGTGCAATTGTGACAGTTAAACTCATGCGTATTATATATTTATTCGATTCATTCAGTTTGAGTGCGCGCTTCGAGTTATGGGGAACCATTTTTGGCAAGGTTAGTCGGCCAGTGGTTTAACTCGATGTGCGAAAGCGGTAAGGGACCAAGCGGAACCAACATGAACCGGCTTTGTGATGAATCTCACCTGCGGCGCTATGGGTGCGATTTCGTGATTACGGTGGTGCAGGCGGCAGGTGACGATTTGCTTGTTTTTTCCTCTGTCGAATACGGGTAAAGTCATTGAAAACAAGTTCATGGGCGATACAATTCGAGCACGCCAGCAGCTCAGAACGTCGATCCTCAATGTGTGATATGCCTACTTTAGAGAACCGAAATTTCCTCGAGCAGGCAACGGTGGGGATTGTTCATTCCACGCCGGAAGGCCACATACTCCGCTGCAATGCGGAGTTTGCGGAGATCATCGGATACCCGCGTGAAGAAGTCCGCGGTCTGATGATGCAGGAAATTACCCCGGATGAGGATGGAGCGCAGTGCCTCGCATCGTTTCAGAAGCTTTGGACGGGCGCCAGTGACGCGCTGAGCCTGGAGATCCGACTGATCCGCAAAGATGGAAGCCTGACGTTGGCGAAGCTGACGGTATCGCTCCTGCGGGATCGGGAAGGCTGGCCGTCGCATTTGCTGGCGCACGTTGAAGACATTCATGAGCGGATGAAGGCGGAGGGCGCGCACGCCGCACCTGCTGAGCCGGCAGTCTCCACCAAGGACGACCGTTATCGAACCACCTTCGAGACCAGCCCCGACGGAGTGCTGATTGCGCGCGCAGAAGACGGCAAGATCGTCGAAGTGAATCCCGCATTTCTTGAGATTGTGCAATTCACCCGCGATGAAGCGATCGGGCATACATCCACGGAACTGGATATCTGGGCGGACGAAAGCGATGCGCTAAGGGTGGCGGAAGCGCTGCACGAACAGGCCGTCTGTCGCGATTTTGAAGTGCGGTTGCGTCGGAAGAACGGCGAGGTCTTCTGGGGACAGCTTTCAGCATCGTACGCGGAGTTTGACGGCGAGTCGTGCGTGATCTCGTACATTCGCGACGTTTCAGCGGCCAAGGCAGACGAGGAGAAGATCCGCAGCCTCGCGTTTTATGACACGCTGACAGGATTGCCGAATCGCCGGCTGCTGTGGGAACGGCTGCGCCAGGCGCTGATTTCGAGCATACGCAGCGGCAGCAAGCATGCGCTGCTGTTTGTCGACCTGGATGGATTCAAATCGCTGAACGACACGCTCGGTCACCACATCGGGGATCTTCTGCTGCAGGAAACGGGAAGACGGATCGCAGGCTGCGTGCGCGAGGTAGACACGGTTGCGCGGCTGGGCGGCGACGAGTTTGTCATCGTTCTGGAAGACCTGAGCCAGATTGCGGAGATTGCGGCGGCGCAGGCGCGCACGGTGGGTGGCAAGATTCTGGGCGCAATCGACCAGCCGTTTCTGCTGGAAGGGCGCGAGTGCCACACCACGTCGAGCATGGGAATCACGGTATTCGGCAACCAGAGCGAGAGCACCAACGAGGTGCTGCAACAGGCCGATATTGCGATGTACCAGGCAAAGGCAGCGGGACGGAACGCGATGTTCTTCTTTGCACCGGCGCTGCAGGCATCGGTGAATGCGCGCGTGGCGCTGGAGAGGGATCTGCGCGCGGCGATCCGCGAGAACCAGTTTTCGCTGTTCTATCAGCCGCAACTTGATCGCGGGATGATGACCGGCGCGGAAGCGCTGATCCGCTGGAAACACCCGACGCGCGGTTTAGTGGCGCCGCAGGATTTTGTCCCGCTGGCGGAAGAGACGGGCCTGATTTTTCCGCTGGGCAACTGGGTGCTTGAAACCGCCTGCCTGCAGATCGCAGCATGGGCGGGACGCAAAGAGGGTGAGCATCTCTCGATCGCGGTGAATATAAGTTCCCGCGAGTTCCGGCAGCCGAAATTTGTGGATTATGTGCTGGCGGCGCTGGACCGAACAGGCGCCAACCCCAACAACCTGAAGATCGAGTTGAGCGAGAGCATGTTCGGCGAGAACGTTGAGGACGTGATTGCCCGGATGAACAAGCTGAAATCGCACGGAGTGCGCTTCTCGCTGGAGGATTTCGGGACCGGCTACTCGTCGATGACGTACCTGAAGCGGCTTCCGCTGGACCAGATCAAGATCGATCGCGCGTTTGTGAGCGAGATCCCGAAGGATCCGATCAGCGGCGCAGTGGCGCAAGCCATCATTTCGTTTGGCAAGGCGATGGGACTTTCGGTGATTGCCGAGGGCGTGGAAACCGAGGAGCAGCGCGCGTATCTGGCGAAGCTGGGGTGCCATTCATTCCAGGGCTATCTTTTCAGCCATCCTCTGCCGCTGGGCGAGTTCTTCGAGAGCTAAGCGCCGCAGGAGGCGGACGGCATCTGCTTCCGACTCGTAGACACGGAAGAGCGTAAGAATTCAGACCATCGTGAGGGTTTTGGCAGCGAACGGCGGAGACCGTTGTTTCATGCGTTCAACTTGCCGGGACCTTGTACCTGTCGCGGGCGAAGACCCTGCCCCAGGGAACGAGCTCATTGCGGAGGATCTCGAGAATTCGTCGTCGAGCGTGGCGATGCAAAGCGTGGGAATGGGGGAGGCGCGGATGCCTGAGGAGTGTTGGACCCACCCTGCTCCTGGGCCATACAGCATTCTATATACGAACTTTGGAGGTGTCCTCAACTCTTTTTCCCCCGTGAATGGCCTGAAATAGTGGTAGAGTGAGGCATTCCGCGAGCAAGTGAGAGGGCACCAAGGTGTCTCTGGACGGCGCGCAAGTGTACCGTGACCTAGTTACCGGCGTGCCAGACGTAATACGAGATTCCTGTTCAATCCATTCCTAAGAATGAGACATATACTCTATGTCTTGGGGAAACGCGATGGAGCCACTGCTGAATCTGCAGGAATTCATGAAGACCGACCCTTCCACGGGGCCGACCCACAAGCCAGTAACCATCCCGGAGGTCGGCCTTCGCCAGGCGGTTCTGGAAGATCTCGCGCTCAAGCATCTTTATCTTGCCGGACCGTTTTCGGTACTGGAGATGGCAAAGCTGATGCGCATCAGCTTCGAGGTTGCGAGCGAACTGCTGAAGAGACTGCGGACCGAGCAACTGTGTCAGGTTACCGGATTGAGCGGCCAGATTCCCAATCTCGCGATCACATCGCAGGGTAGAACACGCGCGCAAGAACTGCTGATGCAGAGTCAATACGCGGGACCGGCGCCGGTACCTCTGTCGAGCTATGTGTCTCAGGTAAAGCTGCAGAGTGTGTCGCACACCGAGATCCACCCGTCCGAGGTGCACCAAGCATTTTCCAGCATGGTGCTCGACGACCGGATCCTGTGGCAGCTTGGAACGGCGCTGAATTCCGGGGCGGCGATCTTCCTTTACGGTCCTTCTGGCGTTGGTAAGACTTCGATTGCCGAGTTGTTGTCGAAGGTGCTCTCGGAGGACGCCGTTTGGCTCCCGTACGCGATTGAAATCGACGGACAGCTGATCACCGTTTACGATCCGACGCTGCACACACGGCTGCCGCACATGGAACCGCCGAATCACGATGAACGATGGGTGCTGTGCCAGCGGCCCTCCGTGATGGTTGGCGGCGAATTGACGATCGAGATGCTCGATCTTCAATTCAACCCGGCGAGCAAGTTTTACACCGGGCCGGTGCAGATGAAGGCCAACAACGGCGTGCTGATTATCGACGATTTCGGGCGTCAGAGGGTGCGGCCCGATGAACTGCTTAACCGGTGGGTGGTTCCGCTGGATCGAAAGATCGACTTCCTCACCCTGGCGGGCGGCCGGAAGATTGAAATGCCGTTTGAGATGCTGGTGGTGTTCGCTTCGAACCTCGACCCAGCGCAGCTTCTGGATGCCGCATTTCTGCGCAGAATCCAGAGCAAGATTCACATTGGCGAAGTGAGCGACGAGGAGTTCTGTGAGATTTTCCGCAGAGTCGCGACGGACCGCAAGATCGATTGCGACGATACCGTGGCGCACACGCTTATCGACTTTGTGCATGGCACGCTGAAGCAGGAGCTTCGTTCGTGCTATCCGCGCGACATCATCAACCAGATTTGCTGGGCCGCGAAGTACGAGGGCAAGGACCCGCAGATCAACCACCGGACGGTGATGCGGGCAATCGAGTCCTACTTCCTTACGAGGGACTAGTGAGTTTCTGGCGCGTGAGCCGGGCGATCTCAGAGCGGAGTTCATCTTCTGAGGTTGCTCGCTCCACTGCCTGCTCCAGCTCGCGCAGTTTTGCTCCGACTAAAAAGCGATAGGGAATGTCGCCGCTCTCGGAAACCCGGGTAATAAGAGAAAAGTCCGGCGCGTCAAAGACGTTGATGTGTACGGTTTCGCCCGCGGTGATCGGACCGTCGGAGAGGCCTCCGATGTTTCCGGCAGATGCCGCGGAGGAGGAGCCGCCGCCGCCCGTACCTTGCGCGAGCGGGATGAGGGCGGGACGAGATTGCTGTGCAGACACGACGAGCGACGCAAAGACGAGGAAGCAAGCGGTAACCAAAATGCGGTTGTTAAAAGTCATTGTCCTTCTTGTGGTCACGAGACCAATGTTAGACTGACGCGCGAGCCGATGGATCGAAAGCATGCCGGCTTGTTGAGTCACCCGGCGCGCCAAGCTCCGCTTGAGCATGTACCCGCGACAAGATGATCTAGTGCGACGGGAAGAGGTGCAGCCTGCCGGCAATGGCGCGCGGATGTTTGCGCACATCTTCGGTGTTTACAACATCAGGCTAGCATAGCCCTGGAGTGTTGAGCCTGCTGGAACGATCCCGCCGAAAAGCCAGCATCCCTCCCCGGTCCGGTTGTTCTGCCACCCGCAGCCGCAGAGGCCGGCCGCTGCGCATCACTGGACAGCAAGTTCAAGTTGAGACTGCGCCAATGCGAAGGTGCGCCGAATTCCCTCCTCGAGGTTGACCTTTGCACTCCATCCAAGCGCCCGGATTCGGCTCACATCGAGAAGTTTTTGGGGGGTGCCATCCTGGCGTGACGTGTCGAAAACCAATTCGCAGTCGAACTCAAGGACGCGCGCCATGAGCTCCGCCAACTCGCGGATGGTGAGATCCTCGCCGGTGCCGATGTTGATCAGCGGGGCCTCGTTTGGCGTCAAGAGAGATTCATACGTGCTCTGGGGCAGATGGAGGAGATGGACGCAGGCTTCGGCAAGATCGTCGCTATAGAGAAATTCGCGCCGTGGTCGACCCGTGCCCCATACCACCAGCTTCTTTTCACCGTTTCGCTTTGCTTCGAAAACTTTGCGCATTAAGGCGGGCAGCACATGGGAGCCGTTGGGATCGAAATTGTCGCCCGGGCCATACAGGTTTGTCGGCATCGCAGCCAGGTATTGTGTACCGAATTGCCGATTGTAGGACCAGCACATCTCGATGCCTGCAATCTTGGCCAGCGCGTAAGCGCGATTGGTGGGCTCAAGCGGCCCCGTAAGCAGGTACTCTTCCTTGATCGGCTGTGGAGCGAGCTTTGGATAGATGCAGCTTGAACCGAGAAACAAGAGCCGCTTGACTCCGCTACGAAAGCCCGCATCGATCACACTGGTCTGAATCTCGAGAT
>NZ_JBAUUO010000121.1:0-23326 GCF_049582745.1 Occallatibacter sp.
AGTATAGGCAAACAGGGCAAAGTAGCAAGATTTGGTAGTTACTCATGTATAAACAAATACTCAATAAGGAAGCTAGACCCAGCCCTTTAGATCTCTTAAGACTTGAGCGCATTCGGGTGCAAAGGAGTGACAAGAAGACGCCGCCGCTCACGATTACATACTCCCCTTCCATTCACCACGTGCACTTCGAATGCGGAGCAAGCAAGTGCGATTACACATTGGTAGTGGGTGATGATGGAGTTCGCTGGTTTGATACTTCCGCTCAAATCAGAAGAACAATTCAAGAAGTCGTAACCACGATGCTCAAGGGTTTGGAGACGGTTAGCGTCCACATGCCATCTCCGACGGATCACCCTGGGGTGGTTCACAGCTAGCTGCACAGCAAGGCCACCGAAGAAGTCCATTGATGAATCGGTAGGCCCGTTTGCTCTATGCTTGATCGTCGCCGTGGCTTGACCTGATTCTTCAATCAAATATCAAAAGGCTTTTGCCGCTTCCGTCACCGAATAGGTCTTTTCGAGCGCGGACTTTACACCTGTCGAGGCAAACAGTGACCATAACTTGATATGTCCGTAATCCAAGAAAGCAGTATAGTGAAATCCATCTTTCGAACAAAGTCAAAGGCAGATTCTTCAGGTACCCCTGATAGGGCGCCGAGATTACGACGATGCCGCGGGGATCAACAAAGCTAGAGCAATTCTGCCTCGAGTTCAGATTGGAAACTCTTCCTTCGGAATAGATATACCGTTGTCGGGATCCTAGTCTAAACTGCAAGTGTATTAATGCGCCCACAGGATATGTGAGCGCGTGTTACGGTCGAATGGTCACGTATTAGTGCACAGATCGATCTGCTCAACCTCTTCGCGCTTGCGCCGCATGAAGTTCGATGCGGCATGAATCTCCAAAAGAATTCCTCTTCGTTTCAAGCGATCAATGCGGGCCGGATCTGGGATTGCGATGTACCTCTCGAAAAAGTCTCTGATTTCGTTGTCACTCGAATTCCTCGCCACGTGCGCAAGTCGATAGCGCAGGTAAAACACCTTGAGGATGATTCCCTGCTGCCGCTGGCGGAACTTCGCGGCAAAATAATTCGCGTCCAGCATGTCAAAGTGAAGAATATTGCCCAGCTCCATGCTGCGTGGCGATCGCAGAAACCCACGCCAGCGATGCGTGATGAAGTCGAAGTTGGCGAAAGTTTTCAAGCGGATGAACGATTTGTGGTTACTGTAGCCCAGAAAATAACCGGCCGGAATGCGGCTGCCATCGCGTGGTTCGCGCATAAGTCTCGGAAGGGCCCCGAAAAACCTGCATTGATAGAAGAGGTAGTCGTACCAGGCCACAAGCGCCGGGGACCGAGAAACCCGCAGCAGAAGGGCGCGCGAATAACGCCAGATCGTTTCGGTCTTGGGGAACCGGTTGAGAAAGTACACGCAATCCGCAAAGGGATTCGTCGACTTGGCCGAGGTGGGAACCGCTTCGAGGTTCGGTAACAATACCTGGTCGATCTCATCCGGAATCTTGACAAGGTGTTTTGAGATGTTATCCTCAGTGATCTCCTCGCAGCGAGACATGAGCACAAGTTCATCCGGATCGATACTGCCCAACCAATCCAGACCTTCCGCAGCGGCGCTCTTCGCCGCATAGTACGTGTTGATCTTCTTCCTAATATCCATATCCGTCTCCCAGCAGACAAGGACGTCCCTAATCCACTTGGGGGCGTCGTCGGTCTCCTCGACACGAATAGAATCTCGTGCCTTAACGCAGGCATATTTCGACACCAGTTCCTGGGAACCATCCGTCGTTCCATCCCAGAAGATATAAATCCGCGAACAGCCGGCGGCGATGTGATACTGAATCGCCGACGGTAGCAGCCGCGCCTCGTTTTTCACGGTATAGGTAAGGGCGAATTTTCCTGACGGCAAACCTGACCTCGTTTCCAAACCCCGAATGGGCAGTTGGGGCTCGGTTCTACGTGCGCACCAGCGTTGGCCGGCAGCCGCTGGTCACCGGACGCTTCGATGTGATTATCTATTTCGAGATGGCATTGCCAACCCCGGTCCAGCGATCGAATGTGCGCAGACTCTCACCCGCTCATTCCCGCAGCATGCTTCATTTAAGGAGGTCGCGGAGAATCGCCAGAGCCATTGAAGGGCCGGGAACTTGATCCCCACTTTTTTCATCGTAGCAGCCAGTAACCGAGGACCAATCCGATTAGCCCGAGACCGAAGCTGATGAGTGTGTCCTTCCTGGTCCATATTTGAGTCGCCATTGTCACGCCCTCCATTTATATTTTGCCTCATGTTACTCTCCCTGTCGCGCGAAGGAACCAACTGCAGCAAAAGCTTATTGAAGAGGCGCGGCGAACTGGTGGAACGCAGCTTTCCTCATTGCTTGGACACTGGAGCATGGGCGGCGCACCCATCTGCGCAAACACGACAACATCTCAAGCGACAGCTGATCTATGTGGGAGCGTTCAATCTAAGTTTGATCTTCCGTCGTCTGCTGGACGAAGGACGAAGGCGAGTGGCAAAGAGAGCAACAAGCGAATCGGGATGATGAACCCAATCTGGCCGTCGCGAGGCGCAGCCCGGAGGCGATTGCCGGTCAGTAGAATGATATAAGAGCCATCACTCCATTCACCCTTTGTTCGTCAATGTTCAAAGTTTCTTTGCCAGGATAACCATGCTATTCCAGAGAAGGGGCGCTCTCCCAGCACCCACGAATCGTTTCACTTCAAATCCCGCTTCTGTGAGCAGAATGGTCAGTGTGCGTCGAGACCAGAACTTGATATGTCCGTAATCCAAGAGAGCAGTATAGTGAAAATCCATTTTTCCGAAGAAAGCTAAAGCCAGATTCTTCAAGTACCCATGATAGGGCGTCGAGATTACGAGGATGCCGCCGGGCTTGAGAAAGCTGGAGCAATTCTTTGCATAGAGTCGTGGTAGGAAAACGTGCTCAACCACCTCCGTGCTGATTACCACATCACATCGTCCAACCAGAGGATGAGAAGAAAGATCGGTTGTCAGGTCAGCATGACCAAACTGAATACCCGAATAGGCTTTTGACGCCTCCTGGATACCCGAACGAGACATATCAAGGCCGTGAAGCTCCCAACCATACTGGCGAAATTGCGCCAATATGGAGCCATTGCCGCATCCCAAATCAACTACAACACTATGTGGCGGAACGTCCCGTACGAATTCTCTGACTACAGGGAGAAGATACTTGCTGGCACAATGAAGCTCTGCGTCTGCGTAAATATTTGCAATCATGAATTCCGCTCCGAGTACAGATTGGAAACTCTTCTTTAGAATAGGTATGCCGTTGTCGGGATCCTAAACTCCAAATGTATCAATGCGCGGCTTGCTGCCACTAAAGAATACAGCAATCTCGGAAAGGCGCTTGGAAGTAAGTCATTGCTCATTTGCATATTGAAGAGAGATCGCGATTGTTTGACGGTTGCCAAACTTCTGACGCCGGAGTTCAACAATCTCGCCTCGCATGAAAGCTGGCTCACTCGTGCGGTTCTCGTTCTGGCCAACAAGAACCGGCAGAACCGATTCTGGCGATACCGCCAGGTTCCATCGGCAACAGCATTGCACTATTTTAGCCGCTGACGAGAAAGGCGCGCGATCACAGAGCGCCTTTCCTCCTCTGATGTCGCTTCCTTTACCGCTTGCTCCAATTCTCTCAGCTTTGCGCCTACGAGAAAGCGGTACCAAAATCCTTGTAGAAAGTGGTATATCAGCCCCTCCCGCCCGTCGAGGAATCCCAGTTGAACTACATATCGAAATAGGAAATAGAAGATGGCAGAGATCTCGAATGGAAGCCTGTTGTATACGGACTCCTTGAAGAAGCGCTTGATTTTCGCTTGCTTCGCGGTTGTCTGCCGCGTGAGTTCAACCTGCGGATCGAACAAATGCAGGCGCCGATTCAACACATCGAGTGCTTCTCTGCTTGCATACCCGTTATGCTTGGCAGTGAAGAAGGTCAGGTCATGCAGATTGTGATCGGAAAAGCCCCCGCCGAAGGTCACGGTGCGGCCTTCGGTGAGGTACATATGCTCATCCATCCAGCGATCTTCAATGTGCGCTTTGCCGTGTCGCCAAATGCGCAGAAGGGTCAGCGGATATCGTCCTCCCCACCGGATAAACTTGCCTTGGAAAATTGTCTTGCGGTTAAGATTGATCCCGGTCACGTCCGCAGGTAGGGTTGGAAGTTTCGCTCTGATCTCCGCGGCTAAATCTGCCTCAATGATCTCGTCTGCATCAAGCCGCATCACCCAATCTGCGTTGATCGGAGCATTCTCGAGAGCCCATTCGAATTGGCGGGCGTAATTTTGAAACGGATGCTGCAGGACCTGCGCGCCATTCTCCTTGGCCAAATCGACAGTGTCATCGGACGAATAAGAATCGACGACGAAGATTTCGTTTGCAAATCCTACTATGCACTTCAGTGCACGCGCTATATGTACGGACTCGTTGTATGTCAGGATAACGACCGCGACATTAGCTTTATTGTTCATCGAGGTTCCTCAAGGGTGGAAATGCGTTTGGTAAAGTCAAGCCTCACAGTCTTGCCAATGGAACTTTAATCGACCTCGTTCTTGCTTGGACGGAGAGGAAGCAAATGCTCGTTCGACAAAGAACTCAGTTGCCCGTTCGAAGTCGCGTTCTGCTATTTCGGCTTGAAGATGCAGTGCCAAGTCGCTCCGACCACTTCACCGTGTCAAGGCACTGCGAAAGATTGTTCTCTTCATTCAAAGTTAGAACGAGAATCGAGAATCATAACTCACCTAAAATGTTGTTGAGTCATGCGAATCGTTCAGGCCAGTCGTCTTCGTGCCCAGCACATGCGGCAGTAGCCCGTTTATCGCATCACGCAGCCTTTGTGAGAGCCCTACTTCTATTCCACCCATCCGTGATAAACTTCGCTTAAGGTCCGCACCGGGAGCGATATTGAAAGTTCTTGTCACTGGCGGAAGTGGCTATATTGGATCGACTACAGCCCGCGAGCTGGCTGCGGCTGGGCATGAAGTATTGATTTACGATAATTTGGCGACCGGACATCGCGAGTTATCCAGGGGCTTCGAGTTGATCGAAGGTGACATTGCAGACCAAGAGAAACTCAAGTCCGCTCTGCAGCGCATAGAGGCTGTAATGCACTTCGCGGCTTCTGCATATGTTGGCGAATCCGTAGTAAATCCTCGCAAATACTTCCGCAACAATGTTGAATCGGCCCTTGTGCTGATGGATGCAGTAATCCAGAGCGAAGTTCGCTTGTTTGTTTTTTCCTCAAGCTGTGCTGTCTATGGCGTTCCACATATTCTTCCCATCACCGAGTCGAGTCCCAAAGAACCCATAAACCCATATGGGGCGACCAAACTCTTTTTCGAGCGTGTGCTAAGCGCCTATAGCGTTTCGCATGGGTTACGCTACGTTGCTCTTCGCTACTTCAATGCCGCAGGAGCACACGGCAGCGGCGAGGTCGGCGAAATCCATAATCCCGAGACACACCTGATTCCCCTTGCGATTCGCGCCGCCCTCGGCAACGCACCGCCACTCAATGTTTTTGGTAGTGACCTGGACACGCCGGATGGAACCTGCATCCGCGATTTCGTCCATGTATCCGATCTTGCTTCTGCGCATCTCAAGGCTCTTCTCTATCTCGCCCAGGGTGGCCCGTCACTCGAACTGAATTTAGCAACAGGGACAGGCACATCCATCCTGGAACTGCTCGATGTTATTGGGGCAGCCTGCGGCAGAAGCGTGCCCCACGTATTCTCCCCAGCGAGGATTGGTGACCCCCCGATACTGATCGCAGACGCAACAAAGGCAAAAGAAATTCTCGATTGGGAAGCACGGTTCGATCTTCGGCAAGTCGTGGAGGGGGCGGTGCGGTGGGAAATCCAACTTCCGGAATTCTTACGCAGGGCCTAGTTCTGGAGCTTCGTTCCTGCCGATTCGATTAGCCGCCCTAAATGGCGTGCCGCCGCTTCCACTTCAAAATAGCGCAGGTATCCTGAACGGGCTGCCCCTCTGAAATCCGCAAGCCCTTCCTTCGATAGTCCTACAAATCGGCAAATTAGATTCCGAGTTCCTTCAAGCGTGTCAGGTTCAACAATGCCCGCCTTAGAGGAGTTGACCTCGCGCCAGATGTTTACCTTATTGCTAATTAGCACGGGAGTGGAGCAAGACATCGCTTCCGCAACTACCAAACCGAAGTTCTCCTGATGCGAGGGCAAGATTAACGCTTGGGCCGATCGAAAGGCCCCCCATTTCAGCTCTCCAGTGAGCATTCCCGGCCAATGAATCCGACCAGCGATCTCAAGTTTTCTCGCCAATGCTTTGAGTTCCGGAACCCAGCCGACCTGATCTGGACCCGCCATAACGAGATCCAAATCAACAGGTAGTTGCGCAGAACATTCTGCAAACGCCCGAACCAGCAAATCGCAACCCTTCTTCGGATGGATTCGGCTTAAGAAAAGAAGAAAGCGCCTTTCCTTCAATGCAGGGAATTCTGAGAAGAATGCAGCCTTCTCTTCGTCTGGATCACCGCTAGGATCAGCGGTGCCAAACAGCACGACTTCTTCTTTGTAAGGGTGGCCGCGAAATACACGCCGCGCGCGCACTGCCTCTTCCTCGCACGTAAATAGGACGCTAACTGCGTCACGCAAAACCAGACCCTCCGCCACCCACCAGAAAATCTGCTTGGCCAAATGCTTCAGCGGGTACTTCTCGCGAAACCATGGATCCATCATTCCGTGCGCAAAAATGTAATATGGCGTCTTGTTGTTCCTAAGTGCTCGCCACGAACCGACAGATGAATAGTTCCAAAGACCGTGGAGGATCACTGCATCGAAGTTTCCGGAACGCTGGTTTAGCCACGAAGAGAGTCGCGGGTTATATCTGTAACGCCCTATTCCCGAGCCTAATCCAATTACGGGAAACGGAAAGTTCCGCTTGGCAGCTTCTTGTTCCGTCTCTAAGCTTGCAACTTCAATTCCATGACCATCGCGGAGGAGCACTTCCGAAATTCGTAGCAAGGCTTCAATCGGCCCTCCAGACTGAGGATCCGTAGAAGCGATTACGTGCAGCAATTTCATCTGCTACCGTCCCGAAGCCGAGATCAGAGCTTCAACTGCTTCCGCAAATCGCGCGGCATCTGCTTTCTCCACGAACTGTTGACTTGCGGTAGACATCCTGCGCCAGAGAGATTCATCCTCAGAAAGTTGACGCATGAAGTATGCCATGCCAACAGGATTATCGGGCTCAATCACGAAACCGTTTACGCCGGATCGCACAAGTACATCTCGACAGCCGCAATTATCTGAGAGAATCACCGGCAGTCCCATCGCCAGTGCTTCCGGCGCAACATTCCCAAATTGTTCCTCGATGCTGGGCAACAACAACGCGAGTGAGCTGCCAAAAGCACGACTAATTTCGGCTGTTTGTCTAAATCCCTCGAAATGCACCAACTCAGCAATGCCGTCTAATCGAGCTTGTTGGTGCAACTCTGCCTCCAGTGGTCCCGTGCCAAAGAGACGCAGATGGCGCGGATTCGGCACTTGAGACGCATAAAGGGCAAACGCCTTCAGGGCTGTCGAAACGTTTTTCTTCGGAACCATTCGAGCCACAATCGTAAAGTGCCGCGCGCTGAAATCAACCCCTTCTGGGGCAGGTGGAGATCCGGCCAACGCCCGAATCCGTGCAACCGAGACCGTATTGTAGGAAGGTTGAATGCGACTTGCAGGAAGCCCCATGAATCGGATGTAATCACGAGATCTCACTCCGGATGCAATTGCACCTATGTAAGGCAAAAAGAGCATGCTCTTCAGGAACTCTCTGCCCAAGTTGCGCTCATAGTCGTCAAATTTCGAGCAGCCCATTGTAAATACACGCCGTCCCATCAACCTCAGAACCACTGCAACCCCAAAAATGGCAAGATCTTGATAGTGGCACATAAAGAATTGGGAATCGCGTCCCATTGACAAGCACGCCCCAAGGGTCTTCGTGAACCGCGTTGGGAACGGGATTTCTTCCAATGTGCGGCCGGTCACCAACGTGATCTTCCTGAAATGAGGACCACTCTCGGGGACCCAATCGTACACTTTGCTCAGCCCAGCAAGTTCCAGCCCGATGACTTGCTGCCTGCCCTCGAATTTCCGAGCAACAGCATTACAGCGGTCTGCGTGGAGCGGCCCAAAGTTGTCCCAAACAAAAACTAGCTTCGCCATTTGTCTTGCTTATTCTCCGATTGAGAAGGAAGTCCCGCGTCTCTTGAATTGCACGGCGACGGTTCGATGTCCGGCGGTCCCATGCGATCACGGACACGCGCTACTAACCCGCGAGGCTCCGTCAACAGCGTGTAGCCCAGGAAAAGCTTGGCAGCGAATTTATCAATTGGATTCTTCTCACGACCCATGACTTCATGAAAATAGCGTGCATGGGTCTCGTGGCTCTCGGTTGCAGTCCGCTGGCTGCCAGTGATGGACTCTGGGTGAATCCGAAAGACCGACCAATACCCTGGCACGTGCACCAGTCGCATTCCGTTGCGTGTCATATCAAGCAGAATTTCAGCGTCCCAACTCGTTCTGTTTTGACAGTTGAACCCTCCCACGGCGCGAAACGCCTCAGCGCGATAAAACGTGGACTGCTGCAGTACCAAAGCGCCTCCGTAGACAAACTTCTTCGGACTGAATTTGGTGGAAATTACTCTTCGTACGATCTTCCCTTCCGCATTTGACCTGTAGCCATCCGCATAAACGGCAGCCGCTTCTGGGTGTCTCAGAGCTGTTTCCATTGCCGCGCGAAGACATCCCGGCAAATACAAATCATCCGCGTTCAGATAGCCAAAAAGTTCGCCTGTCGCTCGTGCAAAAGCCCTGTTTAGGCCGTCCGCGGGCCCATCGTCTGGCTCAGTGATATGAATGAAACGCCCCGGGTATTTCATCTGAAGTGCTCGGATAATCTCCGGCGTCTCATCGTTCGAACCAGGATCCACTACGAGGTATTCGACATCCTGCCAGTCCTGGGTTAGCACGCTTATCATCGCGGCTTCCAGGTACCTTCCTTGATTGAATGCGTTTGTGACGATCGAAATCTTGATGGGGACCTCCATCCCGCAATCTGTGATGCCGTCTAAAACCGCAACTCGGCTAAAGCTGCTTCAATTCACAATGGCGCTCACGTCGAGAACCCGAACTTGGCGCAACCCCGCCTCGCAGGTATCCACAGCAATAAGTTTCTCTGAACGATTCCAACGGGGATGCAGATCGCACTTCACATCCGTGTCGCTGGAGCGAGGATTGTGTTCGAAGACATGTGCATCTGTTCGAAGCATTCGATCGGAGTCAAAAAGAATTACAGGAAGATGGCCGCTTTTGTTTGGGTAGAAATCAGTAGCAATCCAGCGGTGCGACCGCGCAATCATTGGGTGGCCGTCTGAATCCAGAGAAGGCCATCCGTAGCGAACTCTGGCTTTCGGGGCCTTAATGGAGATTCTGTAGTATGACTCCGCGAGAAGCTTCTTCTTCCACCGTCCCGTTAGTCCACGTGCAAGCAGCAACAACGGCTTTAGCCATGGTGAACCTAGCAAGCCGCGTGACCGAGCCTGCGCCAAGCCTCCCCCTGTGAATCGAGCCCACACCAAGAGTGTGTCATTATCGATCCAATCAAAGTGACTCACCTTCTCTTGCGCAAGCAAAACTAACTGTTTTGCCGCTCTATCGGTGGCAATCATGCGCGTGAATAGACCGCCGTCGGAACTAAAGAAGCGATGCAGAAACACGACCCGCGATCCATCAGGGCTGAAACTGGCGTGACAAAGAAAGTGGCTTGAGGGATCAGCACTTGGAACAGCTTCAAACTCCACCGCTCGTTTGGTCGAAATGAAGAGGCTCTCTCTTCCAGTCTCAATATCTAGTTGCCAAAGCCCGTCCGCATCTTGATCCGTTATTTGTGGGTTCCCAGCGAGTGACGGATATCCGTATGCTTTCCACCGGTGCGCAAGCGTTGTAAAGTTCGGCGAAATCGATGTCTTGCCATCAGGGCTAAGGACGTAAATCGGAGCCGGCAATACACGACGCTCTCCTGTAGCTATATTCCGAAGAATTGCAACCGCTCGATTTCCCTCCATAGCGTTGAAGACGAGTGTGTCCGTCCTGCCAGGCAGCCATTGCAGACGCGAACCCTGTTGGAAATTCCACGCCGTGGTCGTGTCGATTGCTTCGATCTCACCGGTCTGTGGACGCCACAAGCATATGTCGATCGGCTTGTCACAATCGTCCATGGCAAACAACGCCGGCGATGCGCGATGAATCGCAATACAGGAGTCATCCTGCGACCACGGGATAATGTCGTGAAACCCAACGAAACAATTCGCGTTAGCTGGCGTCTCCGCAACAATCCGGCTTTGAGATCGAGTCCGCTCCATCTATTCTCTTCTTTCCCAATTCATTCAGCTGATTTCCTCTTCATTGATTTGAATGGCCGGTCAAATCTCGTTCAGCAATCCCTTGTAAATGGAATGTGTCTCTGCGGCTCAACGTTCCACGATAGTTCTTTCGCGCGCCCCGCCCGCTTGCCATCAAGCGCCTAGTGTCAGAAGATGAAGCGATCTGCATCAGCGCATCGGAGATCGACTTTACATCTCCCGTATTAATGTGAAGTGCTGCATTCCCTGCCCATTGTGCTTGGCAGAGAAAGAAGGTCAGGTCATACAGATTGTGATCGGCAAAGCCCTGCTGACGGTTCACGGTGCGGCCCTCGGCAAGGTACATATCCACCAATGCCGCCAATGCCGCGACCCTGGCCAGTTACAGGAAAAGGATATTCACGTGATTTCGCCTCATCCGCTGGTTCCATGCTCACGACCTCAACTTCGTGCCCGTTCCGAATCAGGGCTTCGGAGCTGTGCAGTAATCCCTCCACAGGTCCACCGGATTCGGGCCAGGAGTCGCGAATTACGCTCAAGAGTTTTATTGGCCCCAAAGTAATCGCTCTCGCCTTTTCTTTAACAACCGATATCAGCGCCGAGCAAGGGGAGTGACGGTTCGGTGGGCCCAACTTGAAATCAGAGTGTCATACAACTCGATGTAGCGGTTTGCATTGGTTCTTCCGTCATACAGCCGTTCCGCTCTATCGCGGCAAGCTGCCCTGAAATCCTCTCCAACCAAATGACTCGAATACAGGAATTCCAGTCCGTCTGCCAAGCTCTTCACATCGAATGGCGCTGCCAGATATCCGGTTTGTCGATGGTCGATAATGTCTGGGAACCCGCCGATTCTGAATGCCAGTACAGGGGTGCCGCACGCCAGCGATTCAAGAGCTGTGTTGGCCAGATTCTCTTCCCGTGATGGTGCGCAAAAGACATCAGTTGCCGAGTACAAGAGCGCTAGCTTTCGATCGTCGCGGATCATTCCAACGTTGCATATCGGTATCGACGAACCCAGCGGATTCCACCCTCCCGCCCCGAACACCAGCAGTTCGCAGTTCCCCTGGCCCACTCGCTCGTTGAAGTCCTGCAGCGCCTCCCAAAGCAGATCGAGACCCTTTCGCGAGTCCTTCAGAGACGCGGCACCGAAGGCGACAACGAACTTGTCGCTCGGAAGACCGAGCATTTTCCGAGCTTTCAGCTTGTCCATGAAACTGAAGCATTTAAGATCGATCCCATAGGGAATAACCATGACTTTTTGATCAGTCATGAGGCTGCTTCGGCGCGCTTCGTAGGCTAACCAATTGCTGGGACTTACGAGAGTCAAGTCCACATTTGCCCATCCTTCTTTCTTTCGCATCCAATTCGTTCTCGAAAGATCATCTTCCGAGGATGAACGGAGCGCTGGGCAGCGACCGCACTTTTCGAGAAATCGCTGGCACCCGCCTGTGTAGTGACAACCGCCCGTAAAGGCTAGCATGTCATGGAGCGTCCATACGATCGGGCACTGAACCAGTTTGAAATCGTGAATCGGAAACGTACCGGCCCCGATGAAATGCAGATGTACTATGTCCGGCTTCAGCTCAGTTATCTTACGAAGAGTAAGATTCGGAGCCCAGTTATTGCTCCAATTCGTGGTAACCCGGCGGCGTTGCCATTTATTTGGAAGCTTATCAATATTCCTCATATAGCGAGCTAGGAACTTATCCAGTGGTCCAGAATGAAATGAGGGGGGCAAGGTGGTTCCTTCATCGAATGCGAAGATCAGAGAATCTGTGCCCAGGTCTCTTAGATTCTGGTGCAACCGCAGAGCAGCTCTTCCAGCACCTCCTTCCACACTGTAGGACACATGCACAACTCGCATCTTATTTCTTCACCTGATCGTTTGACTTCTGAGATTCGCAAAGCTCGATTGCACTTGGCTACAAGGTTGACAAGCGACTCATCAGGGCTGCGGAGATCTTTCGCTTGAGTTTTTTGAGAAATGAAGGGACGCAGGCTTTCTTCTGCAACTTCATGGTCCGAGCTTGCCATGTTTCGATCGTTGAAGGATGACGAAGAGGGAAATGCATCGTATCTGCCCGGATGGTCGCGAGCGGGTCCGATTTTCTAGTGTGGGTCGCGTCGTCGCCAAAGCCAATGTTCTGAATAAGGTTTGTGGCGGGCACTATGTTGAGCCAGTTTCGAGTCCAAGACGTATAGACCCATTGATAGTCCCAAGTATTCGGCCCTGTTCCATCTACCATCCCGTCGAACATTTTCTCCCAGTAAGCAACAACTCGGCCGTCGGGAAACAACCGTCGCAGCATACCGCTTCGCCTCGCCTCCGGCCAGCCTTTCATTTCCTCTTCATATTGCTGCCAGGAACGACGCCACGTGGCCCATCCCCATATAGGTACAAGCGAGCTGAAATAGTAACTGGAAGGATGACGAAAACTTCCTTCGAAATTGAAGCCGGCAATCATTCCAATCTGACGGTTCTCGCGATATCGAGCCAGTAATTCGGTGCAGTACCGAAAGAAACTTTGATCCGGCAGGCAATCATCTTCGAGGATGATGGCTTCCTCAACCAGCGAAAAGACCCAATTGAGACCTGAGATCACTCGCCTGCGGCAACCCATATTCTCTGCAGCAAAGTTGGTAACCACTTTGCAGGGCCAGTCGACACTGGAAACTATTTGCCTGACATCGGCGCAGCGGTCTGACTCTCCTCGGCGGTCCAATCGTGGCCCATCGGCAATCACTAGAAGCCGCGATGGACGAGCCTTTGCGATTGCCTCAAATACGCGCCGCGTCGGCTCCGGGCGGTTAAAGACAATGAGTACGACAGGTATTGTCGTGCCAGGGGCGTCAGTCACGACTTCCCCAAATTATTCCCATGTCATTGCGCTGCGGCCCCAAGCGGGTGATCCGAAATCCTAAGCCGGAAAGCGTCTGCATAACCTGTTCCACGGACTCGCCGCGGTAGAGGTGATACTCCATTCGGACGTTCTTGATAGAATCCCAGGAGTCGGCAAGCCCGAACATTTCCCATTCCGCCCCCTCACAATCCATCTTAAGAAGGTCGACTGCGCCACCTATCCGCTCGACAGCGGCATCGAGACGAATCTGCGCGATGCCGCCCTTCGCATCTTGGCTGGGGCAAGTACGTGCCATGTTCGAAACTGATTCGTCGCTCAGTGTTACCTGCCCGGCTTGTCCACCGACTGCTTCGGGATAAACCTCGATGTTAAGTCCCTCAACGTTTGCGCGAAGTAGTTTCTGAACCCGAGGATTGGGTTCATATGCGTGAATGATTGCATCAGGGTAATATTCTTTGGCCGCGAGCGAAAAGAACCCTACATTCGCACCAATGTCGAGAATGGTTCGCACTTGCCTGAGTCGCTGGCCGAGCCCGTAGACGTTGTAAATGAGACATTCAATAAAGTCAGAACTTATACCTGGCTCATCCAGATAACGCAATGAGACGCCTTTCTTTGCAACGCGTATTCGAGACGGCACCTTATAGTTGGTTCCCCTGAAATAGAGAACACGAAATCTAAATCCATTTAAGGAGTTTCTCGGCATCCATCGAATGAAACTCCAGGCACGCTTAAAGTAATCAGTCAAGATCATGTTTGCCAAACGAGTGAAGGGTTATACAACGAGACGCTGCACTACGATCTCCGACCCAGAATGTTGGATCGTGAGTGGGATAAATGTAAAGCTAGCACCCCGATGAGGCTGACGTTGGGGAGACAGATCAACATGACGAACGCTGAGCCTTGAGCATACCGATACAAGCAAATTCTCCCTGTAAGTGTTCCACTCAATAGCTCTTTGAATCTATCGGATCAACCAGGCTCTTACGCGATACGCTTTATACTTAATCCAATAAATCTTCACTTGTAGCCCTCCGCATAGATGGACTCATGATCGCGCGCTTCCCGATCGAGGGATTTGTCAAAGCTTCTCAACCGAGCGTCTTTGAATCCTTTTTGCCGCAGGATGTAGACAAGGTTCTCCTCGTCGAACATGTATTTATGTTGCCCGTCCATATAGGCTACGTAGTTTACATAATCCATCCTTGTTGTGAAGTTATATGCCGGCCGATATTCGAAGAACCGTTTATCGGTAATCTCTATGTTGTTGGAATATGCATTCAGATAGAGCCTTGCATTTGGGACGCATATGGAAAAGTGTCCTCCCGGAACCAACACCCTGAGGCACTCATCCAGCAGGGTCTGCGCTTCCTTGTAGGTTAAGTGCTCGAAGACGTGGGATGAGTAGATGGCCGTGACGCATCGATCCGGAAAGGGAATTCCCTTTGCTAGATCGCAGTATACGTCGCAGCCTAGAGCACGATCCAATGTCGTCCAGCCGTCAACTCCTCTCTTGCTTCCTGAGCCCAACTCCAGTTTTATGGGATCGAGGTTCTTCAAGAGCTTGCACACGAGAGACCGCGACGCGCCGGCTCTTCGCCGGTGGCGAATGTGTTTGGCCAAGGCTATGAGCAGCTTCGGACTGTGGGCTACGACAAGAGTTTTTAACGACATTTGGCTTTTCTCTCAAGGACCCGAATGCAAAATTCAGATTCATCCGGATTCGAGTCCAGACGATCCTCGCAAAATCCTGGAATACTCGAATCATTGAATTCTACAAAGCGCGTTTCAGCGAATCCGCAGTCTTTCATCAGGAGCGTTAGTCCATACCGGTCGTACATCCAACGGTGTTTCTCTCCAATCGAAGTTCCGTTCCAGACCATTGGCCGAAGATCCTTCGGAACCGGGCCTCTGACTAATCTAAGATACATATAAGTCAATTTCGTCATGACCTTATCGGAGCTGACACTTGCCAGCCTACTCGTGGCGCCTTCAGGAGGCTGAGACGTAACCAGGTCACTCTCGATTCTGGATTGCACGTATTCAATCATCGTTCGATCGCTGCGACTTGCGAATGAGCGCATCAGCGGACCCATCTCACCGCCGCCTGAGGTACGGACGAGTTGATCAAGGAGTTCAATCTTGATCCAGTCGTAACACGTCGTCTTCGCCGGATCGGAATCGCTTATCGCCAGTATCCGCAGGTATTCCCGGCATGAAGCCTCCAGATCCGGAACTACAGTCCGAAGAATCCCCCCGGGCTTGAGGACCCGGTACGATTCCCGGATTAGAGACGAACCCCGCTGCGATGCGAAGTGCTCCAGGACATGGCTGCTGTAGACCGTATCAAAGCTATTATCCGAAAAGGGAAATCCAGCGAGCAAGTTGACCCGCTTCACGTGCACCGTGAAAATCTATATTTGTCCAGCCGGGCGCATACCGCGTGCCGCATCCAAAATTGAGCTTTTCCAAGCAGAGTCGCCAAGAAATGTGAGTCGTCGCTCTACGAACTGCTCCTCATCGCCATCGTCCGAAAAAGGGTGGGGAATGAAATCATTGCTTTGCCGAGCATCACCAGCCCCTTGCGCTGCGGCTTCATGATGGCGGCAAGGATCGTGATTACGATCCAATAAGAGATCAGAGTTGCCAGTGCAGAACCGACGATACCGAAACGAGGAATAAGCACCAGGTTCAGAATGATATTGACGATTGCTCCAGTCAGTTGGAAATAGAACAGCATCTTCGCTCTGCCTTCGAGAATCATCCAGTTGCTCCAAGCAACTCCGAAGCAAACCGGAATGCCACTCCAAATAAGGATGCGGAGTGCTCCGGCGGATGCGGCATATGCTGGGCCGTACATCAGACGGACCATTGGCCAGGAAAGAATGGTCATCGCCAGGGCAACAGCTAACCCCAAGGTTACAAGCATGTCATAAAGCTGCTGCAACCTGCGGTAGTACAGATCTTCACCTCGCTTCTTGCTGTCGACCAAAGCGGGGTAGGTTGAAGCGGCGATTGAGACGGGAATGAAATACCAAAGCTCGCTGAGCTTGACGGCCGCCGAATAAAGGCCGACTTGCTTATCATCCAGCATCTGGCCAATCAACACCTGATCGACGCGCATGGAGATCATGACAGAGATCCCCGTAAAAACAAGCGGCCAACTTTCCCGGAGGAGAGAGCACATGTCAAGAAAGCTGACTTTCCACCTCAAGATGTCCTGACGGTTATAACTATACGCAATCAACATGAAACCTGCTGCGAGAACAAACTCGACGAAACCTGCCCATGCAAAGGCAATGAGCGGCGCGCCGATTAATATCAGCACTACTTTCGCCAGCGCCATCAGCAGGAAGCCGCCATTCGCGGAAAGAACGATGTACTTGGCCTGCACTTTCGACTGGAAATAGAGATTGATAGGAATCGACTGAAAGAGAAACCCCGCTGCCGAAAGCGCAGTCAGCAGCAGAATGAGTTTGTCGCCGGGGCGAAGAATAGAGACAAGGATAATTGCGATTAATAAGGTGAGTAAGGCTCCCAGGAGTTTAAGGACAAACGCACTTCCTAACAGGTCGTTTTTCCGCTCTGGGAACTTGACTAATTCGCGTATGACAATACTGTCGAGTCCTAAGTTGGAAACCGCCGTGAAGACGGAGGTCAACGCCAGTGCGTAATTCAGTTGGCCGAAGCGGTGAGGCCCCAGGTAGCGGGCTACCCACAGACTCACGAATATGGCAACTCCCATGCGAACGATTTTGTCGGCGACCTGCCAAGCGCTGTTGCCGAGGATCGCCTGCAGCCCGTGTCGGCCAGAGAGTCTCTGACGAACAAAGTCCGGCAAGAATCGGAGCCATCCGGAATTCTGAGCCGGCTTTTCAACTTCAGTCATTGAGACTGGCTCCCGCGTGGGGAACTGCAAGACTGGGAGGGCACCTGGTGAACTCCATCGTCATCGGGTTGTCGGGAACAGGCGCGGATTGGGAAGGCGGCGGGGACGATTGAACATGATGCGTCTACGCATACTCGCCAACATGTTCTTGATGTGAACCGGTTCTGCTTCCAGCAGGTCAAACGTGATCACGATGGCCACGGCGTCGTACATTCTCGCATTCAAGCCAAACGGAGAAAACATGATTGTCCAGAGCGTACCTACAATAAACCACCCATAGATCGGAGCCGATGGAGGACGCAGAATGGCGAGTCGAATTGTGGCTTTAGCTGTCAACCAAAGAATATAGAACCAGAACGCGGCCCCAAGAATGCCTGCCCAGACCCAGGCACCCATCAGATGGGAGTGGGCCGGGATAAGACCCGTAGAAAGTTCTTCCCTGTCAGAGGCGTCTAAAACACCACCCTCAACTTCGATATCAAACAACATCTTGACATATTTTGGGTCTGCCGCCCAAGACCCGTGACCAATGATCGGGCTATCCATCACGGCCTTCGATGAGACTTGGATCTCGGGTCTTCCGCCCAGAAGAAAACCGCCGTTCAGTTCAGCTTCGTTCTTCGCTCTCGCTTCTTCGCTGACAAGGCCGGCGGAAGTGGCGAAGATAACAAGCCTTTCGGCGCCCCAGGCGGCTCCAAGGCTAAGCACCAACAGCACAGCCACCCTGACCGCTCCTCCGGAGCGGGGAAGTATTCTCAGCCTTCCAAATTGTTCGGGTACGACTGGAAAGAACAGTGCGATAACGACTAAGAGCTGACCAACCGGACCGCGAAAATTCTCCAACAAGTTCACGCCTGCGATACCCAAAACGAGAAGGCCCGCAATCATGTACATGCGTCTTGCATAGAAGAAGGAACTCATCAACATCACAATGGTGATGACGCCCGATGCATACCCGAACTTCCAAGGTTGATCCAAAGCGTAGTCAGACGGATGGATGACTGTAACCAAAATTGAGCCGATAGCGGTTCCCGCCAGGAAAATGATTTTCCGCCGTTCGTTCTTTCTCAGCAATACGATTAGCCCTAAAAGGTCGAGGCCAAAGAAAATGATGGCCGCATCGCCGCGAATCCAATCCAACGTCGCAGTATGGCGGTAGATATCGGACACCGCCTGGCCGAGAAGCCAGAACCCCAACAGAGAGAAAAGAACCTTATACTCTCGCCTCAGAACCCTACGCCTGTGAACCACCAGAACGATCGGCAGAAAAGCAACAAGGATGATTTCAGAGATAGGCAAATCGCCGACAAATCGCACGGTGGCCGTTGTGGTGAGTCCAATGGCTAGAGCGACCACATCGGCCATAGTCGACGCAAATCGGAACCCCCTGCCCGATGCGACAGGCCGCCTGAGAGACGTCTGGCGCCGCAGCGTACGTCGATTCGTTGTCAATGTCATGCGATCTCGAAAGGTTTGAGGTGGATTTACTCGTCTGGTTTTCGTTCGCCGTAGTATTCGTAATACTTTCTGCCGTAGTACTCGGAGTACTCAGGAGCGGTGTAGTCTACCGCATTCACTGCAACTCCCAGCAAATGCGTTCCAGAGCGCTCGAGCAGATCGATGCAACGCAAAACAACCTGTTTCCGCGCAGTACCGTAGCGAAGGATGAGGATGACTCCGTCAGTAAGTCGCCCAAGTACCGAGGCATCTGTTACGGCAAGCACCGGAGGCGTGTCAATGATGATGAAGTCATACTCTTTGCGAACTTGTGCGAGCAGATTCTCCATTTCTTTTGACCCCAGCAACTCAGAAGGCAACGGCGGAATGGGCCCTGAAGGCAAAATGTGCAGATTCGGTAAATCCGGCCATACAACGACCGCTTCTTGGAATGGAGCCTTGCCTGAAAGCACTGAAGAGAGGCCGAGTCCTTTCCCGATCCTGAATCGGAGATGGATGGCGGGACGCCTGAGGTCGGCATCCACCAGCAGCACCTTCGAGCCGTTGAGAGCGAAGGTAATCGCGGTCAAGCTGGCAACCGAACTCTTGCCCTCGCCTGGCCTCGTGCTCGCAAGCATGACGACTTTGGGAGGAGAACCGGAGCTTGAAAGGAGAATCGAAGTTCGCATTCCACGGAGCGCTTCCGCCATCTTCGACCACGACGAAATACCTCGCGAAACCGCAAACTCCCTGAACTTCCCTGGCTGCAGATGGTCCGAATCAACCTCCGGAATTGCGGCGATGAGCGGCAACTGAAGGCCTTGTTCGATGTCCGTCATTGTCTTCAGATTGATGTCCATCATCTCAAGAAGAAGGGCTAGACAAATCCCGAAGAAAAGCCCCCCGCCAATTCCAACCGCCTTATTGAAGTTCGTTCTTGGATAGCTGGGAAAAACAGGAGTGTCCGCACTATCCACAACATGGATAGCAGTCGAGTGCAAGCTAGAGATAATTCCGGCTTCCTGCAAGCGCTGTTGAAGCCCGTCGTACAGCAAGCGATTGGCCTCATAATCGCGATGAGCGAGTTCGTACTGCATCGCCTTCTGACTCATTCCAAACGCTTCCTGCTCCTGCTTATCGAGGGCGTCGCGAAGCTTCGCCTCATCGCTTCGCGATGCATCAAGCTCTTTCTGGATTCGCATGATCTGGGCCCTTTCTTGACCACTCAACAACTTCTGCAGTTGATCGATCTGGGCTTTCAACGTCTTAACCCGAGGGTAGGCAGAACCATATGTCTGGACTAACGAATTGTAGTCGGACTCGAGTTGCAGAAGTCGCTGCTTGGACGCTTGTAAACTCGGATCAACAGTTCCCACCGCGGCGTCGATCACATCCGGCGGGGAACTCTGGATCTCCTGGAGGCGCGATTCCTTCAGCATGCGATCTACCTGAGCATCCGCATACTGCTTGTTGAGCTCTTCCAGATTGGCCGCGATGATGCTATGGGATTGGTCTGTACCATATATGCCTATACCTCTCTGCAACTCGATAATTCGCTGCTGGCTTTTTTCCAGGTTCTCCTTGAGCGTACTCAACTTTGAATCTAACCATCCCGAAACTTTTGCTGTTGCCGCATAATTTTCGCGAAATGAGTGCTCGATGTACCGATCGATCAGCGTGTTCGCAATCAGACTCGACAACTCAGGTCGTCTCGAAGTAACGAGAATCCGAAGAATGCTGGTATGACCCAAGCGCGATATGGCGATGTCTCCCTGAAACACATCGATAAACATGAGGCGATAATCAGGGCGAGTTAAGTCCCATGGACGGCCATTCTGCAGTGGAAGAAAGTCCGGATCGGTTTCAAGATGCAGAGCTTGAATTGTCTCCAGTGCCAGATTGCGGCTGTGCAAAATCTCAATCTCAGTGTCAAGCCGCTCGCTGGTGTCTGCCGAGGCGCCCAAGTCCTGAACCTGTTCAAGCCGGAACTGGGAAGTGGCGTCCTCCGCCTGGATCTCAATATTTGCCTGTGCCGTATACCGTTTCGGCAGAAAATGGTTTGCCACAACTGCGACCAGATAGCCCAACGCAGCCGCAACAACCAAAATCCAGCCCCGCTTCTTCAGAAATCGAATAAACAAGCCAAACGGATCTTCGTCGAGCATTGCGCCAGGCGCGGCGCTCGGCTTCGTTGCAAGATCGCTATCGGATTGACTGGGTTCGGAGATTTCGGCAAATTCCGGTTTCACAGATTCAGAATCCTCGTAATTGCTTTCATGTTCGGTTTCTGGGTGATCGATAGAAGCAGAATCCTCATTGAATCGCTAGTAGACAATACGTGTTGACCACGTGAACCAGAGATAGAGGCCTCGTGGATTCGAAAATCCACAAGGTCAGCGCGGATGTAAGCGATCTTTGCGCCTTGATTTGCGATGTGGACGAATAATTCCCGGTCCCAGCATGTCCGGTTCTCGAGGTTGAATTTAGCGACTGTCGATAAGCCTCGGCTCGAAAGCACGTCGACTGTCGAAGCCATTGCGCTCCCTCATAGAAGAAAAGCACTTAGAAATACTCCTCAAAAACTGCGCGACACGGTTCAATGAAATGGCGTAGAGAATATCGTCTGCATCGAGAAAGCCGCACAGATCGCCAGCGGCGCGGTCAAATCCCTCGTTCAGTCAGTCCGCCGCCTGCGAACTATGGGTGATAAATATAAAGCGCCGACGGAGCGAGTGAGAGCGCGAACGCCAGGGCTCCCTTCAAAATCTCCTTCAGTGGACTGGGCGAGACATAGATGATGTCATCTTCGTGCACGATCGGATCGGCGACACGCGAGGTCAACACCTTCTTGAGGTCGATTTGTTCGACAACCTTCGTGCCGTCCGGTTGAGCGCGCACCAGAAAGGTCTTGCTTGTCGCGGCGTTGGGAGCGACTCCTCCGGCGAGCGCCATCACTTCCGTCAGAGTCATGTTGGGAGAACCGCACAGGGAATAGGCCCCCGCCTTGAGAACGTTGCCTCCAACATAGGCAATGCCGCATGCGCGCACCAGCACGCGATCACCTGGGTGGACTGGACGATCGAAGTTCTCGGTGTTGTGCATGGTCGGGTCCCAGGACACATACTCTTTCTTGGAAGGATCCCGACTATGTGTGATCTCGATGATACGACCCGTGTTTGCCGTCAATCCTCCTGCAGTGGCCAGCAAATCCGAGAGTTGATGCTTGCCGGGCGGCGGATAGACTCCGGGACTATGAACCTCACCAAGGATGGTGATGCCGGTGATCGTAGAGTCCACCGTAACAGTCACGTCGGGGTCGAGCATCAGGTTCCGATCTTTCAGCTCTTTCGCCAGCATATTCGCGGCAGAGGCACTGTTGAGACCTGCAATGTGGATCTGGCCCAGGATGGGGTAGGGAATGTCGCCGCTCTCGGAGACCCGCGTGATCAGGGAGAAATCCGGCGCATCGAAAACATTGATGTGCACGACCTCACCCGCGGTGATCGGGCCATCAGAGAGACCGCCAATGTTCGTCGCAGACGCTGCCGACGAAGCAGATGCCCCAGACCCTTGAGCAAGGGGAATCAGGGCAGGACGCGGTTCCTGTGCCTTAGGGATTTGTGGTTCAAGAACCAGGAGCCCCGCGATGACCAGAATTCGGATTCGAATAGCCATTGTCCTTCTTGGGATCGGAATGACCGATGTTAAACTGGCGCGCATTCCGATTGTTTGAAAGCACGCTGGTTTGTCCACTCAACCAGCGTCTGCGAAAGTCCGCTTCTGAATTTGCTTATGACATGCTAATGAAGCGCGAGTGAAAAAGGGAGCCGCTTTGGGCTTCGGGCTGTCTCTTCCAGAGTCCTCTAGGTGCGGACAGCTACAGGCTAGCACAACTCACGAGAGCGAATTCGCCATGAAGCCGGACAGGCTGATATTAACCATGCATGCGTACAACGTCGGACCGGCTGCCGATGAATCGCATTTCAGGAGGCTGCAACTTCAAGTTGCGTCTGCACTGATGCATAGGTACGCTGAATTCCTTCTTCGAGGCTGACCTGAGCTTTCCATCCAAGGGCATGGATGCGACTTACATCGAGGAGTTTCTGTGGAGTGCCATCCTGCCGTGATGTGTCGAAAATGAGTTCACATTCGAAGTCGAGGATGCGTGCCACCAGTTCTGCCAACTCGCGAATAGTCAGATCCTCGCCGGTGCCTATGTTGATTAACGGTGCTTCGTCTTTTGAGATTAGCGATTCGTATAGTTTCTCCGGCAGATTCAAGAGATGAATGCAGGCTTCGGCAAGATCGTCGCTATACAGAAATTCGCGGCGCGGGCGACCGGTGCCCCATACGACCAACTGTTTCTTCCCAGCGCGCTTTGCCTCTATAACCTTTCGCATCAAAGCGGGCAACACGTGCGATCCCCTCAGATCGAAATTATCGCCGGGCCCATACAGGTTGGTGGGCATTGCGGCCAGGAACCTTGTGCCAAACTGCCGGTTGTAAGACCAGCACATCTCGATTCCTGCGATCTTGGCAAGTGCATAGGCACGATTGGTGGGCTCGAGCGGACCTGTGAGCAGGTACTCTTCCTTGATCGGCTGTGGAGCGAGCTTTGGATAGATGCAGCTTGAACCGAGAAACAAGAGCCGCTTGACTCCGCTACGAAAGCCCGCATCGATCACACTGGTCTGAATCTCGAGAT